>JAEXZY010000153.1 GCA_023404955.1 Actinomycetes bacterium
CCCCCCCCCCCCCCGCCCCCCCCCCCCCCCCCCCCCCCCCCCCCCCCCCCCCCCCCCCCCCCCCCCCCCCCCCCCCCCCCCCCGGCCGTGTCACATCTGGTGGGGTCAGCTGATGCCGACGACCTCCTGAGCGATGGCAGCCAGCCGAGTCTGCGCCGCAGACACCACGCGCTGGCGGTTCTTGTGCGCCTCTTCGTAGGCCACGATGACGCGGATGTCGGACGCTTCGGTCAGGTCCTTGACCGCGGCGACGGCATCGGTCTGGTTCAGCTCGTCGTAATCGGCGATCGGCAGCTCCTCGCTGTCGAGGACGCCCGCTGCGCCGCGCGCCGCGTGGATGACGTCGGCGACGTCCTCGGCGCCCTGCTCACGGGTGATGCGCTCGGCAGCCTCCAGCGCCGAGTTGCGTGCCCCGGCGAACGCCTTCGCGGCGATCTCGCCGCTGCGCGCGCCGCGATCGACGAGGCCGCCGACCGCCGGGCGTACCGAACGCACCGCTTCCGCGGCCCGCTCCGCGCGCTCGACCGACCAGGTGAAGGGCAGGTTCAGCAGCTTCACGGTCAGGCCTGCCGCGGCCTGCAGCGGCGTCCGGCGCAGCGCTGCCGGTCCACCGAGCGCGTCCTCGGCGAGGACCGTGGTGAGCCAGTCGACGGTCGCCGAGTGGGCCGTGATGAGCCGGTCGGCCAGCGCCTCGACGTCCTTGTGCTTCGCGGCGACGGCGAGGGCCTTGACGTAGCGCGAGCGATCCAGCAGCTGGTCCTCCAGCGCGAGATCACCCAGCAGGGCCTCGTCGAAGGGCTCGGCCTGCTCGGTGAGGGCCTTGACCGCAGCCGCGGCGCGGCCGAGGAACGGCCCGATGATGTCGGGGAATCCGCCGAGGTCGCGGATCGCCTGCTCGATCTGCTCGGCGCGCTCACGCCCGTTCTCGGCGTTCTGGGTGAGTTCACGCCGGACGGCGTCGGTGCGGGCCTGCGCGATACGGGTCTCGGCGACCTGGATCTCTGTATTGGTCAAATCGAGAATCGTGCGCAGCTGCGCGATCAGCGTTGCGGTGGTGGACTCGATGGTTGCCGTGGTGGCCATAGTGTCGTTGTCACCCCTTCGGGAGTCGGCTTCCTACTTCGGTCACTGGCACTGGTGTGCGCCTGATGTTCGGTTACCCATCGATCCGGGGGTATGACAGCGCAAACGCAGAATGTGAAAAACCCGGCATCCACGTGTGATCAAGCCCCCCTTGTGGGTACACGCGCGTTCCGTTTGACCGGACCGCGGCGGGGTATGTCGCAGCCGTGATGCCCACGATGGTCCAACCCGTACTGCCCGAACCCCGCGGGCCGATCTCGCTCTCAGTGGTCGAATTGCTGGCCGAGCGAGCCCCGCTGCGGTATCTGACGAAAGTCGAGACCTCTCTGGCCGACGCGGATCCCGCGGGCATCGATCTGCAGTTGGCGCTCTACCTCTGCTACGAGCTGCACTACCGCGGCTTCGCCGGGGTGGACGCTGGCTGGGAATGGAATCCCGGGCTGCTCTACCTGCGCGGCCGCCTCGAGGATCTGTTCCTCGACGACGTGCGACGCGGCGTCGGGGAGATCGAACCGGAGACCAGCGCCCTCGATGAGCTGGACGCCCTCTGCGTCGAACCCGTGGGAGGCACTGGGCCGTCCTATCACCTGCGCGACAACGGCACCTGGGAGCAGATGCGCGAATACTTCGCTCACCGCTCGCTGTATCACCTGAAGGAAGGGGACCCGCACGCGTGGGCGATCCCCCGACTGACCGGGCAGGCCAAGGCGTCCTTCGTCGCGGTCGAGTTCGACGAGTTCGGAGCAGGTAAGGGAGCACGGCTGCATCAGCAACTGTTCGCCGACCTGATGGCGGCGGCCGGTCTGGACACCACGTATCTGGGCTACCTCGCCGACGTTCCGGCGCAGTCGCTGGCCGTGGTCAACCTGATGTCGATGTTCGGATTGCACCGGCGGTTGCGGGGCGCTGCGGTCGGACATTTCGCGGCCACCGAGGTGACGTCGCCTCCGGGGTCCAAGCGCATGGTGGCCGCACTGGAGCGGATGGGCGCGCCGGACGAGTGTGCCGCCTTCTACCGTGAGCACGTCGAAGCCGACGCGGTGCACGAGCAGGTGGTGCGCACCGATGTGGTGGGCGACCTCGTGGCCCGGGAACCCGAACTGGACGCCGACGTGGTGTTCGGCATCCGGGCGTTCGACCTCGTCGAGGGCCGGCTGGCCGATCACCTCATGGAGTGCTGGAACGCGGGAGAGAGCTCACTGCGACGCGCTCTGGACTGAATCGCCATCGGCCGCGGCGCGTTGCCTGCGGCGATGGCTGGTGTCGCAGAGCGGATAGGTCTTCGAGCGACGGCACGCGCAGATGGCCACCATGAACCTGTCCGACTCCACGACCGAACCATCCGGGAGTTCAACGCGCACTGGCCCTTCCACCATGACCGGGCCGCCGGGCACGACGCGGACGGTGCGAGCGTGTGGCTCGGTCATCCTGCGTCTGCCCGGATCACGATGATGCGTTCCATCGTGGCGCCTTCCGGCAGCAGGCCCACGCTCATCAGCCAGTCGGCCCGTGCCGTCATCACCGGACCGAATGGAATGAGCTGCTGGGCAACGACATCGGCGGTGAGCCCGTGGCTGCGCAACGCGTCCACCGTCTGCTCGGCATTCGAGCACTCGGAGTGCACGATCAGCATCGTGCCGCCCTCGGCGAGCAGGTGCGGCGCAGCAGCGCACATCGGGTCCAGCACCATGCGTCCGTCGATGCCGGCGTTCCAGGCCTGCGACGGCCCCGCGTCCACGGGGATGGCGTCGGTGTCGTCGACCGGCGCCTGGGGCACATAGGGCGGATTGGCCAGCACCAGATCGAACGGACCGAATTCGCGTGCGCGGGCCCAGGATCCGCGGTGAACGGCCAGATTCGCACCGGCGGCGCTCGCGCTACGCCGGGCATGGGCCACCGCGGTCGGGCAGATGTCGAAAGCCGTCACCTCGGCCGCACCGGCCTGCGCGGCGGCCAGGGCCACCACTCCGCTACCGGTACACAGATCGGCCACCTTCGCGCCGGGGGCGAGCCCGGCGGCCACCATCACATCGATCAGAAGATGCGAATCTTCCTGGGGCGGATAGACTCCGGTTTCAGCGGTGCCGAGATCGGTGTATGCGGTGGTCACGTGCGCTCCTCGCCGACGATGACGATGCAGATGCCGATGCCGGGCGGCATCGCCCCAGACTGATGCCCCCTCTCGAAACGACCAAACCCCCCTGTTTGTCGCGTCATGCTGCGGGAATCCGCTCCCCGGCTGCAACAACCACCGACGAGAGGGCTCACCATGACCATCTGCGCGACGTGCGGCAACGACTACGACAAGGCGTTCACCGTGACCTGGCCGGACGGCCGATCCGCGACATTCGACAGCGTCGAATGCGCCAGCATGCAATTGGCGCCCGAGTGCGGGCACTGCGGCTGCCGGATTCTCGGCCACGGGATCGAGACCGACGAGGGCATCTTCTGCTGCGCGCATTGCGCCCGGAAGGACACCAACGCCGACGTCAACGACCGCTACCCCGTGCCTGCCGGGGCGTGACGCCTAGAGCCGGCCGACGGCGTACGTCGCTCCCTCGTTGACCATTCCGTTGACCGGGTACAGGGCGTGCGCCACGGTCGGACCTCCGTCAGGGGCACCCGAACAGATGGTGTCGCCCTGCGCGCACAACTGAAGGGTCTTGCCCTCATACAGCGGACCGATCGTGATGGGCGGCGCGCCATAGCGTGTTAGGAACTCCCCCGACGGCGTCCCGAACAGCACGACGGCGGCGACGTGATCGGCTACCGCGGGTGGCATCGGTTGCGGCGCGATCGCGGTGGGCACCATCGCGGGGACGACGTCGGAGGTCGTGAACCCGGACACCAGGGCGCCCTGCGAGTACCCGCTGAGCACCATGCGGGTGTTGGGACAGTTCGCGGCCATCGACTGCACGTGGTCGGACTCGTTGCGGATGCCGTCGATCACGGTCTGCGCGATCTCGGTCCGGTTGTCGAAGTTGTTGGACGCGGCGTAATCCACTGCGTACACGCCGACTGTTCGGGGCGCGGCCTGGGCGCGAACCGCGTCGACGAACGCCTGTCCGACGCCCCCGACACCCGGCTGTTCGCCGGTACCGCGGGCGAACACCACCTCCACGTCGGGACACCCCTGGGCGGCCGCGGTCGGAGCGGTGGCACCACCGGCCAGTGCCGCGGCTGCTCCGGCGATCAGCGTCGCGGCGGCGTGCGCCCAGTGCCGACGTGTCATGTGGACTTCCTCTCTCGACCGGGCGCGCGGTCAGCGACGCCAACGCAGCAGTACCCCCGTCTTTGCTGGCCAAACGGAAGCGTCACCCTGATTGGCCCAGCTCCCGCAGGAAGTCGTGGCAGCGCTGCGCGCGGGACGCGTCCTGCTCCATCACCTCGGAGAAGAACGACGCGATGTCATCTCGACCGGCGTTCTGCGCGTCGCGGACGTACTGGCCGTAGTCGTGGCCGGCCTTGAGCGAGTGGTACTGCACCGAGATGAGGTCGAAGCTGACGTCATCGAAGCCGGTCTGTCCAGCGGGCATGATGCCTCCTTTGGTCGTTGGATGTCGAGGGATGGCCGCTACCCGCACGACACCGCGCGAAACACCCCGGGACCTTGTCGAGTCCACGTCGGTTACGGTCGACGCATGTCTGACGCCGACCCCACTTTCGACGATCCCATCGACGACGTCGCGCCCGGCGACATCATCACCGCCGACGGCGGAGACGGCGCGCGGCCCTACAAGGTGGTGCACATCGCGGCCAACGACGAGGGCTACCTCGTGACGCTCGAAGACGACGGCGACGGCGAGACATTCCAGCAGCAGTTCGCAGCCGGAACACATGTCACCCGATCACTCGAGTCCAAGTGGGAGTCGGCACAGAGCCCGACCTCGCACACCGACGTCCCGGAGTAAGTCCGAGCCGGCAGTCGATTCACTGACCGACGAAGGCACCGCGGTATCGGGCGGCCGGGTGCCGCTCATCGATCCGGTCGGCACCGAAGAGCTTGGCGCGCAGGGTGCCGGGACGGTAATGGCGCTGGGCCAGTCCGCGCCGTTGCAGCACCGGGGTGACGTACTCGACGAAATCTTCGTAGCTGCCCGGAATGGTGGCGTTGACGACGTTGATGCCGTCCACCCCGGCATCACGCCATCGCTGCAATTGGTCGGCGATGGACTCCGGGGTGCCGACCACTCGCGAGTTGCGGCCCTGCAGCAGCCCGAGATCACGCACCGTGGCCTCCCGGCCCGACACTGATTCCTGCACCCACGCCACGATGCTGCGGGTGCCGTCGGTGTCGGTGATATCACCCAGTGGGGTGTCGAGGTCGTGGCCGCCGAAGTCGACGCCGACTGCACCGGAGAGGTGGGCGACCATCCCGTCCAGGTCGATCGCCTCGTCGAGCTCGACCTCCTTGCGCCTTGCCTCCTCCTCGGTACTGCCGATGACGAAATGCAGACCCTGGAAGAACTTCAGGTCGTCAGGTTTGCGTCCCGCGGCCACGACCCGCCGGCGGGTGTCCTCGATCAGCTCGCGAGCATGCTCGGGCCCCGGGCTGATGATGAACTGCGCTTCGGCGTTGTGGGCGGCGAAATCGCGTCCAGCCGTGGATGATCCGGCCTGGAACAGGATCGGTGTGCGCTGCGGTGACGGCGCCACCAGGTGTGGTCCCTCGACCGAGTAGCGCTCGCCGACGTGGTGGATCTTGTGGATCTTCGAGTAGTCCCCGTGCAGCCCGCGAACACGATCCTGCAGCAGTGCCCCGTCGTCCCACGAGCCCTCCCACAGCTTGTAGGTGACGTCGACGTACTCCTGCGCCCACCGGTAGCGCTCGTCGTGCTCCTCCAACCCGTCGTAGCCGAAGTTGCGGGCCGCGTTGGCGAGGCCGCTGGTGACGATGTTCCAGGCGATCCGACCATTCGACGCGTGGTCGAGGGTGGACATCTTTCGGGCGAAGTTGAACGGATGGTCCTGGATGACCGAGCTCGTCACAGCGATGCCGATGTCGGTGGTGTTGTAGGCGATCGCCGACGCGATCACGCTCGGGTCGTTGCTCGGGATCTGTAGGCCGGCCTGCACGTACTTCTCATAGGAACCGCCGTAATCGCCGTAGAGACCGACGACATCGGCGAAGAAGATGACGTCGAACCGACCCCGCTCCAGCACGTTCGCCAGGTGCACCCAGTGCTCCAGCGAGTTGAAATCGGTCTGGCGGGCGTCGGGCCGGCGCCACAAACCCTGCAGGATGTGCGAGGTCGTGTTCATGACGAAGGCGGAGAAGTGCAGATGGGGAACGGACACCTCATCGAATGTCGTGACCAAACGCCATTCGGCGCAATACTTTTGATCAGCGTGCGTTCCAATCACGGTAAGTCTTATCCTGATCCAGATGCTGGGAAATCCGCAGGCCGCGCACTACCGTCTGCCCGATGAATTCCGAAGAACGCCGCGCGATCGATCCGGTCCTCGAGCGCCTGGACACCTACGGTCTGGGTCGGCGGCAGTTCGTGAAACTGTTGGCCGGCAGCGCCGCCGCGCTGACTGCTGCCGGTGCGTTGACCGCGGTGGGCCGGCGCAGCGAGGCCCGCGGTGACGCCGTCGCCTACACCGACGGTCAGTTCGCCCTGCTGAACTGGTCGGCCACCGGCGACTACCAGGTGCAATGGGCCAAGGCGTATCAAGAGGCCGCTGCCCAATTCGGTTACAAGAGTGTCGTTTTGGACGGCAAGAGCGACGCCGCAGTGCAGTCCAACCAGTTCAACCAGCTGCTCACGCAGAAGACCACCGCGATCTTCGTCGGGCTCAACGACCCCGGCGCGCTGCCCACCATGGCCCACGATTCCAACGGGGGCGGGGTGTTGTTCCAGGCGGCCTGGAACTCGCCCGCCTGGTACACGCCGTGGCACAGCGACGCCGACGGCAACAAGTACAACACCTTTCTGATGCCCGACGAGTACGTCGCCGTCGGCAAAGCCGTCGATGTGTTGGCACGCACGATCGGCGAGGAAGGCACCGTCGTGCGGGTCGGCGGGTACTACCCGTCGATCGACGGCTGCGAGGTCCAGCGTCGTCTCGCGGTGCACGACACTCTCAAGAAGTACCCGAAGATCACGTTCGCCGGTGAACTCCACGCCAAGTACGACGCCGATCTGTCCCAGCGCGCCGCGGCGACCCTGCTGGCCCGCTATCCCGACACCCGCGGCATCGTCGCGGTCAACGACGACGCAGCCACCGGAGTGGTCGCCGGTATCGAAGCAGCGGGCAAGGTGCCCGGCAAGGACGTCTTCGTGGTCGGAGCCAACGGCTCGACCGCAGGCATCGACCGGATCGTCAAGGGCACGCAGCTGGTGACCACCGGCAACGTCCCGGCCTACCCCTCGTTCTTCACGGTCGCCCAGTTTCACGACCGGCTCAACGGGTGGAAACCCGAGGCCGCAGAACGCTTCTACGGATGGCACGCCGAGATCATCACCGCCGACAACGTGCAGGCGTTCAAGTCCCGGTATGTCGACGGACCCATCGGCGAGTCGTTCGACGTCAAACTGCTCTCCCGTGTCGAGCACCCCGACGACTTCGATCTGCAGTTCGCCGGCTACCCGGTCGAAGATCTCGAGACCATCTGGCCGGGTGTACCCAAGCCCGAGGGGTTCCAGTTCCCCGAGGCGTATCTCACCGCACAACGCAACGGCGAATTCGACCGCGTCCGTTCGCTGTACGAGGACCACTACCGCGCCCCGGTTCTCGGGCCGTCCCCCTACCAGAAGGTGTGACATGAGCTCACGACCAGAACCCCGGCTGCAGGCCACCGGCATCGTGAAGTCGTTCGGTGCCAACCGCGCGCTCAAGGGTGTCGATCTGAGCGTCGGTGACGGCGAGGTGGTCGGTCTGATCGGCGAGAACGGCGCAGGCAAGAGCACCATCCTCAACATCGTCTCCGGCGTGCTGCCCTACGATTCCGGCTCGCTGCTGCTCGACGGTCGCGAGATCGCCCCGAAGACCTATCAGGAAGCCAACAGGCTGGGCATCTTTCGGGTGTTCCAGGACGCCGCGCTGATCGACTCCCTGGCCGTCTACGAGAACGTCTTCTTCGGCTGGGAACATCTGTTTCGCAGCAGAACCGGAGGGTTGGACCGTCGCGCCCTGCGCCGCGCCGCGGCCGAGGCGCTCTCGGCGGCCGGCGTGGACGGAGTCGACGTGGGCGCGCCCACGGGCCGGCTGACACCCGGACAGAAGCAGAGCCTCGACATCGCACGGGTGACGGCACTGGCGGAGCTGTTGGAGGTGCAGCGTCCCGTGGTGCTGTTCGACGAGCCGACGACCGCTCTCGACTCCGAGCACGAGGACAACTTCCTACGTCTTCTGCAACGGCTGCGCGGCGTCGCCGCAGTGGTGTTCGTTTCTCACCGGTTGCCAGAGATCATCGAATCCACCGATCGCATCACGGTTTTCAAGGACGGCGAATCGGTGGCCGATCGCCCGACGGCAGGAGTCGACGAGAACGAACTGCACCGACTCATGGTCGGACGGATACGCACCGAGAACTACTACCGCGAGCACACCCAGCGCGAGATCGACACCGGCGCAGCGCCCCGGTTGGCGGTCGAATCCGTCGGCGGCGCCGGAGTCTTGCGGGATGCTTCGCTCGAGGTTGCGGCGGGAGAAATCGTCGGCTTGGCCGGTACCGAAGGCTCCGGCAAGCGGGTGCTCGGCGAGATCATCGCGGGCGCGGTACGCCCTTCTCGCGGACGGATCCTGATCAACGGCGAACCTGTCGGCGGCAACATCGGTGAGCACGTCCGCGCCGGAATCGCCTACGTGCCGCCCGATCGAAACGACAAGGGGTTGATCACCACCTCGTCGATCGTCGACAACATCCAGCTGGCCTCGCTGCACGACCGATTCGCCACCCGCCTGGTCGGGTTGTGGGCGGTCGGCCGGGCCCGCACGGTGGCCCAGCAGTACGTCGATGAGTTGGGCATCGTCACCGACGGCATCGACGCGCCGGTGGCTTCGCTGTCGGGCGGCAACGCGCAGAAGGTACTCATCGCCAAATGGCTTCTCCGACAACCCGATGTCCTGGTCCTCGACGAGCCGACCCAGGGCGTGGACACCGGCGCCCGAGAAGGCATCTACGAGCTGCTGCGGCAAGTCGCTGCCGCGGGCACCGCCGTCATCCTGGTCAGCGACGACCTTCCCGAACTGATCGGGCTGTCCAACCGGGTCGCGGTGATCACCGACGGCCGTCTGGTGGCCACGGTGGACGCCCCACCCGGAGCCAAACCGGACGAGCACGACCTCGTGGCGCTGATGATCCCCGGCACCACCGCTGTCCCTACCACCATCGGATGAGAAATGACTGCTGAATTGACCTCCCCTGCAACGGGAATCGTAACACCCGAGGCGACCTCCGCCGCGAGCCCACCGCCCTCTAGTCGGCCGGCTCGCATCAACCTCACGCGCGACGTGCTGCCGCTGGCCGCGCTGCTGGCCCTGGTGGTGTTCTTCTCCGTCCGCGCCGAAGCCTTCCTGACGGCGGCCAACCTCACCTTGATCAGCGGGCAGGCCGGCATCCTGCTGCTGGCGTCACTCGGCGCCACGCTCGTCGTCGTGGCCGGCAGCGTTGACCTGTCCGTCGGATCCATCGCGCTGCTCACCGGTGCAGTGGTCGCCTCCCTGATCAACGACGGCTTCGGCAATCCGATTGTGGTGCTGCTCATCGCTGTCGCGGTAGGTGCAGCCATCGGACTGCTCAACGGACTGGTGTTCGCCTACGGGCGAGTGCCGTCGTTCATCGCCACCTTGGGTACCCTGTCGCTGTTCGCCGGGATCGGTCTGACCATCCTGCAGGGCAGCACCATCAACTTCACCAACCAGGGCATCCGTGACCTGGCCATCGGCCAGTTCGTTCCGAACATCCAGAACGCCGCACTGATCGCATTGCTCGCGCTGGCCGTGGTGTGGTTCTTCGCCCGGCGCACGCGGTTCGGGCTCTACGTCTACGCCATCGGCGGCAACGAGAAGGTCGTCGAGTTGGCCGGGGTCAAGACTCGCCGGATCAAGGTGCTCATCCTGGTGGTGTCCGGGATCACCGCCGGGGTGGCCGGCCTGCTGTTGACGGCCCAGTTGGGCGCGGCGGGGCCGACTCTGGGCTCGCAGATCCTGCTCGACTCGGTGGCGGCCATCGTCATCGGTGGCACCGCACTGTCCGGAGGGGTCGGCGGGGTCAACCGGACCGTCCTCGGGGTGCTGATCCTGACCGTGCTGTCCAACGGGCTGAACCAGATCGGCGCCGCCGACTACACACAGACCATCATCAAGGGCCTGGTGATCATCGTGGCCGCCGTGTTCACGATGGCCTCGCAGCGCAAACTGATCGTCAAATAGCACGGCGGACCGGGGTCCGGCGCCTGAGCGCCACGATTCGATGGTCGGCCAGCGGGTAACCGCGGGCCCACGATCGAATCCAGCCAACGAAAGGACGCCACCATGCCGAACGAGCTGAACGGCCGCCGCATCGCATTCCTCGCCACCGATGGCGTGGAGAAGGTCGAACTCGAGCGGCCCCGCGACGCCGTCACCGAGGCAGGTGGCCGGGTCGAACTGCTTTCGATCAGCGACGGCGAGATCGACGCCCGTAACCACGATCTCGAACCGGCGGGCACCATTCCCGTCGACCGACTGGTCAGCGACGCCCGCGTCGACGAGTACGACGCTCTGGTCATCCCGGGCGGCACGGTCAACGGCGACAAGCTGCGCCTCGAGGACGCGGCGGTCGCGTTCGTCGGCGAGTTCGTCCGCTCCGGGAAGCCGGTGGCGGCGATCTGCCACGGACCGTGGGTGCTGCTCGAGGCCGGCGTCGTCACCGACCGTACGCTCACCTCCTACCCCAGCCTGCGCACCGATTTGCGCAACGCCGGCGCGACGGTCGTCGACCAGGAGGTCTGCATCGACGGCAACCTCATCACCAGCCGCTCCCCCGACGATTTGCCCGCCTTCTGCCAGGCCATCACCGACCAGTTCGCCGAGACGCCCGCGCACACCTGATCTGTCGAAACAGTGACCCCGCACGGTCCTGCGTGTGGGAGGCATTGCTGCGGGTAGGCGAATCGCATGCATGAACTGACGAAACACTTCATCGACGCACTGAGCCGCCTTCACGAAAGCCGTGACGTCGAACCGCTGGTCGAGCTGTTCTCCGACGACGCGACGCTGACCAAGGCGGGTCTACCCCTTGGCCAGCACGGCAAGGACGGAGCGCGCACCTTCTGGACGCAGTACCGCGACGTCTTCGACGAACTGCGGTCCGACTTCTCGCACACCGTCACCGAGGACGGCATCGCGTACCTGGAGTGGAGTTCGGGCGGGACGCTGCGCGACGGGACGGACTTTCGCTACGACGGGGTGAGCGTGCTCGAGGGTGACGACACGATTTCCGCGTTCCGCACCTACTACGACACTGCCGCCTTTCTCAACGCGGAGAAGCGCAGCGGCTGAGACAGCGCCGTGAAACAGCGGCGCCGTGAAACGGTGGCGCCGTGAAACGGTGGCGCCGTGAGACAGTGAGCCCATGAGCCTGGTCACCTACGAGCTCCACGACCACGTCGCGACCATCACGCTGAACCGGCCCGAGGCCGGCAACGCCATCAACGGCGCGCTCCGACAGGAACTCAACGCCGCGTGGAACCGGTTCCGCGACGAGGAGGACGCCTGGGTGGGCATCCTCACCGCAACCGGTCGCGTGTTCTGCGCCGGCGCCGATCTGAAAGACGGCGAAGGGGCGGTCGGGACATTCGGTGGCACGTTCTGGGAGAAACCCACGATCAACTCGTTCGAAAGCGGTATGGAGTTGTTCAAGCCGACGATCGCTGCCGTGCAGGGACCGTGCCTGGGCTATGGGCTCACCGGAGTTCTGTTCTGCGACTTCGTGATCGCCAGTACGGAAGCGACGTTCGCGTTCCCCGAAGTGTCCATCGGCGTGCCCACGATCGTCGGCGCGATTCGGCTACCGCGACGTCTGCGTTGGGCCGATGCGATGGAGCTGCTGCTGACCGGTAAACCGATGGCGGCCGAGCGGGCGAAGGAGGTCGGGCTGGTCTGGAAGCTGGTGGAACCCGACGAGCTCCTACCCGCGGCGCAGGAGTGGGCGCGGACGCTGACCGAGGCGGCACCGCTGGCTCAGCGGGCCACCAAGGAGGTGGCCTGGCGCTCCGCCGACATGGGGTGGATCGAGTCGGTCCGCTTCGGCGAGGTGATGCGCAAAGTGGCCGGCGCGACAGCCGATGTGGCCGAGGGTATTACGGCCTGGCGGGAGAAGAGGCGCCCGCAGTGGAAGGCCCGGTGACGGGTCCGGACTACCGTCAGGACGGGCATCAAGACGGACGAGGTCGGCCGGTCAGGCTGCGGATCGTGGCGATCTCCGCCGGTCTATAGGGCTGCCCGTCCTGGCCCAGGAGGTCGTGAAACCACGGCTTCGGTTCCGCCGTGTAGGGGTGATCCCATGAATCCCACGGGAAGTAAGTCTGCGTCTTGCCGGCCACCAAGCCCCACGCATACGCTGCGACGTTGCGGCGCTTGGTGATCGGCAGGATGTTCTCCACCGTGCAGTCCAGCGAGCGTGCCATGTACTCGGTGCACAGCAACGGGCGCCCGGTGAATGCGAGCTCGCTGATGCGGGCATCGAACCCGGCCGGGCTGTCATAGCTGTGGAACGAGATCACGTCGGACTGCTCGAGCTGAATGCCCGCGATCTCGCTACGCAGCCGGGCATCGCCCCACGGCCCGTCCCACACACCGCTCGTCAGCGGATGGACGGTGCCGACAGAGCGGGCCCAGCGGAACACCTGGGGCAGCAGGTCGGCGACGAGCGCCACCTTGTCGGCGCGCTCGGTCTCTCGATATTGCTTCGCGGGGTTGTCGGGCTCGTTCCACAGATCCCACCCCAGGATCCGACGGTCGCCACGGAACCGGGTGAGGACACCGACGACGTAATCGTGCAGCACTCGCTTGTACCGCCGATCGTCGAGGTTCTCCGCGCCGGGACTCTGCACCCAGCGGGAATTGTGCACACCCGGACGCGGTGCAGCCTGCTTGCCGAGCGCCGGCAGCGGATCCCAGCAGGAGTCGAACAGGACGAACAGGGGCCGTATCCCATGCCGCGAGGCGATGTCGACCACATGACTGACGCGGCGAAGGAACCCCGCGGGGTCCTGAATCCACAGCAGGTCGTGCAGGAACACCCGCACCGTGTTCAGCCCGGCCAGGTTGGCCAGCCGCAGCTCGGCGTCGATGCGCAGCGGATCGAACGTCCCCGGCTGGAACATCTCCAACTGGTTGACCGCGTTGCCGGCGATGTAGTTGGCGCCCACCAACCAGTCGTGCCCCTGATACCAGCGCCCGGCGCGCTCGGCCGACCATCGACCGTCGTCGGCCGACGCTCGGGGCACAGGGGTCAGCGTCAGTGCCGCGGCCGCGGCCGCGAGCAGGGGTGCCTTGAGCGCGGTACGGCGGCGCAGCGTCGGGCGGGTCAACGCATCATCCTTCAAACGGGTCGAGAGGAGGCGGGGTAAGGGGAAACCAGGGCAACACTGCGACCGGCCACCCAGTGTATCGATCGGCACCCGCCACCCGTTACGCCGAACATCAAGCAGCACTGGCGATTTCGCTCAGTGGACAGGACGCCGACGGCCACCCGCCGCGATGTGCTAAGCACTGATGGTGAGGTCTTCTCGCCCCGACGTGCCCGACACCGCACCCGCCGTGCGCGGCGCGCTGCGCCTGATGGTCGATCCCGTCTTCGGCTCGCTGTTCTGGGGCAAGATCTTCTCGGTCGTGGCCGTGTGGACGCACAGCATCGCCGCGGCGATCGTCATGTTCGACGCCACCGGCTCGGCACTGATGGTCGGCCTGGTCGGCGTGGTGCAGTTCGGGCCCCAGCTCGTGCTGACGCCGACGAGCGGAAAGTGGGCCGACACCGGGGACCCCGCGCGGCAGATCCTGATCGGCCGCGTGATGTGTGTGGTCGGCTCCGGGTCGGTGGCGGTGAGTCTGCTGACCGCGCCCACGCTCACAGGGTTGTCTGCGGCCGTCCCTGTGCTGCTGGGCACGCTGCTCGTCGGCCTCGGGTTCGTCGTGGGGGGCCCGGCGATGCAGTCCATCGTGCCGAACCTGATCCGCGACGGCGAGCTCTCCACCGCGATGGCGCTCAACAGCATCCCGATGACGATCGGCCGCATTGTCGGGCCTGCCGTCGGGGCTGCGCTGGCCGCGCATCTCGGTCCGGCGTCGGCGTTCGTGACCAGCACCGCCCTGCACCTGGTGTTCGCGGTGATCCTGCTGGTGGTGCGCTTTCCCGCACCGCCGCCCCGGCGGGCCGGCGCGGATTACCGGGTACGAACCGCGGTGCGCTATGTCCTCGGCGATCGCCGACTGCTGTTGGCCCTGGTCGCGGTGACCACCGTGGGTATCGCCTCCGACCCGTCGATCACGCTGGCCCCGTCGATGGCCGACGCCCTCGGCGGGGGCGCCGCGCTGGTCGGGGTGTTGTCCGCCATTTTCGGGGTCGGTGCCGCGATCGGGATGGTGTCCCTCGCCGTGCTGGGTGGTCGCATCCGATCGGTGGTGGTGTCCTCGGTGGGCCTCTGGGGGCTGGCCGCGGGCAGCGCCCTGCTCGGAATGGGCACCGTGCGTGCGGTCGCGGTGGCCGGTTTCGCGGTGGCGGGATTGGGCTTCGGGTGGGCCTTGACCGGGTTGAGCACCGTGGTCCAGGAGTTGGCGCCGGAGGAGCTGCGCGGCCGCATCATGGCGCTGTGGCTGGTCGGCTTCCTGGGCTCGCGGCCGATCGCCGCCGCCGTTCTCGGTGGCACCGCCGACGCGGTGAACGTCTCGGCGGCCTTCGCGGTTGCGGCGGTGCTGTGTGTGCTGGTCGCACTGCTGTGCAGGCCGACGCGACTCAGCGTCGACGCCCGAAGCAGCGGCAATCCGGTACGTCCGTGAGATTCTGACTCCTGACGTCCACCCCAGGGGGATCGATGAGCGAGTCCACCGCTGAGTCCGCGACCGGGAGCCCCGTGCCGGCCCGCGAAGGCGCCCTCGACCTGTACCGCTCCGCCGCCGTGCTGCTCGTCGTCATCGGGCACTGGCTGCTGTCGGTGATGACCTACCGGGACGGTTCCTTCGGCCGCGACAACCCGCTCGTGTTGATGCCGTTCACGCAGTGGATCACGTGGTTCTTCCAAGTCGTCCCGGTGTTCTTCGCCGTGGCCGGGTATGCGAGCGCCGCCTCGTGGGAGCGTCTGCCCGCCGACGCGGGCACCGCGGGCAGGCAGGACTGGATTCGGCGCCGCGTGGCACGCACGCTGGGCCCGACCGGCGTGTATGCCGGTGTCATCGTCGTGGTGATGGCGGTCCTGCTGGCTATGGGCATCAGCGGGTCGGTGCTGGAGTTGGGCGGCTGGGCCGTCGCCATGCACCTGTGGTTTCTCGCCGTGTACCTGATGGTGGTCGCGCTGACGCCGCTGGCCGTCGCGGCGAATCGGCGGTGGGGGCTGTGGGTGCCACTGGTCTTGGCCACCTGTCTGGTGCTCGTCGACGTCGTGGGGATCGCGACCGGCCACCCCGAGATCCGAATGGCGAACTACTTCTTCTGCTGGGCCGCGATCTACCAGTTGGGCATCGCATTTCACGACGGCCTGTTGCGCCGGGGCGTGCTGCTCGGCATCGCGGCGGCAGCCGCACTGGCGTTGCCCGCGCTGGTGACCTGGGGCCCGTATCCCACGGCAATGATCGGCGTACCGGGTGATCGCGTGGAGAACAGTGCACCGCCGTCAGCGGCCCTGCTGGCGCTCGCCCTGGTGCAGATCGGCGTGCTGTTCGCGCTGGTACCGGCACTCAACCGAATGCTGGCGCGCGGAGTCTGGCCCCGCGTGATCGGCGTCGCCAACCAGAACGTGATGGCGCTCTACCTGTGGCACATGCTCCCGGTGATCATCGTGACCCTTGTCGGCTACCCCACCGGACTGCTGCCGCAGCCCCCGCTCGGATCAGGCGCCTGGTGGCTGGCCCGCCTCGAGTGGGAAGTGGTGCTCGCGGTGGTCGCTGCGGCACTGCTGGTGCTGCTGCACCGGATGCGCCGTGTCGCGGCAGCCGCGTTGCCGACGGTCGCCGTCCCGGTGCCGAAGCCGATCGCCGAGGCGACACTCTACGCAGGCACGGCGGCGTGTGCGCTGGCTCTGGCGCTGCTGTCCGCGCAGGGGTTTGCGCCCGGCGGGCATCTGCCGGTGGTCGCCACGGCACTGTTCGCGGCCGGCGCACTGCTCGTCGCTGTGCGTCCTCGCGACGCGGCTCAGTCCCGATCGGCGTCTGGAAGCCCCTCGGGCGGCGGCGTCGCATAGGCGGGATTGGCCGGCGGCACACCCTTCTCGGAATCGGCGACGGATTCGTTCGGATCGTCGGGCGTCGTCATCACTGCTGCCTCCGGTCTTCGGCCACCACGTCACGCTCGTGCTGGGTGCGCCGAGCCAGTTCATCGTCATCCGGATGGTTGGACGCCTTGGCGTGTTCGTGGCGGTCAGGGTGGGCCTCTTCAGTGGGCACCAGGACCTCGTCGAGGTCGGCGGGATCGTCAGCAGATGCGTCGGTGGTCATGACTTGGGCCCTTACCCGTTCCGCCGTCGGCTATGCCCGGTGACGGCGCTCACTGTCCGCAAACTCACATGTCAGCAAGTTGATTTACGTGGAATTAACACGGAAGCATGTCCGGTTGTGCCTGCGGGGAGGGCGATCCTCGCCCCGTAGGCCACACACAAGCACCCCGGCACCCCGGGGAATCGAACAAGGAGTACACGCACCATGTCTGTCGCGCAGTTCCGCGCCAACCTCAAGCTCGCCAGGGATCGGCGCCGTCTCTACGCGCGGATCCGTTCGCTGCCCGACTCGTCGATTCGCGACGAACTGGTGGCCGTCGCCGAGCGGTACGAATCCGCTCAGAGCTGACGCCCCGCCAGCAACCCAACTGAAGCCGGTGACCTCGTGGTCACCGGCTTTTTTGATGCTCGTCCATCGTCACGTCCTTGGCCGCCCACAGCGTCGAGACCGCCTGCGGAACGAGAACCAGAGACAGAACGGCCATGGCGACAGTCCACGACCCCGTCACGTCGTGCAGCGCACCGATCGCGACCGGACCGATCGCCGCGACGACATATCCGACACTCTGCGCCATGCCGGACACCTGACTTGTCTGGTCGGTGGAGGTGCTGCGCAGCACCATGAACAACAACGCCAGGCTGATCGACGCGCCCGGGCCCGCCATCACCAGCATCGCCCACAACGTCGGCGCCGCCGTCGTCGTCAACAAACCGACGAAACCCACCGCGGTCAGCGACAACGCCGCCATCGTGAGCACCCGCTGATCCGCGTACCGCCCCGCCACGATCGGCGCCACCAGCGACATCACAAGACCGGCCACCTGACCGAGCGCCAGCACCGCACCTGCGCCGCTGGCCGACATGCCCCGGTCCACGAGGAACTCGGGCAGCCACGCGGTGAACGTGTAGAAGATGAACGACTGCGCCGCCATGAAGGTGGTGATGGCCCACGCGATCGGATTGCGCCACAGCGACGCAGCCGGCCGCCCGGTGCTGATCCGGTGCACGCGACGCAGCTGCGGCACCCACAGCAGCAGTGCCGTCGCCGCGCACACCCCCCAGCTGGCGAGCGTGAGCCGCCAGTTGCCGTTCAGTGCGTCGTCGATCGGGATCGTCAGCGCCGCAGCAGCCGCGGCGCCGCCCGAGAGCGTCATCGAGTACAGGCCGGTCATCAGTCCGGAGCGGTGCACGAAGTCGCGTTTGATCAGCGACGGCAGCACCACGTTGCAGACCCCGATGCCGACGCCGGCAAGTGCTGACCCGGCGAACAGCGCCGCCGGCGTGGGTACCAGTCGCACGGTACTCGCGACGACGAGGACGACCATCGCGCCGAACACCGTCCGCTCGATGCCGAACCGCGCCGCGCACCGGGGAGCCAGCGGAGCGACCAGGCCGAAGACCAGCACCGGAAGCGTGGTGAGCAGGCCGGTGACCCCGCTGCCCCACCCGGTCGCCGCCTTGATGTCCCCCACCAGCGGCGCCACCGCCACCACGGCCGGCCGTAAATTCGCCGCGACCAACATGATCGCGATCGCGGACAGAATCGTCACAACTCCCGACTGCGGCCGTTGATGCGTTACCGTCGAAGGAACCGCTGCGGTGCTGGGGGCCTTGCTCACTTCTTCCAGGGTGGTCCGCCCACTGCAGCCAAGGCAAATCGCCTTGTCACCGAACCAGCGCCGAACCGGGCGTAGAGTGATCAACGACATCGAATGGGGGTTGACGTGCGTGAGAACGCTAGCCCCGAACTGGCCGTCGGCGTCGTCACCGAGCCCAGCTGGGACACCACCTGGGACAAGGTCCCCCACCCCGTGGTCGTCGTCGACGCGGATGGCGTGATCCGCGCTGCGAGTCCGGCGGCATCAGCGATCTTTCCCGCGGCACAACCCGGCGCAGTCCTCTCCGATTGCGCCCCCGCGTGGCTGACCGCCGCCCATCTGGAACTGTCCTCGTCGGCCACCGGTGACGTCGCGGGCCGAGCGATTGAGGCACGGTCGACGATGCTGCCGGCGGGCGCGGTGGCGTGGTGGCTGTTGGCCGACACCCACCAAGCCCTGCTGCACGCCCAGGACGCGGTGGGCCGCGAACGTGACCGGGCCGCGTTCCTCGACGAGGCGTCCACGGAGCTGATGGCGTCGTTGAACGTCGAACGCTGCATGGAGGCGACGGCGCGGATGGCGGCGCGCCACCTCGCCGACGCCGCGGTCGTCGTAGCGCCCGCGACGCGCCGTCAGATCTCCCTGGTGTGCGCCGGCCCCGACGGCACCATCGAGCAGCGCACCGTCGATGGCGGGCCCGAGCTGGTTTCCGGCCTCGCCGAGGCCCTGCGCGGCTTCCCACCCGTGCCGTCGCGCTGGATCGATCCGGCCATGGTGCCCGAGTGGCTGATCCCGGCGGGCTTTTCCGGCCCCGTCGGTTCCGTCGTCATCACCCCGCTGCCCGGCCACGGCGTGCCCGCCGGCGCGCTGGTGCTCCTGCGCCAGACCTCGCAGATGGCGTTCAGCGACGGCGAGGAGGTGTTCGCGCGGCTCTTCGCGGCCCGCGCCGGTGCCGCCCTGTCCGCCGCCCGCCTGTACGGCGAGCAGGCCGCGATCACCCGAACCCTGATGCGTGACCTGCTGCCGCCGCAGCTGCACCGCTTCCACGGCATCGAGTTGGCCGGGGGGTACCGCGCCTCGGAGGACGACCACCTGATCAGCGGCGACTTCTACGACGTGCACCCGGCAGCCACCCCGGAGGACGAGACGCTGGTCGTGCTCGGTGACGTCTGCGACAAGGGCCTCGAGGCCGCGCTGGTCACCGGCAAGATCCGCAACACCCTGCAGGCACTCGCGCCGCTGGCCGACGACCACGCCGGCGTGCTGCGGCTACTCAACAGCGCACTGCTGTCCGCCGAGCACACGAAGTTCGCGACGTTGGTGCTGGCGTCGGTCTGCCGTCGCGACGGGCAGGTGTGTCTGCGCCTGACCAGCGCCGGTCATCTCGCGCCGTTGATCGTGCGCGCCGACGGCCGGGTGGAGGAAGCCGACACCCGCGGCACGCTGGTCGGGGCGCTGCCCGAGATCAAGTCGTCCACGTTCGAAACCACCCTGGCACCGGGTGAGACGTGCCTGTTGTTCACCGACGGAGTGACCGAGGCGCACGGCGGGCCGACAGGCACCGTCATGTTCGGGGAGCCCCGGTTGACCGCCGCTCTCCAGGAATGCGCAGGCATGCCGGCCGAAGCTGTGGTCGAGCGCATCATGATGCTCACCTCCCAGTGGGTGAAGGGCCGCCCGCACGACGACATCGCCGTCGTGGCGATCACCTGCCCCCGCCGAGCCCACCTCAGCGCGGTCGATGGACACACCGCGGGCAGGTACACCGCGACCGCATGAACACCACGATCGACAGGCTCTGGGCCGCGCTCCTCGACGGTGACGAATACGCCGCCGCAGCAGCGGTGCTCGATGCCGCCGAGACCGGGGTTCCCTGCGAGGAGCTGCTGCTCGACGTCATCGCACCCGTGCAGCAGCGCGTGGGCGCGGAATGGGCGGCCAATCGGATCACCGTGGTCCAGGAGCACGTCGCCACCGCGATCAACGATCGGGTGATCGCAGCCCTGGCCCACCACGGCGCATGCCGACCACCGGCGACATCGGCGGGCCGGGTCACGGTCGCGTGTGTCGACGGCGAGTGGCACGCCCTGCCCGCCCGGCTGCTCGCCGAGGTGCTGCGCCTGCGCGGATGGCAGGTCGACTTCCTGGGCGCGCAGGTGCCCACGCCTCATCTGATTGCGCACCTGCATCAATACGGCCCCGACGCGGTGGCGCTGTCCTGCATGATCCCGACGCGTCTGCCCACCGCCCACGCCGCGATCACGGCATGCCAGGCCGCTGGGGTCCCGGTGCTCGCCGGGGGCGCCGGCTTCGGACCGGACGGCCGCTTCGCCTCGCTCCTGGGAGCTGACGCGTGGGCGCCCGATGCGCGGACCGCGGCCACGCTGCTGGCCGACGGGGTGCCGCGGCGTACGCCGTGCGCACCGCATCTACCCGTCGACGACCTGCCGCATCTGGCTGACCAGGAGTACACGATGGTCAGCTCGGCGGCGGGCAACCTGGTCGCGACGACGGTGACGGAGCTGGAGAGCCGGTTTCCCGCGATGCGCGACTACACCGAGCAGCAGCGTCAGCACACCATCGAGGACATCGCGCACATCGTCGACTTCCTCGCGACCGCGCTGTACACCGACGACGATGCGCTGTTCACCGACTTCGTCACCTGGACCGCCGAGATCCTGACCGCCCGTGGGGTGCCCGCGGCGTCGTTGCATCCCGCACTCGACGTACTGGCCGCCCATCTGTCCGAATTTCCCCGAACCCAGCGCCTCCTCGCCGCGGCACACCGTGCCCTCGGCAGGGCCCCGATCGACCAGGCAGCATCTGCATGAGACTCACGCTGAGCACCGACATCGACGGCACCTCCACCAGGCTGACCGTGACCGGCGACCTCGACTACGAGAGCACCCCGGAGCTCGTGTCCGCCGTGTCCGACGTGCTGGCCGGTGCCCGCGCGGCCACCGACCTGCGCCTCGACTTCGCCGGGCTGACGTTCTGCGATTCCGCCGGGTTGTCCGGTCTGCTGCTCGTGCACCGGAAGACCTCGGCTGCAGGGGTTCAGCTGCACCTCGACCACCGGCCCGCGCAGCTGCAGAGGCTGCTCGACATCACCGGTGTGCTGGACCACCTCACCACCCGGCCCACCCGCGAGGCGGCGAGCGAGTCTCGCAGCGTCTGAGCTGAGGCCGCGTGCCCGAGGGTGACACCGTCTACGCGTTGGCCCGGCGCCTCGACGATGCAATGACGGGCCGCACACTGGTTCGCGGTGAGCTGCGTGTCCCCGCCCACGCCACCGACGATCTCGCAGGCCACACCGTGACCGCGCAGGTGACCCACGGCAAGCACCTGTTGACCCGGTTGTCCGGTGACGTCACCCTGCACACACATCTGCGCATGTCGGGGTCGTGGACGGTGTCGAGCGCCGGGCGATGGCTGCCGCGTTCGGTGATGCCCGACGTCCGGGTGCTGCTGCGCACCGACGGGCCGGCGGCCTATGGCGTGAAGCTGCCCGTGGTGGAGCTGGTGCGTACGGCCGACGAGGCGCAGTGCATCGGCCACCTCGGCCCGGACCCGCTGCGCGAGGACTGGGATCTCGACGAGGCCGCGCGGCGCCTCGGTGCTGATCCGCAGCGGCCGCTCGTCGCGGCTCTCCTCGACCAGCGGTGTGTCGCCGGGTTCGGCAACCTGTGGGCCAACGAGCTGTGCTTCCTGCGTGGGCACGATCCGTGGACGCCGGTCGGACAGGTGGACACCAGCGCGCTGCTGGAGCTGGGGGCGCGCGCGTTGCGTCACTCGGCGACGGTGCCGGGAGCGATGCAGGTGACCACCGGGGTGCGTCGAAAAGGCGAGCAGCACTGGGTGGCCGGCCGGGCCGGCCGCCCCTGCCTGCGCTGTGGAACGACGGTCCGGGTGGTCGCCGAGGTGGCGAACGATCCGGAGCGCCGGCGCACCTGGTGGTGTCCGACCTGTCAGCGATGAGTCGAATCGGCCGCGCCGGGAACCCGGGCGGAATGGACACCATCGAGTACGCACTCGGCCGCCACGCTGACATCTACGGCACGCCGTCCGACGCGCCATTGCTGCTGTGGCACGGCACCCAGACCGACGCGCGCGCCACCGTCGCGCATCTGGCCGCAGCGCTGGCCGAGCGGGGCTTCGGTGTCGTTGCGCCCGATTGGGATTCGCACGCGGATGATCACGGTCGGTCTGATCTGCTCGCGTCGCTCGACTGCGTGCGCGGCTGGGCGGCAGCGCCGGATCGGCTGGTGCTCGTCGGGTGGTCGCTGGGTGGTGCAGCCGCCGCGGGCCTGACGCTGCGTGCCGACGAGATGGGGGTGACGCTGGCTCATACGGTGTGTCTGGCCGGGGCGTTCATGGTGGCCGATCCGATCAGCGGTGCCGCGCCGGCCGACGCGCTGCCGCTGTCGCGACCCGGCGCACCGTTCACGCTGCTGCACGGGCGCGCCGACGACGTCGTGCCGGTCGATGCCAGCCGGGCGTTCGCGCAGCGACTGGAATCGGCCGAGTGGCCGGTGCGGGTGGTGGAACTCGACGCCGACCACGGCAGCATCGCCGGTGCACGCTACGACGCCGCCGCCGACCGCTATGCGCCGTCCGACGACCCGGCCGTGCTGCGCGATGCACGCCAGGTCGCCGACCTCATTGCGGCTGTGCGGCAATAGTTTCCAGTGCGGCGCGGATGGGGTCCGGAATCGGCACCGCCCTGCGTTCTTCGCGGTCGACGAACACGTGTACGAAGCGGCCGTGGGCCAGCGCCGCGGTGTCGTCGGCGCCGAAGATCGCCACACCCCACGTGACCGAGCGCCGGGACAGCGCATCGACACGCAGGCCGGCGCGCAGTTGATCGGGGTAGGCGGCCGGGGCGCGGTAGGTGCAGGACGACTCCACCACGAGCGCGATGACCGGCGAGGTGTGGATGTCGAGGCCGCCCTCGGTGATCAGGAAGTGGTTGGCGACGGTGTCGAAGTAGCTGTAGTAGGTCACGTTGTTGACGTGGCCGTACACGTCGTTGTCCATCCACCGGGTGGTGATGGGCAGGACGTAGCCGTAGCTGTCGATGGTGGCCTCAGGCGAGCGATCAGGCATAGCTCAGCGCACCGCGAAAGATGGTGGCCAGCAACGCTTCGTCGACGTCGATCGGCGCGTTGCCCAGCAGGCGCTGCTGCGGGAACGCCCCAGCGGCCAGCGCCTCGATGTCGGCGTCGGTGTAGCCGACGTCGGCGAGCCCGGCCGGCATCCCGACCGCGGCCATGATGCCGACGAGGTGGCCGGCGAGCACCTCTCCTGCGTCGGCGTCCGTGGCGCCCCTGATGTCGGCACCGAGGTACCCGGCGGCCGCGAGATGGCGGGCCGGGTCTGACGGTGCGGTGAGCCGGAATGCGGACGGTGCGTTGAGGATCACCGACATACCGTGCGGCACAAGGGGTTTGTCGTCGGGATAGCCGGACGGCCGGAACTCGCGGACCTGACCTGCCACCGCGTACGCCATGGCATGCGGAATGTGCACCCCGGCGTTGCCGAACGCGATGCCGGCCAGAGTCGCCGCCCACATGGTCTGCTCGCGGGCCTCCCGGTCGGAGGAGTCCGTCACCGCACGCACCAGGTAGCGGCCGAGCAAGTCGAGGGCTTCGCGGCTGCCGAGGTCGCTCCACGGGTTGGCGCCCTGGCTCATGGGCCGGGCGCTGGCCCGCGCCGGCGCTGCCCTGCAGGTGTATGGCTTGGCGGTGTAGGACTCGAGCGCGTGGGAGAGCACGTCGAGCCCGCTGCAGGCGACGACCTCGCCGGGCAGCGTGTCGGTGCTGTCGGGGTCGACGAGCGCTTCGGTGGGGCGCAGCGCCGGGCTGGCGATGCCCGTCTTGGCGTGCAGCTCGAGGAAATCGAAGATCGCGATGCCGGTGACTTCGCTGCCGGTGCCCGAGGTCGTCGGGCACGCGATGTGCGGTGCCAGCGGTCCTGGCACCGGCCTGCCCTCCCCGACGGGCGCGTTGACGTACGTCGCGAAGTCGGCGGGATGGGTGGCGTAGAGGTTGGCGGCCTTGGCGGTGTCGATGACCGACCCGCCACCGACCGAGACGTACCCGTCGGGGCGCGCGTCGGTCGCGAACGCGGCTGCGGCGCGGAAAGACTCGTCGGTGGGCTCGACCGCGACGTCGGCATAGGTGACGACCTCGAGGCCCGCGTCGGACAATGCGCGTCGCGCACTGTCGAACAGCTCCAACCGGGCGATCGACGGATCGGTGAACAGCGCGACGCGACGCATGCCCAGCGCAGCCGCCCGGTCGCCGACCTCGTGGATACACCCGCGGCCGAACGTGATGCGGGAGGCGTCGACAGTGAACGCGGTGTCGAATCCGGCGTCGAACCCGGCGTCGGACCCGGTGGCGTGCTGACAGCAGCTCATGGCTCGATTGTGCCGCTGCCACCGCCGCGGCCGCGGGCGGCCCGGGCGCTGACGGCCAGGGCGGCCATCACCGCGGCGATGCCGGCGGCTTCGGCGACCGTGGGGCGCTGCGCCAGCG
>JAEXZY010000017.1 GCA_023404955.1 Actinomycetes bacterium
GCCCGTTCCCGCAGCAGCCGGCACCCAGCCCTGCTCCCGCGCCGACCCCGGCACCGCCGGGGCCGACGACGTCACCCGCACCGGGTGCGCCCCCCACACCGGGCGGTAGGAACGTGCCACTGGCGCAGCGCATCCAGGACGAGAAGCGGCTGCGGCAGAGCTCCGAGCAGGCCATTCAGATCCTCGCGCTGCAGTTCCAGGCCACCCGCTGCGGCGAAGACGACGTGCTGGCCGGCAACGACGATCCGAACCTGCCGCTGGTGACCTGCTCGCAGGACGGCAAAGAGGTCTACCTGCTGGACAAGTCGATCATCAGCGGTGAGGGCATCGCGAACGCGACCTCCGGGCTCGATCAGCAGCGCGGCGAGTACGTCGTCGACGTCGAGTTCAAGAGCGACGCCGCGAAGACGTGGGCCGACTTCACGGCCGCCAACGTGGGCACGCAGACCGCGTTCACGCTGGACTCGCAAGTGGTCAGCGCGCCTGTCATCAACGAGGCGATCCCCGGCGGGCGCACCCAGATCACCGGTCAGTTCACCGCCGACTCGGCACGCGAACTCGCCAACGTGCTGAAGTACGGCTCGCTGCCGCTGTCGTTCGAGTCGTCGGAGGCCGAGACGGTGTCGGCGACGCTCGGTCTGTCGTCGCTGCGCGCGGGCCTGATCGCCGGCGCGGTGGGGCTGGTCGCCGTGCTGTTGTACTCGCTGCTCTACTACCGGGTGCTCGGCCTGCTGGTGGCGCTGTCCCTGGTGGCCTCGGGCGCGATGGTGTTCGCGATCCTGGTGCTGCTCGGGCGCTACATCAACTACACACTCGACCTGGCAGGTATCGCGGGTCTGATCATCGGTATCGGCACCACAGCCGACTCGTTCGTGGTGTTCTTCGAACGCATCAAGGACGAGATCCGCGAGGGCAGATCGTTCCGGTCGGCGGTGCCGCGAGGCTGGTCCCGTGCCCGCAAGACGATCATGTCCGGCAACGCGGTGACGTTCCTGGCCGCCGCGGTGCTGTACTTCCTCGCCGTCGGACAGGTGAAGGGCTTCGCGTTCACGCTGGGCCTGACCACCATCCTCGACGTGGTCGTCGTGTTCCTGGTGACGTGGCCGCTGCTGTACTTCGCGTCCAAGTCGCCGACCATGGCCAAGCCGTCGCTGAACGGGCTGGGAGCCGTTCAGCAGATCGCGCGCGAACGCCGAGCGGCCGCACACGCGGCGGGACGGGGATAACGCATGGCACGCAATTCACATCGACGCGACAGCGCGGTCGAGTCCACCGCGGTAGAGGCACCCGACCTAGAGTCCAGTGCCGCCGACGCGCCCAAGCACGGCTTCTTCGTCCGCCTCTACACCGGCACCGGCGCCTTCGAGGTCATCGGGCGCCGCAAGCTCTGGTACGCGGTCAGCGGCATCATCGTCGCCATTGCCGTCGGCGCAATCGTGTTGCGCGGCTTCACGTTCGGCATCGACTTCGAGGGCGGCACCAAGGTGTCGTTCCCCCGTGGCGACGGGCAGGCGACCACCGCGCAGGTCGAGACGGCGTTCAACAACGCGATCGGCAAGCCGCCGGAGTCGGTCGTCGTCGTCGGTAACGGGGCGTCGGCGACGTTCCAGATCCGGTCGGAGACGCTGAGCAACGACGAGACCGAGAAGCTGCGCGAGGCGCTGTTCGACCAGTTCCAGCCCAGGGGCGCTGACGGCCAGCCGTCGAAGCAGGTCATCAGCGACTCGGCGGTGTCGGAGACGTGGGGCGGTCAGATCACCCAGAAGGCGCTGCTGGCGCTCGTGGTGTTCCTGGTGCTGGCCGCCATCTACATCACCGTGCGCTACGAGCGGTACATGGCGATCGCTGCGCTACTGACGCTGGTCTTCGACCTCTTGGTCACCGCCGGGGTGTACGCACTGGTCGGTTTCGAGGTCACACCGGCCACCGTGATCGGGCTGTTGACCATCCTCGGCTTCTCGCTCTACGACACGGTCATCGTGTTCGACAAGGTCGAGGAGAACACCGAAGGCTTCGAGCACACCACCCGCCGAACGTTCGCCGAGCAGGCCAACCTCGCGGTCAACCAGACCTTCATGCGGTCGATCAACACCAGCCTGATCTCGGTGCTGCCGATCATCGCGCTGATGGTCATCGCGGTGTGGCTGCTCGGTGTCGGAACGCTGATGGATCTGGCGCTGGTCCAGCTCGTCGGCGTGATCGTGGGTACCTACTCCTCGATCTTCTTCGCCACGCCGCTGCTGGTCAGCCTCCGCGAGCGCACCGACCTGGTCAGCAAGCACACCCGCCGCGTACTCAACCGCCGTAAGACCATCGCGGCCAAGGCGGGCAGCGGGGACGCTGATGTGGAGCAAGGGTTCGAGGACGACGCCGATGCGCCGGCGGTCGAGTCTGAGCCGGCAAAGGTCACCGCGCCGGCCGGACCGCCGCCGGACAAGCCCGCGCCGGGGGCCCGGCCCATCCGGCCGACGTCGAGCCGGACGGGCCGGCCGTCGGGTAAGCGAAGCACCGGAAAGCGCTAGGGAGCGGTAGGTCCGATGGCCCACCGCATCCGTGCGTGGCGTGTCAGTGTCACGTCGGCTGTCGCCGCCGTGCTGTCCGTGGTCGGTGTGCTCGGTTTGTCGTCGTGTTCGTCGGATGCCGCCGACGCGATCGACTACGCGATCGACGGCACGCTCTCGACGTACAACACCAACACCGTCACCGGCGCCGCATCCGGCGGTCCGCAAGCCTTCGCCCGGGTGCTGACAGGCTTCAACTACCACGGACCCGACGGTCAGATCGTCGGCGACCACGACTTCGGCACCATCGCGGTCGTGGGTCGCAGCCCGCTGGTGCTCGACTACGAGATCAAGCCCGCGGCCGTCTACTCCGACGGCAAGCCGATCACGTGCGACGACATGGTGCTGGCATGGGCGGCGCAATCCGGCCGATTCCCGACCTTCGACGCGGCCAGCCGGGCCGGCTACACCGACATCGCGACCATCGACTGCATCCCGGGCCAGAAGAAGGCCCGCGTCAGTTTCGCCCAGGACCGCGGGTTCACCGATTACGGGCAGCTGTTCGCGGCCACCGCGCTGATGCCCTCGCACGTCATCTCCGACGAGCTGGGGCTCGGCGACGGCGGGGTGACCAAGGCCCTGCTGGGCAATGACGGGCCGGCGGTCGAGCGGATCGCCCAGGCGTGGAACACCACCTGGAACCTTGCTCCTGATCTGGACCTCAAGCGCTTCCCGTCGTCGGGCCCGTACCGCATCGACGCCGTCACAGGTGACGGCGCGGTGGTGCTGGTGGCCAACGACAAGTGGTGGGGCACCAAGCCCGTCACCGCCAAGATCACCGTGTGGCCGCGCCGCTCGGATCTGCAGGACCGCGTCAACGAGGGCGCCTACGACGTCGTCGACATCGCGGCCGGGTCGGCGGGCACGCTGAACCTGCCCGATGACTACACCCGGGCGGACTCGGCATCGGCGGGCGTGCAGCAGCTGATCTTCGCCCCGCAGGGTCCGCTGGCGCCGGTGCCTGCGCGCCGCGCCGTCGCGCTGTGCACGCCGCGCGATGTCATCGCGCGCAACGCCACGGTGGCGCCGGCCAACTCGCGGCTCAACGCCGCGGCCGAGGACGCCTACTCCGGCGCCGAAGCCACCCCGCAGGTCAACGAGTTCGCGGTGAGCAATCCGGCCGCGGCACGGGCAACGCTGAACAACCAGCCGCTGACCGTGCGGATCGGGTACCAGTCGCCCAACGCCCGACTCGCTGCTGCAGTCGGGGCGATGGCCAAGGCCTGCGCGCCCGCGGGCATCACGGTGCAGGACGCTGCGGGCGACAATGTGGGCCCACAGTCGTTGCGCGACAACACCATCGACGTGCTGATCGCGAGCACCGGCGGTGCGACGGGTAGCGGTTCGACGGGCTCGTCGGCGATGGACGCGTACACCCTGCACAGTGGTGACGGCAACAACCTGCCGCGCTATGCCAACGAGCGCATCGACGGCATCATCTCGACGTTGGCGGTGACCTCGGACCCCAAGGAGATCGCCCGGCTGCTCGCCGAGGCGGGCCCGATCCTGTGGGGCGACATGCCCACGCTGCCGCTGTACCGTCAGCAACGCACCCTGCTCGCGTCGACGAAGATGTACGCGGTGAGCGCCAATCCGACGCGCTGGGGCGCGGGATGGAACATGGACCGATGGAAGCTGAGCCAGTGAACCAGACGCGCGACGTCGGCCAGGTGATCTCCTCGCTGCTGCGCGAGGTGCCCGACTTCCCTGAGCCAGGGGTGCTGTTCAAGGATCTGACGCCGGTACTGGCCGATGCCCGGGGTCTGGCCGAGGTCAGCGCGGCGATGGCCGACATCGCCCGCGGAGCCGATCTGGTGGCCGGGGTCGATGCACGCGGCTTCCTGCTCGGCGGTGCCGTGGCGATCTCGCTCGGCATCGGTGTGCTGGCCGTCCGCAAGGGCGGCAAGCTGCCGCCGCCGGTGATCAGCGAGACCTACACGCTCGAGTACGGCACCGCCACGCTCGAGGTGCCGGCCGACGGTGTCGAGCTGGCCGGCCGCAACATCGTGGTGATCGACGACGTGCTGGCCACCGGGGGAACACTGGCGGCCACGCATCAGTTACTCACCGCAGCGGGGGCGAACGTCAGCGGCGCGATCGTGATGCTCGAACTCGCCGCGCTGGGCGGCCGGTCCGTCCTGGAGCCGTTGCCGGTCACGGCCCTGCACATCGTGTGACCGGATATCCTGCGAACAGCAGCCGTCAGCGGAGGTGAGCATGGCCAACGAGATCCAGGCAGATCCGCGCGCGAACCAGGCTGTGCAGACCCCGCCGGCGCCGGCCGGGCCGGAGACCCAGCCGATGGAGCTGCCCCGGCCCGAAGCCGCCAAGGCGACCAGTGCCTCGCGCCGAGTCCGGGCGCGCCTCGCCCGCCGGATGACCTCCCAGCGCAGCACCGTCAACCCGGTGCTCGAGCCGCTGGTCGCGGTGCACCGGGAGATCTACCCCAAAGCTGACCTGACCCTTCTGCAGAAGGCCTACGAGGTCGCCGAAGAGCGGCACGCCGACCAGCTGCGCAAGTCCGGCGACCCCTACATCACCCACCCGCTCGCGGTGGCCAACATCCTGGCCGAGCTCGGCATGGACACCACCACGCTGATCGCGGCGCTGCTGCACGACACCGTGGAAGACACTGGGTACACGCTGGAGGCGCTGACCCAGGAGTTCGGCACCGAGGTGGGCCATCTGGTCGACGGCGTGACCAAGCTCGACAAAGTGGCGCTGGGCACCGCGGCCGAGGGCGAGACCATCCGCAAGATGATCATCGCGATGGCCCGCGATCCGCGCGTGCTGGTGATCAAGGTCGCCGACCGGCTGCACAACATGCGCACGATGCGGTTCCTGCCGCCTGAAAAGCAGGCGCGCAAAGCCCGTGAGACGCTGGAAGTCATTGCGCCCCTCGCTCATCGGCTGGGTATGGCGACGGTCAAGTGGGAGCTCGAGGATCTGTCGTTCGCGATCCTGCACCCCAAGAAGTACGAGGAGATCGTGCGGCTGGTCGCCGACCGGGCACCGTCGCGCGACACCTATCTGGCCAAGGTCCGCGCCGAGATCACGGCCACGCTGAACGCGTCGAAGATCAACGCCGTCGTCGAGGGCAGGCCCAAGCACTACTGGTCGATCTACCAGAAGATGATCGTCAAGGGCCGCGACTTCGACGACATCCACGATCTTGTCGGGGTCCGGATTCTGTGCGACGAGGTGCGCGACTGCTACGCCGCCGTCGGCGTGGTGCACTCGCTGTGGCAGCCGATCGCCGGCCGGTTCAAGGACTACATCGCCCAGCCCCGTTTCGGGGTGTACCAGTCGCTGCACACCACCGTCGTGGGGCCGGAGGGCAAGCCGCTGGAGGTGCAGATCCGCACCACGGACATGCACAAGACCGCCGAGTACGGCATCGCGGCGCACTGGCGCTACAAAGAGGCCAAGGGGCGCAACGGAGTTCCGCAGAGCCATACCGCCACCGAGATCGACGACATGGCCTGGATGCGGCAGCTGCTCGACTGGCAGCGGGAAGCGGCCGACCCCGGCGAGTTCCTCGAGTCGCTGCGGTACGACCTCGCGGTCCAGGAGATCTTCGTGTTCACCCCGAAGGGCGACGTCATCACGCTGCCCACCGGGTCCACGCCCGTCGACTTCGCCTACGCGGTGCACACCGAGGTCGGGCACCGCTGCATCGGCGCGCGGGTGAACGGCCGCCTCGTCGCGCTCGAGCGCAAGCTCGAAAACGGGGAAGTCGTCGAGGTGTTCACCTCGAAGGCCGCCAACGCGGGCCCGTCCCGGGACTGGCAGACGTTCGTGGTGTCGCCGCGGGCGAAGGCCAAGATCCGGCAGTGGTTCGCCAAGGAACGTCGCGAAGAGGCGCTGGAATCGGGCAAGGACGCGATCGCACGTGAAGTGCGCCGCGGTGGACTTCCGTTGCAGCGCTTGATGAATGCCGAGACGATGGCGGCCCTGGCGCGCGAGCTGCGCTACCTCGACGTGTCCGCGCTCTACACCGCGGTCGGCGAGGGCCACGTGTCGGCACGCCACGTCGTGCAACGACTGGTCGCCCAGATCGGCGGCGACGACGAGGCGGCCGACGAGCTGGCCGAGCGCTCGACCCCGGCGACCATGCCGGTGCGCCAGCGCACCAGCGACGACGTCGGCGTCTCGGTCCCCGGTGCGCCCGGGGTGCTGACCAAGCTGGCCAAGTGCTGCACGCCCGTGCCCGGGGACGTGATCATGGGCTTCGTCACCCGCGGTGGTGGTGTCAGTGTGCATCGCACCGATTGCACGAACGCGGCGTCGCTGGAGAAGCAGTCCGAGCGCATCATCGACGTGCAGTGGGCGCCGTCGCCGTCGTCGGTGTTCCTGGTCGCGATCCAGGTCGAGGCGCTGGACCGGCACCGGCTGCTCTCCGACGTCACGCGGGTGCTCGCCGACGAGAAGGTGAACATCCTGTCGGCGTCGGTGACGACGTCGAACGACCGGGTGGCGATCAGCCGGTTCACCTTCGAGATGGGCGATCCCAAGCATCTGGGCCATGTGCTGAACGTGGTGCGCAACGTGGAGGGCGTCTACGACGTCTACCGCGTCACCTCCGCGGCCTAGATTTTTCCCGCGTGGGGCCCCCACGAAGTAGGGGACAGACGCGAACTCGAGCGCGCCTTCGGCGTGTCCGCTCGAGTTCGCGTCTGGTCGCCAGGCTCAGTCGAGCTGGAGCTGCTTGATCGTCACGTCCTGCTTGGGTGCGCCGTCCTCGCCGCCGTCCTTGGTGCCCGCCGCGGCGATCTTGTCCAGCGTCGCCAGACCGGTCTGGTCGATCGTGCCGAACACGGTGTAGCCCGGGGGCAGCGTCGAGTCCTTGTACACCAGGAAGAACTGGCTGCCGTTGGTGCCCGGGCCGGCATTGGCCATCGCGAGCGTGCCGCGCGGATAGATGACCGGCTGCTGCAGCTTCGGATCGTCGGGCTGGTACTGGTCGGTCGGGTATTCGTTCGCGAACTGGTAGCCCGGACCGCCGGTGCCCTGGCCGGTCGGATCGCCGCACTGCAGCACGGCCAGGCCTTCACCGGTGGTCAGCCGGTGGCAGGGGGTGTTGTCGAAGAACCCCTTGTTGGCCAGGCTGGCGAAACTGTTCACCGTGCACGGCGACTTCGCGTTGTCGAGCTGCAGGCCCAGGTTGCCCTGATTGGTCTCCATGCTGGCGCTCACCGTGGCCGGGTCCGTCGGCACCTTGCCCGCTCGGGGCGGCTCGACCGGCTTGCTCGCGGCCTCGGCGGACTTCGGGTATGCGCAATTGCTGCCGAGGTCCGCAGGCGCGACGAACTTGGGCAGGGCGCCGGGCTTACCCGGTTCCGGGGCGTCGAGCGGCGACGCCGGTTCGGAGGTGGCCGCGCTGCTCGGGGTCGACGCGGTGGGGGTGCCGCTGTCGCGGTTGGTCAGCACGACGGTCGCCACGACGGCGGCGATCACGACGACGGCCGCGACGGCCGACCCGATGATCGTGTACGTGCGGCGTTTGCGGTCCTTCTCGGCGCGCCGTTCGAGTTGGCGCTCGAGCTTGCGCTTGGCGGTGGCTCGCCGTTGTTCGTTCGTCGGCACGGGCCGATCCTCCTCGGGGTCGATCGAGTCGGCACCGAGTGTGCCAGGGCTGGCTGAGACGTTGCTTGTGGCCCCGCCTGTGACCCCTCGTGAACTGCGCGGCGAGCTCGGCATGGGAAGCTTGACGGCGTGTTGATCACCGGATTTCCCGCCGGGGTGCTGGCGTGCAACTGCTACGTGCTGGCTCCCAAGCAGGGCGCCGACGCGATCGTCGTCGACCCCGGCCAGCGTGCGATGGGGCCGTTGCGGCGCATCCTCGACGAGAACCGGCTCACCCCGGCAGCGGTGCTGCTCACCCACGGCCACATCGACCACATGTGGTCGGCGCAGAAGGTCGCCGACACCTACGGCTGCCCCACCTACATCCACCCGGCCGATCGGTACATGCTGAAAGACCCGGTGAAGGCCCTGGGACGGGGCTTCGCCATCGGGCTCGCATCACTGGCGGCCGGGGCGTGGTTCCGGGAGCCACGCCAGGTCGTCGAACTCGACCGCGACGGTGACAAACTCGACCTCGGCGGCATCACCGTGGCCGTCGACCACACCCCGGGGCACACCCAGGGCTCGGTCGTCTTCCGCGTGGAGGAGGGACCCGACCAGCTCGCCTTCACCGGCGACACCCTGTTCAAGCAGTCGGTGGGCCGCACCGATCTGCCCGGGGGCAGCGGCCGTGATCTGCTGACCTCGATCGTGACAAAACTGTTGGTGCTCGACGACGACACGCTGCTGCTGCCCGGGCACGGCGAACGCAGCACCATCGGCGCCGAACGCCGCACCAACCCGTTCCTCGAAGGTTTGACGACGTGACCGACTTCAAGGCGCCCAAGGGCGTCCCGGATTACCTGCCGCCCGACTCCGCCGAATTCGTCGCGGTGCGCGCTGCACTCCTCGGGGCTGCCCGCCGCGCCGGCTACGGCGACATCGAGCTGCCGATTTTCGAGGACACCGCACTGTTCGCCCGCGGGGTGGGGGAGTCCACCGACGTGGTGTCGAAGGAGATGTACACCTTCGCCGACCGAGGAGAGCGGTCGGTGACGCTGCGCCCCGAGGGCACTGCGGGCGTCATGCGCGCAGTGATCGAGCACGGTCTCGACCGCGGCCAGCTGCCGGTGAAGCTGTGCTATTCCGGCCCCTTCTTCCGGTATGAGCGGCCGCAGGCCGGCCGGTACCGGCAGCTACAGCAGGTCGGGGTGGAGGCGATCGGCGTCGACGATCCGGCGCTCGACGCCGAGGTGATCGCGGTGGCCGACGCCGGGTTTCGCTCGCTGGGTCTCGACGGGTTCCGGTTGGAGATCACCTCGCTCGGGGATGAGACCTGCCGCCCCCAGTATCGAGAATTGTTGCAGCAGTTCCTGTTCGGGTTGGACTTCGATGAGGAGACGCGCCGCCGCGCGGAGATCAACCCGCTGCGCGTGCTCGACGACAAGCGCCCGCACGTCAAGGAGATGACCGCCGACGCGCCGTTGATGCTCGATCACCTCTCCGAGGTGGCCAAGGCGCACTTCGAGACCGTGCTGGCGCATCTGGACGCGCTCGGGGTGCCGTATGTGATCAATCCGCGCATGGTCCGCGGTCTGGACTACTACACGAAGACGACGTTCGAGTTCGTCCACGACGGTCTCGGTGCCCAGTCCGGGATCGGGGGCGGCGGTCGCTACGACGGGTTGATGAGCCAGCTGGGCGGCCGCGATCTGTCGGGCATCGGGTTCGGGCTGGGTGTAGATCGGACGCTGCTGGCGCTGCGCGCCGAGGGCAAGACCGCCGGCGAGGCAGCGCGCGTCGACGTGTACGCGGTGCCGATGGGCGCCGAGGCCAAGGTGCGGCTGGCGGTGCTGGCCGCACAGTTACGCGCGGAAGGCGTGCGGGTGGACATGGCGTACGGCGACCGCAGCCTCAAGGGCGCGATGAAGGGTGCCGACCGGTCCGGTGCGTCGATCGCCCTGGTCGCGGGGGACCGCGACCTGGAGGCGGGCACGATCGGCGTGAAGACGTTGACGACGGGCGAACAGGTCGACATTCCAATCGATCAGTTGGTCACCGACGTGCTCGCCCGCCTGGGCTGACCGACCTCACCGGCGGTGGACGACGTCGTCGAGCACCCGGTCGAGAACCCCGATCCCACCGCCGAACGGGTTGCCGCGCTTGAGTGTTCGGACACCGGATGGTGTCACGGCGACCAGCTTGGGTGAGCTGGAGGTCCACTGCATCCGCCGTTCGAACTGCACCTGGTCGAGCGGCGCGACGATCTCCCCGGCGCCGTCGCGGTAGATGCGCCGGGCCCGGTCGAACACCGCGACGGGCTGGAACGACGTGAGGGGCCGCAGTTGCCGCGCGTTGAGCGTTGCGACGGTGCGCACCAGTGCGCCGCCGCAGCAGATCCCGAGCGCGAGGATCGCGACGCTGAGTGTCCGCGACACTGCGGAGCCCGCGCTGAGTAGCGATCCGACCCCGAAGACGCTGAAGACCAGCGCGATGATCACGAGCACGAAGGCGACGATCTCCGACGGGCCGTTGCCGCGGTCGACAACCAGGATCTCGGCTCCGCGTTCTGCCACCACGAGACCGCCCTGTTCGGCGAGGATCACCGGTTCCAGGGGTGCCGCCACCATGAGAGCTTCCCACGGGGCCTAGCGGCCGAGCCTCAGATGGCCATGGCGGCGCGCACATCGGCCTCGGACGCGGAGCCGCCCGTGCCGCTCGAGGTGATGCGACCGGCTTCGAGAATGTAGTACCGCTGCGAAGACTCCAGCGCGAATCCGATGTGCTGCTCCACCAGCAGCACGCCCAGATCACCGCGCGCAGTCAGCGCGGTGATGGCCGCCTCGATCTCGGCGACCACGGACGGCTGGATGCCCTCGGTGGGTTCGTCGAGAATCAGGCACTTCGGTCTGGTGATCAGCGCGCGGGCGATCGCGAGCTGCTGACGCTGGCCGCCGGAGAGCAGCCCGGCGCGCCGGGTCAGTAGCTCTTTGAGTGCCGGGAACAGGTCGAGCTGTTCGTCGATCAGCGCCTTGCCGTTCTTCCGCCCGTCGGCAACCACCTGTAGGTTCTCGGCGGTGGTCAGCTGACCGAAGGACTGCTGCCCCTGCGGCACGTAGGCCAGTCCACGTGCCACCCGGGCGCTGGGCCGCAGCTTGGTGATGTCGTCGCCATCGAAACGCACTGTGCCGCTTGAGCATTTGAGTAATCCGACGGCCGCGCGCAGCAGCGTGGTCTTACCTGCACCGTTGTGCCCCATCACGGCGGCGACGCCGTCGGAGGGCACCTCGAGGCTGACCCCGTGGATCACGGAGCTGCGGCCGTAGCCGGTGTGGACGTCGACGAGTTCGAGTGTCACGAGATTCCTTCCGCGCCAGCGGCAGCGGTGCCGAGGTAGACCTCCTGCACCTTGGGGTCGGCCTGCACTTGCGCAACGGAACCTTCGGCGATGACCTGGCCTCGCGCCAGCACCGTCACCGATGTGGCGAACGCCCGCATGAAGTCCATGTCGTGTTCGACGACGACGACGGTGCGTTCGGCACCGATGCGCCGTAACAGGTTTCCGGTCTCTTCGCGTTCCTCGGTGCTCATTCCGGCCACCGGTTCGTCGAGCAGTAGCACGTCGGCGTTCTGCACCAGCAGCATGCCGATCTCCAGCCACTGTTTCTGACCGTGGGCCAGCACGCCGGCGGGCCGGTCCGCGAGGTGGGTCAGGCCGATGGTGTGCAGGGCCTGTTCGATGATCGGCAGCACGCCGGAGCGTCGCCGCAGCAGGGTCCACACCGACCGGCCCGCGCCGGCGGCGATGTCGAGGTTCTGCAGAACGGTCAGTTGCTCGAAGACGCTCGCGGTCTGGAACGTGCGTCCCACTCCGCGGCGGGCGATCTGGTGCACCTTCTTGCCGAGCAGCTCCACCCCGGACTTGTTCACCGACCCGGTTGCCGGCACCAGGCCGGTGATCGCGTCGATGACGGTGGTCTTGCCCGCACCGTTGGGTCCGATCAGGAAGCGCAGATCACCCTGGAACAGCGTCAGGTCGACGTCGCTGACGGCCTTGAAGCCGTCGAAATCGACGGTGAGGCCGCGGACTTCGAGGTATTGCGTACCCATCCCGGCGTTACCGCCCTCGACGGGCTCCTTGCCCGCTGTCGAAGCATCGACCTCGGTCATGAGCTCACCCCCACCTTCTCCGCGTCGAGTTCGTCCTGTTCCGCGGCCGGCGCGGACTTATTGCGACGACGGCGCAGGAACACCCCCAACCCGGCGAGTCCGGCCGGGAAGAATCCGACGACAACGATGAACAGCAGGCCTTGGGCGTACGTCCATTCCGACGGAAAGCGTTCAGAGAACAGCGTTTGCGCCCACGCCACCCCGATCGCGCCCAGTACGGGCCCGAGCAGTGTGGTGCGACCCCCGATCGCGACACCGATCAGGAATGCGATCGAGGGCAGGATGCCGACCTGCGACGGCGCGATGAACCCGACGATCGGCGCGAAGAGCGCCCCCGCGATGCTCGCGAACAGCGCGGCGACCGTGTAGGCGACCACCTTGATGTTGGCCGGGTCGTAGCCCAGGAAGCGCACCCGCTCCTCGCCGTCGCGGACCGCCACCAGTAGTTCGCCGTAGCGGCTCTGCATGAGCTGGCGCACCACCGCGACCACGAGCAGCAGCACCGCGGCGGCGATGAAGTACAGCATGCGGCGGTTCACCGGATCGTTGAGCGTGAACCCGAAGAACGTGCGAAACCTGTTGAGCCCGTTCGATCCGCCAAGACCGGTCTGGCCGACCAGCAGGATGGCCAGCGCGGCCGCCAGCGCCTGCGACAGGATCGCGAAGTAGGCGCCTTTGACCTTGCGTTTGAACACACCGAAGCCCAGCGCGGCGGCGATCGCGGTCGGCAACAGGACGATCGCTACGAGTGTGACCGCGGGGGAGGCGAACGGCTGCCAATACGACGGCAGTTCCCGGGTGCCCTGGATCTGCATGAAGTCGGGCACATCGTCGCCGCGCAGCTGTGCGTCGGCGATCTTGAGGTGCATCGCCATCAGGTAGCCGCCGAGGCCGAAGAACACGCCCTGGCCCAGCACCAGCATGCCGCCGCGGCCCCACGCCAGCCCGATGCCCGCGGCCACGATCGCGAAGCAGAGGAATTTGCCCAGCAGGCTGAGCCGGAAGTCCGACAGCACCGCGGGGGCGATGACGAACAGGACGAGTGCGGCGACCCCGAAGCCGGCCCACGTCTGCCAGCGGCCGATGAGGGTTCTCACACCAGACTCCTTGTCCGCACGGTGAACAACCCCTGTGGACGCACCTGCAGGAAGATCACGATGATCACGAACACCACGACCTTGGCCAGCGATGCGGTCGTGTTGTACTCGATGAACGAGTTCATGAAGCCCAGCGCCAGCGCCGCGATCACGGTGCCCTTGATCTGGCCGAGCCCGCCGACCACGACCACCAGGAACGCGTCGATCAGATAGCTCTGACCGATCGTCGGGCTGGTGGAACCGATCAGCGTCAACGCCACACCGGCGACGGCCGCGAGACCCGAGCCGATGAAGAACGTGGTGATGTCGGTGCGCCGCGAGGAGATGCCGCTGGTCTCGGCGAGGTCGCGGTTCTGCACGACCGCGCGGATGCGCCGCCCCATCGGGCTGACCTTGAGCACGGTGGCCAGCACCGCGACGCACACCACGGCGAGCACCAGGATGAAGATGCGGGTCTTCGGCACGACGGCGCCGAGAATCTCCACCCCGCCGGACAACCATGACGGGGCCACCACGTTGACCGCGGGCGCACCGAAGATGTCGCGCGCCACCTGCTGCAGGATCAGGCCGACGCCGAAGGTGACGAGCAGGGTGTCCAGCGGCCGGTCGTACATGCGCTGGATCAGCCCCACCTCCAGCGCGACACCCATCGCGCCGCCGATGAAGAACCCGATGACCAGCGAGATGATCAGAGACACACCGGCGCTCGAGATCACCTGCTGCACCACGTAGGCGGTGTAGCAGCCGGCCATGATGAACTCGCCGTGCGCCATGTTGATGACGCCCATCTGGCCGAACGTCAACGACAGGCCCAGAGCGGCCAGCAACAGGATCGAGCCGAGGCTCAACCCTGTTGCCAGCTGCCCGATCAGGACATCCATGGGGTCAGCCGGAGAGGCCGGCGGCCCACGGGTAGGACTTCAGGAACGGATCAGGTTCGATCGGGCCGGGGGACTGCCAGACGGTGTAGATCAACCCGTCGGGCCGGATCTCGCCGATGCGGGCGGTCTTGGTGATGTGGTGGTTCTCGCCGTCGATCGTGACCAGGCCTTCGGGCGCGTCGAACGTGACACCGCCGGCATTGTCCTGAATCGCCTTGACGTCGAACGACTTCGCCTTCTCGACGGTGTTCTTCCACAGGTACACCGAGGTGTAGGCGGCTTCCATCGGGTCCGACGTGGGCTTGTTCGCGCCGTACGCCTTCTTGTAGGCCTCGACGAACTTCTTGTTCACCGGGGTGTCGATGGTCTGGTAGTAGTTCCAGGCCGTCAGCTGCCCGGTGATGTTCTGCACGCCGATGCCGCCGACCTCTTCCTCGGCGATCGACACCGAGACGACCGGCATCTGCTGCGGTGTCAGGCCGACATTCTTGTACTCGCGGAAGAATGCGACGTTCGAATCGCCATTGAGGGTGTTGAACACGGCGTCGGCATCTGCGGTGCGCACCTTGTTGACGATGGTCGAGAAGTCGGTGGAGCCCAGCGGCGTGTAGTCCTCGCCCTTGATCTCCATGCCGTTGGCGCCCGCGTAGGCCTTGATGATGCGGTTGGCCGTCTGCGGGAAGACGTAGTCGCTGCCCACCAGGTAGAGGGACTTGACGCCCTTCTCCTTGAGGTAGTCAAGCGCGGGCACGATCTGCTGGTTGGTGGTGGCGCCGGTGTAGAAGATGTTCGGCGACGACTCGAGCCCCTCGTACTGCACCGGGTAGTAGAGCAGCGAGTTGTTCGACTCGAAGACGGGCAGCATCGCCTTGCGGCTCGACGAGGTCCACCCGCCGAACACCGCGGCCACGCAATCGCTGCTGATCAGCTTCTCGGCCTTCTCCGCGAACACCGTCGGTTCGGAGGCGCCGTCCTCACCGACCAGCTGGATCTGCTTGCCCATCACACCGCCGGCACCGTTGATCTCGTCGACGGCCAGCTTGATGGAGTCGCGGACGGTGACCTCGGAGATCGCCATGGTGCCCGACAGTGAGTTCAGCGAGCCGACCTTGACGGTGGACCCGGAGGTGTCCACGCAGGACTGCGCATTTGCTGAATCCGTCTCACTGGCCTTGCTTCCACAGCCTGCCAACAGCAAGCCGGCCGCCGCGACGATGCTTCCCGCAGCGAGCGCGGTGCGCCGGGACGGGTGGCGCCGAGGATCCTCCATGAAGGGCCTTTCTGAAAGTCGACAGGTTTGACCTGGGTTCACCTGGGTAGAAAGTGCAGTGCCGGTGTGGGTGACGCCGGGTGAACGCGGGATTGTCGACACGGGTCGGTGTCGAATCGGGACGTTAGAGCGCCTGTGTTTCTGTCAAATGTCTGTGTGTGACGGTGCGGTTAACCTGTTGGCTGGCGGCACGAGTTGGTTTGCCGTTCACCCGGACAAGGTGAGGACCACCCACCGCCGGTAACGGTTTGGGTACCGTCGGGCGATGTGATGGACATGCGAACAGCTACAGCCAAGGTCGGGGTGTCCCTGATGGTCGCGGCCGCTTCGATTGCGCTCACTCCGGGTGTCGCGAGCGCCCAGCCAGAGGCCCACAAGGTTCAGTACACGGTCAGCGTCGCCGGCCCGTACCAGTTCGACGTGACGTACCTGGTGAATCAGCCGGCGGACAAATCGGCCTACAACGCCGACGCGTACGCCTATCTGAAGCGCGACACCGTCACCATCGCCCCCGGGCAGCCGTGGACCTTCGAGACCACGCTGGCTGATCCGCAGTGGGCGTACGTGTGGGCGAGCAGCACCACCAAGGGCGGACAAGCGGCGCCTAATGCGCACTGCGAGGTCGCCGTCGACGGACAGGTCGTCGTGCAGGGTGATCATCCCTACAGCCCGCTGTGCCAGGGCACTCAGTGGTGAGTTAGCCCCCTCGCCTCAGCCCTTGCGCTGCTCGGTCAGTCCGCGCAGCGCATCGGGTAGCGGCCCGGTGTGCAGCACACCGAGCCGCTGGGTGGCCCGGGTGAGTGCGACGTAGAGGTCGGCGGCCCCGCGTGGGCCGTCGGCCATGATCGTGTCCGGGTCGACGACGAGCACCGCGTCGTACTCCAAGCCTTTGGTGTCCGCAGGTGCGACTGCGCCTGGGGTGCCGAGTGGTCCGATGACCACGCTGGTGCCGTCCAGCTTCTCCTCGCCGCGCACGAATTCATCTATCGCAGAGGCCAATTGGTCGTCGGTGACGGTACGTGACCACGGCGCCACACCACAGGAGCGCACTGACTCGGGCGGGGTCACGTCCGGCGCGAATTCGGCCAGAACCGCGGCTGCGACGGCCATGATCTCGCTGGGTGTGCGGTAGTTCGTCAGCAGCGGTCGGTACAGCCACCGACGATCGACATACGGCTCGAGCGTGGCCTGCCAGGAGGTCACCCCGGCGGCGGAGCGGCGCTGGGCCAGATCGCCGACGATCGTGAACGACCGGCGCGGACAGCGCCGCATCAGCACCCGCCACTCCATCGCGGAGAGCTCCTGGGCTTCGTCGACCACGACGTGCCCGTACGTCCAGTCCCGGTCTGCGGCAGCACGTTCGGCGAGCTCGCGCGTGTCTCGTTCCTCGAACCGTTCGGCCAGCTCGTCGGCGGCGATCACGTCGGAGGCCAGCAGTTGGTCCTCGTCGTCCATCAGATCCTCGCGGCCGATCATCAGGTCCAGCACGCCGGCCGCGTAGGCGGCTTCTTCGCGGCGGTCCTTCTCGGCGGCCGCCTCGGCCTTCTTGTCGCGGCCGAGCAGGTCGATCAGTTCGTCGAGCAGCGGCACATCGGACACCGTCCACGCGTAACCGTCGGCGCGCAGCAGGATCGGGTCGGCGCCCGCCGCCCGCAGCCGGTCGGGGGACGAATACAATTCGGCGAGAAGCGTTTCCGGTGTCAGCATGGGCCACAGCTCATCGAGCGCGGCGGCGAAACCGGGGTGCTCGTCGAGTTCGTCGACCAGCTCCGAGCGCAGATGCTCCCACGCGTTGCGATCCTCGCGCGTCAGCCAGCCGCGGCCGATCTTGGCGATCGCGCGTTCGGTCAGCGCCCAGGTCAGGACGTCGGCGAAGACCACCCGGGCATCATTGTGTGTCTTGCCGCTGGCGCGGGCCTCGTCGACGGCCCACTGCGCGATGTCGGGAGCGATGTACACCGACACGTCGGCCAGGTCGATCGGAATGGGCTCCGCGGGTACCCGCTGCCGGTCGGCGACGGCAGCCGCGAGCACCTTCACCATGTCGAGCGAACCCTTCACGCGGGTGACCTCCGGCGTGTCCCGGTCGGCGACGCGCAGTCCCGGATACAGGTCTCCGGTGGTCATGAACACGACGTTGGTCTCGCCCAGGGACGGCAGCACGCGTCCGACGTGGTCGAGGAACGCCGCGTTGGGGCCGATGACGAGCACGCCGTGGCTCTCCATGCGCTTGCGCTGGGTGTAGAGCAGGTAGGCCACCCGGTGCAGTGCGACGACGGTCTTGCCGGTGCCGGGCCCGCCCTCGATGACCAGCACCCCGGCGTGGTCGAGGCGGATGATCTCGTCCTGTTCGGCCTGGATGGTGGCGACGATGTCGCGCATACCTTCGCCTCGCGGTGCGTTGACCGCGGCGAGCAGCGCCGCATCGCCGCTTCCCGATGCGGCGCCCAGATCCTCAGAAGCGTCGGGGCGGCCGAGGATCTCGTCGGTGAAGTCGAGGATGCGCCGACCCATCGTGTGGAACTGGCGACGGCGGCGCATGTTCTCCGGCGAGGCCCCGGTGGCGACGTAGAAGGCGCGCGCGGCCGGCGCCCGCCAATCCACGAGTAGAGACGCGAAATCGTCCGCCTCGTCGAGGATGCCGATGCGCCCGACGTAGATCGTCTCGCCGTCGATGCTGTCGAGCCGGCCGAAGCACAGACCGCTGTCGGCGACGTTGAGTCGCGCCATCTGCCGGGCGAGTGCGCGGACCTCGGCGTCGCGTTCCACGAGCGTGCCGCCGGTGCCGCGCAGCGCGCCGCGGTAGCGATCCCGCACCCGTGTGCGTTCGGCGTCGAGGCGGTCGTAGAGCGTGGCGACGTAGCGCTGTTCGGCGGCCAGTTCGGTGTCGTGGTCGTGAGTCGACATGGTGCCTGCCACGCTACTTGCTTGACACCCGATCGAACGTGTGTTCGCATGAGGTATGCGATGGTCTGAGCAAGGCGTCGACGTCGACGATGGGGCGCTGCCCGGTCTGCAGCGGCTCGGCCTGATCCGTAGCGTGCGCACACCGGAGTTCCAGGGCATCACGTTTCACGAGGTGCTGTGCAAGTCGGCGTTGAACAAGGTGCCCGCCGCGTCGATGCTGCCGTTCCAGTACACCGTCAACGGGTACCGCGGCTGCTCGCACGCCTGCCGGTACTGCTTCGCGCGTCCGACGCACGAGTACCTGGATTTCGACAGCGGCCAGGACTTCGACACCCACGTCGTGGTCAAGACCAATGTGGCCGACGTGCTGCGGCGCGAACTGCGCCGCCCGTCGTGGACGGGTGAGACCGTCGCGCTGGGCACCAACACCGATCCCTACCAGCGGGCCGAGGGGCGCTACGCGTTGATGCCGGGCATCATCGGTGCGCTCACCGACTCCGGCACCCCGTTCTCGATCCTCACCAAGGGCACGCTGCTGCGCCGGGACCTGCCACTGCTCACCGAGGCCGTAGGGCGTGTCGCGGTCAGCGTAGCGGTGTCACTCGCCGTCGGGGATCCGCTGCTGCACAGCCAAATCGAGCCCGGGACGCCGACGCCGCAGGCGCGGCTCGGGTTGATCGCCGCGATCCGGGAGGCGGGGTTGCCCTGCCATGTGATGGTTGCCCCGGTGTTGCCGCGGCTCACCGATTCGGTGGCCCATCTGGACGATCTGCTCGGCCGGATCGCCGCCGCGGGTGCGACGAGTGTCACGGTCTTCGGCTTGCATCTGCGGGGCAGCACCCGCGGCTGGTTCATGGATTGGTTGGCCGGTGCCTACCCGGATCTGGTGGGCGAGTACCGGCACCTGTACCGGCGCGGGGCGTACCTGCCGGCCGACTACCGGGCGATGCTCGCACAGCGCGCGGCCCCGCTGGTCGCCAAATACGGTCTGGCGCCGGGTCGTTCGTTCCGGGAGGCCGGTGCGCGCCGACCCGCGCCCACCCCGGTGCCGGCGGCTCAGCCGGCGTTGTTCTGACCGTCAGGCGAGTAGCGCCGAGCGCAGCACCTCCAGCGGCAGCCCACCCAGATCGAGTGCACGCCGGTGAAACTCCTTCAGCGACACGCCTTTCGCTGTCACCGTGTCGCGCAGCTCCTGCCAGATCCGCTGGCCGATCGCGTACGAGGGGGCCTGGCCCGGCCACCCCAGGTAGCGGTCCAGTTCGAAGCGCAGGTTCTCCTCGGCCATCGCGCTGTGGGCCTGCAGGAACGTCCAGGCCCGGGCGGCGTCCCAGGTGCCGCCGTCGGGTGCGGGCAGCCCGCAGTGCACGCCGATGTCGATCACCACGCGCGCGGCACGGAACCGTTGGGCGTCGAGCATTCCCATGCGGTTGCCGGCGTCGTCGAGCCAGCCCAGTTCGGCCATCAACCGCTCGGCGTACAAGGCCCAGCCCTCGCCGTGCCCCGACACCCAGCAGCCGAGCCTGCGCCACCGGTTGAGTTGGTCGGCGAGGACGACCGCGCGTCCGATCTGCAGGTGATGGCCGGGTACGCCTTCGTGGAAGACGGTGGTCATCTCCTGCCAGGTGTGGAACGTGTGCACGCCCGGGGGTACCGACCACCACATCCGTCCCGGGCGGGACAGGTCTTCCGATGGGCCGGTGTAGTAGATGCCGCCGGTGTTCGTCGGCGCGATGCGGCATTCGAGGCGGCGCAGCGGCGCCGCGATCTCGAAGTGGGTGTCCGCCAGCGCATCGACGGCGCGGTCGGACAGGTCCTGCATCCACTGAGCGAGCGCCTCGGTGCCGTGCACCAGGTAGCGATCCTCACCGTCGAGGCGGCGCAGCGCCTCGGTCGCGCTCGCCCCGGGGTAGAGCCGATTGGCGATCGTATCCTGTTCGGCCACAATGGCATTCAGTTGATCGAGGCCCCACGCGTAGGCCTCGTCGACGTCCACGGTGGCGCCGAGGAAGGAGCGGGACACCAGGGCATAGTCGTCGCGCCCGCATGCGTCGGCCTCCCGGGCGTTCGGTCCGATCTCTTCGCGGAAGACCCCGACCAGCGCGGCGTAGGCGTTGGCGGCGTCCTCGGCGCAGCGGCGCAATTCCGCGTGCAACGTGAGATCGTCGGGCACCGCGTCGGCGACCATCTCCAGGTACAGGTGCTGGATCTGACCGGCCTGGGCGATGCCGCGCCGCACCTGACGTGCGGCCGGAGCACGGCCGGCCGCCACCGCCGCGCGCAGCGCGTCGGCGTATCCGGACACCCGCTCGGGCACCCGCGCCAGGCGTCGGCCGATCGTGGCCCAGTCCTCGGCGGTGTCGGTCGGCATCAGGTCGAACACATCGCGCATGGTTTGCAGCGGCGAGGCGATCACATTGAGTTCGCCGACGTCGAGGCCCGCGTCGTGCAGGTCGAGCAGCACCGTGAGGCGTTCCCGCAGGGCTGCGGCGGTCACCACATCGGCGTCGTCGGCGGGGTCGGTGGCCGCCAGCTCCCGCAGCGCGGTGCGCGCGGCGTCCGCGCGGGCCGCGTAGCCGGCAGGGGAGTAGTCGGTGATCTGATCGTCGTACCCGGCGATGCCCGCTTCCGTGGCACCGCACGGGTCCAGCTGTGCCCAGGTGTCCAGGTAGCGTTCGGCGACGGCGTCGACGTCGGTGGCGGCCCTAGCCAAGGTCGCGGGCCGCGAAGGTGTCGCACTGGGCCGGGTCACCGGTCTGGTAACCGGTGGTGAACCACTTCTGCCGCTGCGCGGACGAGCCGTGCGTCCACGACTCGGGGTTGACCCGGCCTGTCGCCGATCGCTGGATGCGGTCGTCGCCGACCGACGCCGCGGCTGACAGCGCGTCGGCGATTTGCTGGTCGGTCAATGGTTCCAGGAACGGCACGCCGGTGCTCTCCTGTTTGGTGATCGCCGCGAAGTGCGCCCACACGCCCGCGTAGCAGTCGGCCTGCAGTTCGGTGCGCACACCGTTACCGTTGGCTCCCTGCGCGCCCTGCTGGGCGCGGCCGAGCACCCCCTCGAGATTCTGCACGTGATGGCCGAATTCGTGGGCGACGACGTACTCCTGCGCCAATGGCCCTCCGCTGGAACCGAATTGCGTTTTCAGGATCTCGAAGAAGTCGGTGTCGAAATAGGCAGTCTGGTCCACGGGGCAGTAGAACGGACCCACGTCGCTGGTCGCAGGCCCGCACCGGGTGTCGACTGACTGGGAGAAGATGCGCACCTTCGGGCGGGTGTAGCCCGGCAAAAGTTGCTGCCAGACGCCGTCGACGGAGTTGCCGGTGGCGACCACCCGGCACTGCACGATCTCGTTGGCGTCAGCGCCGGTTCTGCACTGGCTCAGGTCGAAGCCGGGGGTCTCGGCGGCCTGCGGGCCGGCCTGCTGCTGCGGCACCACCGAGCTGGGGTCGACGCCGAGGAACAGCGCGACGACGACGATCAGCAGGCCACCCAGGCCGCCGCCGACGGCGATGCCCCGGCCGGGGCCGCGTCCACCCCCGCTGCTCGACGTGGTGCTGGTATCGATCTGCATGCCCTCGTTGAAGGTCATGGCTCTACCTCGCTTCGCCGCCGGGCCCGCGTGCCGGGCCCGTCAAGAATCGCACACTACGATTCGCGCTGTGGCAGTCGTCGCCGGACCATCCACCGTCGTGCGGACCTCGCTGGGCGAGCTGCGCGGCGACCTCGAGGGCGGCGTCGGGGTGTGGCGCGGTGTGCCCTACGCCGAGCAGCCGGTCGGCCCGCGACGGTTCCTGGCACCGGCCGCGCCGAAGCCGTGGGACGGGGTGCGCGACGCCCACGAGCACGGCCCGCTGCCGCCGCAGACCACCTCGTTCGTCGGGGGTGGCCGTGACGATCCGAAGGTCCGCGACGAGGCGTGCCTGACGGTGACGGTGTGGTCGCCGGACACGACGGCGTCGCTGCCGGTGATGGTGTGGATTCCCGGCGGCGCATTCGTCTACGGAGCCGGGCAGTTCCAGCTCTACAACGGGTCACGCCTGGCGGCCAACGGCAACGTGGTCGTGGTCAACGTGACCTACCGGATCGGGGTGTTCGGCGGCCTCGAACTCGGGGACCTGGGACCGGGTTTCGACGACAACCTGGCGCTGCGCGATCAGCTCGCGGCGCTGCGCTGGGTGCGCGAGCACATCGCGTCGTTCGGGGGTGACCCGGATCGCGTCACGGTGTTCGGCGAGTCGGCCGGCGCGACGTCGGTGCTGGCGCTGCTGGCCTGCCCGCAGGCGAGCGGGTTGTTCCACCGGGCGATCGCGCAGAGCCCCGCATTGCCGTTGATCGCTGACCGGGAGGTGCGCGCGCAGCGGGCACGCGACTTCCTCGCCCTTCTCGGTGTGCCCGCCGCCGAGGTCAAGAACCTGCCGCAGCGGCAGTTGCGGCGCGCCGCCGGTCAGGTCCAGCTCGCGAGCGCGGCGCAGACGCCGACGCTGGCTTACGGGCTGACGCACGGCACCGAGCTGCTACCCCGCCATCCGATCGATGCGGCCCGCGCCGGTGAGCTCGCCCGCGTTCCGCTGATCCTGGGCACGAACAGCCACGAGGCGACGATGTTCGCCTGGACCAGGCCGCCGATGCTGCCCACCACGCGGGCGACCGTGCGTGCCTACTTCGGCCGGGTGGCTCCCGATGTCGAAGACGCTGTGCTGCAGGCGTATCCGCGCTATCCGCGGCGCAACGCGCTGATTGCGATCGGGTCAGACGTGATGTTCGGCGGCCCGGCGTGGGCGTTTGCCGATGCATACAGTTCCCGCGCGCCGACCCGGATGTACCGCTTCGACCACGCCGGGTTGAGTTTGCGTCTCCTCGGCCTCGGCGCCACCCACGGCAGTGAGATCGTGCACGTCCAGCACAGCTACGCGTCGTTCATCGGGCGCAAACTGCACCCGCTCGGCCGACGCTTTCCGCCGTCGGTGGGTGTCCGCATGCAGCGCACCTGGCTCGACTTCGCCTGCAGCGACCGTGTGCACGACGAGGCCAACTGGCCGCTTTACGACGTCGAGCATCGGCGGACCCGCCTGATCGCCACCCGCCGGGACGTGGTCGAAGAAGACCCGGATCGGGTGCGACGCTCTGTATGGGCGTCGATCTACTGAGGTGAGAACCGCTCGTCGGTGTAGCGGCGCAGGTTGTGCAGGAACCGCTGGAAGAGCCAACTCATCACCGGTCGGCCGAGGAACAGACCGGCCCGGCCGGCGAGGTTGGCCGGCTGCAGCGCCATGATCCAGGTCAGGTGGCAACCCCGCGACGTCGGCACCACGCGGTAGTCCTCGGCAAATGCCGCCATGCTGCCCGTGCTGGCCTCGTTGAAGCGAAAAGCCATGCGTTCGAACGGGTTCCAGGCCAGGAACTCTTCCTTGCCCGTGATGCCACCGCGCATCTGGACGGTGCGGGTGGTGCCGACGCCGCGCGGTGGCGGGCTGGTCCAGGTGACATCGGTGATCACCGTCGCCCAGTGCGGCCAGGAGTTCTCGTCGGCCAGGACCTCGAACAGCTGCTCGGGGCTGATGGCGAGGTCGACGGTGCTGACGATGCGGTACGGCGCGGTGTCCAGGAAATCCAGGCCGACGGGGGCGCAGGCGTGCATGTCCGAACCTTAAGGTGGGGTCCATGCCGATCTCGCAGCCGCCCCTTCGCGGCCGGGCGGCCGAGTGCGCACTCCTCGACGAGACCGTCGCCGCGGTGAAGCCCGGCACCTGCCGGGTGCTGGTGCTGCGGGGTGAGGCGGGCGCGGGCAAGACTGCGCTCCTCGACTACGTCGGTACGCGTGCTGAAAACTTCTGCCGAATCGGCGTTTCGGGTGTGCAGTCGGACATGGAGCTGGCGTATGCCGGCCTGCAGCAGCTGTGTGCGCCGCTGCTCGGTCACCTGGACGCGCTGCCCGCACCGCAACGCGAAGCCCTCGAAGTCGCCTTCGGACTGGGGTCCGGGCACACCCCCGACCGGTTCCTGGTCGGGCTCGCCGTACTCAGCCTCTTCGCCGCCGCGGCCGCCGAACAGCCGCTGCTCGCCGTCGTCGACGACGCCCAGTGGCTCGATCAGGTGTCGCTGCAGACGCTGTCGTTCGTGGCGCGGCGACTGCTCGCCGAACCCGTGGCGCTGCTGTTCGGTGTGCGAGACCATCCCGAGTTGCTGGCCGGTCTGCCGGAACTGGCGGTGCTCGGCCTCTCGGATGCCGATGCCCGCGAGTTGCTGGACTCCGTGATGTTCGCCGGACTGGACCCGCGGGTGCGCGACCGGGTGATCGCCGAGACGCGCGGGCTGCCGCTGGCGATCCTGGAGGTGCCGCGCAGCGTGTCGGCCGCCGAGCTGTCCGGCGGCTTCTGGATCGCAGGCAAGCGGTCGTCGCCCGCGGCCGTCGAGCAGACCTACGTCCGCCGCATCCGATCGCTGCCGTCGGACACGCAGCGGCTGCTGCTTCTCGCCGCTGCCGAACCGCTGGGCGACGCCGCGTTGTTCGTGCGCGCCGCCGAGCGACTCGCTGTGCCAGTGCCGGCTCTGGCGCCCGCCGAGGCTGACGGCCTGATCGATTTCGGCTCGCGAATGAGGTTCCACCACCCGTTGATCCGCTCGGCGGCCTACCGCGCGGGGGATCTGCCGAGCCGTCGCGAGGTGCACCGTGCGCTGGCGGGTGCGACCGATCCGCAGCTGGACCCCGACCGCAGAGCGTGGCACGCCGCGCAGGCTGCAGACGGCCCGGACGACGCCGTGGCCGCCGAGTTGGAGCGCTGCGCGGAGCGCGCGCAGACCAGGGGCGGGGTCGCCGCGGCGGCCACCTTTCTCGAACGGGCCACCGCACTGACCGCCGACCCCGCGCTGCGGACCGCGCGGGCGCTGGCCGCGGCGCACGCCAAACGCGACGCCGCCGACACCGACGCGGCCGACGCGCTGCTCGCGGTGGCGGAACTGGCCGAGCTGACGCAGCTGCAGCAGGCACAGGTCGCGCGGCTGCGCGCCCAGATGC
>JAEXZY010000078.1 GCA_023404955.1 Actinomycetes bacterium
GCGGTGCGGGCATGAGCGGCGGGATGCCCTCGATGGGGATGGGCGGCGGCGGTGGCGGCTTGCCCGGCATGGGAATGTTCTCCCGCCTCCCCGGCGGCCTCACCAGCCGACACAACCGAGACGCGAGTCAGTTGACGGCAGGCCTGTTCGGGCACGACGGCAACGGCAGTGATCGCGCCAACCGGGCGGTGGCCGCGGCGAAGACCCGGCAGGGGGCACCGTACGTGTGGGGCGCGACCGGTCCCAGCGCGTTCGACTGTTCCGGGCTGGTGCAGTGGTCGTATCGCCAAGCGGGTATCGAGTTGCCGAGGACGACCTACGACCTTGTCAACTCGGGTGCCCGCGTCAGCCGCGACGACATCCGGGCAGGTGACCTGATTCTGTGCAACTGGCAGCGCGGGCGTCCCGAACACGTCGTGATGGCCGTGTCCCCGGACATGGTGATCGAAGCCCCCAACCGAGGTGAGCGGGTGCACCTGAGTTCGCTGCCCAAAGGGCACCTGGAGATCCGCCGCGTGGCGTGACCTCGCGGTCGTCCCCCCACGAATTTGGTGCATCAGCCCACCACGTCGACCAGGCATGATGAATTCCGAGATTGCCCATCTTGGGGCGTCGCTGAGCCGATGAAGCCGATTTAGGTTGGTTCAGTGACCGGAGTTGATCGAGCCGCAGTACATAGCGGGAACGCGGGAGCGGAGTAGATGGCAGGCGAACGCGACAGCGCCGTCGAGGACAAAGAGGTCGCCAGACGACGTCTGGGCCGCGGCCTGGGGTACGCGACGCGCGTCCAGGTCACTGCTCACCAGTTCATGGCGCGGCGGGCTGCGCTGGGGATGACCCGCCGGCAGGTGCGGATGGAAGCCGAGCCCGGGCGGCGGGAATGGATGGCCATCCTCGCCGGCCTCTCCCTGGTCATCGTCATCTGCCTTGGTGCGCTGTTCTGGTCGTTCATCCGGCCCGCCGGTTCGATCAGCGACTCCAAGATCATCGCCGACAACAAGACCGACGACCTGTTCGTCAACGTCAACAACGTGTTGTACCCGGCGCTCAACCTGTCCTCGGCGCGTCTGATCGCCGGTCAGGCGTTGGACCCGGTTCCGGTGCGGCGCAGCGAGATCGACTCCCGACCGCACGGTGTGTGGGTGGGTATCCCCGGGGCTCCGGATTCCATGAACGCCACCTCGCCAGCAGGTTCGTCGTGGCTGGTCTGCGATGCGGTCACCAAGGCGTTCGGTGCCGGCGCACCCGAACCGGTCACGGTGACGGTCATCGACGGACAACCCGATCTGTCAGATCGCCGACGCGTCCTGGACAAGGACGATGGTGTCCTGCTGCGCTTCGGCACCGACGTGTGGCTGATCCGCGATGGCCGCCGCTCGCTGGTGGATGCCAGCCAGCGGCCGGTTCTGCTGGCGTTGGGGGTCACCGCCGAGGACCTCGCGTCGGCCCGACCGATCAGCCAGGCACTGTTGAACGCCATCCCGGTGGCGCCGCCGCTGACGGTCCCGGCCATCGCCGGTCTGGGCAATCCCGCTCCGTTCCCCGGCGCCCCCGGGCCGGTGGGAACAGTGGTCTCCACTCCACAGGTCGAAGGCAACACCACGTACTCGGTGGTGCTGCTCTCCGGCATGCAGACCGTCTCCCCAATCGTGGCCCAGATCCTGCAGAACGCCGGCGGGAATCCTTCGGGCGCGATCGCAGTCATCGCCGGCTCCAAGCTGGCAGAACTGCCGTCGGTCAATGTGATCGACACGTCGATCTACCCCGATGAGCCCCTCAAGGTGGTCGACACGCAAGCCAACCCGGCCACCTGCTGGTGGTGGCAGAAGGGCAGCGGCGAGGACCGCAGTACGACCTCGGTGGTATCGGGAGCAAGCATCCCGGTCCCCACGGACAAAACCAGCCACATCGTCAAGCTGGTGACGTCGGCCGACACCGGTGGTCAGGTGGCCGACCAGATCTACTTCGCCCCCGATTACGCCAACTACGTCGTCAGCACCGGCAATGGCCAGACCGCGTCGACGAAGGAGTCGGTGTGGTGGCTCTCGGACTTCGGGATTCGGTTCGGGGTGGAGCGAGACAATCAGACCTTGACGGCGTTGGGGCTCAACACCGAACCGAAACCGGCCCCATGGTCGGTGTTGCGGTTGTTCGTCGCCGGCCCGACGTTGGCGCGTTCTGATGCCCAATTGCGTTACAACACACTGCCGGCGGGTCAGAACCCTGGAGCATTGGAGCAGCCGAAGTGAAGCAAGGTTTCGTCCGGCCGAAGCCCACCCCACCGCCGGGAAGTGACCTCAAGCCGCAACCGATCAAACTCCTGACGCCTCTAAAGGTCCCGCCCCCCGAGGGAAAGTCGCCGTGGCTCATCGTCGTCGGCATCCTGGTCATCGGCCTGGTGGTCGGCATGGTCGCGGTCTCGTTCGCCTCGGGCGCACGCACCTTCAACGGTGTCGGGGCGATTTTCCCGGTGTTCAGCATTCTCGGAATCGGCGCAATGCTGTTCTCGGGCCGATTCAGCGGCGGCAATCAGCAGATGAGTCGCGGCAAGCTCGACGCGATGCGGGCTCGTTTCCTGCTCGTCCTCGACGAGATGCGTGACCGGGTCTCTGATGCCGCCGACAAACTCGACGGAAACTACCGGTGGTACCACCCTCCGGCCGACACGCTGCTCGCCCAGGCGGGCGGCCCGCGGATGTGGGAACGCAACCCCAACGGTAAGGACACCTGGTTCGGCGTCGCCCGGGTGGGGGTCGGCATGACCTCCCTGGTGGAGGGCGGGGCCGTGACCTTCAGTGAGCCCGACGACATGCCTACCGAAGTGGAGCTCGAACCGGCGACGGGCAAGGCGTTGCAGGAGTTCGTCCGCTACCAGAGCGTGGCCTACGGCACACCGGCGCTCATCTCGTTGTTGGTGGAGCCGGGGTATCGCATTGACGGCGATCGCGACAAAGCGCTGGGGCTGATGCGCGCGATCATCGCGCAGTTGGTGTTCTCCCACGGCCCGGATCATTTGAGGCTGGTCGTCGTCACCGACGATGTCGCTGAATGGGACTGGGTGAAGTGGTTGCCGCACAACGGCAATCCGCACCAGGACGACGGTGCGGGTCCGGCACGCATGGTGTATACATCGGTCGCCGAATTCGCTGATCGGCAGTTCACTGATGCGGTCCGCCGCGGCGGCGCGTTCGTCGCCCGCCACGCGGCCAGCCGCGACCCCGTCGCGCCGATGCCCCACACGATCGTGGTCAGCGACGTCGCGCCCGGGGGCTGGTATTCGGTGATGACCTCGACTGGCGTGCAGGGGTGGACGTTCTTCGACGTGCAAGGTGGCGTGCCGGCCTGTCAGGACCATCGGGGCGTGCGGACGCTGCGCCTCAAGGATGACGGCGTGATCGACGCGGTACCGCGAGACGGCACGTGGGCGCCTGATTCAGAGGAGGGTTTCCAGTTCTTCGCGATCGCCGATCACCTCGATCGGTTCGAGGCCGAGCAACTGGCCCAGTCCATCGCGCGGTCGCGGATCGCCGAGCCTTATGAGGACATTGCCGAGGATCTCGGGGATTTCCGCCGCCCTCGCGACATCTTGGCCTATTACGGCGTCAAAGACCCCGCTGCAATCGACTTCGAGGCGCTGTGGGGTCCGCACCGCGACATCAACGCCGCCGCGAATCTGCGCATCCCCTATGGTGTCCGCGCCGACAACGGCGAGCTGGTCTTCGTCGACATGAAGGACATGAACCAGGGCGGTGACGGGCCGCACGGGGTGATGTCGGGAACCACCGGGTCGGGCAAGACCACGGCCATCCGCACCGTGCTGTTGGCGGCGATCCTGGGCCACCCCCCGGAGAATCTGCAGATGATCCTGGCTGACTGCAAGGGCGGCGCCGGCGTCAAACCGTTCGAGGGCACCCCGCACGTACCGCACATCATCACCGACCTGGAAGACGACCAGGTCCTGATGGACCGGTTCATTACCGCGATGTGGGGTGAAATCGCCCGACGCAAGCAGGTGTGCAACTCCGTGGGCGCCGATGACGCCTATGAGTACAACCAGATCCGCTCCGAACGTTCATTGCGCGGCGAGCATCTGGAACCACTTCCCCGTCTGCTGGTCGTGCTCGACGAGTTCAAGGAAGCATTCCGCATCAAGCCCGATCTGCCCGAGGTGTTGGACCAGATCGGCCGACAGGGGCGATCGCTGTGGGTCCACCAGCTGCTGGCCAGCCAAGACATCGACTCGAGAGCCGAGAAGCTGCTCGAGAACGTCGGGTACCGGCTGGTGTTGCGGCAGAACACCTCGGCCAGCGCGTCGGCGGCGGGCGTTCCGCAGGCGGTGAACCTGCCCCGAGAAGTCGGCGTGGGGTACATGCGTACCGGGTCCGCCGACGAACTGACCCGGTTCCGCGCCGAGTCGCTGTGGCGCGACTACCGCCGACCCAGCCCTGACAACGACGACGTCATCGAAGCCACATCAACCTCCGACCGCTATCTCGAACCACAACTATTCACGACGTCGTGGGTCGAGATCCCAGAGCATCTGATCAATCATGCTGCCGCCCAGCCTGCGGAAACCGTCGAGGAACAGGAGGACGAGGACGACGCTTTGCGCAAACCCAAGGTCGGCCCAGTCATCCTGGATCAGCTGCGGAACTACGGTTTCAAGCCGCAGGTTCTCTGGCAACCGCCCCTAGACGTCCCGCACACCATCGACGACATCGTCAATGCCCACCTGGGGCACCGCTGGGACGAAAACTACGCCGCCACACCAAATCTGGTGTTCCCGGTGGGCATCGTGGACCGGCCGTACAAACAAGACCAGCACCCTCTGCTCGTCGACACCCGCGCCGACGGCGCCAATCAGCTCGTTGTCGGCGTGCGCTCCTCAGGCAAGACCACGACCCTGCAGACAATCATCTGCGCTGCGGCTATGACCCACACCCCGGAGCAGGTGCAGTTCTACTGCCTGGCTTTGTCGTCGACCGCGCTGGAAACCATTGCCGGCCTGCCCCACGTGGGCGGCGTGGCCGGAATTCTCGACGAAGACGGGATCCGACGCACCATCTCCGAAATGCTCGAACTCCTCGAACGCCGACAACGCAGCTTCCCGGCGTGCGGAATTAGCTCCGTCCAGGACCTGCGTGATCGGAAATTCGGCGGCGCGCCAGGCGCAGTGCCTGACGACCCCTTCGGCGACGTCTACCTGGTGATCGACAACTACGCCGCGCTGACCGCGGAAGCATCGACGATCCGCAACAAGGACCTGCTCTCGGCGCAGATCCAAAAAATCGTGGGCGAGGGCAGCAGCTTCGGCATCCACGTCATCGTCAGTGTGGCCCGCGACATCGAGCTGCCGCCACGCATGCGCGGTTCCTGGCCGCAACGCATCGAGCTCAAGCTGCAGGGCCCCGAGGACGCCAAGCTGCTACGCGGCAAGCTCACCGACGCCGTGCCGTCGGGCAAGCCCGGCCGAGGGATGGTTGCTCAGAACTACGTACGCCTCGGAGCCGAGGAAGAAGGTCTGCACACTCAGATCGCGCGGCCGGCGTTGCGGGGAACTCCCACCGCCCAGTTCAAGTCCGACAGCGTGGTCGAGGCGGTCCGCCGGGCCGCGGCCCGATACCGCCCAGCTCCTCGGGTCCGGTCGCTGCCCAGCCACGTCACGCTGGCTGATCTGCAAGCACGCGCGCAGCGTGACCACCACACCGGAATGGCATGGGCCGTCGACGAGCGCGACGAGCTGGTCGGCCTGGAACGCGACTCTCCGTTCCTGATCATTACCGGCCGCGAGGACTGCGGACGCACGAACGCACTGTCGGCGATCATGCGCGAGATTGCGAGGACCTACGCACCCGGCGCCAGCACGGCGACACCAGATCCCGGCGACCCGCGCCCCCGCGCTCAGGTGTGGCTGGTCAACCCGCGCCGAGAACTCTTGCGCGTCCTCGGCAAGGACTACCTGGAACGGTTCACCTACCGCAACGACGAGATGGGGCCGTGGGCTGCCGAGCTGAACCGCATCCTGACCGCCAGGCTGCCAGAGGCCGGTCTCGACGTCGACACCAGCCTGGCCCAGCGGTGGTCGGGCCCGGAGATCTTTCTGATCGTCGACGACGCCGATCGACTACCGCCGGGCTACGACGCCCCGCTACGTGAACTGGTGCCCAGCGCGCACGCCGCCACCGACGTTGGTCTGCGCGTGGTCTACGCGCGCCGATTCGGCGGCTGGGCCGGCTCAGACCGCGCCGACCCGCTGCTGGGGGCGATGAAGCAGGCGAACGCACCGCTTCTCGTCATGGACTCCGACGGGGAGGAGGGGTTCGTTCGGGGCCGGTGGAAGGGTCACCCGATGCCACCCGGACGCGGATTCTTCGTAAGTACCGGTGAATCGGGACGATACGTTCAAATCGGGCTCAATACTTCGCCGGAATCCGTTGCCAACTAATTTGGCGCACCGCGACCACACCTGAATGCCTATACACTCGTATTGGCATTATCGGCACAACAGAGGGGTCATAACGAATGTTCCTTACAGCTGATCCGTTGGAAATGGGTGGCACAGCCGGCACCCTGACCGCGCTGACATCTACCTTCACCAGCGGAAACGCTGCCGCCGCAGCGCCCACGACCGCAGTCGCGCCCGGCCAGGCCAACGAAACGGCCATGCTTCTCTCGGCGGCCTTCGGCACCCACGGCTCGCTGTACCAGTCCATGGCCGCCATGGCCTCGGCCTGGCATGGGATGTTTGCCAGCGCCATGGGTACCTCCGGTGCAAGTTACGCCGCGACCGAGGCCTTCAATGTCGCCGCAACGCTCTGACGGTTCGTCTCGGGCCCGTCGTGGATCATCGTTCAGCACGTTTGGAGATGAACGCTTCGCGCCGACGGCACCCCGTCGTTGACATCGACTCGCCGGCGGTCCGCCCGGCCGGGTCTCCTGCGGCGCCGCCACCGGGCCAGACCCATCCCTCGTGCGAAAAGGAGTTGTGACTTCGTGGTTGAATACGGAGCCCTACCGCCCGAGATCAACTCCGCTCGGGCCTACGCCGGCCCGCAGTCGGCGCCCCTGACCGCAGCTGCCGCCGCGTGGCAAGCCCTTGCGGCCAACCTCGGCTCAAACGCCGCAGCGCTGCACAGCGCTGTAATGGCGCTGCTGGCAGGCGGGTTTCAAGGACCGTCGTCGACCATGATGGCCGCCGGCGCCACGGAAAACGTGCGGTGGCTGTTTCAAGCGGCGACTCAAGCCCAGCAGACCGCGATCGCCGCGGAGCAGGCGGCCCTCGCCATCGAGGCTGCCCACGCAGGGTCTGTACCGCCGCCAGTCATCGAGGCGAACCGCAACCTTCTCGAGACGCTGATCTCGACGAACTTCATGGGGGTCAACTCCGGCGCGATCGCTGCGTGCGTGGCGGCCTACGACGAGATGTGGACTCAGGACGCCACCACGATGTATGGGTTCAGCGCCGACGCAGCCGGCATCACCGGGATGCTGGTGCCATTCATGGCGCCCGCGCCGACAGTCAACCCCGGAGGTTTCGCCAGCCAAGCGGCCGCGGTAGCCCAGGCAGGCGGTACCGCAGCGGGGCAGGCCGGCCAGAACGCCGCGACCGCTGGGCAGTCGACGGCCAGCATGGGTGGCGGAAACGCCAGTTCGATCATGTCGATGGCCCCTCAATTCATGAGCGCGGTGCCGCAAGCGTTACAGGGCCTCGCGCAGCCACTCATGGGCGGCATGGGCAACCCGATGCAGGCCATGGGTGGTTTTCAGTCGCTGCTGTCGCCGTTCATGAGCATGATGAACCCCACCATGGGGGGCGTCGGTGGCGCTGGGGCTTTGACGTCGGCGACCTCGGCCATGGGAGCGGCGGGGGGCCTCGGTGGCGGCGGCTTCGGCGGCGGGGGCATGGGTGCCCTCTCGGCCGGCATGGGCGCCGCCCGCAGCGTAGGCGGATTGTCGGTCCCCGCGACCTGGGCAGCGGGCGCCCCCTCCGGCGCGGCGGGTGCGACACCGATTTCCGCGACGGGCGGCACCAACACGGGTGCGGCCCCCTCCACGACCAGCGTGGGCGGGGGCGCCGGCGGGGCGGCCCCGATGGCCGCGATGCAGGGCAAAGACAGTTCCTCGAGTAACGGCCCGTCCTACGGCGCGCCGGTCCGCGTGCTGCCACGGGCGCGCTAACGGAAAATGCGGGCAGATACCGAAGGGGGTCGAGCACTCAATTCAAGAATATTTCTTGGCGCATGGCTTACGCAGCGCCAAAGGGACACGATTGACCCGTCCACGCAAATGGCCAGCATTACACGACACGATCTAGGAGCAAACGAATGTCTTTCATGACCGACCCGGCCGCGATGCGCGACTACTCCGGCCGCTTCTCCAACCACGCCACCAACATTCACGTCGAGGCGCAGAAGGCGTACGCCTCGGCCGAGGGCATCTCGGGTGCGGGATGGAAGGGCGATGCCAACATGGCCTCCCTGGGGACCATGGAGGAGATGAACCGGGCCTTCCGCAACATCGAGAACCAGATGCACTTCGTCAGCGACAACCTGCGCACCTCGGCCGACACCTACGAGCAGCAGGAACACGCCAACGCCGCATCCCTCAAGGCCTGATCACCACCCAATCCACCTCCAAACACGTACACAGACAAGGAAACTCATCATGGGAGTACAGAGCTATAGCTACGGCGACGTCGAAGCCCACTCGAGCCTGCTGAGGAGCCAGGCAGGTCAGCTCGAAGCCGAGCACCAGGCGATCCTCAAGGATCTGCAGGAGTCGGCCGAAATGTGGGGCGGCGTGGGTAGCACCGGCTACCAGGAGTTCGTCAATGAGCTCAACCGCAACTTCCGGGTCATCTTCGAGCAGCTTGACGAGCACGGCGGCAAGGTCGGCACGGCCAGCCACAACACCCAGCACACCGACAGCGGTGTCGGCGGCACCTGGTCGGTCTAAGGACCGACTGGCGAAGGTGCGCACCTAATCGCCGTGCCGCGTGGCGGCCCCTTCGCCATCGGCTCTGCGGCGCAGTTCGTTTCGGCAAGTCCCCCGAGCGAATTCTTGCGGCGGGGCCCCCCCCCCGGGGGGCGGCGGGGGGGGGGGGGGGGTG
>JAEXZY010000080.1 GCA_023404955.1 Actinomycetes bacterium
CCCCCGCGGGCGGCCCCCCCCCCCGGGCCCCCCGCGAAGAGCTGTGTCAGCGAGTCGGCGGGGCGGCGGGGGGCGGCACATCCGGGGTGTCGCCGGGCTCGGGCAGGTCAGGCTGCCCCGGCACATCGGGTGCGTCGGCCGCGTCCGGGGTGTCGCCGGGCTCGGGCAGGTCAGGCTGCCCAGGAACATCGGGTGCGTCGACGGGTCCTTGGAGCGGAACCGTCACCGACCCCGGGCCCTCGTAGGCGGCCGCAATCGCGCCGGTACCCCCGAGGAGGGCTACGGCGATTCCGACCGCAGCGATCAATCGTTGACGTTTGTGCATGATGCCCAATCTCCTTCAATCGGATCCGCCGGTTGCGGACCTGCGCCACTCACGGTTCCACCGGAGCGCTGAGAAGACACTGAGGTGCCAGAGGTCGTATCACGTTACGCAGCAACATCTCTCGTCTCTTCACCTCGGTCGATGCTTCTCAGCGTCTCCTCAGCCCGTGCGTCCTACAGTGGCCGGCGCCACGCCGCATCCGTCCCGCTGCCTGAAAGGGCTACACCATGGCCTTCCTCTCTCCTCCCCTGCTGCTGGTGGGGTGCGTCTCCCTGGCAGCGCTCGCCAGTGCCTGCCAGGCCAAGGAGAGCGCTCCGGGGTCCCGCGTTGCTGTTGACGCACCCGCGCAGGTGACTGTGGTCGCCACCGACACCGATTGCGCGCTCTCGGCCACCGCAGGCCGCACCGGCACCAACACTTTCGTCGTGACCAACAACGGCAACAAGGTCACCGAGTTCTATGTCTACGGCGAAGGCGAACGCGTCATGGGCGAGGTGGAGAACATCTCCCCGGGTCTGGACCGCACGCTGATCGTTCATCTCTCCGAGCCCGGCACCTACCGGACCGCGTGCAAGCCCGGCATGATCGGCAATGGCATCCGGGGCGACTACTCGGTCACCGGCGACACCGTGGCCATCAATACCGACGCCAGGGTCACAGAGGCCGCCGACAGCTACAAGCGCTACGTCAACAGCCAGACCGACGCCCTGATCGCTGCAACCGCTGACTTCACCGCCGCGCTCACGAACGGCGACGTCGCCAAGGCGAAGGCGCTCTACCCGGTGGCCCGCACCTACTACGAGCGCATCGAGCCCGTCGCTGAGTCCTTCCCCAACGACCTCGACCCGCGCATCGACCTGCGCGAAGCCGACATCGAACCCGGCCGGACGTGGACCGGCTTCCACGCCTTGGAGAAGCAGCTCTGGGACACCGGGCTGCAATCCGACGCCGCCGCGCTGGCCGATCAGCTCAACGCCGACGTCAAGGAGCTCGACACCGGCGTGAAAGCACCCGACTGGACCATCGACGTAGCCCAGGTGGCAGGCCAAGCTCAAACGTTGCTCGACGAGATCGCCAGAACGAAAGTTTCGGGCGAGGAGGACATCTTCAGCCACACCGACCTGTGGGATTTCGCGGCCAATGTCGACGGTTCGCAGACCGCGGTGGCCTCGGTGCGCTCGATCCTCGACGAGCGCAACCCCGACCTCGGCACGCGGGTAGATCGGCGATTCGCCGCTGTCAAGGCGTTGATCGAGAACTACCGCAGCGGAGACGGATTCGTGCTCTACGACACAGTCACCGGACCGCAGCGCCAAGAGCTATCGCGCGCCATCGATGCGCTCAGCAAGGAAGTCAGCCAAGTGCAGGGAATCGTCGCCGGTTGACCGGATCGTCTGGCGTCAGCCGCGCCCCTACCCTGTCGTATCCGAGAGCGATCAGACGTCAGTGACGTCATGCTCACCCCCAAACACTTGCTGGCCGACTGGGAACCGCCAACCCAAAAAGCTATTAATGGCCAGCGGGTCATCTACGTAGCGGTTCTGCGCCTTTGCCAGTGCCCGCTCGAACCGAAGAACTTCCTCACTCATCGGGCGTCGAGCATGTCAGCGTGCTCCCATACAAGCCGATGCCAACGATGGGTGCGGTGATCGCGAAAGAACACCGTGGTGACGTCACCCATCGCTGTCGGAAAGTCCAAAAGTCATACTTTTTGCCATTCAGTTGGCGGATCCGCCAAGAGCCGCCATTGCAGATGACAATCCGCCACCCAGAATGGCAACCGACATCTTAGGGGGTGGCTCCGGCCGATCAGTAGCCCTTCGGCGAGCGACGAGGGTCAGCCTGTTGTATTCGTGCAGCGAGATCGTGCGCGTCCCACGAAACGCCGTACCGTCGGGTGGCGTAGTTGAGGAACGCGCTGGCCTGGCCCAGCGTGTCTCGAAAGTTGGAGGAAGTGCCCGGCTCTTGGTAGGCGTGATAAGTGGTGCGGATAAACTGAAACGGGCCACCCGAGGGATTTCCTGAACGCGCATTGGAGTCCCAAGTGTTAATCACATCACGGAAATTCGACTCTCGACGCGCAACGAGCATCATGCCGGCTTCCCAGCGGGCGCGTGCCGCTGGATCTCGTATTCCCTTGCGATCCAAAGCGGCTCGGATGGCCGCGCGCACGTTCTCCGCGCCCTGGCCGGTGAATGACGATGGAGACGAAGTAGCTGATCCGCGAGAGTCGCTCGCGTCTCGGTTGTGTCGGCTGGTGAGGCCGCCGGGGAGGCGGGAGAACATTCCCATGCCGGGCAAGCCGCCACCGCCGCCGCCCATCCCCATCGAGGGCATCCCGCCGCTCATGCCCGCACCGC
>JAEXZY010000129.1 GCA_023404955.1 Actinomycetes bacterium
TTCTGCGCCCACCCGACGACGAGAGGGATGACACTGACGCGCCGGCCGATCCGGTCGGCGAGGCTGACGCCTGCCCGCCATCCTCGACGGCCGACCCGTCAGAACCCGGCGGACCCGCACCACCCGACAATGAAGCGGCGTGAAAGCCGCGAGGCGATGACGCGAAGCGGAGCTGCTCTTTGGAGGGAGCTCCGCTGGGGCCGATGAGGCTGGTGGTGCTCACGGGGCGCTTTGTTATCGAAAGTTTGCTATGCGGCTGTGATTTCGTGATCTGCCCTCGTAGTCTGCAGTGCGTGGGCAGGCATTCCCAGGTACGACCGCGGCGCTCACGCGCGCGTGTGGTGGCTGCCCTCGGCCTGCCCGCGGCCGCCCTGCTGGTCGCGGGCGCCGACGTGCAGCGCCCGATCGAACAACCTGCCGCGCCGGCCGTGGCCAGTCCTCAGGCGGCGCCGGTGCCTGGTATGGAGCTGGTAGCCGCTCCGCCGGTGGGCGCCGCGGCCACGAGTGGCCTAGGCGGCACCCGGGTGCAGTGGGTGGCCTCGCGGGCCGCCTTCCGGCAGCCTCAGATACTGCCGGCAGGACTGGCGCCCGAGCAGGGGCTGCAGGTGAAGACCATATTCGTCGCCCGCGCCGTCAGCGCGATCTTCCCGGAGATCCAGAGCATCGGCGGGGTGCGGGCCGACCCGCTGCCGTGGCACCCCAACGGACTGGCCATCGACGTGATGATCCCGAACGCGAGCAGTGCTCAGGGCATCGCGCTGGGCAATCAGATCGTCGCATTCGCGCTCAAGAACGCCGAGCGGTTCGGTCTGCAGGACTGCATCTGGCGCGGTGTCTACTACACCCCGGGCGGCGGGCGCGCCGGCGGCTATGGCCACTACGACCACGTGCACATCACCACCCACGGCGGGGGTTACCCGACCGGCGACGAGGTCTACTACCGCTGACCTGCCGCACGGCGCAGCCCTTCAGCAAGCCCTGAACTCAAAAGCGCTGTGCCGCAGCCTCTTCTGATGCCTGAGAATGACTCAGCTGCTGGGAGACTTTCCGCTCTCGCCTTTCGTCCCGTTGGCGCCATCTGCACCGTCGGATCCACTGGCGCCACTGGTCCCACCGACACCGCCTGCCGCACCCCCGACGCCGCCCTTGCCGCCGGAGCCGCCCGAGCCGGCGTCTCCGCCGTCTCCGCCGTTGCCGTTCGCCCCCTTGCTGCCATTGCGGGTGTCTCCAACGCCACCGGCGCCGCCGTACCCGCCGTCGCCTCCCTTGGCGCCGTTGCCACCGCGGCCGCCGTCGCCTCCCTTGCCGCCGGTGCCACCCGAACCGCCGAGGAGCCCGCCCTTGCCGCCGGCTCCTCCGTCACCGCCGCCAGTGCCGCTGGTCCCCGATGCGCCCTTGCCGCCGTCGCCGCCGCTCCCGCCGTTGCCGCCAATGCCTTGGCCCGCGCCGCTATCGGAGTAGACGCGACCTTCACCGCCTGAGCCGCCGTTGCCGCCGTTGGCCCCCGGTCCGCCCGTTCCACCCGCCCCGCCGTTGCCGCCTTGTCCTGTCCCGGCCTCGTCTCCACCGTTGTAGGCAGTGCCTCTGCCTCCGGCGCCTCCGTTGCCTCCGGCGCCACCGCCGAAACCGTCGCTACCGCGACCGCCGTCGCCTCCGCGGCCGAGCGTCGATGAGGCGTACTCGCTGTAACCAAGGTCTTCCCGCCAGACGATGCCCGTCGTTGCGTTCTCACCGGTCCCGCCATCGCCGCCGCGCTGCAGGTTAGGGCCACTGTCGTAACCCGTACCGCCGTTTCTTCCGATCTGGTCGCCCCCACCGAGAGGGCCGTCCGACAGCGGTCCCCCAGCAATGGGGGAATCACCTTCGTAGCTCGATGTGCCGTTCCACGTCGGATTCACGCCGTTCTCTCCGTCGACACCGGCCATGCCATCGCCGCCGGCTCCACCGTCACCGAAGAGGAACCCCGCGTCGCCACCTGCACCGCCCGACTGGCCCGGGACAACCGCGTTGCCGCCCCTGCCACCGTTACCGATGAGGTAGGCCCTACCACCAGTGCCGCCGTTTGCGCCGTCGCCGCCGTTGCCCCACAGGAGCCCACCGTTGCCGCCGTTGCAGGCAGTGCCGGTGCAATCGGAGGGGGCATCGGCACCGTCACCGAACAGCTTGAAGGTGGGATTGTCACGAGCTAACCGGGGCGTGCCGGCAGGCTCACCGGCGCCGCCGCCCGGCCCAGTGCCGCAGTTCGCCACGAATATGGTGCAGCCCGTATCCGTGACCGACTCCGTCGACGTCGTGTCAGCCCACGCCATCGCAGCAGGGCCGACCAGCAGCGCACCGCTGGCGATCACCCCCGCACCTAGCGCCAGAAGCTGACGATTGGACGAACGGTGATGCAGCGCCATATGTCCCCCTGAACATCAGCTGTTTTCGCTGGCAACTAGTTGTCGAGGTGGGACAGTACATGCCGCTGCACTTTCAGCAACGCACTTCGGGTACCGCGTCACATTTCCCACGCCGAAGCAGAAACGCTGCGAGAGGGGCTACTGCCGCTGACCGGCCCGTCGCCGGGCGAACTCCGGCGCTCGCTCCGGGCGAACACCTACGCCGACCAGATAGGCCGGGATCACCGACAGCCACGGCGCCCGCTGCATCACCCGGATCAGGCCCGCCGGCGGGCCTGTCACACCCTCTTCGCCCCGCACGACCGGACCCAGCAGTCGGGCGTCGAGCAGGCGCTGCAGGGCCTGGGTGAGAGCCGTCGCGACGATGCGTCGCCGTCGCACCCTGGCCAGATCCCGGCCCGTCACCGTGCCGCGACGCAACGGGCCGGCCAGCAGCCGGGCGGTGGCCACGCCGTCCTGCACAGCCACGTTGATGCCGACCCCACCGGCCGGCGACATCGCGTGGGCCGCATCGCCGATGCACAGCAGCCCGTCAGTGTGCCAGCGCCGCAAGCGATTCAGCTTCACGTCCAGGCACTTGACGTCGTCGAGCGACGCGACGGAGGAGATCGAGTCCTTGGCCTCGGGCAGCAGCGCGAGTACGTCCGAGTGGAAAGCGGCCAATCCTCGGCTGCGAAGTGCCGCGTCGGATCCTTTCCGGATCAGCAGGGCGATCTGCAGATAACCCTCACGCGGTATGACGATGATGGCTTTGCCCCGCCCGATCCGCGGGAACAGGCTGAAACCGGCGGTCTCGGCATTGCGGGGCACCCGGAACCACAAGGCGTCGAAGCTCACCGGATACTCCCGCACCGCGAACCCGGCCGCTTCGCGAACCACGGAGCTGCGACCGTCGCATCCGACGGTCAGATCGGCGCGTAATTCGCCTGGCCCAGAAGGGCTTCGGTACCGGACGCCCACGACACGTTGACCGTCCCGAACCAGTCCGGTGACCTCGTGGTCCAACCGCAGTGTGAAGCACGGTTCCGCCTGGCCCGCCTGCGCCAGCAGATTGAGTAGATCCCACTGGGGCACCATCGCCACGTAGCGATGGGGGAGCCGGAGCCGATCGAAATCGACGATGGTGACGGGGCGGCCCGGCTCGGCATCGACGGTGAACTCGTGCACCCGGCTCTGCGGCAGAGCGTCGAAGGCCGGCCACAGCCCGAGGTCGTCGAGCAGTCGCAGCGTGCTCGGATGCACGGTGTCACCGCGGAAGTCGCGGAGGAAATCTGCGTGCTTCTCCAGCACCGTGACTGCGACACCGGCGCGGGCCAGCAGCAGGCCGAGCACCATGCCGGCCGGCCCGCCGCCGACGACCACGCAGGTCGTCTTCTCACTCATGGCGTCACACTAGAACTTCAGGTAGCCGCCGTCGATCCTCAGCACGTCGCCGGTGTGGTACTTGCTGGCCGGGCTGGCCAGGTAGACCGCCGCACCGGCCAGGTCCTCGCCGGCTCCCCACCGCCGCACGGGTACCCGCGGCAACACGCGGGATCGGAAGCGCTCATCGGCCAGGCCAGCCGCCGTCATGTCGGTGTCGAACCATCCGGGCGCGATGGTGTTGGCGCGGATGCCGTGTCGGGCCAACTCCACGGCCATGCTGTCGATCAGCGAGATCACCCCGCCCTTCGATGCGGCGTAGGCGGGTTGACGGGGCATGCCCTGAAAGGCGCCGAGGCTGGACACGCCGATGAGGCTGCCGCCCCGCTCGGTGGCGACCATCTGCCGCGCCGCCTCACGCAGCGTGACGAACACGCCGTCGAGATCCACCGCGGTGATCGACCGGAACTCCGCCAGTGAGGTGTCGAGCGTCGGGGTGAACCTGCCGCCTACGCCTGCGTTGGCGAAACACGAGTCGAGCGAGCCCCATTCGTCGCGGACGTGTGCCATCGCCGCGGTGATCGCCGGTTCGTCGGTGACATCGCAGGGCAGAGCCAGCACCGGATTGCCGTGGGCGCGTAACGACTCGGCGGCCGCGTCCAGGCGCGCCACGTTGCGGCCGATGATGGCCACCGACGCGCCGGCCCGTGCCAGCCCGTCGGCCATTCCCAAACCGATGCCGGACCCACCGCCGGTGACGACGCTGACATGTCCGGTGAGATCGAAGAGGTCGGTCTTTGAGGTCCCGGTGGTCACGGTCGTCACCCTAGCCGCTCAGATCCTCGTCCCCGCAGGGTCTCCACCGATGCGCTGGGTCAGCCACACCGGCACGATCGCGATGATCGTCAGCGCGGCGGCGACCACGTTGATGACCGGCGCCTGGTTGGGGCGGAACAGGTTTCCGAAGATCCAGATGGGCAGTGTCTGCACGGTCGGGCCTGCCGTGAACGTCGTCACGACGATCTCGTCGAAGCTCAAGGCGAACGCCAGGATCGCGCCGGCCACGAGCGCGCCGCGCATCATCGGCAGCGTGACGAACCGGAAGGTCTGCCACGACGACGCTCCGAGGTCGGCCGAGGCGTCCTCGAGGCTGGTGCCCATTCGACGCAACCGGGCCTGCGTGTTGTTGAACACGATCACGATGCAGAAGGTGGCGTGCCCGACGATCACCGTCGCGAGCCCCAGCGTCACGCCCAGCGCCGAGGTGAACGTCGCATTCAGCGCGATACCGGTGACGATGCCCGGCAACGTGATCGGCAGCACGACAAGCAGATTGACGGTTTGGCGGCCGAAGAACTCGTAGCGCTGCACCGCGAACGCGGCCATGGTGCCCAGGATCAGCGCCAGCGCGGTGGCGGCCAGACCGACGATCACGGAGTTGCCCAGTGAGTGCCACATGCCGTCGCTGTTCAGCGCGGTCCGCCACCACTGCAGCGTGAAGCCACTCGGCGGGAACGCGAACGTCTTCGACGCGTTGAACGCGTTCACCACCACCAGGGCCAGCGGCGCATAGATGAAGATCAGCACTAGAACCGTCCAGGCCCGGGTGGCGCCGCGCATCCGTGACGACAACATCTACACGTTCTCCAATGCCCCGGTACGCCGCATCGCGAACAGATACAGCAGGATCGCGGTCAATGGGATCAGCGACAGCGCCGCCGCCATCGGCTGGTTGTTGGCCGTCACCAGCTGGCCGTAGATCACGTTGCCCAGCAGCTGGGTCTTTCCGCCGACGATGGTGACCGCGATGTAATCGCCCAACGACAGCGAGAACGTGAAGATCGACCCGGCGGCGATACCGGGAAACACCATGGGGGACATCACCAGCCGCAGCGTAGTCAGATCCGACGCGCCCAGATCCGCGCTCGCGTCGACGAGGGAGTCCGGTACCCGTTGGAAGGCCGCGAACACCGGAATCACCATGTACGGCAACCACAGATAGGTCAGCGTGACCACCGTGGCGGTCAGCCCGTAACCCGGTGAGTAGCCGGTTGCCCAGTTCATCGGTCCTTCGGGCGAGAGCAGCATCCGCCACGCGTACGCCTTGACGAGGTAGCTGGCCCACAGCGGTGTGGTGACCGCGACAACGAGGGCGACGCGTACCGCGGGCGAGGCCACCTTGGCCATGTACAGCGCCAACGGCACCGCGAGCACCGCGCACACCACGGTGACCGTCAACGCCACCCCGACGGTGCGAAGCGTCGTCGTCCGGAACACCTCCGAGGTCGCCACCCGCACCAGGTTGTCGGTGGTGAACGTGCGCACCACGGCACCGGTGAAGCTGCTGCGACTCCAGAACGCCGAAACCAGCAGTATCGCAAGCGATCCCAGATAGGCGGCGATCAGCCAGGCCAGGGGCGGAATCAGCAGGAAGGTCAGCGTCACCCGCTGCCGCAGCCGCGGGGCGGCGGGCATCAGCCCTTGATCTCCTGCCACTTGTCGACCCACTGGTCATAGCTGGTGCAGTTGTCCCCGCTACCGTCCACGCACTTCGTCTGGGGCGTGGTCCAGTAGTGGATCTGCGACGCGTACTGCTCATCGGTGGCGTGGTAGGTCGCGCAGTGCGCCTTGTCGGAGGTCAGATCGCACGACTTCGTCTGCGCCGGCGCCTCACCGAAGTACTCGGCGACCTCGGCATTGGCCTTCGGCGAGATGATGTAGTCCATCCACTTGTACATGCAGTTGGGGTGCGCGGCCTTCGCCGACAGCATCCAGGTGTCCGACCAACCGGTGGCGCCCTCCTTGGGCAGCACCGTCGCGACCGGAACCTTGTTGTCCGCCTTGATCGTGTTCGCGATGACCTGCCAGCTGGTGCCGATCACCGTGGTGCCGGACTCGAAGCCCTGCACCTCCTTGGTGTAATCGGACCAGTACTCGCCGATGTTCTCCTTCTGCTGCTTGAGCAATTCGACTGCGGCGTCGAGCTGTTCGCTGGTCAGCGAGTACGGATCCTTGATGCCCAGATCGGGTTTGGTCTTCGACAGGTACAGCGCGGCGTCGGCGATGTAGATGGGGGAGTCATATGCGGTGACCTTGCCCCTCAACTCCGGAGCGCCGGGGAACACCGCGCCCCAGCTGTCCGGGTTGTCCTTGACGACGTCGGAGTTGTACATCAGCAGATTGGCGCCCCATCCGTGCGGGATGCCGTACATCTGATCGTTCACCGAATTCCACGGCTTGTCTTTGAGGAACGGCACGACGGTCGCGTAGTTCGGCACCAGGTCGGTGTTCACCGGCGCGACGTCGCCGGCGTAGATCAGCCGCAACGTTGCGTCACCCGATGCGGACACGCCGTCGTACTGTCCGGTGCGCATCAGCTGCACCATCTCGTCGGAGGTGTTGCCGATCTTGACGTTGACCTTGCACCCCGTCTGCTGCTCGAACGGCGTCACCCAGTTGACCGCAGGGTCATTCGAGCCGTTCTCCGCGTACCCGGGCCACGCGATCAGGTTCAGCTGCCCCTCTCCGGCGCCGACCGAGCCCGCCGGCTCCATCGACGGAGGGCCTTCCGCGGTGCCGCCGGAATCTCCGGAACTCGAACAACCGGCGAGCAGCACACCACCAACGGCGAGCACGACGCCCAGGCGGCGCAGCGGATTCTTCATGACTCCTCCTCGGGATGGGTCGACAGTTCGGTGAGATCACGCACGGCGGCCTCGGGCCATGTCAGCACGACGGGGCTGCCGTGGGTCAGGTCCGCATCTGCATCCGCCGAGAGCAGGGTGGCCGTGAGCCGGATGTCGTGCCCGGTGACCGTGGCCGCGATGCGGGTGATCGGACCGGCATAGACAACCTCGGCGACCTCGGCCTCGACCCGGTGTTCCGCGGCAGCGGTGGCAGCGTCGGAAACATCCACCGCAATGCGCTCGGGTCGGATCGCGAACGTCCCGCGCCGACCCAGCACCATCTGTGCGCTGTCGCCGTCGAGCACGTTCGACGTCCCGACGAAGTCGGCGACGAAGCGGTTCGCGGGATGCTCGTACACGTCGCGAGCTGCACCGACCTGTTCGATCCGTCCTTCGTTCAGCACCACCAACCGGTCGCACAGCGTCAGCGCCTCGTCCTGATCATGGGTGACGATCACGAACGTGATGCCGACCTCTCGCTGAATCGCCTTGAGCTCCACCTGCATCTGCTCGCGCAGTTTGAGATCGAGCGCGCCCAGGGGCTCGTCGAGCAGCAGCACGCGAGGGCGTCCGACCAGCGCGCGAGCCAATGCGACGCGCTGCTGCTGGCCGCCGGAGAGCTCGGCCGGCTTTCGGCCCGCCTGTCCGGAGAGTCGGACCATCTCCAACGCTTCACCGGCGCGGCGCCGTCGCTCCGCCTTGTTGACGCCGCGCACGCGCATCCCGTACTCGACGTTCTGCGCCACTGTCATGTGCGGGAACAGGGCGTACTGCTGGAACACAGTGTTGGTGTCGCGGCGCGCCGGTGGCAGATGGGTGACGTCGCGGCCGCCCAGTTTGATGGTCCCGGCCGTCGGCGCTTCGAACCCGGCGACCATGCGGAGCAGGGTGGTCTTGCCCGATCCGGAGGGGCCGAGGATTGCGAAGAGCTCCCCGTCGGCGATCGTCAGATCGGCACCCTCGACGGCCACCACCGGATGCCGGGCGTCGCCGAACTCCTTGCGGACACCGATCAGCTCGATCTGAGGAACGGCGGCGTCGTCGAGGGGGTCGGCGCCTGGTCTCGACACCGCCGTTCCGGATGGCATGCAGGCATCCTATGAATTCCGTTGCCGAAGCGCAGTTCAAGCACGAATTTCGTCATGAGCGCGTCGCAGGGCCACGCGCTCCGTCGCTGCGCTGGTCAGCTGATCGAGTCGCGGAAGTCGATGCCCTCCTGTCCGGCCTGGGACCACTGCTCGATGTCCACCACGGGATGGATCTGGAACTCGTTGAACGGTGCGAACCGGGTCGTCCCGCTCAGCAGGTCTGCCGGGTCATCCGTTTCGACGATGGCGTACCCGCCCCCGGCGTCGACACGGCCGACGAATTGATGAAAGGTGGTGCCGGCGGGCGGTTGCCACTTCGAGAACAGCTGCAGGGCGCGCCGTAACGCGTCTTCGTTGTCCTTGCCCGATCCGTTGAGGCGCGATGTCCACGTCATTGCATACTTCATGTCGATCCTCCTAGCACACAGGCTGAACCAAGATCTCAGCAGTATCCTCCTGCTGTGGTCGTCCCACCAGGGGTGCTTCGGCGGGTCGTTGCATCACGAAACATTAGTTCTGCCAACGACTTTTAGCTATGACGCCGTTTGTCCACCGCCGCAGCAGGCGGCGGTTCGCCACGTCAGGCGCGACCGACGGCCGGCGGCTCGAAAACGTTGCCCGTCGAATCGGCGCTCGCCTCCGCGGTGAACATGACACGCCGGATCAGCGGCCCGATCACGGCGTCGAAGACCCCCGGCGCGAGACGGTAGGTCAGGATCGCGGGCAGGTTGAACCAGCCGACCTGACGCTCTGTCGACCGCGATTTCTCGGTCGCGCGCACGATGGCTTTCGCGATTACTCCTGGCGCATAGGAGGTGGGCGGCACCTGGGGTGACTGCTGATCCAGGAAGTTGGCCGCCGACGCGTACACCGGGGTGTCCACCGGGCCCGGATAGATACCGTGCACCCGGACCCCGGGGAGGTGCCGGTTCTCCTGGCGCAGCGCGCGAACCAATCCTTGCACAGCGAATTTGCTTGCCACATAGGCAGATTGATAGGGCACCGCGGTGACTCCGAGCAGGGAGCCGACGAGCGCGAGGTGCCCGTCACCGCGGGGCTGGAAATGAGCGAGTGCGCAGCGGGCGACGTTGGCCGCGCCCAGCAGATTGGTGGTGATGACCGCGTCGAAGACGTCGGCCGGGATGTCTTCGAAGCGGCCGAACGCGGTGATGGCGGCGCACTGCGCCGCCACGTCGACGCCGCCGAAGGTTCTGATCGCCAGGTCGAAGGTCTCGCGCACCTGATCGGCGTCGGCGATGTCGGTCGGTGACACGAGAACACTGTCCGCGCCCGCCGCGCGGCACTGGTCGGCCACCTCCTCCAGGTCGCGTTCGGAGCGGGCGGCGAGCACCAATCGGGCGCCGCGAGCGCTGTACTGCAGCGCGGTCTCCCGCCCGATACCGCTCGACGCCCCGGTGATCACCACGACTTTCGCACTCATTCCTGGTCCCTCCTTCGGGTGCGCTCAGCCCACCCGAGGGCGCTGAGCGCGGTGGCTGTCGCAGCAGCGGGCCAACCTCCGCGCCGGGTCGCGAGCAGTGCGGCTGCGACGGTGACGGGGGCGAGCAGTGCGATCGGATCGCGGCGGTGCTGCTGTAGGCGTTCGAGTGCGGCCGGGGTGCCGGATACCAGGTTGGCCGCGACGACACTGCGGTAGATCGGCCCGGGGCGTCGTCCGCGGGCAGCGGCGGTGAGCGCCATCGTCAACCAGAGCGCCAGCGTCGTGTCATGCGCTGCGGACAGCGGCGTCTCGCGGACCGGTGACTCGTCGTCGGTCGCGCCCAGAGCCGGGCTGGTGCCCGTCGCGCCGTCGGCGAGCCCGTCGATGAGCTCGCGGGCGGCCTCGGTCGACGAATGTCGCGGATACCACCCCAATTCCATGCGCGCCCGGGTGGTGTCCATCAGCGGAGAACGCGTCGCCACGTCGTACCAGCCCGGGGTCACGGCCACGACACCCAGGCGGTGGAGCGCGACGACAGCAGCCCGCATCGCGGCTGGGCCGACTCGAACAGGACGCGCACCGACAAGGGCAGCAAGGGCGGAGCTGGGAAGAACGTCGGCGGCCACGTTGAACGAACCACTCGCCCGCCGATGCAGGAGCCGGACCACCGCGTCGCCGACGTCGTCGGCGTGCACGAACTGCAGAGCCAGCCCGCGAGGCAAGGGCAACAGGGGCAGTTGTCGTCGCTGCAGCACGGTGAATGCCGCCCGGGGGATCACTGATCCGATGTACAGGGAGCGGATCTCGTACGCGGCGTGGCGGGCGACGACCACCGTGGGACGGAAGCGCGACACCACCGTGGCGGGTCGGTCACGTTCGAAGTCGTCGAGCAGCGCCTCCACGGCCACCTTGTGCCGGCTGTACACCGATGTGGCCTGACCCGTCGTCGGATAGTCCTCGGCGACCGGCGTGGCGGATTCGCTGGGCGCATAGATGCCCAGGCTCGAGGCGTAGATCAGGTGCGACACGCCGGTTGCGGTCATCGCATCCAGAACCGCCTGCGTGCCAACGACATTGACGCGATAGAGGTAGTCCTCGTCGTCGACGGGGTGAACGGCGAGGGCGAGGTGGATCACCGTGTCGACACCACGCATCGCGTCGGTCAGCCGGACGGCGGCATCAGGCGCCGACAGATCGACGGGACACCAGTGGACGCCGTCGTAGAGCTGCCCGCGGGTCGGCGGGCGCCGACACACACCGACGAGGTCCGCTTCTAGTTCCTGACGCCGCAGCTCACGCAGGACACCGGCGCCGACATTGCCGGAGGCGCCGGTGATGAGGATGCGTCGCCGCTGCTGCATGCACTCGGACATACACCGTGCGTGGCAGCCGAAACTGAAACGCGGGCAGTGAAATTCTTACGCTTCGGACATCGATGGCCGCCGGGAGAGCAGCGTTTGCCTGTCCGCAGGCCGGGTAGAACGCGACGAACAATCCCCTCGTCGAAGGAGCAACCATGGCCCGCGCAACGCTGTTTCATCAACTGCACGACATCGGTCTGGCCGCCTGGTTCGGCGGCACGCTCGCCAACGCGGTCGCACTGAACCCGGCGGCGTCCTCGGCCGGCTCCGCCCGCAACGTCGGTGCCGTCGCCAACGAGGGGTGGGACCGGTGGACGCCGGTGAACGCCGCTGCGATCGGCGCCCACCTGATCGGAGCCGCTGGTCTGGTCAAGCACGACGCCGGCCGGATGAAGGCACAGAAGGGGGTACCGAGCATGGCGGCGGTGAAGACGGGGCTGACCGTCGTGGCGCTTGGTGTCACCGCCTACAGCCGTGCGCTGGGCGCCAAGGTCTCCTCCCACGACGCGGTGCCCGCCGCGGATGCGACGTCGCCGACGCCGGCGACACCACCCGACGTCGCCTCGGCACAGAAGCAGCTCACCGCACTGCAGTGGGTGGTGCCGGCCGCCACCGGCGCGCTCGTCGCCATCGGCGCCTACGCGAGTGAGCAGTACCGTCCCGAAGAGGTCGCGAAGGGCGCATTGCGCCGCGTACTGTCCTGAGTCGTGCCCCGCAGCGGACCCCCTTCGGCCCGCTGGGTGTTGCTGGCCACGGTGCTCGGATCCGGCATCGTGATGATCGACGGCACGGTGGTCAACGTCGCGCTGCCCCATATCGGCGCCGATCTCGGCTCCGGCTTCGGGGGGCTGCAGTGGGTCGTGAACGCCTACTCGTTGTCCCTGGCGTCGCTGATCCTGCTGGGCGGTTCGTTCGGCGACCACTTCGGGCGGCGCCGCGTGTTCCTCATCGGCGTGATCTGGTTCGCGCTCGCGTCGGTTGCCTGCGGTCTGTCGCCGAACACCGAATGGCTGATCGTCGCGCGGGCACTGCAGGGTGTCGGTGGCGCATTGTTGACACCCGGGAGTCTGGCTCTGATCTCGGCGTCGTTTCAGGGTGCCGACCGGGCGGCCGCGATCGGCGCGTGGTCGGGGCTCGGGGGTATCGCGGGGGCGATCGGACCATTCCTCGGCGGCTTCCTCGTGGAATGGAGCTGGCGGGCGGTCTTTTGGCTGAACGTCCCCCTGGCCGCAGTCGTGGTCGTGGTGACTCTGCTGCACGTGCCCGAAAGTCGGGACGACGCCGCACCGCCAGGCCTCGACATCGCCGGCGCGGCGCTCGCGGCGGTCGGTCTGGGCACGGTGACCTACGGTCTGACGCGTCTGGGGAACGGTGAGGCCGACGTCGCGGCGGTGGTGACGATCGCTGCGGGCGTGCTGTCGCTGGCCGCCTTCGTCGTCGTGGAGCGGCGCTCGCCCCATCCGCTGATCCCGCCGCGATTGTTCTCCGACAGCGTCTTTCGCGTCACCAACGTCATCACACTGCTGATCTACGGCGCGCTGGGTGCGGCGTTCTTGCTCCTGGTGCTCCAGCTGCAGACTGTCGCCGGCTTCAGTCCCGTGGCGGCAGGCACCGCGCTGCTGCCGTTCACCCTGGTGATGCTGGTGTTCTCCGCGCGGGCGGGTGCGCTGGCTGCCCGCATCGGGCCGCGCATTCCCATGACCGTGGGCCCGCTGCTGTCGGCCGCCGGGCTGTTGTTGATGACTCGGATCGGCCCCGACGCCAAGTGGGTCGGCGATGTGCTGCCCGCGGCCCTGACGTTCGGCGCCGGCATGGTTCTGGTGGTCGCGCCTTTGACGACGGCAGTCCTCGACGCGGCGCCACGCAGCATGGCCGGTGCGGCGTCAGGGGTCAACAACGCCGTGGCCCGCGTCGGGGGCCTGCTCGCTGTGGCGGTGCTGCCCGGGCTCGCCGGGATCAGCGGAGCGGACTACGCAGACGCGGCGGCGTTCGACGCGGGCTTCCATGTCGCCGTGAGCATTTCCGCGGGCCTGATGGTGGTGGCCGCGATGGTCGCGGCGGCCGGCATTCGCCGTACCCGAGCCCCGATCGCCGATGATCGGTTTCGGATCGACGAATGCCGGCACTGCGCGATCAGCGGGCCGCCAGTGAATCCCAGCGAGGCCCGCGAATCGTGATGTTCTAGCCGGCGGGGACGGCGCCGCAACCGACGCCCGGGATGCAACCCGCCGCGCCACCGGGGCCGGCCACTCCGCCGGGTCCACCGGGGATCGAACCAGCCGCGCCACCGGGTCCGGCGACACCGCCGGGGCCGCCGGGAATCACACCGGCCGCGCCCGCGGGCCCTGCGGCGCCGCTCGGGCCGCCGGGGATGGTCCCTGCCGCACCACCGGGTCCGGCTACACCGCCGGGACCGCCGGGGAT
>JAEXZY010000147.1 GCA_023404955.1 Actinomycetes bacterium
GTCCCCGGCCCGGCGCGGAAACCACGCCAGCCGCGCCCCGGTGCTCGCCGCGAGTCGCGCGGCCGCGGACAGCGCGCCGGGTGCGGTCGCGAGCCGCTCGCCGACGAGGATCAGCGCGCCCGGCATCGCCAACAGGGCGTTGCCGGTCAGCTCGTCGATCGCTGTCGCCTCCGCACCGGGAACGGCGGGAATCAGCTCGCCGGACAGTTTGTTCAGGCCGCGTGATGCGAACGGTGCCACCGACAGCACCTGCAACCCACGCTTGCGGACCGCTTTGCGCAACCGCAGGAACACGATCGGTGACTCGTCTTCGGGCTCGAAGCCGGCGAGTAGCACTGCCGGCGCATTCTCCAGATCCGCATACGTGACGTCCATCGGCAGGCCCGCCACGTGCGCACCGAGGAACGCCGTCTCCTCGTCGCTGTGTGCACGGACGCGGAAGTCGATGTCGTTACTGCCCAGCACGATCCGGGTGAACTTCGCGTAGGTGTAGGCGTCCTCAGTAGTGCAGCGGCCACCGACGAGCACCCCGGCACGCCCCTCGGCCGCGGCGAGCCGCCCGGCCGCCACGCTGAGCGCTTCCGACCACGACGCGGGACGCAGGACACCGTCCTCACGGATCAGCGGAGTGGTCAGGCGATCACCGACCGTGGCGTAGGTGAACGCCCAGCGGCCCTTGTCGCAGTTCCACTCTTCGTTGACCTCAGGATCGTCACCGGCGAGGCGCCGCAACACTTTTCCGCGACGATGGTCCGTGCGCTGCGCGCAGCCCGAAGCGCAGTGTTCGCAGACGCTGGGGCTCGAGACCAGGTCGAACGGCCGCGCGCGGAACCGATAGGCCGTGCCCGTCAGTGCGCCGACCGGGCAGATCTGCACCGTGTTCCCGGAGAAGTACGACTGGAACGGTTCGCCGGTGGCGATGCCGACCTGCTGGCTCGCGCCGCGCTCGAGCAGGTCGATGAACCGGTCACCGGCGATCTGGTCGGAGAACCGGGTGCAGCGCGCACACAGCACACATCGCTCGCGATCGAGCAGCACCTCGGACGAGATCGCGATCGGCTTGGGGAAGGTGCGCTTGGTGTCCTCGAAGCGGGTTTCGCTGCGGCCGTGCGACATCGCCTGGTTCTGCAGCGGGCACTCACCGCCTTTGTCGCAGATCGGGCAGTCCAGCGGGTGGTTGATCAGCAGCAGCTCCATCACACCGTGCTGCGCCTTGTCGGCGGCTTCGGAGGTGTGCTGGGTGCGCACCACCATGTCGGGCGAGACGGTCGTGGTGCACGACGCCAACGGCTTTCGCTGTCCTTCGACCTCCACCAGGCACTGCCGGCACGCGCCGACGGGGTCGAGCAGGGGATGGTCGCAGAAGCGGGGGATCTGCACGCCCATCAGCTCGGCGGCGCGGATCACCAGCGTGCCCTTCGGCACACTGACCTCGTTACCGTCGATGGTCAGCGTGACCATCTCGACCGCCGGGGCGTCGTGACCGTGCTCGGCCAGCGTCATGCGTGCCCCTGTTCTTCCGGCGAGCAGACGCGAACTCGAGCACTTTCGCGGCGTGTCCGCTCGAGTTCGCGTCTGCTCGCGGAAAGAACGTGCCTCACGCGCCCACTCCTTCCGGTGCGGCCAGCATCGATGCGTACGGGTCGAACGGGCACCCGGCCCCGCCGAGATGGGCCTCGTACTCGCCGCGGAAATACCTCAGCGACGACAGAATCGGGCTCGCCGCACCATCGCCCAGCGCGCAGAACGACTTACCGAAGATGTTGTCGGAGATGTCGAGCAGCTTGTCGAGATCCTCCTCAGTGCCCCGCCCGGTCTCCAGCCGCTCGTAGATCTGCGCCAGCCAGTAGGTGCCCTCCCGGCACGGCGTGCACTTGCCGCACGACTCGTGCGCGTAGAACTGCGTCCAGCGCCGCACCGCACGCACCACACACGTCGTCTCGTCGAAGATCTGCAGCGCCTTGGTGCCGAGCATCGACCCGACACCTGCCATCCCCTCGTAATCGAGGGGCACATCGAGGTGCTCGGCGGTCAACAGCGGCGTCGACGATCCGCCCGGAGTCCAGAACTTCAGCTCGTGACCGGCCCGCACCCCGCCGGCGTAGTCGAGCAACTCCCGCAGCGTGATGCCCAGTGGCGCCTCGTACTGGCCCGGCGTCGTGACATGACCCGACAGCGAGTACAGCGTGAAACCCGGCGACTTCTCCGAGCCCATCGATCGGAACCAGTCAACCCCGTTGCGCAGGATGGGGGGCACGCTCGCGATGGACTCGACATTGTTGACCACCGTCGGGCAGGCGTACAGACCGGCGACCGCCGGGAACGGTGGCCGCAGCCGCGGCTGACCTCGCCGCCCCTCCAGCGAATCGAGCAGCGCGGTCTCTTCGCCGCAGATGTAGGCGCCCGCGCCGGCGTGCACCACGAGCTCGAGATCGAAGCCCGACCCGCCGATGTCGGTGCCCAGATAGCCGGCTGCGTATGCCTCCGCGACGGCGGTCTGCAGCCGGCGCAGCACAGGAAGCACCTCGCCGCGTAGATAGATGAACGCGTGGTGGGCACGGATGGCGTACGCGGCGATGATGGCGCCCTCGACCAGGAAGTGCGGCGTGGTCAGCATCAGCGGCATGTCTTTACACGTGCCGGGTTCCGACTCGTCGGCGTTGATCACCAGGTAGTGCGGCTTGGCCGCCGCACCCTCATCACCTTGCGGAATGAACGACCATTTCGTGCCCGTCGGGAAGCCCGCGCCGCCGCGGCCGCGCAGCCCGGAATCCTTGACCAGGGTGATGACGTCGTCAGGGCCCATCGCCAGGGCTTTGCCGAGTGCTTCGTAGCCGCCGTGGCGGCGGTAGGTGTCCATGGTCCACGGCTGCGGTTCATCCCAGAAGCTGCTCAGTACCGGGGTCAGTGGAGTCATCAGGCATCCGTCGCGGTGGGGTCGGTGTCGGCGGAGTCTCCGCGCGCGGGTACTTCGGCCGACGGTGCTGGTGCGGGCTGGTCCTTCACGGCCTCGGTGGCCTCGGCCTGTTCGTGACCCGGCGCGTCGGCGGTGCTGTCACTGGCGGGCCCGTCGGCATCCGGCGCGCTCATCCCGTGCTCGCGGGCAATCCGCAGACCGGCCAGCGTCGCAGCCCCCGCGCTCGCCGCGTCATCGGCAGCGGAAGGGCCAACGCCGGCAAGCGTTCTCGCGGTCTCACGGAATGTGCATAGCGACCCGCTGCGCGACGGCGTCGGAGGCCGACCCGCCTGCAACGCATCCACCAGATCGCGCGCCGACGACGGAGTCTGGTTGTCGAAGAACTCCCAGTTCACCATCACGACGGGTGCGTAGTCGCACGCCGCGTTGCACTCGACGTGCTCCAGCGTGATCCGGCCGTCCGGCGTGCTCTGCCCGGCATGGATTCCGAGGTGCTCCTGCAGCGTGTCGAGAATCGCGTCCCCGCCCATCACCGCGCACAGCGTGTTGGTGCAGACACCCACCAGGTAGTCACCCGTGGGAGTGCGGCGGTACATCGAGTAGAACGTCGCCACGGCCGTCACCTCGGCCGGCGTCAAACCCAAGTGCGTTGCGCAGAAGGCGATTCCGGCCGGAGTGAGATACCCGTCCTGCGCCTGCACGAGATGGAGTAGCGGCAGCAGCGCCGATCGCGCATCGGGGTAGCGGCCGACGATCTCGCCGGCGTCGCGCGTCAACCGCTCTGCGACGTCGGCCGGATAGTCCGCGGGGCCATGGATCGGCGGTCCGGGTTCGTCGGGGCGCTGGCCGAGTTCGAGGAAAACACTCACCTGTCCACCCCGCCCATCACCGGATCGATCGACGCCACCGCCGCGATCGCATCGGCCACCATGCCGCCCTCGCACATCGCCGCCACAGCCTGCAGGTTCGTGAACGACGGGTCGCGGTAGTGCACGCGATAGGGCCGTGTCCCGCCGTCGGAAACCATGTGCACGCCGAGCTCGCCGCGTGGGGACTCGACCGCGGTGTACACCTGCCCGGCGGGCACCCGGAATCCCTCGGTGACGATCTTGAAGTGATGGATCAGGCCCTCCATCGACCGGCCCATGATCTTCGCGATGTGCTCCGGCGAATTGCCCAGACCGTCCGGACCCACCTTCAGGTCCGCCGGCCACGCCAGCTTCTTGTCGTCGATCATCACCGGCGCCCCGGCCAGCCCTTCGAGGCGCTCGACGCACTGCTCGACGATCTTAATCGACTCGCGCATCTCCTTGACCCGAATCAGGTAGCGCCCATAACAATCACAGCGATCGTCGGTGATGACGTCGAAGTCGTACGTCTCGTACCCGCAGTACGGCTGCGCCTTCCGCAGATCGTGTGGCAGGCCCGTCGAGCGCAGCACCGGGCCGGTGATGCCCAGCGCCATGCACCCAGTCAGATCGAGATAGCCGACGCCGACGGTCCGCGCCTTCCAGATGTAGTTCTCGTTGAGCAGGTTCTCCATGTCGCGCAGGCGTTCCGGCAGCAGCGTCAACAGTTCACGCAGTTGCGGCATGGCCTCGTCGGGCAGATCGACGGCGACCCCACCGGGGCGGATGTAGGCGTGGTTCATCCGCAGGCCGGTGATCGTCTCGAACACCGACAGGATGAGTTCGCGCTCCCGGAAACCGAGGAACATCGCCGTCATCGCGCCCAGTTCCATGCCGCCCGTCGCCAATGCGACCAGGTGGCTGGAGATCCGGTTGAGCTCCATCATCATCACCCGGATCACCGACGCGCGTTCGGGGATCGCGTCGGTGATGTCGAGCAGCTTCTCCACGCCCAGGCAGTACACCGTCTCGTTGAAGAACGGCGACAGGTAGTCCATCCGCGTCACGAAGGTGACACCCTGTGTCCACGTGCGGAATTCGAGGTTCTTCTCGATGCCGGTGTGCAGATAGCCGATCCCGCAGCGGGCCTCGACGATCGTCTCTCCTTCGATCTCCAGGATCAGTCGCAGCACGCCGTGCGTCGACGGGTGCTGCGGTCCCATGTTGACGACGATCCGCTCGCCGGCATGCTCGGCAGCGTTCTCGCGGGCGGCGGTGACGACCTGATCCCAGTCCTGGCCGCCGACGACGACCACCCTTTCGGGGCGGTGCTGTGAGGTGGTCATCAGTTGTAGGACCTCCGCTGGTCCGGTGGGGGGATCTGCGCGCCGTGGTACTCGACCGGCACACCGCCGAGCGGATAGTCCTTGCGTTGCGGATGCCCGACCCAGTCGTCGGGCATCTCGATCCGGGTCAGGGAGGGGTGTCCGTCGAAGACGATGCCGAAGAAGTCGTAGGTCTCGCGCTCGTGCCAGTCGGTGGTCGGATAGACCGAGAACAGCGACGGGATGTGTGGATCTTGGTCCGGGGCAGCCACTTCGACGCGCAGGCGACGGTTGTGCGTGATCGACATCAGTGGGTACACCGCGTGCAGCTCCCGTCCGGCGTCGGCGGGATAGTGCACACCGCTGACCCCGAGGCAAAGTTCGAAGCGCAGTGCGGCGTCGTCCCGGAGTACCTGCGCGACGTCCACCAGTCTGGCGCGGTGCACTTCGAGGGTGAGTTCATCGCGGTACACGATGACCCGCTCGATCGCTTCGGCGGTGACGTCGTCGCCCAGTGCGGCGCTCACGGCGTCGACGACGTCGTCGAAGTAGCCGCCGTAGGGCCGCGGGGTGCTGCCGGGCAGTGCCACCGGCCGGATCAGGCGTCCGTAACCGGAGGTGTCGCCGCTGCCCGTGGCGCCGAACATGCCGCGCCGCACCCCGATCACCTCGGGGCCGGTACCCTCGGTGCCGGTCACCTCAACAGGCCTTTCAGCTCGATCGTCGGCGGCACGGCGAGCGCGGCCTCCTCGGCCGCCCTGACGGCCTCCTCGCGATTGACGCCGAGGGGCATCTGCTGAATCTTCTCGTGCAGCTTGAGGATCGCGTGCAACAGCATCTCCGGCCGGGGCGGGCAGCCGGGCAGGTAGATGTCGACCGGCACGACGTGGTCGACACCCTGGACCACCGCGTAGTTGTTGAACATCCCGCCCGACGATGCGCACACCCCCATGGCCAACACCCATTTCGGCTCGGCCATCTGGTCGTAGATCTGCCGCAACACCGGTGCCATCTTCTGGCTGACCCGGCCCGCGACGATCATCAGATCCGCCTGGCGCGGCGTGGCCGAGAACCTCTCCATGCCGAAGCGTGCGATGTCGAACCGCGGCCCGGCGGTCGCCATCATCTCGATGGCGCAGCAGGCCAGGCCGAACGTCGCCGGCCACAGCGAACCCTTGCGCACGTACCCGGCGACGGCCTCCACCGTGGAGAGAAGGATGCCGCCGGGCAACCGTTCCTCTAGTCCCATTGCAGGCCTCCTCTGCGCCACACGTAGGCGTAGGCGACGAAGACGATCACCATGAACAGCAGCATCTCGACCAGCGCGAACACGCCGAGACTGTCGAACGCGACGGCCCACGGGTACAGGAACACGATCTCGATGTCGAAGACGATGAACAGCATCGCGGTCAGGTAGTAGCGAATGGGGAAGCGCTGGCCGGTGGCCGCCGCCGCGGGATCATCGGCGTCCATGGGTTCGATGCCGCATTCGTAGGCCTCGAGCTTGGCGCGGTTGTACCGGCGCGGACCGATGAGGACCGCGATGCCCACCGAGCCGATGGCGAACACGGCAGCTATCGCACCAAGCACCAGGATCGGCGTGTACAGGCTCATGCTGCGTAGGAGCTCCTCGCGGGCTGTCGATGTGAGCTTTCCCACACCCTAACCCCGATAGCGACCTGCGCCACACATTTTGATGAGTATCGCTAAAGGAGTGTCAGGGCTCTGCGGCAACGTCCCGAAAATGCAAGCGTGACAGGGCGTTAACGTGCTGCCGGCATCACTGACGGGGCCGTAAAAGCGACACGACGGCGTCGCCCAGCCGGATCGGGTCGATGGGGTGCGGGACCGCGGCCTCGGCGCGGGACCAGGTGGCCAGCCAGGCGTCGTCCGGCCGACCGGTGAGCACCAGCACCGGTGGGCAGTCTGCGACCTCGTCCTTGAGTTGTTTCGCGATTCCCATGCCGCCGACCGGGCTGGCTTCGCCGTCCAGGATCGCCAGATCGAATCCGCCGGCGTCCATCTGCCTGATCACCATCGGACCGGTGGCCACGTCGAGGTAGCTGAGCTCGGGGAGTTCAGGGTGCACCCGCTTGCCCAGAGCGAGCCGCACCTGCTCCCGGGTCCGCGGGTTGTCGCTGTAGACGAGGACACGCAGGGTGACCGGGTCGGGCGGTGACGAGGGCAGCACCATGGCCGCGATGGTAGCCGCGCAGCGACGGTGACCGGTGCCGTTCGGCACCGGTGTCTTGACCTCAAGCGTCGTTCAGCTTCCACACTGACCTGATGGATCAGACACCAGCACTGCGCACGTTCGAGTCCTTCTATCAGCAACAGAGCCCACCGTGGGTCATCGATGAACCCCAGCCCGCGGTCGTGGCGCTCGCCGGCGCCGGTCTCATCCGGGGCCGGGTGCTCGACGTCGGCTGTGGAACCGGCGAGCACACGATCTACCTGACGCGACTGGGGCACGATGTGCTCGGCGTCGACGGGGCGCCGACGGCGATCGACATCGCGCGTCGTCATGCGGCCGAGCGGGGAGTCGAGGCGCGGTTCGTGGTCGGTGACGCATTCGACCTCAGCGCGATCCACGCGGATGGACCGCTGTTCGACACGGTGCTCGACAGCGCGCTGTTCCATGTGTTCGACGACGCCGACCGCCGGCGCTACGTCCAGAGTCTGGGTCGGGTCATCCGGCGCGGGGGCATCGTGCACGTCCTCGCCCTCTCCGACGCGGGCCGCGGCTTCGGTCCCGCGGTCACCGCGCGCGAGCTCCTCGACGCGTTCGGCGCGGGGTGGTCGGTGGAGGACCTGACGGCGACGACGTATCGCGGCGTGGTCACCGACGTCCACGCCGAGGCACTCGGAGAGGCGATCGGCACCCGCGTCGACGAGCCCGCCCATCTCCTACGGGTGCGCCGCGACTGAGCGGTCCCGTCCTCAGCTGTCCGCGTAACCCGGGTGATCGACCGACAACCGGTGCGCCACCAGCTGCCGCAGGCACGCCATGACGTCGTCGGGCCGGTCGTCGAGGTCACCGGCGCGAATCGCTGTGGTCAGCTCGGCCTCGTCGGCGACTCCGAGTGTGGCCAGCGCGTCGTGGACCGAAGAGGGCGTGTCGGTGAGCAATTCGCGTTCGACGATGCGCAGGGCGTTGGCCGCGACCCGGGCGTGGAAGCCGACCTGCCCGTCACAGGCGGCGCGAATGTCGTTCTCCAAGAACATCGCCACGGCGGCGACCAGCTCGGCGGCGGTGGGACGCGCGGTCATGCAGGTCCTCCGCCGGCGAGCAGATCGAGTAGATCCCACTCCGTTTCGCTGACGCGCCGCCCGATCGCGGCGAGCTCGACCGACGGCGTCTCCCCGGAGAGGTGACGTTCTGCCTGATGGCGGCAGATGATTCCCCACCGCAGCGTGGCGACGGTGAGCCACCAGCGCAGCGCGGAACGGTCTACGTGGATACCCGCCGCGTCCTCGTAGGCCCGCACGAAGGACTCGACGCTGCCCAGACCGCCGGCGCCGAGAGCGGCCGGCGCTCCGAAACGCCACGCGCGGATGCAGAACCAGGCCAGATCCTCGTACACCTCACCGAGGTGCGTGAGCTCCCAGTCGAGGACGGCTGCCAGGCCGGTGTCGTCGACGATCAGGTTCCCCATCCGAAAGTCGCCGTGCACGAGCCGCATCGGTGAGGGAGCCGGCCGCTGGTCGGCGAGCCGGCGAAACGTCCATTCGAATGTCGCTCCGGTGTCCCCGATCTCATCGAGACGGGTGCGCCAGCCGCCCAGATCGTCCGGAGCCTCGAGGCCGACACCGTCGACGTCGGCCCGGTGGATCGCTGCCAGCGCCTCGGCGCACTGACGCAGCAGCCGCGTGCGCCCCGTGTCGTCGAGCCCACGAAAGATGCGCCGCACGATCGTCTCGCCGGGCACCGCGTCGCAGATAAGATACGGACTGCCCACATCCGCTGACGAATCGCTCGCGGTCAGGATGTGGGGAACCGGCGCGCCGGCGGCCGCCGCGCGCTGCTGCACGCGTGCCTCGAGCTCCATCCCGGCATGGATGTCGTCGGGCGGACCGGTGCGCAGAATGAGTGCTCGGCGGGTCTCGGCTTCGGCGTCGTCAATGGCGCCGACAACGGCATCGAAGGCCCACGTCGTGCGGCTCGCACCTCCGGTCAATCGCGTCAAGTTGTCGATCGTGATCTCGCCGAGCAACGGGGTCAGGACCGCGCGCAGCTCGTCGTCGAGGCTCACCGTCGACCGAACCCGAAGAGCCGCTGGGCGACGCGCCGGATCTGGATCTCCTCGGCGCCCTCGGTGATGCGGTACCGCCGATGGTGGCGGTAGATGTGTTCGAACGGTTCGTGCCTGCTGTAGCCGACGCCGCCATGCACCTGCATGGCACGATCGGCGGCCTCGCAGACCAGGCGGTTGGCGCGGTAGTTGGCCATCGACACCTTGTCGGACACCTCCATGTGGTGGTTGGCGTCGAGCTGACTGGCTGCGTAGTAGACCAGTAGCCGCACCATCTGCGCCTCGGTCTGCAGCTCCACCAACGGCCACTGCACCGCCTGGTTGACCGCCAGCGGCTTGCCGAACACCGACCGCTGGTTCGCGTAGCCGACCGCGCGGTCGATGCAGTACTGACCGGCGCCCAGGCTGCTGGCCGCTTGTCGAATCCTGTTCTCGTGCAGGAATGTCTGTCCGACATCGAGGCCGCGGCCCACCTCGCCCAGCACGGCGTCGGCGGGTACCCGGACGTTGTCGAGGACGACCTCGCCGTGATCGGTGGGCATGTTGAACGTCCACCAGTAGTAGGGCACGGTGAAGCCGGGCGAGTCGGTCGGAACCAGGAACGCGGTGATACCCCGGGCCTGGCCCGGCTCACCCGAGGTGCGTGCGAAGATCAGGTCATGCGTGGCCCGGTGCACGCCGGTGTTCCATCGCTTGGCGCCGTTGATGACCCAGTCGTCCCCGTCGCGCACCGCGGTCGTCTCCAACCACGTGGCGTCGGAGCCGTGGTTCGGTTCGGTCAGGCCGAAGGCCATCGATCGTTCGCCGGTGATCAGCGCCTCGGTCCATGCGGCTTTCTGCTCGTCGGTGCCGAACCGGTCCATCATGATGACCTGAGGGAAATTGCCGACGATCGACGACTCGTCCTGCAGGTCGTTGTGCAGTCCTAGACCCTTGTGGGCCAAGTGTTCTCGGATGACGGCCATGTCGATGTTGCTGCCGTCGCGACCACCGAATCGGGACGGTAGACCGTAACGCAACCACCCTGCCGCGTCGGCGCGCCGGCGCATCTCGGTGAGGAGATCCTCCCATTCGCGGCGCGGCACCCCGCCGTTGTCCCAGTCGGTGCGTGCGTACTCGCGCCGATGGTCGAAGTACTGGATGTGGTCGCGCTCGAGGGGCTTGATCTCGGCCTCGATGAATGCGTCCATCTCGGCCAGTAGCCCCGGAAGGTGTTCGGGAAGGCTGAAATCCACGGTGATCTCCTTGCTGGTCGACAGTCAGTGTCCGTACAGCGTCTTCTTCCAGATACGCGAGAGTGTGGTGATCGCGTCGTCGTCGCTCATCGTGACCCCGATGCTCGCGCCGGTGTCTCCGGCGAACACCGTGGTGAAGTTCTCGAACAGCAGCGCGATGGCCGCTGCGGTGTTCTCAGGATCGAGTTCTGCGGCGAAACCCTGCTCCTGTGCCCGCCGGACCGAGGCGGCGACGATGCTGATCCCGAAACGACGGAACTCGTTCTGCAAGGCGGTGAATCGCGGCTGGGTCGCCGCGAGTTGTGCGACGGCGATCATGATGCCGATGTTCTGGGTGAACATGGTCCAGTACCCGGTGACGACGGTGGTGAAGAACGCATCGTCGTCGGGGGACTGCGGGAGCGGCACGCTCAGACCTGACGGTGTCACGACCTCGTGCAGGAAGGATTCGGCCAGATCAGCCAGCAGATCCTCCTTGTCGGCGAAGTACCGGTAGAACGCTGCGGTGGAGCGGCCTGCGGCCGAGGTGATGTCGCCCAGCGTGGTGCCGTGGAAACCTCGTTCGGCGAACAACTTCCGTGCCGCCTGCTCGATCGCCAGGCGGGTCTGACGCCCCTTGGCGCTCAACTCCGACGGGCTGGGGGACACGGCATCAGCTCAGGATCCGGTCGCCGGCGCGCAGCAGCGCACTCGGGAGTTCGTGCCCGACCGCGTCCTGGGCGACCCGGGCCGCCGCGATCGCCTTCTCGAGGTCGACGTCGACGCCGATACCGCAGTCGCGTAGCAGGTACACCAGGTCTTCGACAGCGATGTTGCCGCTGGCGCCCGGGGCGAAGGGGCAGCCGCCCAGCCCGCCGACCGAGGCGTCCAGGCGTGTCACGCCGGCCTCGACCGCGGCGTAGGCGCTGGCGAGGCCGGCGCCGCGGGTGTTGTGGAAATGCGCGCCCAGAGGCAGATGACCGATCAGCGGGCGCACCAGCGCGACCAGTTCGGTGACCCGGCGTGGGGTCGCGGTACCGATCGTGTCGGCGATGGCGAAGCGGTCCGCGCCGGCCGCCAGCCCGGCCGTCACCACGTCGACCACCCGATCCGTCGGCGTCGGTCCGTCGAAAGGACAGTCCCATGCGGTGGCGATGATGACCTCGACGCGGGCACCCGCGTCGTGGGCGATCGTCACGATGTCCGGGATCGCGGCAGCCGCCTCGGCCGACGTCCGGCCGACGTTGGCGCGGCTGTGCCCGTCGGCCGCAGACACCACGTATTCGATGGATTGCAGCCCCGCCGCGATCGCGCGCTTCGCACCGGTGGGGCTGGCCACCAGCGCCGAGAACTCGATGCCGGGGAACTCGCCGAGGTGCTCGGCGAACTCGGCAGCATCGGCCAGGGCGGGAACTTTCGACGGTGACACGAACGCGGTGGCCTCCATCTCCCGCACCCCGGTGGCGGCGATGGCTGCCAGCAGTGTCCGCTTGGCCGGCAACGGGATCGGTGCCTCGATCTGGAGGCCGTCACGCAGCGAGACATCCCGGATGGTCACGTGTGCAGGAAGATCGGTCACAGCACCCCCTCGGCGTGCAGGTCGGCGAGTTCGGCGTCGGTGTGGCCGAGCAGATCACGGTAGATCTCCCCGTTGTGTTGACCGGGGCGGGCCGGGCCGGCGCTGCGGATCGTGCCCGGGGTCTGCGACAGCACCGGCACGACACCGGGTCCTTTGACGGTGCGGCCGATCCGCTCGTCGAAGTGGTCGGCGATCATGCCGCGTGCCTGCAACTGGGGGTCGGCGACGACCTCGGCCACGGTGTTGATCGGGCCGCTGATCACGCCCGCGGCAGACAGGGTGGCGATGATGTCCGCGGGTTCACGGGTGGCGGCCCACGCGCCGATGATGGCGTCGAGCTCGTCCTGGTTGCGCCCCCGTGCGACGTGGGTGGCGAAGCGCTCGTCGGCGGCCAGGTCGGGCTGGTCCATCGCCTGACACAGCCGGCGGAAGACAGTGTCCTGGTTGGCCGCGATCACCACCCAGCTGCCGTCGGCGGTCGGGTAGATGTTGGACGGGGCGATGCCTTCCAGCCGGGTCCCCGACGGGCCGCGCACGACCCCGCCCACGTCGTAGTCGGGGATCGTCGATTCCTGCACTGCCAGGCATGATTCGGTCAAAGCGGCGTCGACGACCTGACCTTCGCCGGTGACGGTGCGGCGGTAGAGCGCGGCCAGCGCGCCCTGGGCGGCGAACATTCCGGCGAGGCTGTCGCCGAGCGAGAGGGCCAGGCGCGGGGGAGGTCCACCGGGAAAGCCGTTCATGTGCCGCAAGCCGCTCGCGGCCTCGGCGACGGAGGCGTAGCCGGCTTTGTGTGCCTCCGGTCCCGTCTGCCCGTATCCCGACACCCGCACCACGATGATTCCTGGATTGCGCTCGCGCAGAACGTCATAGCCCAGACCCCACTTCTCCAGCGTGCCGGGCCGGAAGTTCTCGACCAGGATGTCGCTGCGCTCGATCAGCTCGAGGAAGAGCTCGCGCCCGGCGGGCACCCGCAGGTTGAGTGTGACCGCCTTCTTGTTGCGGGCGTGCACTGTCCAGAAGAAGTGGTGCCCGTCGCGCTCGGCCTGCCCCCACGTGCGCAGCGGATCGGGGGCGCCCGGCGGTTCGATCTTGATCACGTCGGCCCCCATGTCACCCAGCAGTCGCCCGGCGAACGGTCCGGAGATCAGCGTGCCGACTTCGATGACCCGGATGCCGTCGAGCGGTCCCGTGCACTCTCCCGGGTCGCTTCGCTCCTGCCCTCCGAGGCCTTTTCCCGGGTCGCTTCGCTCCCGCCCTCCGGTGACCGTCACGCCGAAAACCCGTGCCGCTGCAGCCAATCGGTGCAGATGTCCACAGCGGCGCGCAGCTTGTCGCGCTGTTCGGGTCCCGCGTAGTAGTGGTTGGCGCCGGGGATCTCGTACATCTCCTTGTCCGGGTGACCGATCGCGTCGAAGATCCTGCGGGTGTGGCTGGGCGTGCACGCGTCGTCGGCGAGGTTGCCGATCACGAGCGCGGGCACCGCGATGTCCGGTCCGGCCTTCACCGCGTCGCCGTTGGCGTCGTCGTAGCTCCACTGGGAGAGCCAGCTGCGCAGAGTGCAGAATCGCGCCAGGCCGACGGGGCTCATGTTCACCACCTGAGGATCGCCCAGATAACAGGTGCCGGGGGTGCGTTCGTTGGGATCCACCGTCGGATCGAGCCAGCGGGGATCGGCCATCGTGCCGTGGACGACGAACGCGAACTCGTCGTCCGGTCTGCCCGCGGCCTTCAGTTCGGCCAGCTTGTTCTTGACCCACGCGGTGATGCGGCGATTCCGGTCGATCTGGGCCTGGTGGTAGCGCTCGAGAAACTCCGGGGTGTAGGGCGGCTGATTCGGATTGTCCGGGTTGTAGAGGTCGAGCTCGGGATCTCGCTGACTCGGGTCGGACTCGTCGAGGATGGATGCGTCCATCCATTCGGTCATCGTGCCGTGCCGGCTGATGTGGGCGGCGAGCAGCATGATGGCATCGGCGGGGATCAGGCCCAGCGTCGTGAGGTCGGGCCCGTCGCCCGACGGGCTCGAGGTCACCGTCGGATGCTGAGCCTGCTGCTGATAGAACACCGACAGCGACCCTCCGCCGCTCCACCCGGCGAGCACCACGTTGCGATAGCCCAGGCGATTCTTGGCATCTTTGATGCACTCGCCGAGATCTTCCACCACCTTCTCCATTAGCAGGGCCGAGTCGGTGCCGCGAAACCGGCTGTTGCAGTAGATGACATGGTGGCCGGCGCGGGCCAGCGCGTTGATCATCGGCAGGTAGGCGCCGCCCCCGATAGGGTGCATGAACACCAGCACGGTCTCTGATGATGTGGCCGGCTTGAGTAGGTAACTCTCCAGCACCACCAGCTCGGCCACGCCGCCGTAGACATCGCGGACGGCCGAGGAGTTCTGATAGGCGACCAGATACGGAATGCGCTCGTACTCGTGGCGGGTGCTGCCCATCAGTGCTGCCCCAGGTCGTGGGCCAGCACCTCGGCCGAGGGGGTCAGCCGCCTGCGGGTGTCGATGGAGATGACCTGCCAGTCCACGGATGTGTAGTCGTCGAATTTGCGGCGCGCCCGCTCACGCGCCTTCTCCGGGGCGCCGTGGTGCACACCCTGCGGAGCATGGGAGATCAGCCCCGGCGGCATCGGGATGCCGTAGAGCGAGCCGCCGTGGAAGAACGCGACTTCATCGAAGTCGACGTTGCGGTGGTACCAGGGTGTGCGCTCGGTGCCGGGGACCCCTTCGGCAGGCTTGGGCAGAAAGTTCATCACGTAGACGCCGGTCGCCTGCATGAACAGGTGCACTGTCGGCGGCAGGTGCACGCTGTCGGAGGTCACGACGTGGTAATCGTCGATGTTGAAGGTGAAGGGGAAGTTGTCGCCCCGCCACCCCTCCACGTCGAGCGGATGGTGGTCGTAGTAGAGCGTCGTCGTGTCGTGCCCGTCGATGGGGGCGTGCACGAGCCGTACCTCATAGCTCTCCCGGCCGTCGTCGTCGCATGGCGCGGGGTCGGGGATCACCGTCTGCGCGGGGTCGAACGGGAAGTGCCGGCCGAGTGTGCCTGCCGGCGGTACGCGGAACTCGTCGGTGGCCTGGATCATCAACCACGTGCCTGGCTCGTCGGGCAGCTGCCGCCAGGTGCACGCCTTCGGCAGATAGACCCAGTCGCCCGGGCGGTAGCGCAGCGGCCCGAATTCCGTCTCCAGCGAGCCGGCGCCGTCGTGGACGAAGCAGAGGAGATCGCCGTCCACGTAGCGGACCCAGAACGGCATCTCGTCGCTGCGCCGGGACAGAAAGATCTGGGCGTCGGCGTTGGAGAACATCAGCAGCGGTGCGCCGAGGGGATCGCCGGCATCGGAGGGCTTCAGCTCGCCGGCGAGGACGTCGATGGGGCGTAGCGGCCCGTCCGACCGGTATGCCGTCGGATCGTTGCGCCGATACAGGTGGGCGAAACGGCCCGTGAAGCCCCCGCGGCCGAGCTCGTCGTCTTTGAGGCCGTTCAGATCGGCGTGCACCCTTTTCGGAACGGTGCCCTTGCTCAGATGAACGAAGGATTCCATGGCAACTCCTCGGTCGAAGTGAAACTGACGTTACTTTTATTTCTGAAGCAGGTCAACGGCTCGACGAGCGTGGGGCCTGTGCACGTCCTGGCCGCCGATCGCGTGCGCAGGGCCCACGGTGGAACTCAGTCGTTCAGATCGACGCGAATCGTGAGCAGGTTGGTGCCGAAGGTTCGGACCCCGACGTTGTTGAACCGTGGCAGCTCGCGCATGCGGGCGTGGGGGTCGTCGTCAGGCAGAAGGTGGGCCGTGCCGCGGTGCCAGCGCCCGTTCAGCCGGACGCGGACGCGCGGATCGGCGGCGATATTGCGGACGTACTGGGACTTATCGCCGAACTCGGAGACGAACCAGAACTGATCGCCGATACGACGCCCACCCACCGGAGTGTGTCTCGGCTGGCCGGACGTGCGACCCGTCGTCTCCAGCAGCGTCTGGAACGGCAGGCGCCGCATCACGGGGTTGGCGATGTTCTTCTGGAAGAACACGGTGATCGCGTCACGAACGCTGCGTGGTGCCCCACTCGACATGTGGCGAGCCTATGACGCGATGTGAGCCCGGTCACTGGGCCGATGTGTCCGGCGGCGCGCCAGAGGGGCGTTCCCGGTAGTCTCCTGTGAGGAAAACCGGCGTGTTCGCCGCGGTCGAGCTTGGTCGGTTCGTGGTCACATGCTTTACTGCAACCGCTACAACTGAACTCTTCTCGGCCCATCCCGCGCCGTCACGGCATCTTCCGGGATGGCGCCACAACGCGGTGAAGACATCGCTGTGGTGTCGGCGACCGCACGGGAAACCGCTGGACGTGACCGCTGTGAGCGGTACACCGACGATGGATGGAAAGACCGAATGAGACTTCTTGACAGGATTCGTGGCCCGTGGGCGCGCCGCTTCGGCATCGCTGCATTCGCCGCGATCTTGCTGCCGGGCATCATCGGCTTCGCCGGGGGCTCGGCAACCGCCGGGGCGTTCTCGCGGCCTGGTCTGCCGGTGGAATACCTGATGGTGCCGTCGCCGTCGATGGGCCGTGACATCAAGGTGCAGTTCCAGAGCGGCGGCCCGAACTCGCCGGCGCTCTATCTGCTCGACGGCCTGCGCGCCCAGGACGACTTCAACGGCTGGGACATCAACACCCAGGCGTTCGAGTGGTACCTCGACTCGGGCATCTCGGTGGTCATGCCGGTCGGCGGCCAGTCCAGCTTCTACTCGAACTGGTACAAGCCCGCCTGCGGTAAGGCCGGTTGCTTGACCTACAACTGGGAGACCTTCCTGACCCAAGAGCTGCCCGGCTACCTCGCTTCGGAGCGTCAGGTGAAGTCCACCGGCAGCGCCGCTGTGGGTCTGTCCATGGCCGGCAGCGCCTCGCTGGTGCTGGCCGCGCACCACCCCGGCCAGTTCACCTACGCCGGTTCGATGTCGGGCTTCCTCAATCCGTCCGAGGGCTGGTGGCCCGGTCTGATCAACATCTCGATGGGTGACGCCGGCGGCTACAAGGCCAACGACATGTGGGGCCCCGCGGAGACCGATCCGGCCTGGAAGTACAACGACCCGATGGTGCAGATCCCGAACCTGGTCGCCAACAACACCCGCATCTGGGTGTACTGCGGCAACGGCCAGCCCAACGAGCTCGGCGGCGGCGACCTGCCCGCCACGTTCCTCGAGGGCCTGACGATCCGGACGAACAAGACGTTCCAGGACAACTATGTGGCCGCGGGCGGCAACAACGGCGTGTTCAACTTCCCGAACAACGGCACGCACAACTGGGCGTACTGGGGTCGCGAGCTGCAGGCCATGAAGCCTGACCTGATCTCGCACCTCGTTGGATAGTCACCGACAGCAGCAAGCGATGAAGCCCCCGGCCGACAGCGGCCGGGGGCTTCCTCGTTTTCAGCGAGCGCTGGTTATCGTGGCGGAATGACCGAGATCAACGCGTTGGTGGCCCACGAGGACGGCGACGGCGGTGTGACACTGCGCCACGAGGTGGTGGACGAGACCTTCCTGCCCGACGGCGACGTCGAGATCCACGTCGAGTACTCCAGCGTCAACTACAAGGACGCACTCGCCGTCACGCCCAAAGGTGGCGTTGCACGGGCCTATCCGTTGATCCCCGGCATCGACGTCGCCGGGACGGTGACCGCCAGCACGTCGCCGGACTTCGCGGTGGGTGACGCCGTGTTCGCCCATGGCCAGGACATCGGTACCGGTCGGCACGGCGGCTACGCCCAGGTCGCCCGGTACCCCGCCGACTACCTGGTCAAGCTCACATCGTTGAGCACCGGCGATGCCGCCGCCATCGGCACGGCCGGCTTCACGGCGGCCCTGAGCGTCGACGCGCTCCGGGCGCACGGGGTGCAGCCGGGCGACGGACCGGTCCTGGTCACCGGTGCGACCGGGGGAGTGGGCAGCGTCAGCGTCGACCTGCTGGCCGGCCTGGGCTACGAGGTGGTGGCCTCGACGGGCAAGGCGCAGGCGCGCGACCTGCTGCGCGATCTCGGTGCCGCAGAGGTGATCGACCGGGTGCCCGGGCCCGACGAGAAGGTCCGGGCGCTGGGCAAGGCGCACTGGGCTGCCGTCGTGGATTGCGTCGGCGGTACCGCGTTGGCGTACGCGCTGAGCACTCTGAAATACGGTGGGATTGCGGCGATTTCCGGTTTGGCCGGGTCTGCGGACCTGCCTGCCACCGTGATGCCGTTCATCCTGCGTGGCGTGACGCTGGCCGGCATCGACTCGGTGCTGCTCCCGATCGCCCGGCGCAGAGAAATGTGGGGTCAGATCGAATCCGGTCTGGCTCCGCGGCATCTGGCCCGGGTGACCACCGATGTCCCGGTGCGCCGCGTCGATGAGGTGCTGAAGACCATCATCGGTGGTGGCCTCACCGGTCGAACGCGAGTGGTCGTGCACGACGGGTTCTGATTCGACTCGATTTGGGCCGTTGCGGCCCACTCCTCGGCGCGCCGCGGCATCATCGTGAGACGGGCCGCGGGGAAGACGGGACATGACGCGACCAGACGTCGGGACCAGTGCCACATGCGGGTCGTGCGGTAACGACCTGCGGACCCGCGCGCGGTTCTGTGACGTCTGTGGAGCGCCGGTGATCTCCGCTCCGGTGGTGGGGGAGCACAAGCAGGTCACGGTGCTGTTCGCTGATGTGGTCGGGTCGATGAAGTTGGCCGCCGCGCTGGATCCCGAGCGGTTGAGCGAGATCATGAACGAGTTGTTCAACCGCTGTGCAGCGGTGGTGCAGCGCTACCAGGGCACCACGGACAAGTTCACCGGCGACGGGCTGATGGCGTTGTTCGGTGCGCCCATGGCGTTGGAGGACCATGCGCTGCGGGCATGCATCGCCGGACTCGAGATCCAATCCGTCGCCCTCCAACTGGGCGCGGAGGTCGAGCGCCGCGACGGCGTCGGGCTGCAACTGCGGGTCGGAGTGAACTCCGGAGCCGTGGTGGTCGGCGAAATCGGCAGCGGGCCCGGGCGCTACACCGCGATCGGCCATGCGGTCGGGATGGCGCAGCGAATGGAGGCGGCAGCTCCGCCGCGAGGCGTCTTGTGCTCCTCCAGCACCGCGGCGTTGGTGGAGCGCGCCACGGATCTGGGTCCTGCCATGGACGTGTACGTCAAAGGCAGCCAAGACCCGGTCACCGCTCGGACCTTGATCGCGGTGAGACCCCGACGCAGAATCCTGGGGCGCAACGAGGCGCGTCTGCTCGGTCGGGATGCCGAGCTGCACAGACTGTGCGCATCGATCCGTGCAGGACGGCCCCAGCTCGTCACCGTGATGGGATCGCCCGGTGTGGGGAAGAGTCGTCTGATCGAAGAGTTCTGCAGGTGCGCAACAGAAGCAGGCAGGACAGTCGTCGTTTCCGGCTGCGACGCACATTCGGCGCCGATCGCGTTCCGCGCGTTGTCGCGATTGCTGCGTGCCATGTTCGACGTCGAAGGCCGCAGTGACGAGGAGGCTCGGCGGCGGGTCGAGACCGCGATGCCGATGCACGTGACCGACGCCCACATACTGTTCGAGGCGATGGGCATCGACGACCCATCATGGCCGGCGCTGAACGTGGGCGCCGACGGTCGACGTCACCGCCTCGCCGAGACGATGAGGCGGTTCGTCCGGTGCCGCGCGGATCCGGTGGTGATCGTCGTCGACGATGTTCATTGGCTCGACGCGGCCAGTGAGTCGGTGCTCGCGGACTTCGCCGCGGATATGGGCACCACGTCGACGGTGATGGTGGTGACGCACCGACAGGACTATCGCGGCTCACTGCTCGACCTCGCTGACACCATTGTGGCCTTGGCGCCGTTGAGCCTCTCTGCCACAGCCGATCTCGCGCGGTGTCTACTCGGACACGGCGGGGAGATGCGCGTCCTCGCATCGCGAGTGGCGGACGCTGCAGAGGGCAACCCGTACTTCGTCGAGGAGATCGTGCGCGACCTCGCCGGCCGGGGCCTTCTGGTGGGTGGCCGTGGCCACTATCGGTTGGTGGGCGATCCGGGCGACATCGGCGTGCCCGCGACCGTGCAGGCAGTGCTCGCCGCCCGCATCGACCGGCTGGCACCCGCCACCAAGACGGTGCTGAACGCTGCAGCGGTCATCGGAACCCGTTTCGACACCGACACTCTCGCGGTGCTGGCCCCCGGTCGCCTGTCGGCACCGATGGCCGAACTGGTCGCCGCCGAATTGGTCGATCAGATCGAATTCACGCCGAGGCGGCGATACCGCTTCCGGCATTCCCTGATCCGCGCAGTGGCCTACGAGTCTCAGATGGGCGTCTCGCGGGCACAGGCGCATCATCGGCTCGCGCGGGCCATCCAAGCACGCGGTGACAACGATGAGAACGCGGCCAAGATCGCGACGCATCTCGAGGCTGCCGGCGACTTGGTGGCTGCCTGCCACTGGCATCTCCGAGCCGCGGAATGGCTACGGATGCGCGATATGTCGGCGGCTCGGCAACAATGGGCAAGCGCGGCACGAGTGGCAGATCAACTGCCCGACGATTGTGGCGAGGGGATCTCGCTGCGCATCGCGCCGCGCGCGATGTTGGTGTCGACCGAGTTGTTCGTCGGCGCAGACCCCGACAACGACGATCGATTCCGTGAGTTGCGGGAACTCAGCGAGCACTGCGATGACCGCACGCCGCTGGCGCTGGCGATGGCGGGACGCATCATGGCTTTCATCGTCAACAGCAGTCGCGTCGGAGATGCCATGCCGCTGGCCGCCGAGTTGACGATCCTCGTCGACGCCCTGCGGGTCGCCCCCGCCGAAGATCTGGAGATCATCTACACCGCACTGGCATTCGCGCGGTGGGCCAATTGCGAATTCGTGGCCACCATCGCGGTGATCGATCGCAGCCTCGCGCTGGAAGTGGAGCCGCCGTCTGTCGACCGGGCGGTCGCCTTCGCGGTCAAGGGGCTGTCACAGATCTGCCTCGGCGATCACGAGAAGGGTGTGGCCCACTTGCGGTCAGCCACCGAACTGGCGCGCGCGATGCCCCCGGTCATCTTCTCGGCCATCCTCCTGTACTGGGGCATCCTGGCCGGAATGGGTCTCCATGTCGCACACGACCTGATCGCCGAGGCAGAGCGGGCGCTTGCGCGGGCAGAGTCGTTCGGGGATCGATTCGGGATCATCGCGGCACAGTGGACGTTGGGTACCTTGCTGATGCAAGCCGACGACAGCCGCTCCGCAGAGGCTGTCGACCTGCTGACCAGTGCCGAAGCGGGAATCGCGGCGCACCGGCTGCAGCATTTCGCGTTGGCCATCACCCGGTCTCAACTGGCGTTGCACGAGGCGCGGACAGGTCGACGCGACGAGGCGATCGACAGCCTTCGGGCGTTGGTGCGACTGCATGTCCACGACGCACCTCTGGTGCACTTCGGATGCCCAGCCGCGTCGCTGTGTGAATTGCTGCTCGACCGGTGCGGACCCGATGACCTGCACGAGGTCGATGAGGTGATCGCGCTCTGGCGACGCCACAGTCCCCGGACCGCGGCCATGGACCGGTGGACTCACCCCATCCTCGCGCGTAGGGCGCTGCTGCCTGGTGCGAGCCGGGGCGAACGGGCCGGGCGGGGCTGACGATGGCCGTGATCCTCGCCTACACGTCGCCCGCCCTGGGGCACCTGTTGCCGATGACCGCACTGCTGGCCGAACTGGCCCGGCGGGGCCACGACGTACACATCCGCACGTTGGCGAGCGGTGTCGACGATGCTTCGCGGCTTGGCTTTTCGGTCGCAGCCATCGATCCGCGTATCGAAGCCGTCGAGATGGACGACTGGAAGGCCTCCAACCCGGTAGGAGCATTGCGGCGCTCGGTGTCCGCGTTCGCCCGGCGGGCTCCGCTTGAGGTCGACGATCTCGCCCGCGCGGTCGCCGACGTGAAACCCGGCGGCCTGCTGATCGACGTGAACTGCTGGGGAGCGCAAACCGCTGCCGAGACAAGCGGTTTGCCGTGGGCGACCTTCTCGCCGTACTCGCCGGCTCTCGATGTCGACCACGTGCCCCCGTTCGGACTGGGGCTGCGTCCCTTGGCCGGAGTTGCCGGCCGATGGCGCGACGCCGCGGTCCGCACCGCGGTCAACCGACCCCTGCAGCGGTCCGCGGTGAGGTCCATCAACGCGGTCCGCACACAGCTCGGCGTTCACCCGGTCACGTCACTGGACGGGTTCCTGCGGCGCGCGCCGCTGCTGCTGCTGACAACCGCACCCCCGTTCCAGTACCGGGGAGACTGGGGCCCCCCGGTGCAGATGATCGGACCGTGTGTTCCGGATCCGGCGGGGGGAGAGCGGCCGGAGTGGCTGGCGGCGATCGACCGGCCCATCGTGCTGGTCACGACGTCATCGGAGCGCCAGGATGACGCGGACCTCGTCCGAACCGCCGTTGCAGCGCTGGCCGACGATCCCGTCCACGTGGTGGCCACGCTGCCCGCCGCTCCCGACGACGAGACGGACTACGGCCCCCACGTGACGATCCGCCGCTTCGTCGACCACGATCTGGTGTTGGCCCAGGCGGTGTGTGCGGTCACCCACGGCGGGATGGGGGGCACCCAGCGCGCGCTGGCCCGGGGCGTCCCGGTCTGCGTGGTGCCGTACGGACGGGACCAGTTCGAGGTTGCCCGGCGCGCCAAGGTGGCGCGATGTGGGACGCGACTTCCAGCCCGGAGGTTGTCCGTGCCTCGGCTGCGCTGCAAGATCCACGAAGCCATGACCATGGGCGCCGGCGCCGTCAGGGTCGCCGAGGGATTCACGGCCAGCGGCGGCGTCGCGCGCGGGGCGGATCTCGTCGAAGGTCTGCTGCGTGGGTGAGCCCTACTTCAGTTCGGCCGAGGACAACCCGAGGAGGCGGCGGGCCACCACGAGCTGCTGGATCTGCTGGGTGCCCTCGAAGATGTCGAGGATCTTCGAGTCGCGGGCCCACTTCTCCAGCAGGGTCTGCTCGGAATAGCCTGTCGTACCGGCCATCTCGACGGCCTTGAGGGTGACGTCAGTGCCGACCCGGGCCGCCTTGGCCTTACCCATCGAGGCTTCTTTGGAGTTTGGGATTTTGTTGTCGGCCTGCCATGCGGAACGCACGGTCAGCAGATAGCCGGCCTCCCAGTCCGCCTCCATCCGCAAGAACTCCGCAGCCGCGGCGCTCTGCGCGTGTGCGGGCTTGTCGTAGGAGATCTCGATGCCGGCATCGGTGAGGATCTTGCGCAACTCCTCGAGCGCCGCGCGGGCCACGCCGACGGCCATCGCCGCGACGATGGGCCGGGTGTTGTCGAAGGTCTCCATGACTCCGGCAAAGCCCTTGTCCACCTGGATGTCCGGGCTGCCCAGCAGGTTGTCCTTCGGGATGCGGGCGTTCTCGAATCGGATGGCCGCGGTGTCAGAGGCCTTGATGCCGAGCTTGTTCTCGAGCCGCTCCACGGTCACCCCGGGATGCTCGCGCGGCACGATGAACGATTTGATCGCCGCACGCCCCTTGGATTTGTCCAGCGTCGCCCACACCACGATGTGGGTCGCCCGGGATCCGGCGGTCACGTAGATCTTCTCGCCGTTGATGACGTACTCGTCGCCGTCCAGAACGGCCGTCGTCGTCACCGCGGCGGAGTCCGAGCCGAAGCCCGGCTCGGTGATGGCCATCGCGGCCCACACCTTGCCCAACCGCTCCAACTGGTCGGGTGTGGCCACGCTCGAGATCGCGGCGTTGCCGAGGCCCTGGTAGGGGACCGACAGCAGCAGCGCGACGTCGCCCCAGCTCACCTCGAGCGCGTTGAGTAGCGCAGACATGTTGGCGCCGTTGATGTTTCCCTTGGGTCCGTCGCCGTCCTTGCTGAACGCCTCGGCACCGGCGAACGAGATCGTGTTCGCCTCCGAGATGCCCTCGAACAGGGTGGCCAGCGTGTCGAGTTCGACGGGGTAGTCATGCTCGCGCAGGTCGTACTTGCGCGAGATCGGTCGCAGCATCTCCGCTGCACCCTGGTGGCCCTTCTCAATGACCGCCTGCAGCTTCTTGGGCATTTCCAGATTGATAGCCATGTTCGTCCCGCTTTCTGAAAGAGAATGCTGCTGTTAGAGAACGACGACACCCTCGGCGACGCCGAGGGCCCGCAGATCGCGGTACCAGCGCTCGACCGGGTGTTCCTTGGTGTAACCGTGACCGCCGAGCAACTGCACCCCGTCCAGCCCGATCTGCATGCCCTTGTCGGCGGCGATCCGCTTGGCCAACGCGGCTTCCCGGGCGAACGTCAGGCCCTGCTCGGCGCGCGAGGCGCCACGCAGCGTGATCAGTCGCAGTCCGTCCAATTCGATGGCCATGTTGGCGGTCATGAACGCGACGGCCTGCCGGTTGGCGACCGGCTCGCCGAACGCCTCACGTTCCTTGATGTAGGGCATGACGTAGTCGAGCACCGCGTGCGAGGTGCCGACGGCCAGTGCGGCCCAACCCAATCGGGAGTAGGCGATCGCTTCAGAGAAATCCTGAGCGTAGTCCTGGTCGGATCGGTCCGCTTCGCCGAGCCGGTTGTGCAGCGGCACCGCGACATTGTCGAGCGCGACCTTGCCCAACGCGGCGCCCCGCACGCCCATTGAAGGGTCGGCTTCGACGGTGAGTCCCTCGGAGGAGGCCTCCACCACGAAAAGTGCGGGCTTGCCGTTGAGTTGGGCGGCCACGATGAACAATTCGGCGGCTCCGGCGGCGGGGACCAACGACTTCACCCCGGAGAGCCGGTATCCGCCCGGGGTGCGGACCGCGGTGGTCTTCAGCGCGGTCGGGTCGAACAGCGCGTGCGGTTCGGCGATGAGAACGCTTGCCTGCGGCACGTTTTCACCGGCGAACTCGGGCAGGTAGGTGCCCTGCTGTTCGGCGCTGCCCCAGTGCGTCAGCGCCGCGGCGACGCCGGCCGGGGCCAGGATCGGCAGGGCCAGTCCCATGTCTCCGTAGGCGAGTGCCTCGGCGACCAGCGCCCCGGTCACCGTGCTGCGGTGCTCGGCGATGCCGTCGAAGTTTTCCGGGATGTTCAGCGCGGTGACGCCGATCTCGGCGGCCTTGGCGATGAGGTCGGCCGGGTAGCTCGCGGC
>JAEXZY010000159.1 GCA_023404955.1 Actinomycetes bacterium
TTTTAATATCACACCGGTTTGACTCCAGAAACACCGACTACTGCGGAGCGCATCAGGGGTGAGCCATGGCCGATCTGGTCAAGACGGTGGCGCGGTGGTCGAAGAAGCCGGCCCGCGACGTCGAAGCGCCGAGTGGAGGGTGGGTGAACATGGTGCGCGGGCTCGCCGCCCGCGCCACGACCCCGCTGCTCCCCGACGACTATCTCTCTTTGCTCAATCCGCTGTGGTCAGCGCGTGAGCTGCGCGGCGAGATAGTCCAGGTTCGACGCGAGACCGACGACACGGCGACCGTGCTCATCCGCCCCGGATGGGGCTTCGCCCGCGACTACCAACCCGGCCAGTACGTCGGGATCGGTCTGCGGGTCGACGGGCGGTGGCACTGGCGGTCGTACTCGCTGACGTCGGTACCCGAGGCGCAGCGAGACGAGATCTCGATCACGGTGAAGGCCACCCCGGAGGGGTTCCTCTCCACGCACCTCGTCGACGGGGTCGAGCCCGGCACGATCATTCGACTGGCTGCGCCGCAGGGTGAGTTCACGCTGCCCGATCCGCCGCCGGAATCTCTTCTGTTCATCACCGCGGGTAGCGGGATCACGCCGATCATGGCGATGTTGCGGTCGCTGCGCGCCCGCGGGCAGGCGCCCGACATCGTGCACATCCACTCGGCACCGTCGGCCGAGTCGGTGATCTTCCACGACGAGCTGCGGGAGCTGGAGAGCCAGCAGCGCGGCTACACCCTGCACCTGCAGCTCACCCAGGAAGACGGCAAGGTCGAGCTCACCGAGCTCGACAAGATCGTGTCCGATTGGCAGAAGCGCTCCGCATGGGTGTGCGGCCCGTCGGCGATGCTCGACGCGGCCGAGGAGGTGTGGGAAGAGCACGGTCTAGCTGACCAACTGCACATGGAGCGGTTCACGATCGCGGCCACCGACAAGGGCGGCGAAGGCGGCACCGTCCACTTCGGGATCTCCGACAAGTCGGTCGAGATCGACGGTGCCACAACGATTTTGCAAGCCGGCGAAGACGCCGGACTCCAGATGCCGTTCGGTTGCCGGATGGGCATCTGCCAGACCTGTGTGCTCCCGCTCGAAGAGGGGCACGTCCGGGACATCCGTTCCGGGCAGGAACACGGTGCGGGCGACCGCATCCAGACATGTGTGTCCACCGCCTCCGGTGACTGCACCATCAAGATCTAAGGAGATTTTCCATGGCGATCACCGACATCAAGGTCTACGCACACCTGACCGAGGAGGACGTCGAGAATCTCGCCGCTGAGCTCGACCAGCTCCGCGCCGACATCGAAGAGTCCCGAGGTGAACGCGACGCACGCTACGTGCGCCGCACCATCCAACTGCAGCGGGCGCTGGCCGCCGGCGGACGAATCGCACTGTTCGCCAGTAGTAGCCGCATCGCCCGGGTGGCCGGCACGGCGATGCTGGCGTCGGCCAAGATCATCGAGAACATGGAGTTGGGCCACAACGTCATCCACGGCCAGTGGGACTGGATGAACGATCCTGAGATTCACTCCACCGAATGGGAGTGGGACACCACCTGCCCCTCATCGCAGTGGAAGTACTCGCACAACTTCGTGCACCACAAGTACACCAACGTCGTCGGCCTCGACAGTGATGTGGGCTACGGCATCATGCGGGTGACCCGTGACGAACCGTGGGAGCGGTGGATGATCGGCAACCCGATCTACAACCTGCTGCTCGGGACGTTCTTCGAATGGGGGGTGGCAGCCCACCACATCGAGGTCGACAAGATCCGCAAGAAGGAGAAGACCTGGGCCGAGGCGCGCAAGGACATGCGCGTGATGGGCCGCAAGATTGCCAAGCAGGTGGGCAAGGATTACATCATCTTCCCGGCGTTGACCGGAACCAACTGGAAGCACACGCTCAAGTGCAACGCGGTCGCCAACTTCATCCGTAACTACTGGGCGTACATGGTGATCTTCTGCGGCCATTTCCCCGACGGGGCAGAGAAATTCACCGTCGAGGAGTTCGAGAACGAGACGCGCGGCGAGTGGTACCTGCGACAGATGCTGGGCTCGGCCAACTTCCACGCCGGCCCGATCATGGCGTTCATGAGCGGCAACCTCTGCTACCAGATCGAGCATCACCTCTTCCCCGATCTGCCCAGCAACCGGTACGCCGAGATGAGCGTGCGGATCAAGGAGCTGTGCGAGAAGTACGACCTGCCCTACACCACGGGGCCGCTGCTGCGGCAGTACTGGCAGTCGTTCTGGACCATCCTGAAGCTCGCACTTCCGGACAAGTACCTGAAGGCTCCCAGCGACGACGCCCCGGAGACGGCGTCGGAGCGGCGCTTCGGGCGGGTCGAGCCGACACCGGGGACGCCGAAGCGTGGGCTGCGCACCGCGATTCGGGAGCGCACCAGGGCGGCGTGAGGCCTCAGGACAGGGTGGCGCGCACGCACACCGTGACATACGGCAGCGCGAGGCCGGTGGAGTTCGCGAGTGCGGGGTGGGTGGCGAGCAGTTCGCGCACCCGGTCCAGTGTGCGGGTGCGCACCTGCTCCGGTGAGGTGATGCAGTAGCTGCGGGAGGCCACCAGGTCGATCAGCGCCTGCGGGGTCAGGTAACTGGTCCACTCGACCTGGTGCCGCGACACGTCGGTGAAGGGTGCTGGCAGGTCGACCGTCTGGGTGAACGGGTCGACCTCGTGCCCGATCACCTGGCCGAGATCTTTGACCCAGCCCAGTCTTTCGTCGCGGTTGTTCCACACCAAGCCCAGGCGGCCGCCGGGGCGCAGGACGCGCACCACCTCTTCGAGCGCGCGTGCCGGGTCGAACCAGTGCCACGCCTGGGCGACGAGCACGGCGTCGACGCTGTTGTCCGGCAACGGGATCTCCTCGGCGGTGCCGAGCAGCGCGGGCGTGTCGGGCAGGGAGGCTCGCAGCCGCTCGAGCATCTCCGGGATGGGATCCACGGCGACGACCTCGAGGCCCCGCTCGACCAGTCGCGTGGTCAGTTTTCCGGTACCCGCTCCGAGATCGAGCACGGTGTGCGTGTCCGGGGGAAGCAGCCAGTCGATCGCCTCCGGCGGATAGGACGGGCGGCCGCGCTCGTAGGCTGCGGCCTCGGCGCCGAAGGACAGCGACCGTTGCTGTGCCGAACTGCTCACCGGCTGGCCAACTCCAGGGTGCGTCGGATCAGCGCTCCCACCGCGTCGGTCTCCACCAGGAAACCGTCGTGCCCGAACTCGGAATCGACCACGTCGAGCCCGTCGCAGCCCGGCAGCAGATCCGCCAACTCCTGTTGCAGCCGAAGCGGATACAGCCGATCGGAGGTGATACCGCCGACCACGGTCGGCACCGGGCATCCCCGCAACGCGGCCGCCACACCGCCGCGGCCACGACCGACGTCATGGCTGGACAGCGCGTCGGTCAACGCCACGTAGGTGCCGGCATCGAAGCGTGCCACCAGCTTTCGGCCCTGGTACTCGAGATAGCTCTGCACCGAGTACCGTCCACCCGTGGTGGGGTCTTCACCGGGTTGCGCCGCATTGCCGAAGCGCTCGTCGAGTTCGGTCTCGCCGCGATAGGTCAGATGGGCGAAGCGCCGGGCGATCTCCATGCCGGCGTCGGGGGAGCGACCGGTGTCGTGGTAATCGCCGTTGCACCAGTGGGGGTCCGAGGTGATCGCTGCGACCTGCGTGCTCTGCGTACCGATCTGGTCGGCGGTCGCGCGCGCCCCGACCGCGAGAACCAGCGCGGCACGGACGTCGTCGGGGTGACTGACGATCCACTCGAGGGCGCGGGCGCCACCCATGGAGCCGCCGATCACGGCGGCCACCTCGGTGATGCCGAGCCGCTCCAGCACCGCGATGTCGGCCGCCACCTGGTCGCGCACCGTCGTCACCGGAAACCGTGAGCCCCAAGCTTTTCCGTCAGGGGCGATAGTGCTCGGCCCCGTCGAGCCGCGGCAGCCGCCCAGCACGTTGGTCGAGATCGCGCACCAGCGGTCGGTGTCGATCGGCGCGCCGGGCCCGGCCACGCCGTCCCACCAGCCCGGTGTCGGGTGATCGGGGCCCGCGGGGCCGGTGATGTGCGAGTCGCCGGTGAGCGCATGCAGCACCACCACCACGTTGTCGCGCTCCGGTGAGAGCTCACCCCAGCGCTGCACCGCGATCGAGACGTCGTCGAGCACGGCGCCGTTCTCCAAAGTGAGCGATCCGATGTCAATGATGCCGATCTCGCCTTCGGGCGGCAGCGCCACGCGATCGTTCACCACATCCATGAGGGTCACGTCTGCACCTCGAGCAGCTGCGCATCGGCGGTGCCGCCGGCGTGCTGCGCCGCGGCGAAGCCCCGCTCGAGATCGGCCAGGATGTCGTCGATGCCCTCGATGCCGACTGCCAGGCGCACCAGTCCCGGGGTCACGCCGGTGGCCAGTTGCTCCTCGGCCGAGAGCTGCTGGTGGGTGGTCGATGCCGGGTGGATCACCAGTGAGCGCACGTCACCGATGTTCGCGACGTGGCTGTGCAGCGTCAACGCGTCGACGAACGCCTTGCCCGCGGGCAGCCCGCCCGCCAGCTCGAACGCCAGCACCGCGCCGGTTCCCTTGGGGGCCAGCTTCTTCCCCACCTCGTACCAGGGTGAGCTGGGCAGGCCGGCGTAGTTGACCGAGATCACGGCGTCGTGACCGGACAGATACTCGGCCACCTTCTGCGCGTTGGCGACGTGACGCTCCATGCGCAGGCTCAGCGTCTCCAGACCTTGCGCGATCAGGAACGCGTTGAACGGCGATGCGGCAGAACCCAAGTCACGCAGCAGCTGCACGCGGGCCTTGAGGGCGAACGCCGGCGCGCCGAGGTCGGCGAACACCACGCCGTGGTAGCTCGGGTCGGGCTCGGTGAACCCGGGGAACCGCCCGTTGGTCCAGTCGAAGGTGCCACCGTCGACGATCACACCGGCGATCGCGGTGCCGTGCCCACCCAGGTACTTGGTGGCCGAGTGCACCACGATGTCGGCGCCATGGGCGATGGGCTGAATGAGATACGGCGTCGGGATCGTGTTGTCGACGATCAGCGGCACCCCGGCCTCATGGGCGACCGCGGCAACCGTCGGGATGTCGAGCACGTCGATCTGCGGATTCGAAATCGTCTCGGCGAAGAACGCTTTGGTGTTCGGGCGCACCGCGGCGCGCCACGATTCGGGATCGTCGGGGTTGTCGACGAAGCTGACCTCGATGCCGAGCTTGGGCAGCGAGTAGTGGAAGAGGTTGTAGGTGCCGCCGTAGAGCCGGGGGCTGGAGACGATGTGGTCGCCGTGCTGGGCCAGGTTGAGGATCGCGAACGTCTCGGCCGCCTGCCCGGAGGAGACGAACAACGCCGCGACGCCACCCTCGAGTGCGGCGATGCGCTGCTCGACGACGTCCTGGGTGGGGTTCATGATGCGGGTGTAGATGTTGCCCGGCTCGGCGAGCCCGAACAGCGCCGCGGCGTGGTCGGTGTCGCGGAATGCGTAGCTGGTGGTCTGGTAGATCGGCAGTGCCCGCGCCCCGGTGGCGGTGTCGGGTGCCTGGCCGGCGTGGACCTGTTTGGTCTCGAACGCCCAGCGACTCGTGGGGTCGTCCAACTCATCGAGGCTCATCGATGTCTCCTCCGTGACCGGGGGGCCCGATTCACAGCGGACCCGCGCTTGCCTTATAGCCGTGTTCGGCTACTCAACCTGGTCGTCTCCCGGGGCACCCCACCGCGGTTGGAGGGTTGCCGGCCAGCAAGCCGGGGCTTCGCGCTGGCACTCGTGACCTGCCGAACACGATAACAGGACTAAATCGGTCGGGAATGTGGCCTTGGCCACTCGGCCGGCCACCTCTGGGCTTCGGCCAGTCGATGAACCCTCATAGCGACAGGGGCGCCGCAACGCCGCCGCGGCCAGAGTCGACGCCGGGCCGCCGTGCCGCAGCACGGCACGCAAACAACGGAGCGGGGTGGTGGGGAGCCGGAGGCGAGCGTGTAGGAGCCAAGCCGCCAGGCGCAGGTGACGAGCGAGCCCGGAGGCTCCCCGCCACCCCGCGGTCGGGTCGAAGCTCCTACTGCGTCACGGCGGCCCGCCGGTGGCTCGCGCCGCGGTGGCGCTCCGGCAGGCGGTCGCCCTCGCCGAAGAACTTCTGGCGGAGCGTGCCCTCGTCGTAGCTCGTGCGGTACCGGCCGCGCTTCTGCAGCTCGGGCACGACGAGGTCGGCGAAGTCCGCATACGACTCCGGCGTGACGATGTGCGAGAGGTTCAACCCATCGGCGCCGGACTCGTCGATCCACGCCTCGATCTGGTCGGCGACCGTCTCCGGCGAGCCGATCGCCAGCGGCGCCGCACCGCCGCCGTTGAGGCGGTCGACGAGGTCGCGCAGCTTCCAGTCGCCGCCGCCGTAGATCTCAGCAGTCGACTGCACGGCCTGGTTGGGCACGACGCGGATCGGATCATCGAGGTCGTAGACGGACAGGTCGAACCCGAGCCAGCCCGACCACAGCGCGAGCGCCCCGCGGTGGTCGAGGTAGGAGCGGTATTCGTCGTGCTTGGCCTGCGCCGCCGCGTCCGTCTCCCCGACGATCACGGAGTAGCCGGTGAAGATCTTGATGTCTTCGCCGCGCCGGCCTTCGCTCACCGCGCGGCTGCGGATGTCGTCGACCTGGCCCTTCACGATCGCCGCCGTCGGGCCACCGAGGAACACCGCCTCGGCGTGCTGGGACGCAAAGCGCTTGCCCCGGTCGCTCGTGCCCGCCTGGTAGAGCAGCGGCGTGCGCTGCGGCGACGGCTCCGCGAGATGGATGCCAGGCACCGTGAAGTGCTCGCCCTCGTGGTTGATCGGGTGGACCTTCGCCGGGTCGACATAGACGCTGTTCTCGCGGTCGAAGACCACGGCGTCGTCATCCCATGAGCCCTCCCACAGCTTGTAGAGCACCTCGAGGTACTCGTCGGCGACGTCGTACCGCGTGTCGTGGTCGACCTGGTCGGTCAGCCCGAGGTTCTTCGCGCCGCTGGACAGGTACGACGTGACGATGTTCCACCCGATCCGCCCCTCGGTCAGGTGGTCGAGCGTCGAGATCCGGCGGGCGAACGGGTACGGATGCTCGAACCCGGTCGACGCGGTGACGCCGAACCCGAGGTGCTCCGTGACCGCTGCCATCGCCGACACCAGCAGCAGCGGGTCGTTGACCGGCGTCTGCACGCCGCCGCGCAGGGCGGTGTCCGGGTTGCCGCCGTAGACGTCGTAGACCCCGAGCACGTCGGCGATGAACAGGCCGTCGAACAGGCCGCGCTCAAGCGTCTGCGCAAGGTCGGTCCAGTAGCGGATGGTTTTGTACTCGTGCGCGCGGCTGCGCGGATGCCGCCACGTTCCTGCGATCAGGTGCGTGGGGGTGTTCATGTCGAACGCGTTGACGAGGATGCGCTGGCCCATCGGCGGGCCCTTTCGTGGTAGGGGTTGACGTCTGTCGGGCAGGGGGATCCCTGCGGCCGGCCGGCTACGCTCCGGCGCCGACGGGGATTCCGGTCTCGAGGAGCTTCTGCGCCTCGGCGAGCGGCCCGTGGTCGATGAACGCGTCCCAGTCGATCGGGCCCGCGAGGAAGCCGTGGCGCTCGAGCAGGTCGGCCTGTGACTTCAGCGCGGCGATGTTGTCGTCGCCCAGGTCGATCGACAGCTGCTGCGGCAGCGCCTCCGAGAACGCCAGCGGCAGCAGCGCCTCGGCGATCCCGACCTCGTCGGCGACGATCCGCGTCGCGCCGCTCGGATTGGCCTTCGCCCACTGCCCGCTCTGGATCGTGCGCGCGACGACGCGGGCGACGAGGTCCGGGCGCGCGTCGAGCAGGTCGCCGGTCACGGTGAAGACCAGCGGCGTGGCGTTGTTGATGCGCTGCTCGCGGCGGTCGAGCGTCGCGATGTCGAGGACGGTCTTCGCGCCCGTGAAGCCCTGGAGGTTCACGGCGTGGCTGCCCTGGCTGAAGATCACGTCGACCTCGCCGGACTCGAGCGCATTCGCCTCTTCGCGCTGGAACCCGAGCATGAAGCGCGCGTCCCAGAGCGTCGCGTCGGCCGCCGTGCTGTCGGTCGTGTCGCCGACATACGAGCGGTCGACCTCCAGCTCCACGAACTCGACGTCATCGACGGTGAGGCCCGCGGCGTCGAGCGCCTTCTCGTAGCCGCGGATCACCGTCGCCCGCCAGAAATCGACCGAGTCGCTCACGCGCCTCGGGAGCGACAGCCGCTTGCCGCGCAGGTCCTCTGGGCCGTTGATGCCGGAGCCCGGCTTCGCCAGCAGCAGCTCGTGCAGGTCGGTCCAGGAAAGGCCGATCAGGCGCACGTCGGCGCCGCGCGAGCGCGAGACCAGCGGCGGGATGTTGCCGCCATGGCGGAAGAAGTTGGACTGCGTCTGCTCGAAGTGCGACTGGCGCACCTTCGGATCGGTCGAGACGGCCAGCGACTGCACGGTGATGCCGTCGCCGGCGAACTCCTCGTCGAGCCAGCCGTTCTGCACGGCGATCGAAAAGGCCGTGGGGACAGGGCAGCGGGTGTACCAAAGGGTGTCGGTCGAACTCATCGGAAGCCTCCGTGATGCGGGTGGAAACGGGTTGCGGCCGGGCGGCTGGCGCCGGGCCGTGGGGGAGCCGGCCTATTCGAGGCCGGCGAAGACGCGGAAGCTCTCGTCGCGCGTGGAGCCGGGCGTCTGGCCCTTGCCCCAGCCGATCTCGCGGCGGTAACTGCCGAGCAGGCCCTGGGCGACGAGCGCGTCCTCGTCGTGGAACGCCGACCCGGACGGCGCCGGCTCGGTGAGCGGCGCCACGAACAGCGCGTCGGTCGGGCACCAGGCCTCGCACATGAAGCAGGTCTGGCAGTCCGACTGGCGCGCGATCACGGGGATGCGCTCCGGCTCAGGGCCGCGGTCGAAGACGTTCGTCGGGCACGCGCGGATGCACTTGTCGCACCCGATGCAGCGCTCGGTGCTGACGAGCTCGATCACGCCGCGAGGGCCGCGGGCTGCGGCGTGGTCGACGGGCGGGCACTGGGCGCCGCGGGGAGCGGCGCCGTCGAGTGGATCGGCAGGACGGGATCGGGCTTCGACCAGATCTCGTCGAGCCCGCCGACGAGCCGGCGCTGCTGCTGGCCCGGGTCGGGCGCGGCGGCGTCGACACGGCGGTGCATGCCGCGGCTCTCGTCGCGCTCGAGGGCCGCGGCATACATCCACCGCGCGTGGGCGACCATCGCCGCGGCCTCGCGCGCCCGCAGCGCGGCGGTCGGTTCATCGCCACCGGCCAGGCCCGCGCGGACCTGCGTCCAC
>JAEXZY010000058.1 GCA_023404955.1 Actinomycetes bacterium
ATATGCAGACTGCCTTGTAACATTCCGTTCCTTGACTTGAACGACTGGAAAGCAAACAGGGACGGAATACTCCTTATGGATGCCGTGCCGGAGAATCTCGGCGTGGTAGGCAGTATGCTCCGTTTCAGAATGGCAGACGAGCTGGTACTGTATATATTACCTTCCTTTCAGGGGAACGGTATCCGTCTGTTTACGGCAAATCCCGGCCAATCCTCCTGGAAACTGGCCGGGATACGCACATACTCTGACGGTATTTGCCGTATGCACTACAGACGTACCGCTGACGGATACTCACTTGGATGATGACTATTTTTTAGGACGGTTGTCTTTAAACTTCACACAAATACGGAAACGGTCGTCCATCTTGAGTGAGGCTTCATAAATTTTTCCAATCCTGTTCGTGAATTTAAGATAAGATGTCCTCTTGCCCTGTAAAAGCCGGAGCATCTGGTCATCCGTGAGGATTCTCCCTTTGAAACTTCTGTAAAGCAGGAATCCGCATTCCGTATCGCGGCATCTTGCCACCTTGCCGTACAGCGTTACCGTTTCCTTTCCGCATTTAGGACATTTGCAGTGCGGCAATTCCGGATGTTCCAGTCTGAGACATACAAGTTCCGATACGATCTGTCTTGCATAGTCATCAATCATGTCGTCAAAGACAGCGGCTTTCATGTTTCCCTTTTCAATTTCCTGCAGGTTGTATTCCCATCGGGCGGTCATCCGCACATCGGCTATCAGCCTGTCCTTGACAATCCCATAAACCTCAAGTCCCTTTGGAGTCGGAAAAAGGTTTTTCCCCCTTCTCTCAACGTATTGCCTGCCAACAAGAAGCTCTATGATGCCTGCCCTTGTTGCCGGTGTACCCAGACCACACTTCCTGACTGCCTCTTTTTCCATACCTTCTTTGGTTTCCCAATCTGCGTTTTCCATGGCCGAAAGCAGTGATGCGTCCGTGAATATCGGCTTTGGTACGGTCTTTCCTTCCCTAATCAGGCAGTCCGATACGGGCAGAAGTTCATTTTCCTTGAATTCCGGTATGGATGGTGTTTCTTTTTCCGGTATTGTATAGATACTTCTCCAGCCATACTCTTTGATACTGTATCCTTCCGTTTTAAAGTATATTCCGTTACATTTCAGATGTATGCAGGTTTTCTCCCTGATGCACCTTTCGGAGAACGCCTCCAGCATTCTGCCGGCAATCATGGAATACAGGGCCTGTTCATCCGGTGTGAGTCCCGACGGTGTGTTGCCCGTTATGACCAGCGCATGGTGATCCGTAAGTTTGGCATCGTCTACGGTATGTCTGTTCAGTGTCTTTCCTTCCAGGGATTCCGTATGCCTTGCAAAGCGCGGATCGGACTTGAGCGATGAGAGAAGGGACGGAACCTCCAAAAACAGGTCATCGCCAATATACCGGCTTCCTGTTCGAGGATAGGATATATAACCCTTTTCATAAAGCATCTGTGCTATACTCAATGTATGTTGGGCTGTAAAGCCTATTCTGTTGTTTGCATCGCATTGCAGTGCCGTCAGGTCATACAGAAGTGGCGGTTGTTCCGTCTCCAATGTTTTCTTTACGGACTCCACTACTGCTGTTGCGGATTCTCTGATTCCGTTTCCGGCAGCCATGGCTTCTTCCTTGCTTCGGTATTTGTCAACGGATAAAAAAAGATGTTCCTTTCCGCTCTTGATTACAGACAGGCATAGATTATAATGTGTCACCGGAATAAAATCCCTGTTTTCCAGATAACGTCTGCAAATCATGGCAAGTGTCGGTGTCTGTACCCTTCCGAGTGAATATCCGCCTCTGCCTGCTGCAATGCCGAGTGCAAGGCTTGCATTATATCCGACTTTCCAGTCGGCTTCCCTTCTTGCCTTTCCCGCAAGATAGAGGTTCTCATAGTCACTGCCCGGTTGCAGACGGTCGAGTCCTTCCGTTATCGCCTTGTGTGTCAGTGATGAGATCCAGAGCCTGCGTGTCGCCCCTTTGTATCCGAGATATTCATAAAGGTATCCGGCTATAAGTTCCCCTTCACGGGCTGCATCGGTTGCGGTAATCACTTCGTCTGCCCCGGTCAGCAGTTCTCCAATTACAGCGAGCTGCTTTGATGCCGTCGGATCCGTTTCATATCCGTTTGCCGTCCTGATCCGGCGTACCGTAAGTGTGAACGGGTCGGGAATGACGGGAAGTTTTTCCCTGCTGATGTTCTCACCTCCGTATTCCGCCGGAGAGCCCAATGCCAGAAGATGGCCGAAAGTTCATGTCACGGCATATCCTCCGCCTGTAAAATATCCGTCCTTTTTGCTTTTCGCTTCAATGCATTCAGCTATGCATCTTGCCACTGAAGGCTTTTCCGTTACTATAAGTTTCATCATATTGATATTTTATGGTTTTATTATTTGATTTTTACCGATCCGGTCTTTCTTTGTCCGGTTTTTTTCTTCTTTGATGGCTTGGACACCCTTCCCACCTTTTTCGAAGGCTCCATATCTACAAGGCTTACAGCCGGTTCCTTCTCTCTTTGTATTGTATTCTGTGGAACGTGCATACTCCATCCCGTAGGACTTCGCTCCAGACGGATATGCCCTGACGGACGAAGATATCTGTTACCGTTACCGTCCGTTTCAGTTTCATACAGGGCGGTAGTACCG
>JAEXZY010000027.1 GCA_023404955.1 Actinomycetes bacterium
TCGGTGAGCGCCACCCGGCCGACGGCCGCGCCGGCCAGCGCGCCGAACCCCACCTCGCCGTCCACCACGGCGGTCAGCACCGCCGGCGGCACGTCGCGCTCATAGAGCGCGAGCCAGGCGTCGTCGGGCAGCGCGCTCACCGTGACCTCATCGAATGAGCCAGCAGCGACATCTGCTGTCATCACCAGGTTCTCGGCGTCGGTGGGCACGCCGTCGGGAATGCGGAACAGCCGGTCGGGCGCGGAGATCAGTGCCGGCAGCCCGTGTGCGGCGTAGCGGTCGGCCACCGCGGCGATCTCGGCATGGGACGTGAACTGCAGGGGCACAGCCGAATTGGCCCGTCTGGTGGCGCCACCGCCGAAACGCAGGAACCAACCGTCGAGCCACTGTTGCTCGGTGCCGGGCCACGCGAGGGCGGCCGCGTGTTCGAGGTTGCGGATCGCCCCGGCACGCACCGGCTGCTCGGGGACCACCCGGAACGCGACGACGTCGTCGCCGCGGATCGTCACCAGCTCGCCGTGCCGGGTGCGCACGGCCACCGCCGGCTCGACCTGCTCGACATGGCCGATCACATCGGTGAACGGTCGCGCCTCATCCGCCGGGAGTCGATAGCGCAGGCTCACCCGGGAGCCGAGCGGCGGCAGCTGCGGCACGGCTCAGTGACCGAACGGATCGGGGTCCTTGCCGGGCAACCACGTCAGACCGGGCACGCCCCAACCGTGCGACTTCACCGCCCGCTTCGCGCTGCGGGCGTTGCGGCCCACCAGCCGGTCCAGATACAGGAAGCCGTCGAGGTGGCCCGTCTCGTGCTGCAGCATGCGGGCGAAGAGGTCCTCACCCTCCAGCGTGATCGGTGAGCCGTCGGCGTCCAGGCCCGTCACCCGCGCCCACGACGCGCGCCCCGTCGGGAACGACTCGCCGGGCACCGACAGGCATCCCTCGTCGTCGTCGTCGGGATCGGGCATGGTCTCGGGAACCTCGGAGGTCTCCAGCACCGGGTTGACGACGACGCCGCGCCGCCGCAGCGTCTTGCCGCGCGCGTCGGCGCAGTCGTAGACGAACACCCGCTTGGCGACGCCGATCTGGTTGGCGGCCAACCCCACTCCGTTGGCGGCGTCCATGGTGTCGTAGAGGTCGGCGATCAGATCGGCGAGATCGGCGGGCAGCGACCCGTCGTCGCCGACGGGGATCGGCTCGGTGGGGGTGTGGAGAACCGGGTCCCCCACGATGCAGATCGGTCGAACAGCCATGCCCGAAAGCTTAGGGTGGCGCGCGCGGGCGCCGACTCGCGGTCATTGGTGCCGATGTCCGTGACCGAGCCGTGATTGAATACGTCCCGAAACCACACTGGTGTCATTTCGACCGTTGGAAGGGTCCAAGAGGCGATATGGACGGCGCGATCGTGCGGACTGACAAGTCAGGGAACTCCGCAGACGGCGCTGAACCCGCCGACGGTCTGACCCGTCGAGAACACGACATCCTGGCATTCGAGCGGCAGTGGTGGAAGTACGCCGGCTCCAAAGAGGACGCCATCAAGGAGCTCTTCTCGATGTCGGCCACTCGCTACTACCAGGTGCTCAATGCGCTGGTCGACCGGCCCGAAGCGCTGGCGGCGGATCCGATGCTGGTCAAGCGACTGCGCAGACTCCGCGCGAGCCGGCAGAAGGCGCGCGCGGCGCGGCGCCTCGGCTTCGACGTGACCTGAGGCCCTCGGCGAGCCGATACAGTAGGCGCCGATGAACCAGCGAGAATCCTCAGGACTGCCCCTGCGGGCCATGGTGATGGTCCTGCTGTTCCTCGGTGTGGTGTTCCTGCTCGTCGCCTTCCAGTCGATGGGCAGCAGCGACGACGACTCCGGCAGCGACTCGATCGCGACGTCGATCACCAGCACCCCCACCACACCGTCGAGCACCGCGCCGCCGGCCAAATCCGAGGTTCGGGTGTTCAACATCTCGAGCACCGAGGGGGCGGCCCAGAGCGCCGCCGACCGGCTGCGCGAGGCCGGCTGGAACGTGACCGAAACAGGCAACCTCACCCTGCCGGACACGACGGTCACCACGGTGTTCTTCAGCGACGCCCCCGGTGAGCAGCAGGCCGCCGAGGAGGTGGGCCGGTTGCTCGAAGCGCCGGTCGCCCCACGGGTGCCCGAGCTGACAGAACAGCCGCCGGGCGTGATCGTCGCGGTCACCGGCTAGGCTCGTGCACATGCTGAGGACCGTCGCCGCCGCCACCTTGTTCGCAGCGCCCGCACTTGCGTTGGCCGCCTGTTCGCCCCCGGGAGACGTGCCCACCGATGCGCCGGGCACCACACCTGCGGTCTGGACCGGGTCCCCGTCGCCGTCGTCATCGGCCGGTGAGCAGGGGTCCGGCGAGGGCGGTGCCGCCGAGGGACAGGGCCAGGCCGCCGGCGGGGAGACCCTGAAGGCCGATCTGAAGACCGCCGACGGCACCACTGTCGCCACCGCCGACATCGCGTTCTCCGGTGGGTACGCCACCGTCACCGTGCAGACGTCGGCGACCAGCCAGCTCACCCCCGGCTTCCACGGTCTGCACATCCACTCGGTGGGCAAGTGCGAGGCCAACTCCGTCGCTCCGACAGGCGGCGCCCCCGCGAACTTCAACTCCGCGGGCGGACACCTCCAGGTGCCCGGCCACAGCGGCCATCCCGCCAGCGGCGATCTCGCGTCGCTTCAGGTGCGTGAGGACGGCTCGGCCAAGCTGGTCACCACCACCGACGCCTTCACCGCCGACCAGCTGCTCGGCGGCGCCGGGACCTCGATCATCATCCACGAGAAGGCCGACAACTTCGCCAACATCCCGCCGGAGCGCTACAGCCAGGTCAACGGCGCACCGCCGCCGGATCAGACCACCCTGGCGACCGGCGATGCCGGAGCTCGGGTGGCGTGCGGTGTCATCACACGCAGCTGACCGACGGGCTGACCGCCGCATCGATTTCGCCGGGTCCGCCCGGCCCACCCTCGGTGTCGAATGGGAGTTTGCGCTCGTCGACGCGCAGACGCGCGACCTGAGCAACGAGGCCGCCTCGGTGATCGCCGAGGTGGGTGAGAACCCCCGTGTGCACAAGGAATTGCTGCGCAACACCATTGAGGTCGTGACCGGCGTGTGCGACAGCGCACCCGAGGCGATGGACGATCTGCGTGCCACGCTGCGACCCGTGCGCGACATCGTGCGCGGCCGCGGCATGGAGCTGTTCTGCGCGGGCACCCACCCGTTCGCGAAATGGTCGGCGCAGCAGCTGACCGACGGACGCCGCTACGCCGAGCTGATCAAGCGTACGCAGTGGTGGGGTCGGCAGATGCTGATCTGGGGCGTGCACGTGCACGTCGGAATCTCCTCGGCGCACAAGGTGATGCCGATCATCACCTCGCTGCTCGACTACTACCCGCACCTGCTCGCGTTGTCGTCGTCGTCGCCGTTCTGGGACGGTGAGGACACCGGCTATGCGAGCAACCGCGCGATGATGTTCCAGCAGCTGCCGACGGCGGGCCTGCCGTTCCACTTCCAGGAATGGCGCGAGTTCGAAGGGTTCGTCGCTGATCAGAAGAAGACCGGCATCATCGACCACATGAACGAGATCCGTTGGGACATCAGGCCTTCCCCACATCTCGGGACCGTGGAGGTGCGGATCTTCGACGGGGTGTCCAACCTGAAGGAGCTCTCCGCCCTCGTCGCGCTGACGCACTGCCTCATCGTCGATCTCGACCGTCGCCTCGACGCGGGGGAGACGCTGCCGGTGATGCCGCCGTGGCATGTGCAGGAAAACAAGTGGCGCGCAGCGCGCTACGGGTTGGACGCCATCATCATCCTCGACGCCGACAGCAACGAGCGGCTGGTCACCGAGGACCTCGACGAGCAACTCGAGCGGCTGACCCCCGTCGCGAAGACTCTCGGCTGCGTCGACGAACTCGCTTCCGTCGCCGACATCTACCGTGACGGCGCCTCCTACCAACGCCAGCGCCGGGTCGCCGAGGAAGCCGACGGGGATCTGCGCGCCGTCGTCGACGGGTTAGTCGCCGAGTTGGTGATCTGAGTGCCAACCATCCCGATGTTTCCGCTCGAGGTGGCGATGCTGCCCGGGGAGACATTGCCGCTGAGGATCTTCGAGCCGCGCTACTCGGCGCTGGTGCAAGCCTGTCTGGCCGCGCACGATCCGGCGTTCGGGGTGGTGCTGATCGCCGCCGGCCGGGAGGTCGGCGGTGGCGACAGCCGCAGCGATGTCGGCACCATCGCGCACATCATCGAGCACGAGCACCTCGGCGCCGGGCAGTATGTGATGAAATGCGCGATGCGCGAACGGTTCCGGGTTCTCGAATGGTTGCCGGACGCGCCGTATCCGCGGGCCGTGATCGAGCCGTGGCCGGACGAACCGGGCGCGCCGGTGACCGCCGACGCGATCCGGGACATCGAGGACCGGATGGTCGCACTGTTCGAGCGGATCGCCGCTGCACGGGGCGCGGAGGTCAATGCGCGTGACATCGTGGTCGGCGCCGACGATTCCGGTGACGCCGCGCTGTGGTTGTACGCGTTGACCGCTCGGCTGCCGATGGGTCAGGCCGACCGCTACTCGGTGCTCGCCGCGCCGACGGTGGCCGACCGGGTGGCCGCACTGTCCGAGGCCGTGGACACGGTGACCGCGATGGTGGAGTTCCAGCTCTCCGAGTGATCACCCGCGACGGAAGTCGTGGGCCCGCAGACGCTGCAGTGCCCGACCGTCGGTGAGTTCATCACGCGACTCGGGATTCAACCAGTAGTGGCGCACCATCCAGTAGAGGGTGGGACCACTTGAGGCGAAGCGATCGGCGTTGGCAACGACGAGCGGCTTTCTGTCGCCGAGACTGAAGGCGATCGGATTCCGCGCTTTGGTGTCCGCATGATCGGTGATGGCTTGTATCTCGTCCCATCGCGCGACGCGCGTGCGGAGGATGTCGCCAAAAGTGATGCCTTCCGGGCCGATCCGCAGGTATCCAGTTTCTCGGCTCCGCGCGAAAGCCAACAATCCGAGTACCGAGAGGACCAATAGAGAAACGAGGAGATAGCGGCTGACTGCCGACACGGATCCGAACCACACGGTGAACAACGAGCCGACGACACCGCCGACGAGGGCAGTGCCCCACGTCCGCGCGATGCCAGGGTGAAGGCGAACCGTCGTACCCGAATCACTCCACCCGGCATACGGTGTCGCCGACGCCTTGAAGGTCAGCACGAGGGCAGCCATGCCTCCGGTGCAGAACACCGCAAGTCCTGCGGACCCGAGCGCGCCGGTCAACGACGCGCGCTGCGCAGCTAGGAGCGTCTGAACCCAGAATTGAATGGACCCGCCGATGAGCACGGCAACGCCTAACCAAGCAAGCGGCGACAGGCCGCGAGACCAGTTCGGCGGCGGTGTCACTCCATTCATGAGCCACACAGCACTTCGCCGACCCTCTTACCCACAGACGTCATCCACGAGCCTGCAGCCACCGATGACACGACAGCGAGGCCCACAGTGCTGCCCGGAATTGGAAAGGGCGCGCCCACCGCTGCGCCGCCCGCTGCTCCGGCTGCGTTGCCTGCGAGGCCGAACGTGCTGGCGAAGACCGACACACACTTATCAGCGGGGGTCGGGGCGCGCAAGAAGTCATACATCGCAGTCATTGTGCCAAGCGCCATTCCACCGTATTTCGCTCCGGCCCCGACCTTCTCGACGGAATCCATCGACAGCATGGGAACCTTGCCGCCGTCATCGACGTGGGCTTCCACTCCAGTCAGCACTTGGCCGATGCTTTCCGGTACGGACGTGAGCAGGGGGCTGTCGGCCGGAATCACGGCGCTCCTGCCGTCGGGGAGGTTGATCGATGCCGACACAACGCCTTCCGGTGTCTGGCTCACCACATACTGGGTGCCGTCAGCCCAGTTCATGATCGTTCTCTTGTATCCCCCCGACGTGCGAGTCGAGCTGCTCCGCGATATCAGGTTTCCGTTCGCGTCGACGTGCTCCTCTTCGACCATGTCCGGAACGCCGCGGGCGTAGTCCTCTTCGTACTCTGTGATGACATGCCGGCTGCCATCCTGCATGATCAGTGTCTTCTCGAAGTGGCCCTGCTCGTTGTAGCGGGATCGCGTTTCTCGAACTGTCGTACCCATCTCCTCGCCACGCACCGTCGCCTGCTGCAGAAAGCCCAACGCGTTGCTCGGATTCGGTACATCGTCAGCAGGACGCCTAGCAGCGGGCACCATCAATCCTGGCAGCCCGCCGCTGGGCGGGGTAAAGCCGAACGGCTTGGCCGCTGCCATCACAGCGTCGGCCGTTGCGGTATCGGCATCGTCGACGGCGAGCAGTAGTTGGTTGACCGCGGCCTGTTCGCTGGCTACGAGCTTCATCAATCGGGAGATCTCGTCGGCGGATTGCGAGCCGGGGTCGATGAGCACGACCCAGCCCTCCGTGACGTTCAGTGGTCCTCGATCGATTTCGTCAGCCCTGTCCAACAATGCTTTCCGCGCAGCACCGATCCTGTCGGCGCCTGCCTCGAGAGCTTTGGCGATTGCAGCGATGTACCCGCTGAATTCGACTGAGCTGTGATGGGCGCGGTCGAACATCGCGGACGCGGCGTCATGGGCTGGACCCTCCCATGCCCTCGTTTCCGGCATGATCGCCAGATTGGTTTTCACACGGTCCACCGCACCCTCGACGGATTCGCCCGAGGAGCGAACGGCGGGACCGGTAAATCCCAAAGAGTCAGGGTTCCAGCTCTCGAGGCGCGAGCGCGACGGCAACACCGGTCAGAAAATTCCGCGGAAGCTTCCGGCCAGATCGGTATCTGTGACCTCATAGGCGTTCCCCGCGCCACGTACCGCCACTCCCATCTTCTCGACGTTCGCGGCGATGTCGTCGGCTTGGGTGGCAACGTGTCCGCCGACCAGCCGCGCGGCCCACTCAGTCGTGGAACCTGCCAGCCCCGCGGCCGCCTCGGTTGTTTTCCCACCCACGTCCGCACCGCGGATCGACGCTGAAGCCGCTCCCACCTGGCTCGCGAACGCCCGCAGGATCTCGGGATCCACCATCAAGGTCACATAGTCAGACGTTACTGCAGGCTCGGCATGGCTCCTGGCGCCAATTTGCGCCCTAGAGCAGGATGCTGTGCAGGAACGAATACGCGGGCGCGTCGTTGTAGTCCCGGTGGTAGCGGCGCATCGCTTCGTGGGCCGCGGTCGAACGCACATCCCACCGGTGACAACACAACATCTGCGCCACTTCCGGACCCGCGACCTCCACACCGAGGTGGCTGCCCCGCGCGCTGTACAGCGTGACCTGCTCGACCATCGTGTTCCGGGCGTCGTCGTCCAGGTCGGGCAGCAGGCTCTCGACGACCCAGGCCGTCGGCTCGTTGTGGTCGAACCCGGCCTCCCGCAACGCTTTCGGCCAATTCCCGGTCACGGCGGCGGGAACCGGCATGTACTTGGCACCCAGCTGCGCATCCGAGGCATCCATGATGCGGGTCTTGTGTTCCAACACCGTCGGCTCGTCGACGTCGAAGACCACGGCGTCACTGAGCCACGGCAGACGCCACGCCCGGGTGTCCAGGCCGCCACCCAGCACCACCACCTGCGAGACCCCCGCGGCGCCGACGGCCAGCACATAGTCGTCGAACCACTTGGTGCGCGCCGCGCAGTAATCCGGTCCCGACGCCGGCAGGTCTACCTGCCCGGCGTCGGCTACCAGCAGGTGTGCGTAGGGATCGGTGAACAGCGGGTGGTCGGCCTCGTTCTCCGAGGCGCGGACCGCGGCAACGCTCAGTGCTGTGCGACCCTGCTGGTCACCGCTGGGACGCATCATGGTCGCCGGGTTCCCGATCGCCGGCGAAATCATGCATCTCGTCGGTGGTCATCAGATCGTCGCGAATGTTCTGCTCGCGATAGGCCAGCTGGCCCACCCGGTTGGCGATCACCGGCGCGGTGATCGCGGTGAACAACCCGGTCAGGATCAGCATGCCGACGTCGACGTGACCACGCAGCCGCAACGCCGCGCCCAGTAGCACGAGCAGCAGTCCGAGCACCTGGGGCTTGGTGGCCGCGTGCATGCGGGAGAGGGTGTCGGGGAAGCGGACCACACCGATCGCCGCGGTCAGCGCGAGCCCCGATCCGCTGAGGATCAGCGCCGCCGCCGCCACATCGAAGGCGTTCATCGCTGCCGCCCCTTGTTCGCCGGGTCATCGACGTCGGGAACGCGGAAGCGGGCGACGCTGACCGAGCCGACGAACGTGATCAGCGCCAGCGCGGTCAGGCTGTAGGTGACCGTGGTGTCCAGGCTGAACGCCGCCCAGGTGCCGATCGCGCACAACGCCACCGCGACAAGGGTGTCCAACGCGACCAACCGGTCGAGCGTGGTGGGTCCGAGCAGCATTCGGAACATGGTGGCCAACGCTGCGGCCGACAGCATGGCTCCGGCGGCGATCCACACGACCGTCACAGCGCGTCCTCCTTCGCTCCGGCAGGTCGCCAGTCGCTGTCCCGCTCGAACGTCGCCACCAGCAGCTTCTGCAAATTCGCCACCTGCCGGTAGAACCGCGCGACGGTGCGATCAGAACCGACGTCGAGCACGTGTACGTAGATCATCCGGCGCGGCTGGTCGATCTCGAGCACGATGGTGCCCGGCGTCAGGTTGATGATGTTGACCGCCAGCACCAGCACCAGATCGGACTTGATCGCCAGGTGCACACGCAGCACGGCGGTCAGCGGTGGCGGTCCCGGCTTCAGCGCCAGCGCCGCGACCTGAACCGAGGAGCTGAGCAGGTAATAGACCACCGTCGCCATCAGGCGAACCAGCGGGATCGGGTGCAGGCGGCCCTCGACAGGCACCGGCGGCAGCGGCAGCAGCAGCGTGATCACCAGCGCGATCAGCAGCCCGGACAGGATGTTGGCCGCAGACACGGTGCCCCACAGCAGAACCCACACCAGGATGAGCCAGCACACCATCCAGACCCGCAGGGCCATCGTTCTCATGGTGCGCGCACCTCCCCGAGCACCGCGGTGATGTACTGCCCGCGGTCGAGCACCTCGGCGGCCGCTCTGTCGCTGTAGGCGAAGATCGGCCCCGCGGCGACGGTCAGCGCCAGCCCGACCGCGATCAGCGCCCCGGTCGGCACCAGCATCCCGATCGGCATCTTGCCCACGTCGTCACGGTCGACGAACTCGATGTCGACCGCGTCCTCGGGGCTGTCCATCAACACCGTCGGCGCGCCACCCGACAGGTGGCCCTCCGGGGCGTCCTTGCGGGCGCGCCAGAACGCCTTGGTCCACACCCGGGTGATGACATACAGGGTGAGCAAGCTGGTGATCACGCTGCCCGCCACCAGCAGCCACGCCAGCACCGACCCCGACTCCGAGCCCGCCTCCAACAGGGCCACCTTGCCGATGAAGCCCGAGAACGGGGGAATGCCACCGAGATTGAGTGCCGGTACCACGAACACGAATGCCAGCACCGGGCTCGCCGCGGCCAGCCCGCCGAGGCGCTCCAGGGTCGACGCACCCGCCTGCCGTTCGATCAAGCCGACGACCAGGAACAGCGTGGTCTGCACCAGGATGTGGTGGGCGACGTAATAGATCGCGCCTGACATGCCAAGCTGGTTGGACAGCGCGATGCCGAACACCATGTACCCGATGTGGCTGACGAGGGTGAAGGACAGCAGACGCTTGATGTCACTCTGCGCGATCGCACCGAGGATGCCCATCAGCATCGTGGCCAGGCCGGCGACCAGCAGCACGTTGTCCAGCGAGCCGCCCGGGAAGAGCAGCGAGTGGGCCCGGATGATCGCGTAGACACCGACTTTGGTGAGCAGGCCGGCGAACACCGCGGTGACCGGAGCCGGTGCGGTGGGGTAGGAGTCGGGCAGCCACGTCGAGAGCGGGAAGACCGCGGCCTTGATACCGAACGCGACCAGCAGCACCGCGAACAGCGCGGCGCGGGTGCCCTCGGACACCCCGTCGAGCCGCACCGACAGCTCGGCCATGTTCAGCGTTCCGGTGGTCGCGTACACCAGCGCGATGCCGAACAGGAACACCAGCGACGACACCATCGACACCATCACGTAGGAGATGCCCGCGCGCACACGTTCCCGGCTGGCGCCGATGGTCAGCAGCACGAAGCTCGCGCTGAGCAGCACCTCGAAGCCGACGAACAGGTTGAACAGATCGCCGGCCAGGAACGCCATGAACACGCCCGCCGACAGCACCAGGTAGGTGGGCAGGAAGATCGACACCGGCTGACGGCCGTCACCGTCCCGGACACCCTGCCCGATGGCGTAGAACACGACGGCGAGCAGCACGATCGACGAGACGACGAGCATCAGCGCCGAAAGCCGGTCGACGACGAGCGTGATGCCCAGCGGGCCCATGCCGGGTTCGGAGACACCCCAGCCGCCGACCTGCAGCGCGATGGTTCCGTCCCGGTCGGCGAGATACACCAGGACGGCGGAGACGACGAGCACCGCCGACAGCGCGATGACGGCCAGCATGCGCTGCAGCCGGGGCCGGCGGCCCGCCACCAGCGTGCACGCCGCGGCGAGCATCGGGATCAGCACGGGCAGCGGGGTGAACACCGCGGCGAGGTGTGCCGGGATCATCTGGGTCATCGCGACCCCTCGTAACCCGGAATCGCGTCCAGTTCGTCGGGCAGATCGGTGTCGCGGGTGCGGTCGGGCTCCAGCCGGCCCTCGAGCTCCTCGCCCACCTCGGTGCCCGACTGCTGCGACACCCGGATGTCCTCGGGATCGTTGCTGACCTCTTCGCGGGTGTTCAGCCGGTAGGAGCGGTAGGTCAGCGCCAGCACGAACGCCGCCACCCCCATCGTGATCACGATCGCGGTCAGGATCAGGCCCTGCGCCAACGGGTCTGCGGTCGCGGTGTTGTCCGCGCTGGTGCGGCCCCGCACCGGCGGATTGCCGGCCGGGCCACCCACCGACAGCAGCAGCAGGTTGATCGCGTTGCCGATCAGCAACAGCCCCAACAACATTCGGGTCAGATGCCGCTCCAGCAGCAGGTACACCCCCGCGGTGGTCAGCCCACCGATGATGACCAGGGAGATCACATACGTCGTCATGACTGCCGCGCCCTGCCCATCTCGCCGATCTCGTCGTCGATCCGCGCACCCAGGCTGCGCAGCACGTCGAGCACCAGGCCGACCACGATCAGATACACCCCCATGTCGAAGAACAGTGCGGTGACGAACTTGACCGTCCCCAGCACCGGCAGGTCGACCTGGATCAGCGCCGACGACAGCACCGGCGCGCCCAGCAGCAGCGACGCGGTCGCGGTGCCGGCGGCCAGCGCCAGGCCCGCGCCGAGGATCTTGCCTGCGTCGAGCGGCAGTGCCTCGCCGAGTTCGTAGCGACCGCCGGCCAGATACCGCAGCACCAGCGCCAGACCGGCCATCAAGCCGCCCGCGAAACCGCCGCCGGGCGTGTTGTGGCCGGCGAAGAAGAAGTACGCCGACAGCACCATCATCACCGGGAAGATCAGTCGCGTCGCGACCTCCAGGACCAGGGACCGGTTGCGCGGGTCACGCAACTCGCTGCCGCGCAGCCAGGTCACCTCGCCGGCGGCCGGGCTGTTGTGCGAGTAGACCGCGAGCTTGCCGATGTCGGGCTGTCCGGCGTCGGCCACCCGGGGCGCCGCCCCGAAGCGGCGGTTGCGGAACACCATCGACGCCACGCCGGTGGCCGCCACCAGCAGTACCGAGATCTCTCCGAGGGTGTCCCAGGCGCGGATGTCGACGAGCAGCACGTTGACCGTGTTGGCGCCGTGGCCGCGCAGGTACGCCGCGTCGGGCAGCAAGTCGGCGATCGGGCGACCGGACCGGGCCGCCATCGCGAAGGCGGCCAGCGTCGTCACCGTCGCCCCGACCGCGACGGCCAGCACGGCGCGGGGGACGCGGAAGCGACGGATGTCCGCGCCACCGGTCTCGGCGGGCAGCACCCGCAGCACAAGCACGAACACCACCAGCGTCAGCGTCTCCACCAGGAACTGCGTCAGCGCCAGATCGGGGGCGCCGTGGAACGCGAAGATGACGCCGCAGCCGTAGCCGGTGACGCCGACCAGCAGGACGGCGGCCAGCCGGTTGCGCATCACGCACGCGGCGAATGCCGCTGCGAGCATGATCAGGCCCACGACCGCCTGCGGCGCCGATTCCCACAGGGCGAATTCGGGGCGGTCGCGGGCGCCGAGGGCCAGCACTGCCAGCGGGAGCAGCACCAGCGTGGTCAGGATGACCGACTGCGTCGCAGGGATGGAGCCGCGCTGGGTGACCGCGGTCAGCCGCACCGACATCACGTCGGCGCCGCGCAGCACCGCGTCGTAGATGCGGTCGGCGTTGGCTAGCGGCAGGAAGTTCAGCCGGGCGCGCCGCAGCCGGCTGCGGCCCGCATACATCGCGGCGCCCGTTGCCAGCACCAGCACCGACAGCAGCAGCGGAAGGTTCACCCCGTGCCACAGCGCGAGGTGATAGTCGGCGTCGTAGCCGGCGGGGTCGGGCACCTGGTCGGCATAGTCGCTCAGCACATGGTCGAGCCCGGTGGGCCACACGCCGAACGCCAACCCGGCCGCGGCCAGGATCGCCGGCGGCAATAGGAACGGCAGTTCAGGGCGGTGCATCTCCTTCACGCGTGTGCTCGGCTGCGGTAGGCCCTTGCGGCCGAATGCGCCGAACACGAAGCGCAGGCTGTAGGCGGTTGTCAGCACCGAGCCGCACACGATTCCGGCCAGCACGAACGGCGCCGCGATACCCAGCGTCGGGCTGTGCAGCACGGTCTCGAAGTCGGCCTCCTTGGCGACGAAACCGAGGAACGGCGGCAACGCCGCCATGCTGGCCGCCGCAGCGCACCCGATGACGAGCAGCGGCTTGCTGCGATCGCCGAGCCAGGCCAATCTGCGGATGTCGCGGGTGCCGGTCGCGTGGTCGATGATCCCGACGACCATGAACAGCGTCGCCTTGAACAGCGCATGCGCACACAGCATCGCCAGGCCGGCGAGCATCATCTCGCTGCCGCCCGCGCCGACCATCAACGTGATGAAGCCGAGCTGGCTCACCGTTCCGAACGCCAAGATCAGCTTGAGGTCGTACTCACGCAGCGCTCGCCAGCCGGCCAGCAGCATGGTCAGGAGCCCCAGCCCCACCACGGTCGGCCGCCACTCCGGAGAGTCGGAGAACCCGGGCGTCAGCCGCGCGATCAGGTAGACACCGGCCTTGACCATCGCGGCCGCGTGCAGGTAGGCGCTGACCGGGGTGGGCGCTGCCATCGCGCCGGGCAACCAGAAGTGCAGCGGCACGATCGCCGACTTCGACAGGGCCCCGATGAGAACCAGCACGATCGCCACCGAGGCGGCGACCCCGGTCGGCGGGTCCGCCACCAGCTCGGAGATCAGGAACGTGCCGGCGCGGTTGCCGAGGATGACGATCCCGACCAGCATCGCCAGGCCGCCGAACGTCGTCACCAACAGCGCCTGCGTGGCCGCGCGCCGACTCATCGCGCGTTCGGCGTAGTGGCCGACCAAAAGGAACGACAGGACGGTCGTGATTTCCCAGAACACGTACAGGACCAGCATGTTGTCGCTGGTCACCAAGCCGAACATGGCGCCGGAGAACGCGACCAGTTCCGCGGCGAAGCTGGGCAGGCGCCTTTCGGTGTGCCCGTCGTGGTGGTGAAAGTAGTCGGCGCAGTAGAAGAGCACCAGCGCCCCGATGCCGAGCACCAACACGCTCATGATGGCCGCGAGCGCGTCGAAGCGCAGCACGATGTCCATCGACAACCCGGGCACCCAGGGAATCGTCAACCGCTGCCCGGGACCGCTGCCGGGCCATTGCGCGGCCACCCAGATAAGAGAGCCGAAGGGGACCAGCGCCAGCGGATAGAACGCGCGCCGACCCCACCGGTGGACGAGAACGGGCGCCAACAAGGTGGCCACTGCGTGCGCAGTGAGGATGGCGAGCATGGCTCCGTTTCGTCGGGGTCGGCGGGGCCCCAGTCTACGGGGCGGACTCCGGAGCCTCGGTGCCGCTTCGCGGCCTGCTCAGTGGCCGGTGACCATCACCTCGATGCGCTCTTCGCCGTCGGGGCCGCACACGAACAGGATCTCGTCGCCGTCGCGCAAGACGTCGGCGGCCTCGGGGACGATCAGCCGGTTCCCGCGCAGCACCGTCACCAGAGCGCTGTCGCGCGGCATCGCCAGATCGCCGACCCGCCGCCCCACCAGCGGGCTGCCCGCGGGCAGCGTGAACGAGGCGACGTTCGCGCTGCCTTCGCCGCGCAGCTCCCTCGGACCGCGGCCCAGCGCCATCAACCGCACGACGTGGCCGACGTCGATGGCGCCCTCGACCGCGGCGACCATCGCCACCGGAGTCGACACCGCGACGTCGATGCCCCACCCGTCGGTGAACAACCACTCGTTGCGGGCGTCGTTGATGCGGGCCACGACGCGGGGAATCCCGAACTCGCTTTTCGCCAGCAGGGCCATCGCGAGGTTGGCCTTGTCGTCACCGGTCGCGGCGATCGCGACGTCGCAGATGTGCATCTCTGCCTCCTCGAGGGAGGACACCTCGCACGCGTCGGCGAGGAACCACTCGGCACCCGGCACCGACGCGGGTTCGTACCGGTGGAACTCCTTCTCGATGAGCAACACCTTGTGGCCGTAGTCGACCAGTTCCTGGGCCACCGAGCGGCCCACCGCACCCGCCCCGGCGATCGCGATCCGCATGGACACGACTGTGCTGATTTACTGACTGCGACACAAGTGCTGCAGCGAGGAAACAGTGACACTGCACGAGCTGTATGTGGCGCTGTTCATCGGGGGCCTGGTGCTGCTGGCGAGCATCGCCGCCACCAGACTGGCCACCGGAGCCGGCTTGCCGAGCCTGCTGCTGTTCCTCGGCGTCGGCGTGCTGGTCGGCGAGGACGGCCTCGGGCTGGCCTTCGACAACGCCCAGCTGGCTCAGGACCTGGGCACCGCAGCGCTCGGCGTGATCCTGGTCGAGGGCGGCCTGACGACGCGCTTCGCTGACATCCGCAAGGTGCTGGCGCCCGCCAGCGTGCTCGCGACGGTCGGCGTGCTCGTCAGCACGCTGATCACCGCGTTGGCCGCGCACCTGCTGCTCGGGATGTCGTGGCAGCTAGCGCTGCTACTGGGGGCGATCGTGTCGAGCACCGACGCCGCGGCCGTGTTCTCGGTGCTGCGGGTCGTCCCGCTGCCGCGCCGCCTCGGCGGCCTGTTGGAAGCCGAGTCCGGCTTCAACGACGCGCCCGCGGTGATCCTGGTGCTGCTGTTCAGCGTCACCCCGCTGGTGCTCGAGCCCGTCACGGTGGCAGGCACGCTCGTCTACGAGCTGGCGATCGGTGCGCTGATCGGGCTGGGATGCGGGTTCTTCGGCGCGATGGCGTTGCGCCGCACCGCGCTACCGGCGGCCGGTCTCTACCCGCTGGCGACGTTCGGGCTGGGCATGCTGGCGTTCGCGGCCGCCGGTTCGGCGCACGCCAGCGGGTTCCTGGCCGCCTATCTGGCCAGCGTGGTGCTCGCCAATTCTGGTCTGCCGCACCGCTCGGCCACCCGCTCGTTCGCCGAGGGGTCGGGTTGGCTGGCGCAGATCGGTCTGTTCGTGATCCTGGGTCTGCTCGTCTCGCCAGCCGAACTGATCGACGAGCTGATCCCGGCGATCGTGATCGGCCTGGTGGTGCTGGTGCTGGCGCGGCCGGTGTCGGTTGTCGTGTCGCTGTTCGGTTTTCGCGTGCCGTGGCGAGAGCAGGCGTTCCTGTCCTACGCCGGGCTGCGCGGGGCGGTGCCGATCGTGCTCGCGACGTATCCGATCGTGGCCGGGGTGCCCGGCAGCGACCGGCTGCTCAACATCGTGTTCATCCTGGTCGTGGTGTTCACGCTGGTGCAGGGGCCGAGTCTGCGGCGGGTCGCCGAGTGGCTCGACCTGATCCCGCGCGATACGACGCGGGAGATCCATGTCGATGCCGCGCCGCTGGATGTGCTGGGAGCCGAACTGATGACGATGACCGTCGCGCCGGGATCGCGGCTGCACAACGTCACGGTTCTCGAGTTGCGCCTCCCGGATCCGAGTGTGATCACGCTGATCATCCGTGACGGCCGGGCGTTTGTGCCCGAGCCGTTGACCCGACTGCAGATCGGCGACGAGGTGATGATCGTGACGACGACGGCGACGCGGGACGAGGCGGAACGCCGGCTGCGTGCGGTCAGCCGCCGCGGCAAACTCGCCTACTGGTTCGACGAGTACGGCGAGCCGGGGTAGGCCCGCCCCACCGCTCAATCATTCGGCGTCGCTTGCCTTGTTCGAGGTGTCCGGCTTGTCGGTGCTCGTCGTCGCCAGGGCTTTCTCGACCCTCTCTGCCTTGCGTGCCTCGCGGGCTTCCCGACGTTGCTCGCGCTTCTCGGCGTTGTCGGCCTTCTTCGCTTTCCACTGCGACAGCACGGCATCACGCACAGGTTGCCTGGTTTTGGCGTCAGCGTCGTCGTCGCGGACGGTCGTCGGGTCGTCGTCGGCGCCGGTGACTTCTAGCGGGTCGCGGTCCGGCACGGTCAGCGGAAAGTTCTTGCGTGGTGAGTCGGCGTCCTCCCATCGCAGCGGTCGGTCCAGGGGTGGGCGATTGATCGCGATCGCCTCGGAGTTGCCGCTCAGCGAGAGCTCGTCGATGACGACGAAGAGACCAGACAGGGCGACGTCGAAGGCGAAGTCGCCGACGTTGCGCAGTACACCTTCGCCGCGGAGCACGTCGGTACTGTTGAATACTGCGCTGGCCGCGACACTTTCGATCAGATTCAGTCCGACGTAGAGCTGTTTGCCGATGTAGCCGAGGCTGTTCAGGACGGGCGTGGCGCCGCGGCGGATCAACACGGTGAGATCGATGAAGGCGTCGTCGATCCCGTCGAGTAACGGGGTGGGCCCGTCTGCGACGATGGCCTGCCTGATGGCGGTGGTGCCGTCGGGCACGATCAGCGGATCGTTGCGGTTGGGTGCCAACGCGTCGGTCCACTCCGCCGGACGATCGCTGGGCGGACGGGTGATGGCGATCGGGTAGGTGTCCGGCGAGGCGAGGCTGATCTCGTCGATCGCGACGAACGCCGCGGACAGCAGCACGTCGCCCGCGAACTGGCCGATGTTGCGTAGCAGGCCTTCGCCGCGGGCCACATCGGTGCCGTTGAACACGGTGCTCGCCACGATGCTCTCGATGAAGTTGTAACCAATGTAAAGCTGCTTGCCCAGATAGCCGAGCTGATTGGCAAACTCGGTGAAGTCCGTGCGAGAGGCGAGGCGGGCGGCGAGGAACGCTGCGTCGATGTCGTCGGCCACCGAGGTGATGTCCTGTGCGGCGACCGCGTCGGTGTTTTCGCTGCCGCTGCGGGTGCTGGCCAGCGGCGTCAGGGTCGGCCACGAGGGTGAAGCGGTTGACGAGGCAACTAAATTGACCTCAGATGTCAGCCCGATCGGACCACCCCGGTCCGACGGCTGTACCGGGTTAACCAGCAATGCCGCTCCCGCGACCGCCGCCACCGCGACGACGGCGTTTCCCCGCTCGATGATCTTCACGATGTCTCCGTTCCCCGCTCCGTTGCGTAGTGCATTCAGCAAACACCCGGCAGGGCGTGACAGCAACGGGGAACCCCCTCGTTCCGAGTGCTCAGCGTGCGTCGGCGAAGGCCCGCAGCGACGCCACCTGCGCCGCGTCCAACGACGGGCGGACGGCTTCGCGCGCTGCGGCCACGTCGGCTGCGGTGACGTCGGCGGCGTCGATCGAGCGGCGCATCGCGGTCAGCGCGGCTTCGCGCAGCAGCGCGACGCAGTCGGCCGCGCTGTAGCCGTCGAGTTCGGCGGCCAGGGCATCGAGGTCGACTGCGTCGGCACCGTCGCGGGCCAGCGGCACCGACTTGCCCGCCGTCCGCAAAATCTGCGCCCGCGCCTCGGCATCGGGTGGCTCGACGAACACCAGCCTCTCCAGCCGGCCGGGCCGCAGCAGCGCCGGGTCGATCAGATCCGGGCGATTCGTCGCGCCCAGCACCACGACGTCGCGCAGCGGTTCGATCCCGTCGAGTTCGGTGAGCAGCGCGGCCACCACGCGATCGGTGACGCCGGAATCGAAGCTCTGACCGCGCCGTGGCGCCATCGCGTCGATCTCGTCGAGGAACACCAGCGACGGCGCGGAATCTCTTGCCCGCCGGAACAATTCGCGGACGGCTTTCTCCGAGGAGCCAACCCACTTGTCCATCAGCTCGGCACCCTTGACCGCGTGCACGCTCAGCCGTCCCGAACTCGCCAGCGCGCGAACCACATACGTCTTGCCGCAGCCGGGCGGGCCATAGAGCAGCACGCCGCGCGGCGGCTCCACCCCGAGCCGGGCGAACGTGTCGGGATGCTGCAGCGGCCACAGCACCGCCTCGGTGAGCGCCTGCTTGGTGGCCACCATGTCGCCGACATCGTCGAGCGTGACCGAGCCGACCGAGATCTCTTCTGTCGCAGAGCGGGACAGCGGCCGGATGACGCTGAGCGCCCCGGTGAGATCCTCCTGCCGCAGCTGGGGCGCAGCGTCGGTCTCGCTGGCCCGTGCCGCCGCGCGCAGTGCGGCCTCACGCACCAGCGCGGCCAGATCGGCGACCACGAAACCCGGTGTGCGCTGAGCAATCTCCTTCAGGTCGAGGTCTTCTCCCGGCACGTCGCGCAGCAGCACCTCGAGCAACTGCTCCCGCACGCCCGCATCGGGAAGGCTCAGCCCCAGCTCACGGTCGCACAGATCGGGGGAGCGCAGCCGCGGATCGACGGCGTCGGGTGTCGCGGTGGTCGCGACGAACGCCACGCCGGATGTGGCCACCGCCGAACGCAATTCGGCCAGAATGAGCGTCGCCACCGGATCGGGCGGCACCGGCAGCAACGTGTCGATGTCGGTGACGAGCAGCACCCCGCCGCCGTCGCGCACCGAGCGGACCGCGGATGCGACGTTGGCCAGCCGATCGTCGGCGCGCAGGGAGCCGACCTCGGGTCCGTCGAGTTCGACCAAGCGCCGGCCGCTGCACACCGTCCGCACCAGCCGCGCCTTGCCCACCCCGGCCGGTCCGGAGACCAAAACGCCGAGATTGGCGGTGGCGCCGAGAGTGTGCAGCAGCTCGGGCTGATCGAGGGCGAGCTTGAGCCATTCGGTCAGCCGGCCGGCCTGCGCGTGGGCCCCTTTCAGGTCGTCGACGCTCAATGCCGGTGCGGTCTCCTCGGTGACGACGTGCGTCCCCGTGCCGGACCCGGTCGACGGCGTGGCTGCCGACCCGTTCGGCGCGGAGCCGCTGGAAGATCCCCAGCAGACCAGTGAATTCGGTTGCACGCTCACCGGTCCCGCGGGCTCGACCTCGGTGACGGTCAGCAGCTCCGACGTCCACACGATGCCGACCGACGCCGCCAGCGCGGCCGTCGCAGCCGACGTCGACGTGCCCGGGCCCAGGTCGCGCGGCAGCAGCGACACGGTGTCGCCCACCGTCATCACCTTGCCCAGCAGCGCCTGCCGCAACGTGGCCGGGGTGATCGACCGGCTCGCCAGGTTGGACCCGGTCAGCGTCACCGATCGTGCCCCGTACACCGTGGCGGCCGCGACGAGCACCGGGGTGTCCTCGCGCAGCCCGGCGTTGCTCAGCGTGACGTCGTCGAGCAGGGCGGTGCCGGCCGGGATGCCGTCGGGCGCTGTCCCGACCACCGCGGCGGTGGTGCGCGACCCGGTCAGCGACACCGCGTCCCACTCGCGGATGCCCAGCGCGGCGATCACTTCCGGATGCAGCCGGACCACACCGCGGCGGGAGTCCAGCGCCGAGGTGTTCAACCGCGCGGTCAGCGTCAGCTGGGCCATGTCAGCTCCGGGGCGGTCGGCGCAGGCCCAGGCGCATCATCGAGCGGCGATGCGGCTGTGCCCGCCGGATCGCCCGGCGCGCGGCCCGCTGCTGCCGCGGCTTGTCGTCCCACACCTCGGGGTGGGCGGCCAGGAAGCGCCGGGTCCGGATTGCGAACGGGATGTGCACGATGTAGCCGATGACGATCAGCAGGATCACCAGGTAGCCGTACAGGATCGAGGCGGCCACGCCGATGGCGAGCAGTGCCAGCAGTGGTGCGACGGCGTTGGGCGGCACGGAGAACGTGTGCACCTTGCGCATCGGCAGCGTGCTGACCACCAGCAGCGACACCCCGATCATCCAGATCACCACGGCGGGTTCGGAGGTCCACCACCCGTCGCCGAACTGCATCTTGGCCGCCAGAGGAGCGATGGCGCCGATTGCGCCCGCCGGGGCGGGCATGCCGACGAAGAACTTCTTCTCGAAGTCGGGCTGATCGAGGTCCAGCATCGCGTTGTAGCGGGCCAGCCGAAGCACGATGCACACCGCGTAGAGCAGCACCACGATCCAGCCCACCCGCGAATGCGACAGCAGCGTGCCGTAGACGATGAACGCCGGCGCCACCCCGAAATTCACCGCGTCGGCGAGGGAGTCGATCTCCTCGCCCATTCGCGACGTGGCGTTCAGGGCCCGCGCGGTGCGGCCGTCGAGCGCGTCCAGGATCGCGGCGATGGCCAGGAACGCCATCGCCTCGGTGGGCCGGTCGTCCAGGGCGAACTTCACCGCACTGAGCCCGAGACAGATCGCAGCGACGGTCATCGCGCTGGGCAGGATTCGGGCGCTGACCACCGGCGCCTTCAGCCGCGGCTTGCGTGGCTTCACGGCAGTTCGGCCAGCACGGTCTCGCCGGCGAGGGTGCGCTGGCCCACCGAGACCAGCACCCGCGACCCGGCGGGCAGGTAGGTGTCCAGGCGCGAGCCGTACCGGATCAGGCCGTAGGTGTCGCCGATGCTGATCTGCTCACCCGGGGAGACGGTGCACACGATGCGCCGGGCCAGTAGACCGGCGATCTGCACGGCGATCACCTGGTGGCCCTCCGGCGTGCGGATCACCACGCTGTTGCGCTCGTTGTCGGCGCTGGCGGCGGCCAGTTCGGCCGACACGAACAAGCCCGGGCGGTGCGCCACGGCGACCACCTCGCCGCCGACGGGTGCGCGCTGCACGTGGGCGTCCAGCAGCGACAGGAAGATGCTGATCCGCGGCAGCGGCTCGGCGGGCAGCCCGAGTTCGCTCGGCGGCACCTCGTCCTCGACCAGGCAGATCAGGCCGTCGGCGGGGGCGACGACGACGCCGGGCCGCGTCGGTGGCGTGCGGGGCGGGTGCCGGAAGAACGCGGCGTTGGCGGCGGCGGAGGTCAGGCCGGCGCGACGGACGAAGCGGTTCCGGCGTCCGGCCAGCGCCACGGCCAGGCTGGCGCCGACGAACGGCAGGCCTGCGGGGTGCATCGGGGGAACGGACGTGCGGATCAGCGCCGCCAGCCGCGCGGGGCCTGTCTTGAGGTCGGGGCGTCTGGCCATCGTGGGGCCAATAGTACGGTGGCGCTCCCTAACGCAGGTCCCACACCTGCACGCGACTTCCCGAGGCCACCTCGGAGGTGTCCTCGTCGATCTCCAGCAGGCAGTTCGCCGAGGCCAGCCAGCGCAGGTGGTGCGACGCGGGCGGCCCGTAGCTGGTGACCGTGTCGGTGACGGGGTCCAGCACGCCGCGCCGGAACTGCCGTTTGCCGCGCGGAGAAGTGAGGTCCTCGGTGAGCATCGCGGTGCGCCGCGGCCGCTCCGGCTGCGGCAGCCCCATCGCCGCGCGCAGCGCAGGCCGCACGAACACCTCGAACGACACCAGCGCGCTGACCGGGTTGCCGGGCAGCGTGACGGCCGGGGTGCCGTCAACCGCGCCTGCTCCTTGCGGCATCCCGGGCTGCATCGCGACCTTGGCGAACTCGACCCCGCCCGATGGGCCGCTCAAGGCATCTTTCACCACCTCGTAGGCGCCGGCGCTGACCCCGCCGGTGGTCAGGATCAGATCCGCCTGGCCGGCGTGCGCGGCGAGCGTCGCGCGAAACGCGTCGACGTCGTCGCCGGTGGTCGGGGACGCGATCACCTCGGCGCCGGCGTCGCGGACTGCGGCGGCCAGCATCACGCCGTTGGATTCGTAGATCTGGCCGGGGGCCAGCTCAGCGCCCGGCGCCACCAGCTCGGTGCCCGTCGAGATGACCAGCACCCGCTGGCGCGGCGTCACGGTCAGCGTCTGCAATCCGAGCGCGGCGGCCAGGCCGAGCGCAGCCGGCGTCATCACGTGACCGGGCTGCAGCACGGTGGTTCCGGCGGTGACGTCCTCGCCCGCGCGCCGGATGTGCTGGGCCTCGCGCGCGGCGGCGCGGATCGTCACCGTGTCGGAGGCGCCGTCGGTGACCTCCACCGGGACCACTGCGGTCGCGCCGTAGGGCAGCGGCGCGCCGGTCATGATGCGGTGCGCGGTACCGGGCTGCAGCGTCGGGATGTCGGTGCGCCCGGCTGGGATGTCCTCGGCGACCGGCAGCCGCACGGGCGCGGCCTCCGAGGCCGTCGCGACGTCGGCGGCCAGCACCGCGTAGCCGTCCATCGCCGAGTTGTCGAAGCCGGGCAGCGACAGCGGGGCGACCACCTCGTCGGCGAGGACGAGCCCCAGTGCGTCGGCCAGAGGGAGCGCGACGGGAGGTCGCACGGTGATCAGGGAGCCGACCAGCCTCCGGTGCTCATCGACACTGCGCATCAGACGGGGAAGCTGACGCCGGTGAGGTCCTCGGAGACCGTCCAGAGCCGCTGCTGCACCGCGACGTCGTGCGACTTGCGGTTCGACTGCACTTTCACGGGATGCCCGACCAGCTCTCGGAAGCCGGACGGACCGTAGTACTCGCCGCCGCGCACCTGGGGATCGGTGGCCGCGCGCAAGGTGGCGAGCGCGCCCACGGCCGGGCTGTTGGTGACCAGGCCCGCCAGCGCCGAGAAGCCGGGCAGCCCGGAGCCGGGGACGTGGCGCATCAACTCGGTGTTGGAGATGCCCGGGTGGGCGGCCACGGCGATCGTCTTCGCGCCGGCAGCGGCGAGGCGGCGCTGGAGCTCGTAGGTGAACATCAGGTTCGCCAGCTTGGCCTGGCCGTAGGCGGCGACGCGGTTGTAGCCGCGCTCCCACTGCAGGTCGTCGAAGTGGATGTCGGCCTGGATGGTGTGGGCGATGCTCGCGACCACCACGACCCTGGAACCCTCGACGGAGAGAAGATGGTCGAGCAGCAACCCGGTGAAGGCGAAGTGCCCGAGATGGTTGGTGCCGAACTGCAGCTCGAAACCGTCGGCGGTGACCTGCTTGGGCGGATACATCACCCCGGCGTTGTCGATGAGCAGATCGATCGACGGATAGCCGGCGCGCAGCGCCTCGGCGGCGGCGCGCACGCTGGCGAGTGACGTCAGGTCCAGCTCCTGCACCTCGACCTGCGCCCCGACATGTGCCCGGAGGATGCGGTCCGCGGCCTGCTGGCCTTTGGTCCGATCGCGCACTGCGAGCACCACGCGGGCGCCGCGGCCGGCGAGGACGAGGGCGGCTTCGTAGCCGATGCCGGAGTTCGCACCGGTGACCACGGCAACGCGGCCGGACTGGTCGGGAACGTCAGTGGCGGTCCATTTCGCGCTCATGGCATCAAGATAGCGATGTCGTTCCCCCGGTCACCCCCGGTCGCCCCCGGTTGCGCACATCCGGCGGCCGTTTACTGTCGCACCATGGCGATCGGTGGAGTGCTGTTCGACATCGACGGCGTGCTCGTCACCTCCTGGCAGCCCATCCCCGGCGCGGCCGAGACGCTGCGCACGCTCGACGAACACCAGGTGGCCTGCGCCTATCTGACCAACACCACCACCAAGACCCGGGCCCAGATCGCCGGGTTGCTGACCGACGCCGGGATGTCCGTCCGCGCCGACGAGGTGATCACGGCCGCCGCATTGACCGCCGATTACGTCCGTGACCGCTACCCCGACGCCCGCTGCTTCCTGGTCAACAGCGGGCAGATCGGCGAGGACATGCCGGGCATCGACCTGGTGTACTCGACCGATTTCACGGGGCCCCAGGCCCCGGAGACCCCGGATGTGGTGCTGCTCGGCGGGGCGGGGCGGGAGTACACGCACGAGACCCTGTCATGGGTGTACGACTGGATGGCCCAGGGCGTGCCGGTGGTCGCGATGCACCGCAGCACCGCGTGGACCACGACCGACGGGTTGCGCGTCGACACCGGCATGTACCTGATCGGTATGGAGGAGACCTCGGGGCGCAAAGCGACCGCGGTCGGAAAGCCCGCCCCCGAGGGATTCCTGTCGGCGGCGGGCCGACTCGGCGTCGACCCCGACGAGATGTACATGGTCGGCGACGACCTCAACAACGATGTGCTGGCCGCCCAGGTGGTGGGCATGACGGGAGTGCTGGTGCGCACCGGCAAGTTCCGGCAGGACACGTTGGACCGTTGGGCCACAGACGAATTCGCGATGCAGCCCAACCACGTCATCGATTCGGTTGCGGACCTGCCCGCGCTGCTCGAGCTCTAGGTCGACCGAGAGATCAACCGTTCGGCTGAGGTTTTCGTCGGCTGCGCGGTGCTTGATAGGGGAGTGACTCGACATGGCGAGCATGCGGTGGTGCTCGGTGCAAGCATGGCCGGACTGCTGGCGGCACGTGTCCTGACGGACTTCTACGACCGGGTGACGTTGGTTGAGCGCGACGTCCTCGACGACAGTAGCTTTCCGCGTGGCGGTGTGCCGCAGGGCAGGCAGCCGCATGTGGTGCTGGCCCGATGCGGTCAGGTGGTCGACGAGCTCTTTCCCGAATTGCGCGCCGAGCTCATCGCCGACGGGGCGCACGAGTGGAGTGACGGGGACCTCTCGCGCGCCTACACGCGGTTCGGGGGTCATCTGGTCGTTCGCTCTGGCCACATCCCCGACCCGTCTCGGCTCCGAATCCTCTACGCGAGCCGGCCGTTCATCGAACAGCACGTGCGCCGGCGGGTCCGAGCGTTGCCGAGGGTGACCATCGCGGACGGCCATGTCGTCGACGGGCCGGTCCTCGACGGGCACCGCTTGGCGGGGGTCAAGGTGCACAACCGTGCCGATCAGCAGTCCCGGACTCTGGTCGCTGACCTGATCGTGGACGCGACCGGCCGAGGGTCCAGGACGCCGGCGTTTCTCGAGTCCATGGGCTACCCACGCCCGCGCGAGGACCGGCTCACCGTGAACATCAGTTACGTGAGCATGCCCGTGCGCATCCCGGCAGGGACCCTGCACGAGTACCTCTTCATCGATCTGTTCGCGCCGGGCCGCACCCGCGGTTTCGGCATGTCCCGGTGTGAGGGTGACCAATGGATCGTTCTCGTCGGCACCCTTGGTCGGGATGCGAAACCGCCAGCCAGTCCCGCCGAGTTGATCCAGCAAGCGCGACATCTCATGCCTGCGCACGCGTTCGAGGCGTTGTGCACTGCGGAGCCCCTCGCCGACATCGCGCTGCACAGGTTCCCGGCCAGTCGATGGCGCCGTTACGACAAGATGGATCGGCTGCCCGACGGTCTGCTGGTCACAGGTGACGCGGTGTGCAGCTTCAATCCGATCTACGGGCAGGGCATGACCGTCGCGGCGGTCGACGCGATGGCGTTGCGTGATTGCTTGCAGCGCGGCATCGCTGATCTTTCACGGCGTTATCACCGTTCGGCCGCCAAAGGCATCCAGGTCGCATGGCGGACCGCGGTCAATGCAGACCTGCGGCTTCCCGAGGTCGACGGAGTGCGCACACTCTCGACCAGAGTCACCAATGCCTACGTCGACCGCGTGCTGCGCGCCGCCGAGTCCGATCCGTGGGTGGTGCAGGAATTCATGCTGGTCACTGGGATGGTCGAGTCGCCGACGCGCCTGCTACGGCCGGAGATGTGGTGGCGGATGGCGGGACTGCCGACGCGGCGCCGGGACCGATCGAACGGGTCTGCGCTACGGCATGAGTGAGAGCAGCAGGCGCACCAGTTCAGCCTGACGGTGCGTATCGGTCTTGTCATAGACATGCTGCAGATGTGTCTTGACGGTCGCCATCGTCAGCGACAGACCGTCGGCGATCGAGGACAGGCTTTCGCCACGGCTGATCAGCAGTGCTATCTCGGCTTCGGCATTGGTCAGCGAAAACAACCGGCGCACAAGGCTTGTGGACGGCTCACGCTGAGTGTCCGGGTCGACGGCGACCACTAGGGCGCTCGAGTTTCCGTTGGTGCCCAACGTCAGCACATGCATGATCAGCGGCCGCAACGATCCGCCACGCGGAACCGGCACCGCGTCACCTGCGCGCGTGGCGGTGTGGCGAGCGGCGCGAGCCACGGCGCGGCGCAGCTCGACGTCCGCGGCGGGGGACGCGGCACGCAGCCGGCCACCTGACACCAAAATCCCTGTGCTGCAACGCAACCTCGCTTCGGCCGCCGAGTTGGCATACGTCACCGACATGTCTGCGGTGACGATGAAGGCAGGCGCGGAGAACGCGTCCGCCGGGTGTGCGATGTCGGCGGCCTGGTGCCGTAGCTCCGTCAGGGTGCGATGGGTACGTAGCGAATGCTGCAGGTGGGGAACGAGCGCTTTGACCGTCCTGACGCTGTCTTCAGTCGCAAACGGGGTGCTGCGCCGAGGCGCGGCCACGAGGAACGAGCACGGCCGGGCGCCGTCGCCGACCCGGACGAACAATCCGTCGTCCATCTCGTACGGGCGCATCCAGTCGGCGTTGAACTCCGAGCGCGGATTGAGCGCCACCAGCGATCGGCCGCTGTGCACGAGTCCCAGCGGGCTCGCGTCGACGGCGTCGAGGACGTAGTCGAGCGGTCGGTAGTACGCGTCGTAGGCCTGCATCGCGGGCGCGTCCGGAACGCTGCAGTGCCGCACGTCCCGGTACCCCTGCCCGCCGCTGATCAGTCCGCTGGCAGTAGCGCCCAGTGCGGAGCGCACCAACTCCAGAGCATCGACCCACCGCTGCGGTGTCAGCGTCGCATCGTGGACCGCAGTGACGATTTGCGAAAATTGCTCGATCGTGACCATTCAAACCCCCCACGCAAAGCGTGCCCGAGGTGAATATAACCCCGCTGAGCACCGGGAACGAGGGGTCGACTGGTTGTTTCAGGCTGTTGACTCGCGCTGCAGCACCCGGATGGCCGCAATGCGCTCCTCGAGCCTGGGCTCTAGGCGATGAGTTCCGCAGTTACGCGGAGTCGGAACTGCATGACCGAAACACTGATAGTCGAGACCGTCGTCAATGCCGAACCCGCTGCGGTCTTCGCGGTGCTGGCCGACCCCGCCAACCATCCCGCCATCGACGGCACGGGCTGGCTGCGTGACTCACTCGACCCCGGTGTCGTGACCGAGAACGGCCAGATCTTCCGCATCCTCATGTACCACGACAACCACCCCGACGGGCATTACGAGATGGCCAACAAAGTCATCGCCTATGAGCGCGACCGGACCATCGCGTGGGAGCCCGGACAAGCGGGCGACAATGGCGAGCTCGAATTCGGCGGCTGGACATGGCGATACGATCTCGAGTCCGAGGGGCCTGCGCAGACTCGGGTGCGTCTGACGTATGACTGGTCCGGCGTCGCACCGCCGCTGCGCGAGCACATCGCCTTCCCGCCGTTCCCGACCAGTCACGTGGAGAATTCACTGGCCAACCTGGCCGGGCTGGCCTCAGGCCGTTAACTCCCGCTGCAGCACCCGGATCGCCTCGATGCGTTCCTTGAGCTGTTCCCGGGTGGCCGCGGCGACCGGCGGCCCACCGCAGCGGCGGCGCAGTTCATTGTGGATCCAGCCGTGCGGGCGGCCCGTGCGATGGTGGGCCAGGGACACCAGCGTGTTGAGCTCGCGGCGCAACTCGCGCAGCTGCCCATGCGTCGTGGCCGGTACCACGGCGCCCGATTCGGTGCGCTTCTGCAGCTGTTCGTCTTGGCGTCGGCGCAGCAGATCCCGCATCGAGTTCGCATCCAGCAGACCGGGGATGCCGAGGTAGTCGGCTTCCTCGTCGCTGCCGGCAGGGGTGGCGGTGCCGAAGGAGGCTCCGTCGAAGATCACCTGGTCCAATTCGGCGTCTGCGCCGAGGTATTCGATCTTGCCCTCGCCATCGTCGGGCTCGTCGCGCTTCTGCTCGGCCAGCTCTGCGTCGAGGGGATCGTCTTCGGTCTCGCGATGCGGCTTGCCCAGCACATGGTTGCGCTGGGCTTCCATCTCGCTGGCCAGCATCAGCAGGTTGGGCACTGACGGCAAGAAGATGCTCGCCGTCTCGCCGGGCCGCCGAGACCGCACGAAGCGCCCGATCGCCTGCGCGAAGAACAACGGCGTCGACGCGCTGGTGGCGTACACACCGACCGCCAGGCGCGGCACGTCGACGCCCTCGGACACCATCCGCACCGCCACCAGCCACCGCGACGTGCTTGCCGAGTACTGCGAGATGCGGTCCGAGGCGCCCTTGTCGTCGGAGAGCACCACGGTGGGTGCCTCGCCGGTGATCTTCAGGAGCAGATCGGCGTAGGCACGCGCCGCGGTCTGGTCGGAGGCGATGATCATGCCGCCGGCGTCGGGCACGTGCTGACGCAGGCCCCGCAGTCGGGTATCGGCCGCGGCGATCACCGCAGGCATCCACTGCCCGGCCGGATTCAGTGCGGTCTTCCACGCCCGCGCGGTCTGCTCGGCGGTCAACGGCTCGCCGAGCCGGGCCGCGTGCTCCTCACCGGCGCTGTCGCGCCACCGTGCTTCGCCGGAGTACGCCATGAACATGACCGGGCGAACCACGCCGTCAGCGAGGGCATCGGAGTAGCCGTAGGTGTGGTCGGCCTTCGAGCGCGCGAACCCGTCCGGCCCGGTCTCGTAGGTGACGAACGGGATCGCGCTGTCGTCGCTGCGGAACGGCGTCCCGGTCAGCGAGAGGCGTCGCGTTGCATCATCAAAGGCCTCCCGGATAGCGTCGCCCCAGCTCTTGGCGTCACCGCCGTGGTGGATCTCGTCGAACACGACGAGTGTCTTGCGGTTCTCGGTGCGTACCCGGTGCCGCGACGGGTGGCTGGCCACCTGGGCGTAGGTGACAACGACGCCGTGGTACTCCGATGACGTCTGCGAGTTCGAGTTCGAGAATCTGGGGTCAAGCGCGATGCCTTGACGGGCCGCGGCTTGTGCCCACTGGATCTTCAGGTGCTCGGTGGGCACCACGATCGTGACCGCCTCGACGGTGCGCTGGGCCAGCAGTTCGGCGACGATGCGCAGCGCGAACGTCGTCTTCCCGGAACCGGGGGTGGCGACGGCGAGGAAGTCGCGTGGCTGCGCCGACAGGTATTTGACCAGCGCCCGTCGCTGCCAACCGCGAAGCGTGGGGGTGCTGGGCGCTGCATCAGCCCGCACCCACGACTCCTTTCGACCGAATCGCAGTCTAGGGCAGGCGCTTCCGTGATCGCATTCGACGCGGCGTGTCCGGGCCCGGCGTGTCTGACGCTCACTCGACGAAGTGGTTGTCGTTCTCGATGAACCACTCGCGGCGTTCGTCGTCGGTCAGCTCGCCGAGCTGGGCCAACCCCTCGAAGTAGTGCTCCCGCGGAGCGCCGGGGGCGAACAGCATCAACATCGTCGCCGGTTCGTCGGCCCGGTTGCCGAACCCGTGGATACCGCCCGGCGGGACGTAGAGGAAGTCACCCGCCTTGCCATCGGTCCACTCGCTGCCGTTGTACAGCGCGACGGTGCCGGACAGGATGTAGAACGCCTCGCTCATGCCTCGGTGGAAGTGCGGGCCGGGACCCCCGCCGCGCGGTGCGATCTGCACCCGGTACAGCCCGTAGTCGCCGTCGGTGTCCCCCTGGCTGGCCAGGTAGTGGTACTGCACCAGCCCGAACGCGTCGTAGTCCGGCGCCGCATCGCCACGCTTGAGCCAGGCACTGACTTCCGGCTCGTCAGCGGTGTAGCGGGCAGGGGGATAGGGCGGAACGACCAGTGACATGCGCCCACGCTAAACGGGGAAGGTGACTCCGGTGAGTTCTTCGGACACGGCCCACAGCCGCTGCTGCTGGGCCACGTCGTAGGACTGGTCGTTGGAGGCGACGACGACGGGGTTGCCGCGCTGCTGCCCGATGCCGTCGGGGCCGTAGTACTGACCGCCGAGCACGCCCGGGTCGGTCGCCGCGCGCAACGTCGGAAGCGCACCGCCGTCGGGGGTCTGTGCGAACAACACCGGGGCGGCGACCAGGAACGCCCGCTCGATGGGCCGGGGCAGACTCCGGGCCAGCTCGGTGGTGGCGGTACCGGGGTGGGCCGCGACCGCGATCGTCTTTCCTCGGGGGGCGAGGCGGCGCTCCAACTCGTAGGTGAACATCAGGTTGGCCAGCTTGGACTGGGTGTAGGCGCCCATCCGGCTGTAGCTGCGCTCCCACTGCAGGTCGTCCCAGTGGATCGCGCCGCCCATCTTGTGGCCGTTGCTGCTGACCGTCACCACCCGGGAGCCGGGGACGTCGAGGATCTTGTCGAGCAACAGCCCGGTCAGCGCGAAGTGGCCGAGGTGGTTGGTGCCGAACTGCAGCTCGAAGCCGTCCTTCGTGGTGCCCTTGGGGGTGGTCATCACGCCGGCGTTGTTGATCAGCAGGTCGATGCGCTCGAACCGGCTCTTCAGCGCCTCGGCGGCGGTGCGGATGGAAGTCAGGGACGTCAGGTCCAGCTCTTCGACCTCCACGGCGCCCCCGATGCGGGCGGCGGCTTGGGCACCCTTGTCGGTGTTGCGAACCGCGATGACGACAGTGGCTCCCTTGCCTGCCAGCGCCTTGGCCGTCTCGAATCCGAGGCCCGTGTTGGCGCCGGTGATGACCGCGACGCGGCCGGTCTGATCGGGGATGTCGGCGGTCGTCCAGTTCGTCATGGTTCTCGCTCCTAGAATGGCGGTGAAGCGGGGCGGCCGCCCCGGTTGATGATCACTATACGGAACGATGGCCCCGCTTCGTCGGGTCGGGAGGTTGTGATGAACCGGCCGCTGCGCGCAGACGCGGCGCGTAATCGCGCGCGGGTGCTGGAGGTCGCTTACGAGACCTTCGCCGCGGAGGGGCTCGCGGTGCCGATCGACGAGATCGCCCGCCGCGCCGGGGTCGGCGCCGGCACGGTCTATCGGCACTTTCCGGCCAAGGAGGACCTGTTCCGCGCCGTCGTCGACGACCGAATCCGCGCGATCATCACCTGGGGGCAGGAGCTGCTCGAGACCGTCGCCCCCGGCGAGGCGCTGTTCACCTTCTTGCGCACCCTGGTCCTGAAGTGGGGGGCCGCCGACCGCGGTCTCAGTGAAGCACTCGCCGGTGCCGGGGTTTCCGTGGAGATGGCGATCCCCGAGATCGAAGACGAGTTCCTGGCGATGCTCGGGGAATTGCTGCGCGCCGCTCAGGACGCGGGCACCGTGCGCCCGGAGATCGGGGTCGCCGAGGTCAAGGCACTGCTGGTCGGATTGCAGGCGATGCAGGGCTACAACAGCGACGCGGCGAACAGAGTCATCGACGTGGTGCTGGACGGCCTGCGCGCCAGCTGACCCACAGGCTGCCGCCAGGTCGGCAGCGCATAGTGCCGACTATGAGTGCGGCCACCGTTCCGCTGACCTGGTCGACGGCCGTGGTGAGTTGGCAGTGGAACACGGGTGCAGCGGTGTGCGCGCTGGCAGGGGGCGTCGGGTACGCGCGGTGCTACCGACGGGCCCGCTCTTCGCTCACCCGTGCGCACGCCCTCAGCTGCGCCGTCGCGGTCGGTCTGTTCGTCATCGCGACCATGAGCATGGTCGGGGTCTACGCACCTGTGCTGTTCTGGGTGCGGGCCCTGCAGGTGCTGCTGCTCCTGATGGTCATACCGTTCTTCGCCGCGATGAGCCGTCCGGTCACCGCCTTGGGGCTGTTTCCCGACGGCCCCGTCGCGCGGCTGCTGCTGCATCCTGCGACGACGTCGGTGGCGATGCTCGCGCTGCCCTGGCTGTTCTATCTGACTCCCTGGTACCGCGCCGCGCTGCAGTATCCGGCGGTGATGGAGCTGACCGGCGCGCTGATGCTGATCGTCGGCTTCGGCTACTACTACGCGCGGCTGCAGACCGATCCGGTGCCGCGCCGCTACACACAATTGCTCTCGCTGGTCATCAGCATCGTCGAGTCGCTCGGCGACGGTGTGCTCGGCCTGGTGCTGTGGCTCGGCCCCCTGATCGCCGCCGACTACTACCGCGGCCTCGGTCGGCACTGGGGTCCGACGATGCGGGTCGACCAGTCCATCGGTGCGGGGGTGCTCTGGTTGGTCGGCGACGTGCTCGGAGTGTTCTTCGTGCTGGTCCTGATGCGGTGCTTCTCCCACGACGAGAAGCGGCACGCGCGGGTCGTCGACGCCCGATTGGACCGGGAGCCGGAGTCCGGCCTGTGGTGGGAGAACGATCCCCAGCTGCGCGCGCGGATGGGCCGCGGATGACGGTTCCGCTGTTGGGCACCTTCTCGCTGCGCGGCTTCACCCACGCGTGGTTCTTCCTCGTGCTGGTCGCCGTCCTGGCCCTGCTGGCCGGCTACGTCGTCGCGCAACGGCGCAAGCACCGGCGCCCCCTGCGCTTTGCGAACTTCGACCTGCTCGCCACTCTCAGCAAGCCGCCGCGCCGGCGGTGGCGGCATGTGCCCGCGGCGCTGCTGCTCGCCTCGCTGGCACTGCTCACCACCGCGATGGCCGGCCCCACAGACCACGTCCGCGTCCCCCGCAACCGGGCGGTGGTCATGCTCGTCATCGATGTCTCGGAGTCGATGTCGGCGACCGACGTCGCGCCGAACCGGCTCGCCGCCGCCAAAGAGGCCGGCAAGCGTTTCGCCGACGAACTGACCCCCGGTATCAATCTCGGCCTCGTGGAGTTCGCCGGATCTGCGACGCTGCTGATGGCGCCTACGCCCGACCACGCCGCGGTGAAGGCGTCCATCGACACCCTGAAAGTCGCCGAGCGCACCGCGACAGGGGAGGGACTGTTCACCGCATTACAGGCCGTCGCCGCAACCGCCGACGTGCTCGGCGGCGGCGACGGTCCGCCACCGGCACGCATCGTGCTGGAGTCCGACGGCAAGGAGACGGTGCCCGCCGACCCGGAGGAGCCGCGCGGCGCGTTCACCGCGGCGCGGGCGGCCAAGGATCAGCACGTGCAGATCTCGACGATCTCGTTCGGCACACCCGACGGCACGGTCACGCTGAACGACACGCAAGTCCCGGTGCCGGTGGACGACTCGACCCTGCAGACGATCAGCCAGATCTCCGGCGGCGAGACGTTTCACGCCAGCACGCTGGACCAGCTCAATCGCGTCTACGACACACTGCAGAGCATCATCGGCTACGACACGGTGCCCGGCGACGCGAGTGCGCCGTGGGCACGGTTGTCGGTGCTGATCCTGGTCGCGGCGCTGGCCACGGCCGTCGTCGTCGACCGCCGGCTGCCGCGCTGATCACACCGGCAGGCGGCGTCCGATCACCAGCGCCAGCAGCGCTCCGACGGCGACGAGCAGCGCACCCAACCGCAGCCATCCCGTGCTCGCCGGCCCGCGCTCGGTCTGGTAACCGAGTTGATCGTCGACCCGGTCGAAGGCCTGGTTCAGCTCGTCGACGTCGGCCGCCGACGACGTCTGGCCGCCCGAGAGTTGCGCGACGGTCTTCATCATCTGGTCGCCGACCGGGACAGGCACCGATTGGTTGCCCATCATCACGTGCCCGGCAGGCGTGCCGAATGCGATGGTGGTGACGGGAACACCGGCCGCGCGGGCAGCGCGTGCCGCGGTGTAAGCGCCCTGCGGTGCGTCCGGGTTGGCGGGGTGGTTCTCCTCTCCGTCGGAGAGCACGACGATGCGCGCGGGCGGACGCTGGTCGCGAGGTCCCTGGAGCACAGTGTTGACCGTCTGGATCGACTGAAGCGCGGCGAAGATCGCCTGCCCGGTCGCGGTGCTGTCGTCCAGCTGCAGTTTGTCCAGTGCCGCGACGGTCAGCTCGTGGTCGGGGTTGGGCGCGACGAGAACCTCTGCGCTGCCGGCGAACGAGATGAGGCCGAGATTCACTCCTGGCGTCACATGGGTGGCGTAGCCGGCGGCGGCCTGTTCAGCGGCCTGCAGACGCGTCGGAGCAACGTCAGTGGCGCCCATCGACCGCGACACGTCGATGGCGAGCATGACGACGGCGCGGTTGCGGGGCACGCGGATGTCCTGGCTCGGCTGCGCGACCGCGAGGGTCAGCGGAACCAGCGCGAGCAGCAGCAACGCAGCCGGGAGGTGACGCAGCCGTGGCGCTCGCGACCGTGGGAGAGACGTCGGCGGTGCCGGGGTGAACCGGGCCAGCCGCCGGCGCCGGCGTCGCGCGGCGACGACGTAGGCCACCAGCAGGAGCGCGGGAGCGGCGAGCAGCGCCAGCCACCCTGGGCTCTCGAAGCCGGACAGCGACAGCGGACCCAGGCCGGGGACAGTCACCGGCCCAGGGTGGACCGTGCGGCTGGCAGGGGCCTGTGATGGGTTTCGCTGCGCGCTGAGAGCCTTGCACTCACCCAGGTCGAGTGCTAAGAATGCTGTTGGCACTCGCGACCGGCGAGTGCTAGGTCGGGACAGTGAGGCCGGGGCCGCATTTCCGCGAGCACATCCCCAGCCGTCCGTCGCGGGCACTGCGCCTGACCAGCAAGACGTGCATCCCCAATCCCGGAGGAAACACTTCGCAATGGCCAAGACAATTGCGTATGACGAAGAGGCCCGTCGCGGCCTCGAGCGGGGCCTCAACGCCCTCGCCGACGCGGTAAAGGTGACGCTGGGCCCCAAGGGCCGCAACGTCGTCCTGGAAAAGAAGTGGGGCGCCCCCACGATCACCAACGATGGTGTGTCCATCGCCAAGGAGATCGAGCTGGAGGATCCCTACGAGAAGATCGGCGCCGAGCTGGTCAAGGAAGTTGCCAAGAAGACCGACGACGTCGCGGGTGACGGCACCACCACCGCCACCGTGCTCGCCCAGGCCCTGGTTCGCGAAGGCCTGCGCAACGTGGCTGCCGGCGCCAACCCGCTCGGCCTGAAGCGCGGCATCGAGAAGGCCGTCGCCAAGGTCACCGAGACCCTGCTGGCCAGCGCCAAAGAGGTCGAGACCAAGGAGCAGATCTCGGCCACCGCCGCGATCTCGGCCGGCGACAGCCAGATCGGTGAGCTCATCGCCGAGGCCATGGACAAGGTCGGCAACGAGGGTGTCATCACCGTCGAGGAGAGCAACACCTTCGGCCTGCAGCTGGAGCTCACCGAGGGTATGCGCTTCGACAAGGGCTACATCTCGGGTTACTTCGTGACCGACGCCGAGCGCCAGGAAGCCGTCCTCGAGGACCCCTACATCCTGCTGGTCAGCTCGAAGGTCTCGACCGTCAAGGACCTGCTGCCGCTGCTGGAGAAGGTCATCCAGGCCGGCAAGCCGCTGCTGATCATCGCCGAGGACGTCGAGGGCGAGGCCCTGTCGACCCTGGTCGTGAACAAGATCCGCGGCACCTTCAAGTCCGTCGCCGTCAAGGCCCCGGGCTTCGGTGACCGTCGCAAGGCGATGCTGCAGGACATGGCGATCCTCACCGGTGGCCAGGTCGTCAGCGAAGAGGTCGGCCTGTCGCTGGAGACCGCCGACATCTCGCTGCTGGGCCAGGCGCGCAAGGTCGTCGTGACCAAGGACGAGACCACCATCGTCGAGGGCGCCGGTGACTCCGACGCCATCGCCGGCCGCGTCTCGCAGATCCGCGCCGAGATCGAGAACAGCGACTCCGACTACGACCGCGAGAAGCTGCAGGAGCGCCTGGCCAAGCTGGCCGGCGGTGTTGCGGTGATCAAGGCCGGAGCTGCCACCGAGGTGGAGCTCAAGGAGCGCAAGCACCGCATCGAGGACGCCGTGCGCAACGCCAAGGCTGCCGTCGAAGAGGGCATCGTCGCCGGTGGCGGCGTGGCCCTGCTGCAGTCGGCTCCGTCGCTGGAGGAGCTCAACCTCACCGGTGACGAGGCCACCGGCGCGAACATCGTCCGCGTCGCGCTGTCGGCCCCGCTCAAGCAGATCGCCTTCAACGGTGGTCTGGAGCCTGGCGTCGTCGCCGAGAAGGTCACCAACTCGCCCGCCGGCACCGGCCTCAACGCCGCCACCGGTGAGTACGAGGACCTGCTCAAGGCCGGCGTTGCCGACCCGGTGAAGGTCACCCGCTCGGCGCTGCAGAACGCAGCCTCGATCGCGGCGCTGTTCCTCACCACCGAGGCCGTCGTCGCCGACAAGCCGGAGAAGGCCGCCGCACCCGCCGGCGACCCGACCGGTGGCATGGGCGGTATGGACTTCTAAGAAGTCGCCTTCAAGAGGCCCGGTCCCGTTCGCGGGGCCGGGCCTTCTTGTTTTCCCCAACGTGGGCTCTATGCACAGGTTTGGCCCGAAAAGCGCGCAGGAGGCCCACGTTCGTCGGAGGCTGACGCGACGGTGCCCGTATGGAACCCTTCATCGGCAGCGTCGCGGTCCGCGACGGCCACCTCACCCGTCGCGCTCTGGCCCGTCATCACCGCCAGGTGTTTCGCGATGTCTACCTTGCGAAGGACGTCGAGCTGACGGCCCGCATCAAAGCGCACGCCGCATGGCTCGCGACCGGCGCAGTTCTCGGCGGAAGTTCGGCCGCGGCGGTCTTCGGCACCAAGTGGATCGACCCGCGCGCTCCCGCGGAGATCGTCCGAGCGGACCGACACGCGGCTCCCGGCATGCTCGCCCACTCATGGACGCTCGCCGCAGGGGAGACGTGTCTCGTCGCGGGCGTCGATGCGACGACGCCGGCACGCACTGCGTTCGATCTCGGCCGGACTCGCCCGCCTGACGAGGCGATCCAGGTCATCGACGCGCTGATGAACGCAACCCGCACATCTGCGGCCGAGATCGCAGCCGTCGCTGCAGTGCACCCTGGTGCTCGCGGTGTCGAGCGGTTGGCACGCATTCTGCCGCTGGTCGACGGGGGTGCGGAGTCGCCGCAGGAAACCCGGGTACGGCTCATTCTGGTGCGCGGCGATCTACCGCGGCCCGAGACGCAGATCGTGTTCGAGGGCCTGCGTATCCGGGTGGACATGGGCTGGCGGCAGTGGAAGGTCGCTGTCGAGTACGACGGTGTTCAGCATTGGAGAGACCGGCGGCAGCGCACGTGGGACATCGATAGGCTGGCTCTGTTGGACGAGGCCGGATGGGCGGTCATCAGAGTGAGCAGTGACATGCTGCGGCGTCCCGACGTCATCGTCGAACGTGTGCGTGCCAAGCTGCTCGAACGTGGGGCCTGTGCACAGCTTCTCGGCGGATCCCGTGCATAGGGCCCACGCTCGGCTAGAGCTCCCGCAGCGGCGTCGGCTTCAGCGCCAGCGTCGCAGCCACGCTGATCACCGCAGTCAGCACCAGGTAGCCGCACGCCAGCCACGGACTGCCGCCCGCTGCACCGATGAGAGCGGTCAGGATCAGCGGGGTCAGGCCCGAGGCGAACACGCCGGAGAGCTGGTACACCGTCGACAGCCCCGTATAGCGGATGCGCGCCGGGAACAGCGATGCGTACAGCGAGCCCTGCGCGCCGTAGAACAGCGCGTGCACCACGCCGAAGACCACGAGCATCCCCACCGCGTACAGCGCGATGTCCCGGCTGCCGAACAGCGCGAACACCGGGAACACCGCGATCCCGTACGCGGCGATGCCGATCGCATAGATCCGCTTCGGGCCGTAGCGGTCGGCCAGCAGACCCGAGACGGGTAGCAGCACCGCCATCAGCAGGGCGGCGGCGGTGACGGCGATCAGCACGGGCACCTTTTCCAGTTTCAGCGTGCCGGTCGCGTAGGCGATGGCGAACACCCCCCACGTGTTGAATGCCGCGCCCTCACCCCACCGCGACAGCATGCCGAGCACGGTCGAGCGCAGCGCGGGTGGCCGGAACACCTCGCGCACCGGCACGGCAGCACGCTCGTCGCTGTCGCGGACCTTCTCGAAAGCCGGCGTCTCGCTGGCCTTCAGCCGCACCGCGACACCGAAGATCACCAGCACGATGCTGAACAGGAACGCGATGCGCCAGCCGTAGGCCAGGAACGCATCGTCGGGCAGCGCGATCTGCAGCAGGGCGAAAACACCTGTGCCCAAGGCAAGTCCGAGCGCGAGGCCGACCTGGGGGATGCTCCCGAACAGCCCCCGCTTGCGCGCTGGACCATGCTCGACGGCCAGCAGCACCGCGCCCGCCCACTCACCGCCGAGCGCGAAGCCCTGCACGATGCGCAGCAGGAGCAACAGGATCGGTGCGAGCACGCCGATCTGGGCGGCAGTCGGCAGCACACCCATCAGGGCGGTGGCCCCGCCCATCAGGAGCATGGTCAGCGCCAGCGTCTTCTTGCGGCCGATGCGGTCGCCGATGTGGCCGAACACGAATCCGCCGATCGGCCGCACCACGAAGCCGACCGCGAATGTCGCGAACGACAGGAGCGTGCCGACGAACGTGCTCTGATCGGGGAAGAAGGCCCGGTTGAACACCAGGCTGGCGGCGGTGGCGTAGAGGAAGAAGTCGTACCACTCGATCGTGGTCCCGACCAGGGACGCCCACAGTGCCGTGCGTGCCGCGGGCGTCACCGGTTCGGTCGCCTCGTCGGGTGGGTCGATGACAGTCACGAGGATCCACTAGCCCACGTCACGCCCGCGCCGGCCAGGGTTACGCGCGCGCTGATCGCAACCGGGGATGAAATCACCGCGCCGCGGGGTTTGTCACCGGCATGGACACGATGACCGCGATCGGTGCATTCGCCGCCGACTCGATCGACGACAGCCTGCGTGACATCACCGTCGCCGTGCCGCAGCTGCGGCCTCGCGACGTCCTGGTGCGGGTACTCGCGGTGTCGGTGAACCCGGTCGACGTCAAACAGCGCGCCGCGCTGAAGCCCTCGGACGAGCCAAAGATCCTGGGTTATGACGCCGCCGGTGTCGTGGAGGCGGTCGGTCCGCAGGTGTCGACGCTGTCGGTGGGCGACGAGGTCTGGTACGCGGGGGACATCACCCGGGCGGGCAGCAACGCCGAACTGCAGGCCGTGGACGAGCGCATCGTCGCTCGCAAGCCGGCGTCGCTGTCCTTCGCCGATGCGGTCGCGTTGCCGTTGACGACGATCACCGCGTGGGAATCGCTGTTCGACCGGTTCGGCCTCACCCGAGAATCGACCGGCGATCTGCTGGTGCTCGGTGCCGCCGGGGGCGTCGGTTCAATCATGATCCAGCTCGCGAAAGCGCTGACGCAGGTTCGGGTGATCGCGACCGCGAGCCGCGACGAGTCCCGGGCCTGGGCGCAACGGATGGGCGCCGACGTGATCGTCAACCACCACCGGCTGAGGGAGGAGACGCTTGCCGCGGTGCCCGGCGGTGTCGATTACCTGTTCTCCCCGCATTCGGCGGGCAACATCGACGATTACGAGGCGATCGTCAAACCGTTCGGTCACATCACCGCGATCGACGAGCCGCCGGGCCTGGAGCTGGTGGGCCTGAAGGCGAAGAGCATCGCGTGGCACTGGGAGCTGATGTTCACCCGGGCCATGTTCCAGACGCCGGACATGATTGAGCAGCAGCGGCTGCTGGCTCGCACGGCCGAACTGGTCGATCAGGGCACGCTGAGAACCACGGTCACCAAGACGATCACGAACTTTTCGGCGGCCGGGTTGGCCGAAGCGCACCGCGACGTCGAGTCGGGCCGGATGACGGGCAAGGTCGTGCTCACCCGCTGACCGGTACCGGCGTAAGTTCCCACACCATGGCCTTGCCCCGCCCCTCTGAGACCACCACCGCCGTCGTCACCGGAGCCTCGTCGGGCATCGGCGCCGACCTGGCCCGCGAACTCGCTGACCGCGGGCACGGCCTGACGCTGGTCGCCCGCCGCGAGGACCGGCTGCGCGAACTCGCCGACGAACTGTCGGGCCGGGTCCGGGTCGAGGTCATCGCCTGCGACGTCGCCGACGCGGCCGCCCGCGCGGACCTTGTGGACGAGGTCGGCCGCCGGGGCCTCACGATGGACATCCTCGTCAACAACGCCGGTATCGGCACCATCGGCCCGGTTCTCGAATCGACCCCGGAAGCCGAGATCGGACAGGTGCGGGTCAACGTCGAGGCGGTGATCGACCTGACCACCCGGGCGGTGCAGCAGATGGTGCCGCGCGGGCGCGGGGCGATCCTCAACGTCGGGTCCACGGCCGGGTTCCAGCCGTTCCCCGGGCAGTCCGGCTATGCCGCGACGAAAGCCTTCGTGCGGTCCTACACCGACGGGTTGCGCGGGGAGCTCGCCGGCACGGGCGTAACCGTCGCCGCCCTGCATCCGGGGCCGGTGCGCACCCAGTTCCTCGAGACCGCAGGCATGGACGAGCGGACGTTCGCCGCCGCGTTCCCGAAGTTCCTGTGGATTCCGTCGCGCACCGTCGCCAAGAAGGGGATCGAGGCGCTCGAGAGCGGACGCAGCGTGATCCCGGGCTGGCAGAACGAGATCCCGGCGCGGGTCTTCGAGGTCATGCCGCGCCGGCTGTTGCTGCCTCTGCTGCGCAACCAGCACCCGGCGCTGAAGCGGTCGACCTAACCGGGCCAGGTCCGCATCCAGCCTTTGGCCGGGAGGTCCATCCCGTTGCACAGCGTGCAGATGGTGCGATACCAACCGACCGCGATCAGCAACTCCATCCGCTGTTCGTCACTGAGGTTGCCTCCCAAAGCATTCCAGGTCTGGTCAGTCCACGAGCCGGTTGCCTCGATCTCGTCGACCGCGGAGATCAGCGTGCGTTCGTCTGGCGACCATCCGACGTCGGCACCGGTGACCAGCGCGTCGCATTCGGCCTCGGACACTCGCGCGATCGGGCCCCAGAACGCGGCCTGCCCGCCCCACTCGTAGGCGCACCCCACCAGCGCGCAGATGCGCAGGATCGCTATGGTGCGCAACCGCGGTGGCAGCGTCGCATCGACGTACAGGGACTCGCCGAGCGCCCTCAGCTTGGCGGCCAGCGCCGGATGACGCTGCAGGCACCGCACCAGGAGTAACGGTTCATAGGTGCGGTCGGGATGGCCCCAGCGGTTGATGCCATCGGCATCCTGCTCGCTCCACGGCGGGGCCAGCGGCGCAACGCGACTCACGCGCTCGGTGCCTCCCGCCGGCCGCGGATGAGCGTCCCGGGCCTGGCCTCGGTCGGCACCCCGTTCTCGGCGATCACCTGGCCGGCCACCACGGTAGCGACATAGCCGTCGGCGCTCTGGTCGAGTCGGCGTCCGCCGGCGGGGAGGTCGGCGACGACGACGGGCCGGTGCAGGCGCAGCGCGTCGGCGTCGATCACGTTCAGGTCGGCCTTGTAGCCGACGGCGATGCGGCCGCGGTCGGCCAGACCCGCGACCGACGCCGGCACGGAGGTGAGTTCACGCACGGCTTCTGCCACGGTGAGCCGGCCGGTGGCGCGGTCGCGGACCCAGTGGGTCAGCATGTACGTGGGAAAGCTTGCGTCGCAGATCATTCCGTAGTGGGCGCCGCCGTCGCCGAGGCCGAGGACGACGTCGTCGCGGCGGATGAGCTCGGCCACGGTGTCCAGTGAGCCGTCGCGAAAGTTGGCGAGTGTGACCAACAGCATGGCGTGGCCGTCGTCGTCCAGCAGGCGATCGTAGGCCTCCTCGAGTGGGCTGACACCACGGGCCTGCGCCCGAGCTCCGATCGAATCCGATTGTGCGGGTTCGTAGTTCGGCGGATCGCCGAGCGGGAACATGTAGTTCCAGGCCTGCGCGGCGAACATCAGCGGATGCCCGTCGGAGCCGGGCCGATCATTCAGGATGCGTTCGCGCACTTCGGGTGTGCGCATCGCGGCGATCCGTTCGGCCAGCGGCAGGTCCGCGATCGCCTGATAGGAGGGGTACATCACGAACGGGTTGCCCGAGAGCTCCAGGCCGAGGACGAGCCCGATCGGGCGCGGGAAGATCTGGGCGCTGATCCGCCCGCCATCGCTGTTGGCCTTCTCGACCATGCGCAGCGCATCCAGGAAGAACGGGTCACCGGCGTTGCCGATCGCGAGGGTGAACGTGACGGGCAGCCCGACGTCGGACGCCACGTCGAAGACCGTGCGCAGCGCCGGCTCGTAGTCTCCGGCCATCAGATCGGGGACGAACTGGATCAGCCCGCCGCCGGCGTCGTCGACGCCGCGGGCGATCGCCTCGATCTCGGCGTACCCGGCGTCGTAGCTCGGAATGGGGTGGCCGCTCTCGGACTTGTGCAGCGTCAGCCGCGACGACGCGAACCCCAGCGCCCCGGCCTGCACGGCCTCGGCGGCCAGCTTGCGCATCATTGCCAGGTCCTCGGCGGTGGCCGGTTCCCGCTCGACACCGCGCCGGCCCATCACGTAGACCCGCAGCGGGGAGTGCGGCAAGAACGCGGCCACGTCGATGTCGTGAGGCCGCGCCTCGACGGCGTCGAGGAACTCGGGGAAGGTCTCCCAGTGCCAGGGCAGTCCGTCGACCATGACCACCCCGGGGATGTCCTCGACACCGGCCATCACGTCGACGAGGACGTCGTGATCATCGGGTCGGCACGGGGCGAAGCCGACGCCGCAGTTGCCCATCACCGCGGTGGTGACGCCGTGTGCCGACGACGGGGTCAGCCGGTCCGACCAGATGGCCTGACCGTCGTAGTGGGTGTGCAGGTCGACGAACCCGGGGGTGACCAGAAGCCCGGCGGCGTCGATCTCGCGTGTGGCCGGACCGGTGACGCCGGGGCCCACCTCGGCGATCACGCCGTCGCGAACGGCCACGTCGGCGACGAACGGTTCGCCTCCCAGGCCGTCGACCACGGTCCCGCCGCGAATGATCAGGTCGTATGTCATGGCTCGAATGTACGGTGAGGGCGTGATCGACCACTTCGGAATCAACTGCGTGCACTGGGAAGAGTCGAAGTCGTTCTACGACAAGGTCCTCGGGGTGCTGGGCTACACCCGGCAGATGGACGTGGAGGTGGCCATCGGCTACGGCACCGACGGCCATCCGTCGTTCTGGATCGGCGACGCCTCGGTCGGCGACGTGTCAGGCCCGAACCGCGAGATGCATCTGGCGTTCGTCGCCAAGGACGCCGAGGACGTGCAGGCGTTCTACCGGACCGCCCTCGCGCTCGGGGCCGAGCCGCTGCACGAACCGCGGATGTGGCCCGAGTACCACGACAACTACTACGGGGCGTTCGTGCGCGACCCCGAGGGCAACAACGTCGAGGCCGTGTTCCACGGCGGTGGCCCGGCGGTCACCGGCCCTCCGGTTTGAGCCAGCGCCACTGTCCTTTGGACCACGGCGTGGCGCCGTCCAGGGAGTCCGCGACGGCCTGCACCACCCCGGGCCACTGCCATTCGTCGTAGTCGTCGCCCGACAGCCAGCCGCCCGGGCGGACTTTCGGCAGCCAGGCGGTGATGTCGGCGCACACGCTGTCGTAGTCGTGGCGCGCGTCGAGGTGGACCCAGGCCAGCGACCCGTCGGCGAAGAGCCCTGCTGCGGCCACCGAATCGCTGATCAAGAGCTGCACCTGCTCGGCCGCACCGCACGCGATGACGTTGCGGTGCAGCAGCCCGGCCAGGGTGCCGCCGCCGTGGCTGACTGCGGGGGCGTGCGCGTTCGTCCCGCCGCGGCCCTCGGGCCCGCTGCCGCGGGCGGTGTCGACGCCGACGATGACGAGGTGTCGGTCGCGCGCCAGTTCGGCCAGGGAACACAGGCTGCGGCCCAGGTAGCAGCCGACCTCGACGAAGCGGTCGCCGGCGCCGAAGTGTGCGACGGCTTCCTCCTGCCCGGAGCGCCACTGGAACCAGCCCGGGATGTCTTCCCACGACCGCACCGGCTCGTCGAATCCGGCCATGGGATCAGGCATGCTCAGCCACCGTCCTTCTCGTGATCTCGATGTCGTCGCCGCGACGGGCGATCAGCCCGTCGCGTTCGAACGCGTCCAGCCAGCCCGTCATCGGCCACCGGCCCCACCGCCGCCGGAACACGCGCGCATTCGCAACGATGGCGTCCACGTGCTCGACGGGCGGATCCGAGACCGGGTGGTGCTGGTGGTAGGCGTGCGCGCCACCCACCCACATCACGGAGATGTTCTGCAACGCAGCGGTCGCCCCGACGTCGGTGTCCTCGCCGCCGTAGCCGACGTAGTCCTCGCAGAAGCCGCCGAGCCGAGCCCAGGTGTCCGCAGAGCAGGCGAACGACAGCGACCAGAACAGGTCGTGGTTCTGTTCGGGCTGCAGAACTCCCGGCGGCGGGGCCGGCCGGGCGGGGTGGGGGTCAGTGAGCGCATCGAGGCGGTCGAGCGGGTAACCATCGGGCGCGGGCGGCAGATAGGTGACGGGCCCGCAGAGCAGTGCCGGCCGGTCCATGCGCCGGTGCGCCGCCACGTATCGGCCGATCAGCTCGCGGCCGGGGATGCAGTCGACGTCGAGGAAGATCAGCAGCTCGGCGCCGCGGTCGAGCGCTGTTCGCGCGCCGATGTTGCGGGCGTGGGCCAGCGGCAGGGCCGCGCGGTCAGCGGCGCAGGCGACGACGTGCACGTCCGGGCCGGCCAGCGTGGCGATCACCGGGTCGGCCATCGCGACCACGATGCGGTCGTGCGGACCGGGCCGGCACTGCGCCAACCCCGTCTGCTGGGCCGCGAAATGTGCGTGCCGACCGTGGACGACCGTGATCACCGCCGTCCGCGGGTTCACGCGGCGATCACCTCCGCCGCGCGGGCGGCGGCACCACGGACCTGAAGTCTCGACCATTCCGAGCGGTCCAGCGCCAGCGTCCCGGTGAGCAGGGCCGGCCAACGGTCGGCAGAAGGCCAGTCGGTCAGCTGCACGGTCAGCCCGGCGTGAGCCAGAGCTGCTGCGGTGGCGTGCTGTTCGGCGAACGGACGGTGCTGGGGGATCACGATCACCGCGGCGTCGGTGAGCGCCACGTCGGCGACAGCGTTCTGGCCCGCATGGGTGACCACGACGTCGGCCGCCTGCAGCAGGGGCCAGGGGTCCTCGACCCACCCCGACGCGCCCAACGCGATCCACCGGTACTGCGGCAGCGCGCAGCTGAGTTGGTCCAGGGCGTCCGCCGGTAGATTCTCGCCGCCGGCACCGCCGAGCAGTACGGCCAGCGGCTCGGTGTCCCGCCGGGCGGTGCGCGGCCGCTGTTCGAACTGGCTGATCGATCCGACGTAGTGGGTCCGGTCCGCGTGTTCGTCGAGCCACGCCGGTCGGTAGACGTCGGCCGACCAGGGAGCCACGATCTGGTCGGCGATGTCGTAAGCCAGCCGGTGCGCAGGATCGGTGCGCTCCCCGGGCATGGCCATCACGGTGATCGGGAGCCCGGCGAGCCGACCCAGCAGAGCGATCTCGACCGAGACGTCGACGACCAGGCGGCGCAGCCCGGCGTCCGCGGCAACGCGCAACAGCTCCGCGGAGCGGCATGCCAGTCCGGCCACATTGGTTGGCGCCCAATGCAACCGGCCGTTGCTCGACGGGTCGACCGGCGCTTCACCGTCGGTGGGAACGTCGAGGGGGAGCTCGACCCAGCGATCGGTGGCCCGCAGCCGCGCGGGGCGGGGTAGCGAGGAGAAGAAAGTCACGGGCTCGTCCAGGCGGGCGCTGATCGACCGGGCTCGAGCGGCGTGCCCGCGGCCGTGGTGGTGCACGTAGTAGCCGATCACGCCGAGACGTCTTCCACCGCCGACATATCCGGCGCGCACATCAGCTGCCGGTACAGGTCGAGGTACTGCGACACCATTGCCTCGTGCGAGCAGCAGCGCTCGGCGCGGGCCCGCGCGTCGATCCTGCGCAGCGTCATCGCCTCGAGCAGTGCCGCGCTCAACCCGTCGATGTCCCCGGCCGCGGCGAGCCGACCGCAGGACGCGTCGATGATCTCGGGGATGCCGCCGCGCGCGAACGCGGCGACGGGGGTGCCGGCGGCGAGCGCTTCGGCGACGACCCGGCCGTACGGCTCGTCCCAGTGCGGCGTCACCAACGCCACGGCCGCACCGCCGACGAGGGTGTTCAAGTCGTCCCGATGCAGGTGGCCCTCGTAGACGGCGCCGGTGCCCAGCAGCGGACGTACCGCCGCCTCGAAGTAGGCGCGGTCCCCGATCGGTCCGGCGATGCGCAACGGGATACCCGCCGCGCGTGCGGCGGCGATCGCCGACGTGACGCCCTTTTCCGGCACCAGCCGCCCCGTCCAGACGGCGTAGCGGCCGCCGGAGCCCATCGGCCGGTGCGCGATGTCCACGCCGTTGAGGATCACCGGGATGGGTCCGCTGATCGGATTCCACTGTCGCGCAGTGAATTCACTGACCGCGACGAAGCGGCTGGCCACCCCGCCGGGCAGAGCCACCGCCTGTTCCATCCACTTCAGCGGCGGGGTGTGCAGCGTCGTCAGCATCGGCGCGTCGATGGTGTGGGCCATGGCCAGCGGCAGGTAGTGCGGGCTGTGGTTGTGGATGACGTCGAACGCGCCGAGCTCTGCGCGACCCAGGCTCACCATCACCGACAGGTAGGCGTGGGTCTCCTGCACCATCCACTCCGGCGTGGTGGGATCGAGACGCCGGGTTTCCTCGCTCATGTGCAGCGTGCGCAGCGGGACCACGTTCCACGGCAGACCCATGTCGGAGTCCGGCGCGGCGAACACGGTGACGTGGTGTCCTGCGGCGGTGAGGCCGTGGGCGAGTTCGAACACGAACGCTTCCAGTCCACCGGCGAACGGTTGCCGCACCGGGTAGCGCGATGAGGCCAGCAGTGCGATGCGTAACGGGCGCGGGCTCATGCGGTTCTCGCGGTCTCGCGCAGGTGCCGATACAGCTCGGTGGTGTCCCAGCGCACCCGGTCGCGTTCCCGCGCACGCGCGCGCCGTCGGCCCAGATCATCGCTGGTGTGTCCGCTGATCTGCAAAGCCGCGTGATCGACGGCGGCGAGCAGGCCGGCCTCATCGAATCGGCCGACGCCGAAACCGAATGTCGCACAGGGCTGTTGGGTGTGGAATTGACCGCAGTCGGGAACCACCGGGATCACCCCGCTGTCGTGGCACACCTCGACCCAGCCGGAGTGGGTGCCGAAGCGATAGGGCAGCACCAGGATGTCGATGTCGCGCAGGTAACCGACGAGTTCATCGTCGGTGAAGGGTGGGTGAATCCGGACGTCGACTCCGCGGTCCCGGTAGGTGCCGAGCAGCTCGGGCAGGCGTGCGTCGGCTCGCGGCGAGGTCAGTGCGTTCTCGTCGAGGTCGAGGCGCAGCGAAAAGTGCTGCGCACCAACAAGTGTGTCCATCACCGGCCACGGATCGATGTTCGCCCGCAGGGACTTCGCGTGCACGGCGACGACGGGTGGCGTGCGCCGCGCACGTCGTGACCCGACCTCGTCGATCGGTAGGAGATGGGGGTGCGGCAACACGGTCGCGCTGACGCCCCACCGGTCGCGGATCTGCCGCGCTGCACCGTCGGTGAGCGTGACGACGGCGTCCGCGCGGTGCAGCAGGGTGGCGAGCTTGGCGAGATGACCGGATTGGTCGTCTAGATGCGGATTGGCCAGGTCGTGCACGGTGACCACGAGTGGTACACCATGGGCAGTGAGGACGTCGGCGACCATGACGAGATCGTCATGGCCGATGGTCTCGAAGCCGAAATGAATGTGCAGAATGTCGATCTCGGTGATCCGCGCACGAATGTACTGCGGATCGAGCCAACGCGGCGGCCACCACTGGCCCGGCTGGCTCGCTCCCGGCGGCACCGGGTCGGGTAGCAGCGTGAGGTGCGTGGTGTCCACGGTGGCGGTCGTGTACGGGTGTGCAGCCGGAACGGAGGCAACACGAATCGGGTTCACACAATCCTTTCGACAGGGGCGATCACTCTCGCCGCTGTCTCGACGAATTGCTGTGAAAGGTATACCACGCTGTGGCGACACGTAACCTCGCGGCGTGGACTTCTTCAGCTCGCCCGACGGGCCGTCGGCGCATGACGAGCGGCCCCTGTGGTTGGTGGTCGGCAATTGCCAGGCCGAAGCGCTGCGCCGGGTGCTCGACGCCGTGTTTGCGCGGCCGTACCGGACGATCCGGATTCCGCCGGTTCACGAACTGACGCAACAGGATCTGCCGCAGCTCGACGCGCTGTTGGAGCAGGCTGCCGTGCTGCTGAGCCAACCGATCCGGCCGGACTACCGGGATCTGCCGGTGGGCACCCGGCAGCTCGCGGAACGACTGAATCCGGCTGCGCGAGTGGTGCGTTGGCCGGTGATCCGGTACGCCGGGTTGTATCCGTTCCAGGTCATCGTGCGCCGGCCCGCCGACCGATCGCTGACCCCGCCGGTAGTGCCGTATCACGACCTGAGGACCATCGCCGCCGCCCGCGCGGGACGGTCGGCCGACGACCCGTGGGACGTCGAGGTCAGCGGTGAGCAGATCCGGGCGGTGGCCACCCTCAGTCGCGACGAGCTGGCGATGCGCGAGGCCAGGGACTGCGACGTCGGCGTTTCGGATCTGTTGGCGGACTTGGGCACTGACGCGGCTCACACGATCAACCATCCCGGCAATCCGGTGATGATCGCCCTTGCCCAGCGGATCTTCGAACACCTGGGCGTGGCCTTGACTGCGGCGCCCGTCGACACCGTCCTGCTGTCCTCGGTGACCGCGCCGCTGGAAGCCCGGGTCCTCGACGCGCTCGGGCTGGTCGGCACGCCCCGGCCGGCCTGGTGCCACCACGGCGTCACCATCGCCGCCGACGAGGTCCACACCGCGCAGCTGCGGTGGTATGAGCACAATCGCGACTTCCTCGACCTGGCCGTGCAGCGTCACGGAAACGTCATGGATTCGCTCGGGCTGCTGACGTCCTCGAGGTCTAGGTGACGACGACGCAGGCTCTGGTGGGCCCCCGTCATCACGGGGTGGTCCGCTTCGGCCTCGCTCTGCACGACGCGATGCGGGCTTCCGGTCTACCCCTGGACCAGGTCTGGTCGCCTGATGTCGCCGGCATGCCCGCCACGGTCGCAGGGGACGGCGTGCATCTGCAGTTCACCGACCGCCTGTTCGGGGACACCCCCGAGGCCGCGGCCCGGGCGATCGCAGCGATCGCGAGCCGTACCTGCGTCACGGTCACGCTGCACGATCTGCCGCAGCCCTCCGACGGGCGCAACGCGGCCCGCCGGGCAGCGGCCTACGCCGAGGTCGCGGCGCGGTCGGCCGGCGTGGTGGTGAACAGCGATCACGAGCGAGAACTGTTGCACGACAGCGGTGTCGACGTGGACGACGTCGCGGTGATCCCGCTACCGATCGTGCCGCCGGCGCCCGTCCGCTGCCGACCGGTCGGGGTCCCCACCATCGGCGTGTTCGGCTTCTTGTACCCGGGCAAAGGGCACGCGGAGGTGATCGCGGCCAGCGCTGATCTGCCGCCCGACGTCGAGATCCACGCCGTCGGCGAACCCTCGGCTGGGCACGCCGACCTCGTGGACGACCTCACGACCCGTGCTGGCGAACAGGGCCGGCGTTTTCGCGTGACGGGGCACGTCAGTGACCAGGCGCTGGTCGAGGTGCTGCAGCGGGTCACGGTCCCCGTCGTCGCGCACACCCACGTGTCGGCGTCCGGGTCGCTCGGCTCATGGCTGTCGGCGGGACGCCGCCCGCTGGTGGTGGCGAACCGGTACAGCCGTGAGGTCGACGGCCGTAACCCCGGCATGCTCACGCTCTACTCGCCGGCCGACCTGCCACAGGCGATCCGCGGCGCGTTCAACGACCCGCAATCCACCTGGCTGGCACCGGGATCGGTGCCACAGCCGACACCGGCCGACACCGCGCACGCCTACCACGCCTTCTTCGACACATGGCACCGATGATCCCGCTCACCGACGGGAGGTTCTGCGTGGCCGGCAACCGGTGGGACGCGCTGGACGGCCTGCCGGGACGGGACGTGACCATCGCCGTCGTCGTGCCGTTCTATGACCAACAGGAGGATCTCGACCGGCTCCTCGCCGCGCTGGACCTGCAGGACTATCCCGCGCACCTGATCGAGGTCGCGGTGGCCGACGACGGTTCGCCGACACCGCCCGACGTCTCGTCCTCGTCGCTACGGTGCACCGTGGTGCGCCAGCCCGACCGCGGATTCCGCGCGGCGGCGGCGCGCAACCTCGGTGCCGCCGCCACCACCGGGGAGATCCTCTGCTTCCTCGACGCCGACACGGTGCCCGAACCCGGCTATCTACGGCATATCTCGCGACTACCGTCACTGCTGCCGGATGCGTTGGTCGTCGGCCGTCGCCGCCATGCCGACCTCGCCGGTTGGCCGGCCGCCGACATGGCGCGATGGTGGGCGGGTGAGCGCAGCCCGGTGGTGCTCGACGAACCGCGCTGGCTCACCGACGCCTACGCCCGCACCGGCGATCTCGCGGTCGCCGACCACACCGCCTACCGGTACGTGATCAGCTCCGTGATGTGTTGCAGCCGAGTGCTGTTCGATTACTGCGGGGGCTTCGACGAGTCGTTCTCCGAGTACGGCGGCGAGGACTGGGAATTCGCCCACCGGGCCGGGGTCTGCGGTGCGGTGTTCCACCACGCGCGCCAGGCGGTGGCGTGGCACAACGGTCCGGACTGGGCGGGCCGCGATGTGCCGGGCCGGGCGACCGCCAAGAATGCCGAGGCTCTCGCGATGGCCCGGCTGATCACCGATCCGGCGGCGCGCACCCACGGGCTGCACTACGACATCCCGTACCTGGCAGTCGAACTCGATGCCGACGACCACGGATTGGGTTCGTTCGTGACCACAGTCAGCGGCTTCCTGGCCCACGACGTGGGCATCTGGGTCACCGGGGCGGGCGCAGAGTCGCTCTGTGCCCGCGCGCACGTGCAGGATGCCCGCATCCGCGTCGGCCCGGTGCCCGACGGCATCCGGCACCGGACCCCCTTCGTGGCGACGGTGACGGGACGACCGGTGCTGAGCGCGCAGGGTGTCGCCGACCTGCTGGATGCCTGCAGGCAAACCGATGTCGCGGAGGTGCATCTGAGCGGCCGCACCGCGATGGTGGTGTGCCGCGCCTCGTGGGCGCTGCATCGGCAGGTGCGCTGGCAGAGCGCGACGGCGTTCGGTGCCACCCAGCGCTTCTCGGGCACCGAGTTCGGGATGACCGAAAGCGACGCCGAACCGGACCTGTCTTGGTGACCGCCTGTCCGAGAGCGGGCGTAGGTTGGGCGCCATGGCTGACATCGACGCCGCCCGCGAGATCCTGCGCGATTCGTTCACCCGCCTGATCGAGCACGCCGACGATCTGACCGATGGACTGACCGACGAGGTGGCCTACTACCGGCCGACGCCGGAGGCCAACACGATCACGTGGCTGCTCTGGCACAGCGCCCGCATCCAGGACGCCCAGCTGTGCGACATCGCGGGCATCGAGCAGGTGTGGCTCCGCGAGGGCTGGGTGGACCGGTTCGCGCTCGACCTGCCGCGGGACGCCCACGGATACGGTCACACGCCCGAGGACGTGGCCAAGGTGCGTGCCTCGGCCGATCTGCTTGCCGGCTACTACCACGCGGTGCATCGCGAGTGCCTGTCCTACGTGGCATCGGTGTCGGGAGACGATCTGGCCCGCGTGGTCGACAAGCGCTGGACGCCGCCGGTGACGGCGAGCGCACGGCTGGTCAGCATCATCGACGACGCTGCCCAGCACCTCGGGCAGGCGGCCTACATCCGGGGCATCGTCCCGCGAACTTGACACCTGTCAACCCCGCGTGCGACGTGCGTCACACCCCTGGTTAGAGTAGAGGACATGACTGCGACTTCCGACGTCACGCCTTTCACCGGCACCGGCACGATCACCAACCCCGCCACCGGCGCTCTTGCTGGTCAGGTGCACTGGACCGATGCCGCCGACGTACCCCGCATCGCCGCCTCGCTGCGCGAGGCCCAGCGTGAGTGGGAGGCCCGTGGCGCTGCGGGCCGGGCAAAGGTGCTGGCCCGCTACGCGGTGTGGCTGGGTCGCCACCGCGCCGAGATCGAAGAGCTGCTGATCGCCGAAACCGGCAAATCCGCCACGGACGCGGCACAGGAGGTGCCGCTGATCCTGATGATCCTGTCCTACTACGTGCGGACCATGGAGAAGGCACTCGCGCCCGACCCCCGCCCGGCGGCGCTGCCGTTCCTGTCGATCAAGAAGATCGAGGTGCACTACCGGCCCCGCGCGGTCGTCGGGATCATCGCGCCGTGGAACTACCCGGTCGCCAACGCGCTGATGGACGCCGTCGGCGCGCTCGCCGCCGGCTGCGCCGTGCTGCTCAAGCCCTCAGAGCGCACGCCGCTGACCGCCGAACTGCTGCTGCGCGGCTGGCTCGACTCCGGAGCGCCCGACGTGCTGGCCCTGGCGCAGGGCGCCCGTGAGGTGTCCGAGGCCGTCATCGATGCGTCCGACTACATCCAGTTCACCGGCTCCAGCGCCACCGGCGCCAAGGTGGCCGAGCGCGCCGCCCGGCGGCTGATCCCGGTCAGCCTGGAACTCGGCGGCAAGGACCCGATGATCGTGCTCGAGGACGCCGACGTCGAGCTGGCCGCCCACGCCGCAGTGTGGGGCGCGATGTTCAACGCCGGGCAGACCTGCGTGTCCGTCGAGCGCGTGTACGTGCTCGAGCCGGTCTACGACCAGTTCGTCGCCGCCGTGGTCCGCGACGTGCAGAATCTGCAGGTGGGCGCCGGCGAGGGCCACCACTTCGGCGCGATGATCGACGACAGCCAGATCGCCGTCACCGAACGTCACGTCGCCGACGCGCTGGCCAAGGGCGCGCGGGCACTGACCGGCGGGAAGCGCCGACCGGGCCCCGGGAGCTTCTACGAGCCCACCGTTCTGGTCGACGTCGACCACTCGATGGCGGCCATGACTGAAGAGACCTTCGGCCCGACGCTGCCCATCATGAAGGTCTCCTCGGTGGCCGAGGCGGTCCGGCTGGCCAACGACAGCCCCTACGGCCTGTCCGCGGCGGTCTTCTCCCGCGATGTCGAGCGAGCCAAAGAGGTTGCACTGCAATTGGATTGCGGCGGAGTCAACATCAACGACGTGATCTCGAACCTGATGTGCACCACCGCCCCGATGGGCGGCTGGAAGACCTCAGGCATCGGGGCCCGCTTCGGCGGTCCCGAGGGGCTGCGCAAGTACTGCCGCATCGAGACCGTGGTCAGCCCGCGCACGGCCGTCGGCGCCGGCGGCAACTACTACAACAATTCGCAGCGCGCGCTGAAGCGGATGAACACGATGATGACCAAGCTGGCGCTCATCCGGTCCAAGCGCGTCGCCAAATAGGGCAGCCAAGTAGTCCACCGGCTGTTCACCTCGCCGTCACGATCCCGACGGCGGGGCTGGTTAGCGTCGCCCGGTGACTCTGGAAATCTCCGGCTACGACGTGATCGACGATGACGACGACGATCCCGTCCTCGTCCTGGCGCCCAGCGGTGAGCCCGTCGACACCTGGCGGGAGAACTACCCCTATGACGACCGCATGTCGCGGGCGGAGTACGAGGAGCAGAAGCGGCTGCTGCAGATCGAGCTGCTGAAGCTGCAGAAGTGGAGTCAGGCCCACGGTCTTCGGCACGTGATCGTGTTCGAGGGCCGCGACGCCGCCGGCAAGGGCGGCACGATCAAACGCTTCATGGAGCATCTCAACCCTCGCGGCGCGCGCGTCGTCGCGCTCGAGAAGCCCACCGAGAAGGAACAGACGCAGTGGTACTTCCAGCGCTACGTCACCCACCTGCCCGCCGCCGGGGAGATCGTGCTGTTCGACCGGTCCTGGTACAACCGTGCCGGCGTCGAACGCGTCATGGGCTACTGCTCGCCCAAACAGCACGCCGAGTTCATCCGGCAGGCCCCGCTGTTCGAGCAGATGCTGGTCAACGACGGCATCAGCCTGACCAAGCTGTGGTTCTCGGTGACGCAGTCCGAGCAGCGCACCCGGTTCACGATCCGGCAGGTCGACCCGGTGCGGCAGTGGAAGCTCTCGCCCACCGATCTGGCCTCGCTGGACAAGTGGGACGACTACACCTCGGCCAAAGAGGACATGTTCGCCTGGACCGACACCGAGATTGCGCCGTGGATGGTGGTCAAGAGCAACGACAAGAAGCGCGCCCGCATCAACGCGATGCGCTACGTGCTGAGTAAATTCGACTACGACAACAAGGACCACGAGGTGGTCGGCCGGCCCGACCCGTTGATCGTGGGACGCGCGCTGGGCGACTGACCCGTCTGTCCGCCAGAGGCGTCCCGAACAGGAAGGACGCCGGAGTGCGTTTTCTCGCCACGCTGATGCTGTGGCTGCTGACCACCCTCGCGCTGGCGATCGCGGTCCCCGCCGGATGGGCGCAGCGCGACATCGTCGACGAGGACGGGTACGCCGCGCTGGCCGCCCGCGCGGCCGGTGACTCCCGGTTGCAGGACGCGATGGCCGGTGAGCTGACCACCCAGATCATCGCCCTGGGCGGCGATAATGGCTATCAGCTCAACCCGCAGTTGGTCCGCACGGTCGCCGATTCCTACACCCGCAACGACGGCTTCCCCGGGCAGTTCGCGCAGGCCAACCGGATCGCGCATCGGTGGATGTTCACCGGCGCCGTACCCGAGGGCAATTCGACCGATCGGTGGCTGATCGACATCGCGCCAATGCTGTCGGACCCGTCGTTCCACGCGACACTGGGCAACCTCGACCTCGCGGTGCCGCCGACGCTGACCGTGCCGATCACCGTCGAATCACCCGATCTGCGCCCCGGCAAGCTGCGCCCGCTGGCCACCTGGGGCCCGTGGGCCAGCGTCGGCGCCGCGGTGCTGACCGGTCTGCTGGCGCTGCTGACCCTGGCCGCCGCCCGGTCGAAAGGCCGCGCGCTGTGCGCGCTCGGAGTGTCGGCGCTGCTGGTCGGTGCTGCCGGGTGGGCGGGCATAGAGATGGGTCGGCGCTTCATCGACGCGGCGGTCAACCGCACCAGCGGAGACATCCGCACCGTGGCCGAGGTGATGGTGCGCACTGCCGAGAACAGCGCGCACCATTGGCTCAACATCACACTGCTCGCCGGTATCGGGCTCGTCGTGGTCGGCGTGCTGGGCGCCACCGCGGGCGCGGCTCTGCGCCGGCCTACAGATGGTCCATCATCCGCGACATCGCCGCGTTCTCGATGAAATCGTGATGGTGCGGATGCAGGTGCACGTCCCAGTCTGACCTGACGTGCTTCGGGTGCTTGGCCCGCCAGTTCGTCAGTGCCGATGTCGGGCGCGGCATGTGGATCGTCATTGGAGTCCCCCTTCGTTCGATTTCCCCGAGGGAATCGTCGCGCGCGTCAACGGCGTCATTCTCAGTGGTGCGGTACTGATTTTTCTGCGGCTCTCGGGTGCTATGCCTGAGTACGTGGACGAGCACACGATGCGAGCCCTCATCGATCGCCACATCGAGGCCGAAGGCCGTGGTGACATCGATGCGGCGGTCGCGGTCTACACCGACGACGTCGAGCACGATGTTGTCGGGTTCCCCGAGGGAGTGCGCCACGGCCGGGACGGAGCCCGGGAGTTCTACCTCGAGCTGACCGCGAACTTCCGGTCCGAGACGTGGACGCAGCGCCGTAGTTTCGTCACCGACGACGCCATGATTCTCGAACAGGACATGACCGGAACGGTGATCGGTTCGATGTTCGGACTCCCGGGACGAGGGCGGCGCATCACCTTCAGGATGCTGCACGTCTTCGAGTTCCGGGACGGGCTGATCAGCCGGGAGAACGTCTGGCTCGATGATGCGGCTGTCATCGCTCAGTTGAGCTGACCGGACTGTCGACCAGGAGCATCGCGAGTTCCTCCCGGCTCGTCGTGCCGGTCTTGGCCATGGCGTTGTAGATGTGACTCTCGATCGTGCGGACGGATACCCCGAGCCGGGAAGCCATGTCGCGGTTGGAGATCGATTCCCCGAGTAGCCTGACGACCTCACGCTCACGAGTCGTCAACGGAAGCGTGTCGACGCATCGCAGCAGAGTCGGCGTTCGGGCCCCACCGCAGGCCGCCGCCAACGCTTCGGCCCGTCGGGAACACCGCAGCCCGGAACCACGCAACCCCGCGGTGCGGAAACACATCGACGCGTGCGCTACCGCGTCGACAGCGGCGATGAGATCGCCCATCTCCTCGAATTGCAGTGACACGGTCTCGAGTTCGGCGGCGTCCGCGCACCGCAACGCCGCGGCGAAGCGCGCGGCGATCGACACACGCGGACCCTCGACATGGTGCTCGAGCTCGCGTAGCCGATCGGTGGTGGATGCGTCCCCGAACTGGGTCGCCGTCTGCAGACACAGCACCTCCGCGGCGAACTGACCACGCGCACCGGCGATCTCGGCCGCTTCCCGGACCACGGCGATGGCCTCACTGACTGCCTCCTGGGCGGCGGCCACCCATCCGTGGGCGATCGCGCGAGAGTAATCCAGATATCGCCAGCCGGGATGCCGGTCGGCCTCCATCGCGGCTTGCGCGCGGCATGCCTCGTGAACGCGTCCCCGCATGGCGAGCGCGGTGGTCATCAGGATCTCATACCGGTAGCGGAAACCGGTGGCGGTGTTCCAGGCCGTCACCCGCTGCAATGCCGCGGACAGATGGGTGCACGCCCGGTCCAGGTGACCCGCGCCCAGCTCGGCCTGGCCGGTCACGGCGATCGCGATCTGTCCGAACGGGGCACCGCGCGATGCCGTGGCGCGGCCGCGCATCATCTCGGCGACCTCGAAGGCCTTCGTCGTTTCGCCGGCAAGCAGCAGGGCATTGGTGTGCGCGTCGGAGATGACGATGAAGGCGCGCACAGGTATCGGGTAGCCGGCGTGGGCGGCGGCAGAGGCCTCTGCTGTCGCGCCGGCTTCACCGCAGGCCACTGCGACCGCCCACGCCGTCAACCGCCGCTCGAGACGGTCGGGAAGCGCGTTCGAATCGAGCGATCGCGCCACTGCCCGTGCAGTGTCGGGCGCGCCGAGGGCGGCGGCCGCGACACATCGAAAGGCGTCCAAACAGTGGCGCCCGGGTGACGCGGTGATCTCCGCACCATCGACGACAGCCTGAGCGGCATCCGGATCGGCCAGGGTGAAGAACAGGTTGACCGCGCGCAAGAAGATCAGCCGTGCCTGTTCGAAGGCGGTGAGCGCGCCCATGTCCACGGCGGCGAGCACGGCCTCAGCCGCCGCACCCTCGCCGCACCAGGAGAGAACGAAGGCGTGGATCAGACTGGCCTCCATTCCTCCTCCGCCCGCCGAGATCGCTGCCTCGGCGAGCCGATTGGCCAGCGGCAGATTCAGCATCCAGGCTGCTCCGCGGGCCGCCTCGAGAAGCAGATCGATATCGGGCTCGAGGTCGGACTCGACACTCAGCGCTGCCCGACGCACCACGGCGTGGACATCGTTGCGGTGCCCGTTCGTGGCGAGCTCTGCGGCGACGACGCCTCTAAGCCGGCGCAGCGTCGTGAGTGCGGCACGTCGGCGACGGACCTCGCCGTACAGCGGATGTGCCAGGCGCACAGACACGCAGCCGTCCGTGGAATCGCAGGTGATCAACCCGCGACGGTCCGCCTCCTCGACAGCCGTGGTGCCGGCGATACGCGTCAGGGACTTCAGGTCGAGGGGCTCCCCGACCGCGAGGATGTCGATGACATCACTGACCGGCTCGGGCAGCCCGCCGGTGCGGGACTCGACCAGCTCGATGAGACCCGGTGGGACCACCGGATCGCCGGTCCAGGTCCACACCTCGTCGCCGCGGGCGAGCCGGCCGTCGGCCACCTCCTTCTCCACGATCAATCGGAGGTACAGCGGATTACCTTGCGTCAAACTCCAAAGGTGTTGTGCAGCACTCGAATCGATGAAGCCGCCGACGACACGGCACACCAGCTCCTCGACGTCTTCCAGGGTCAAAGGTTGGACGTCGAGCCGGTCGAACTCGCCGGCCTTCCACAGCTCCCGCGTCGCCTTCGCCAGCGGTTCGCCGGTCCGAAGTGTCAGAACCACTTTCGCCAGTCGGCGTTGAATGACCTGGTGCATCACGACGGTCGAAAGATCGTCGAGCAACGGCACATCGTCCACCACCACTACAACCGGCGCGCCGTCCGGCGACACCGTCAACGCGTGGATGACCGTGTGCACCAGCTCGAGGCTGTCGTCGCCACCGGTCGCCGTCCACGGTGTCAGAGCGCCGAAAGGAAGATTCCGCGCCGCCGAGGTGCCCGCCACCCACCGGAGCTGCCATCCGCGAGCGGTGAATGCCTCCATCGTCTCCCGGACGATCCGGCTCTTTCCCACGCCTGCCTGGCCACTGACGACGATGCCCGCGGAACCAGGATCGAGCAGCGCGGCTTCGATGAGCCGTGTCTCCTGGGTGCGACCGGTGAGCGGCCACGTCAACCGCACTCATCCAGGTTAGAAGGGCGGGCAGCTCCAGGGAAACACCTGCACGGAAAGCTTTTCGCGTGCTGTCCCCATTTGCTCGATTCTCACCATCTGACGACGGAGATCGCGGCATCCGCAGCTAACGGCAGTGAGATGGCTTAACTCTGTAGTCGTCACCACATTGCGCGAGATGTAGTGCGAGATCATGTGGGCGCTGACCTCTGCCTGCAGGCGATCAGAACTCGCGGCCCGGTATGACTGAGCAACGACATCCAGTCCGCCGGACGAATTGTCTCCGCCGCGGCCGAGTGTCGGGTCCGATCACCAGTGGGGCAGTCTGGTGTCACGATGACAACTGCCCGACCGCTCCTGGCGCCCCCGGCCGGCGCCGACCCCGACGAGCTGTTCACCGCGTTCGCCGCGTGGGCCGAAGACAGCGGCACACCGCTGTACCCCGCGCAGGAAGAGGCGTTGATCGAGTTCGTCAGCGGTGCCAACGTCGTGCTCGCGACGCCCACCGGGTCGGGAAAGTCCCTGGTTGCGACCGGGGCGCAGTACGCCGCGCTAGCGGCAGGTCGGCGCAGCTACTACACGGCCCCCATCAAGGCGTTGGTGAGCGAGAAGTTTTTCGCCCTGTGCGGTGTCTTCGGGGCCGAGAACGTCGGCATGCTCACCGGCGACGCCGCGGTCAACGCGCACGCGCCGATCATCGTGTGCACGGCCGAGGTGCTCGCGAACACGGCGCTGCGGGAGGGTTCGGGCTCCGACATCGGCGTGGTCGTGATGGACGAGTTCCATTTTTACGGTGACCCCGACCGCGGCTGGGCCTGGCAGGTGCCGCTGCTGGAACTGCCTGCCGCGCAGTTCCTCCTGATGTCGGCGACGCTGGGCGACGTCACGTTCCTGCGGGAGGATCTGACCCGGCGCACCGGCCGGCCGACGGCGCTGGTGGCCCACGCCGAACGCCCGGTGCCGCTGTTCTATTCGTACGCGACGACTCCGATGCATGAGACCATCGGCGATCTACTGGACACCCGCCAGGCGCCGATCTACATCGTCCACTTCACCCAGGCCGCGGCGCTGGAGCGGGCGCAGGCGCTGATGAGCGTCAACGTCAGCACCAAGGCCGAAAAGGCCGCTATCGCCGAGCATCTCGGAGCGTTCCGGTTCTCCACTGCGTTCGGTGCGACGCTGTCGCGACTGGTGCGCCACGGTATCGGGGTGCATCACGCCGGCATGTTGCCCAAGTACCGGCGGCTGGTCGAGCAGCTCGCCCAGGCTGGACTGCTGAAGATCATCTGCGGCACCGACACGCTCGGTGTCGGCATCAACGTGCCGATCCGGACCGTGGTGTTCACCGCACTGTCGAAGTACGACGGGACCCGCACCCGGCTCCTCACCGCGCGGGAGTTCCACCAGATCGCCGGGCGTGCGGGGCGGGCGGGCTACGACACCGCGGGCACCGTGGTGGTGCAGGCGCCCGACCACGAGGTGGAGAACCTCAAGCAGTTCGCGAAGGTCGCCGACGATCCGAAGAAGCGCCGAAAACTCGTGCGGCGCAAGGTGCCCGAGGGCATGGTGCCGTGGAGCGAGAAGACGATGACCCGGCTCGTGGACGCCGCACCTGAGCCGCTGACCAGCAACATGCGGGTGTTCACCGCGATGATCCTCGACGTCGTCGACCGCCCGGGCAACCCGTTCGAGGCGATGCGCCGGCTGCTCACCGACAATCACGAGCCGCGCAAGCGGCAACTCCGGCTGATTCGGGAGGCGGTCGGCATCGCACGGTCGCTGTTGCAGGCCGGGGTGATCGAGCGGATGGCCGAGCCCGACGCCGACGGGCGCCGCTACCGGCTGACCGTTGACCTGCCGCGCGACTTCGCGCTGAACCAGCCGTTGTCCACGTTTGCGCTGGCCGCCATCGACGTGCTCGACCCTGACGCGGAAAGTTATGCGCGCGATGTGGTTTCGGTGATCGAGGCGACGCTGGAAGACCCTCGGCAGATCCTGGCGGCACAGCTGAAGAAGGCCAGGGGCGAGGCGGTGGCGGCGATGAAGGCCGAGGGCATCGAGTACGAGGAACGTATCGAACTGCTCGACGACGTCACCTACCCCAAGCCGCTCGACGAACTGCTGCGCGGGGTGTTCGAGATCTATGTGCAGACCAACCCGTGGGCAGCGGACGGGCAGCTCTCGCCGAAGTCCGTGGTGCGCGAGATGTGGGAGGGCGCCTTCACGTTCCGCGAGTACGTCAGCCTCTACGGGTTGACCCGGTCGGAGGGGGCGGTGCTGCGCTATCTGTCCGACGCAGTCAAGGCGCTGCGCTCGGGGGTGCCCGCCGCGGCGCGCACCGAGGAACTGACCGACATCACCGAGTGGCTCGCCGAACTCGTGCGGCAGGTCGATTCGAGTCTGCTCGACGAGTGGGAGCAGCTCACCAGTCCTGACGAGCCACTGGACGTGCCGGTGTCCGTGCCGGTGCGGCCGCGGCCCGTGACGGGCAACGAACGGGCGTTCACCGCGATGGTGCGCAACGCCCTGTTCCGCCGCGTCGAACTTTTCGCCCGAGAGCGGTGGGATGAGCTGGGCGCGTTGGATTCCGGGTCGGGATGGTCGGCGCAGCATTGGCGCGGCATCGGTGACGAGTACTACGCCGAGCACGACGACGTCGGGATCGGTCCGAACGCCAGGGGTCCGGCGCTGCTCCTCATCGACCGCGGCACCGACGTGTGGCGGGTGCGCCAAATCCTCGACGACCCGGCCGGCGACCACGACTGGGGTATCGATGTCGAGGTCGATCTGGGCATGAGTGACGACGAGGGTGTGGCGGTGGTGCGCACGGTGAACGTCGGGCGGATGGACTAGCGCGGTCGGGGCAGTGTGCCCTCGCCGAATCCCTGCTCCAGCGCGGTCAGCATCATCTTCCAGAATTCGGGGAACTTGACCCCCGCGCGGTGCGGCACCGGATCGGTGGCGACCCGCTGACCCCATCGGCCCCGGAAGCCCTTCGTTCCGTCGTCGGACGGCCACCACACCTGTGTGGCGCGATCCACCACGAAGTCGTACCGGCGGCCCGACGGGGACTGGACACCCTGATCGCTGACCCAGTCGAACAGCCGATCGGTCACATCGTCGATCGCCAAGCCTCTGGGCCGCACCGTGATTCCCTGCTCCGCGGTGGCCGGGGCGGCGTCGGGATTGGGCGGGTCGGTCGGCGGCGGGACGAACGGGGGAGTCCCGTCGGCGCCGAAGGGCGAGCCGACCTTCGGGATGCCCTCGATGATGCCGGCGACCAGGCCGACGAGCGCGCCGATCGGGCCGAGTATGCCGCCGGCGCGCATCTTCACGAGTATCAGGACCCAGCCGTTCTCGGTGAAGCTGTCCTTCTGCGCGGGAATGTCGGGCGTGCCGGGGGAAGCGGGCGGTACGGCGCTGGGGGTGTCGTACTTCCCGCAGTCTGCCGGGACCGATGACGCCGGATACGGGGACACCTCGTGTTGGCCCGGGGTGGTGTACATGCTGTGTGAGCCGTGCGCGATGTAAAACCGCGGGTGGTCGTCGAGGACGTCGGGCTGCACGGGAGTGGAGGCCGATCCGCGGCGCCACGGCTCCACCTTGATCGTGACGCGTCCCTCGGGGTCGAACGCGTGCGGCCGCGCGGGTCGCGTTCCATCGGTCGACGGTGCGGGCCGAGAGCCGGTGATGCCGAAGAACTGTGGGGTGTAGGTGTCCAACGAGGGCGGTCCCTGACCGTCGAGCAGCAGGGCGAAGCACTGCCAGTCGCCGGCGTGCGAGGCGAACTCCTTGGCCTCGATGTTGGGGCACTGGTCGGTGCCGATGGACTGCTCGTGCGCCGGGTAGAAGAAGTAGTAGCAGAGCAACAGCGGGTTGGCGAAGTTCGCCAGTGTCGCCGTCAGGTCGAAGCCACCCTTCGTGCCGGCAGCGAGTGCCTTCAGTCGCGCCGTGTCGAACAACTCGGTGTGATACCAGTACTTGCTGTCGGCCAGATCGGTGCTGTACCGGCGCAGGATCTCGGTTCGGTCGACGTAGACGTTGGAGCTTCCCGCGCTCACACCGGCTTCGGCAACCTCGTCGCGATTCTTCCAGCCGCCGACCTCGAGGAAGCGCTCCTTGGTGCTCCCCGCAGCGACGAAGTCCGGGGTACCGAGGAATTTCCCCGGCTCGTTCTGCGCAGCGGCCAGCGTCCCGGCCTTCGCCAACGGGGCTGCGCCCCAACTGCCTTTGGTGTCGAACGGCGCCTTGGCGCTCCACAGCGCAGCGGCCTCCACGTAGCGCTTGGCATTGACCGGGACGAACGACTCCGAAGGGTGCAGGTGCAGGATCGGTTCGTAGCGCCGGGTGAGATCGATGGCAGGGTTTCCCGTCGGGGGCGTCGTCCCGCCCGCACGAGGCGCTTTGACGCCGACGATCAGGGCCACCGCGTTCTGGTCGCCCGTCCACGTCCACGCCGCGGTGGTGGTGCCCGCCAGGGCATCCTGCGTCTGCAGAGTGAGGCCCTTGCCGAGGGGTTGATTCGCCGTCTCCTCACCGATCTCGGTGAAGCCTGCCCCGGGCGTGACCGGACTCGGCTGCCCGGTGGGCGCCAGCAGGATGGCGCCGATGGCGCGGTCACGGGCTTTGTCGGCGGGAGTGAACGTGGCATCCAGTCGTGCCCCGCTGCCGCGCACCGGCTGGCTGAAACCGATGGCGCCTGAGCCGTTGAGTCCGGTCGCGTCGACGTCGGTGTACTCGACGATCGACCAGGCACACAGTTGCTGAACCTGGTCGGCGAAATCGATGTCCACCGCACCGGCGGCGGGTGCGGGTCCGCGCGCCCGCAGGCACGTCAGCCGGCGTTCACCGTCGGGGGTGGTGACGCTGTCGACGACCTCCCAGGTCAGTCCCGGGCTGCTGAGCCGCGGGGTGGTCAGCGTGCCAGATGTCAGCGGTCGCTTGACGTTTGCGACGAAGGCGAGAACCAGTGCATCCGCAGTCGGGGCCACCTGGCCGGTGGTGTAGTGCGCGGTGCTGCGGATGTCGCTGTCGACGATCAGTGAGCGGGCCATGACGTCAGTTCCCTTCGCCCGAGAGCATCAGCAGTAGTTGCGGGTCGCAATCCAAGGGGGGCACCCGGTCGAGTATCTGGCGAAAGCACCGACTGTCGAGCAGTTCGCGGATGGCGCCCACCTGATCGAGCGGAACGCCTTCTGCGGTCAAGGTGTCCAGCAGCCGCATCAGGACCACCCCGATGGCGCCGAGTTCGCCTCGCGCCCAGAGTCTCTGGTACTCGGACAGCGCGTTCTGCCAGGCCAGCAAGGTTGCCGGACTGTGGGTCACCGCGACCGCCAGAGCCGCCTGTGCCTGGTTGATCATCCTGAACAGTGAACCGGCGCACTCGACGTCGTCGGTAGCGAGATCGGTCAGCGCATCTCGATATCTCCGGCCCCACTCACGCCAGCAGTCCGACACGCCGCCGTCGAGAATGCGGATCAGGAAGTCGTGGGTGATCCGGTTCGGATCGGGTCGCCAGATCTTGACGTCGTCGATGAGGCCGTCGACCGGTAGACCGCCGCTCTTGTCGTTGCCGATGGTCAACGACGTCGTCGGCCGTATCGGTTCCAGCGGTCTGTCGTTCCAGGCCTTGACCAACTCACCGTTGAGGTAGAGCTGCACGTTGGATACGCCGTCGTAGGTGTAACCCGCTCGTACCCAATCCATCTGGTCCACACCGTAGTCCGACAGCGTCACGCTGTGACGCAGTAGCCCGAGATGGGAACCGGGGGTGTGCCACCGGGTGGTCACTCCGAGATCCAGTTGCCCACCACTGAACAATCCGACGAAGAACGAGCCGGGCGCGTTCACCAGATGCCCGTTGCCGTCCGCCCTCTCGCGGCGGAAGATCAGCTCGACGCTCAGCGCCGACAGCTGGTCCCAATGGGCTGTCGGATTGACGGCGATGCGTCCTCGGCGCCGGATTCGCACCGCGCCAGAGCCCTCGCTCTGCCCGTCTAGCAGAAAGTCCGCCGTTGTCAGGTCTGCCCCGCGGCCGTGTGCTGCGTGCCCGGGGGAGTGGTCGAACGCGACACCGGGTGTGCCGGAATAGCTGTGGTGCAGGATCAATTCCCATGGTGCGCTCACGCCTGCTCCTCATGTGGTGGACGCCCGGATCTGCTGCCGGGCTCGCCCATGAGAATCAATCGTGGATCGTGCGGGCGCCTGCGTAGTGCACTACCTGACTTCTGCCCTCAGGGCTCGATGACGTGTGAGGGGTCGGGCCTGCGCTCCGGGGGTGCCTGGCTGTAGTCGCCCCACGGCCCGTCGCGCTGCTCGACCGCGGCGCGCACCCCGTCCCGTTCGGCGGTCGCGATGAAGCCCAGCGCATCCGGGGTGTTGCGCATCAGCCCGTCGAGAATGCCGCCGAGGGTCTGTGTCGACGCCAACCCCATGTTCTCGTAGGCCTGGTTGACGATCAGCTTCTGCGCCTGTAGCTGCGAGAGCGGAATCGTCGCGAGCTTGGCCGCGACCTCGGCCACCCGCGCTTCCAGCCGCTCGAACGGCACCGACTCGTTGATCAGTTCGACCGCCGCAGCTTCCTTTCCGGTGAGCGGCTCGCCGGTCAGCGCATGCCACTTCACCTTCGACAGACTCAGCCGGTACAGCCACATGCCGGTCAGGTAGGCACCCCACATGCGCGCATACGGCGTCCCGATCACCGCGTCGTCACTGGCGATCACCAGATCGGCACACAACGCGTAATCGCTGGCACCACCGACACACCAGCCGTGCACCTGCGCGATCACCGGTTTGGACGCCCGCCAGATCGCCATGAACTTACTCGTCGGCCCGGTCTCCCGGGAGCTGACCATCGCGAAGTCCTTGCCGGGATCCCAGCGCCCGTCGGTGTTCATCGCCTCGCCCCAGTGGTCGAAACCGCCACCGAAGTCGTAGCCGCCCGAGAACGCTCGTCCGGCGCCGCGCAGCACGATCACCTTGATCGCCGGGTCGCGCTCGGCCAGCCCGACGGCGGCCTCGATCTCGTCGGGCATCGGCGGCACGATCGTGTTGAGGCGTTCCGGGCGGTTCAGCGTGATCGTGGCGACCGGCGGTTCGGAGCGGTAGAGGACCGTCTGGAACTGGCTCATCTGAGCAGTTCTAGCGCCAGTCGCGGAAGGCGTCCAGCAGCCGGTCGCGCAACGGCGGGTCGACGTCGTCGTCGCAGAGGACGCTCAACGTCCGCACGGTGGTGCGGAACTGCTGCAGATAGGTCAGACAGCCGTCGCAGCCCGCCAGGTGCTGTTCGAATCGCGTCTGGGTGACCGCATCGAGGGCGCCCTCGAAGTAGGCGGTGATCAGCTCGACCAGCTCGTAGCAGTCCATCGGTGCGGGCTCGGTCACGTCACGTCCCTCACGTAGTTCTCGAGGACCTGCCGGATCGCCGTGCGCCCGCGGTGCAGCAGCACGCGCTGATTGGCCGGCGTGATGCCGAGCAATCGGCTCACCTCGGCGGAGTCGACGTCGAGCACGTCGCGCAGCGTGACCACGAGGCGTTGCCGCTCGGGCAGGGTGTCGAGCGCCTCACGGGTGAGGTCCAGCAACTCCGAGCTCAGCACCGAACCCTCGGGGGACTCGGGAAACGGCACCGGCTCTTCGCCGTCGCGCCAGTGGCCCGCCCAGCGTTCGTCGCCGTCATGGAACCGCGCCGGATGCACGGAGCCGCCGGTGTAGGCCGCGATCTGCGCGTCGGACTCCCGGCGATCCCGGACGCCCCGCTTCTTGGCGATGTTGATCAGCACCGTGAACAGCCAGGTGCGCAGCGAGGACCGGCCTTCGAAGCCGTCGATGCCCTTGAGTAGAGCGATCCACGCCTCCTGCACGACGTCTTCGGCGACCTCCCGGGACGAGACATAGCCCTGGGCGATCCGCAGCATCGCCGGGGTGTGCCTGTCGACCAGCGCGGCGAACGTCGCCTCGTCGCGCGCCCGCAGCGCCTCGACGATGGCGGCCTCGTCCGCGGAAGTGGCGGTCATGTCCGCGAGATCGTAACCCAGCGCATCACACCGCGGCGCCCCGAGAATGGTCGGCCGGTACCCGTCGTGAGGTGCCCGGCAGAACATGATCTTTAGTGCCCTCCCGGGCCGCAGGCGTTACAGGTCGCGCGGCGTCTGATCTCGTAGTGCCGGGTCCGCCGACCGGACGCGGCCGCCGATCACGATGTTCGGCGTGCGGAAGTAGGCCCAGCCCAACGTCAGCACCGTCGCTGCCGCGGCCAGCGCCAGCGCGCTCTGCAGGTCGGGCAGGCCCGACACGAACAGAACGACGATGCCTGCACCGGTGCCCGCCCAGTAGATGCGGCGCTTGACCGCCCGCCGATCCAGCCGCGCGGTATCCCACCCGGGTGCGGCGATACCGGCCAGCACCAGCGCCGCACCGACGATCAGCAGGATCTCCGAGGACGTCATGGCAGCAGCAGCTGGAAGCCGTCGACGATCTCCGTCGAATCACTCACATAGGTGGGGTTCGCCGGGTCGGTGGTCTGCACCGTCAGCGTCGCCAGATAGGTGGCCGACGGGCCCTGCGCCACAACGGCATGCATGATGATCGGCCGCTCCGGTGCCGGTCCCATCGCGGGCGCTGTGTATGTCGTTGTCTCCGAGGGCAATCCGCACGTGGTGTTGCTCTCCGTCTGCAGGTCGAAGGCGCCCATCATCGTGGTCAGGTTGGACCGGTTCTGCTCGAACACGGTGTCGGGATCGGCGCTGCCGCGGACCGACTCGAGGGTGACCACCGCGTTGGGGGCGAACTGATTGGCGATCAGACCCTGCGCCACGATCGCGAACCGGATGATCTCGTTGTCCATCATCGTGTTGCGCTCCCAGCCCGGCGGCTGCGGGACGCGCAACTGCGGCTCGCGGGGGTTCTTCTGGGGGATGTCGACCAGCGGCGCGGAGACGCTGGCGCACCGCGATTCGTCACCGGCGGTTCCGCCGCCGGTGCCTCCGGTGGTGGGAGCGGGTCCTGCGGCCGTCACCGCGGTGCCGGTGACCTCCCGGCCGCAGCCGGTGAGCAGCCCCGGGATTGCCAAGGTCGCGAGCATCACCGCAGCGGCCGATCGGGCGATCGTCACGTCACTTCCCTCCCAGGGTTTCGAGCAGGAACTCGTAGATCAGGGCGGCGCGGAACGCGATCTGCGGATTGTCCGACGCGCCTGCGTGCCCACCCTCGATGTTCTCGTAGTACCGCACCGGGTGGCCGGCCGCCTCCAGCGCCGCGGTCATCTTCCTCGCGTGGCCGGGATGGACGCGGTCGTCGCGTGTCGAGGTGGTGATCAGCACCGGCGGATAGCGGCGCTCAGACGAAATATTCTGATAGGGCGAGTATTTCGAGATGAACTCCCAATCGCCTGGATCGTCGGGGTCGCCGTACTCGGCCACCCAGGACGCACCGGCCAGCAGCAGGTGGAACCGCTTCATGTCGAGCAGCGGCACGCTGCAGACCAGCGACCCGAACAGCTCGGGATACTGCGTCAGCATGATGCCCATCAACAGGCCACCATTGCTGCCGCCCTGAGCGCCGAGCTGCTCCACCGAGGTGATCCCCCGCGCGACGAGATCCCGTGCCACAGCGGCGAAGTCCTCGCCGACGAGGTGCCTCCCCTCGCGCATCGCCTGGGTGTGCCAGGTGGGACCGTACTCGCCTCCGCCGCGGATGTTGGCCAGCACGTAGGTGCCTCCGCGGGAGAGCCACAGCCGCCCCAGCACACCGTCGTAGCCGGGAGTGCGGGCCACCTCGAAGCCGCCGTACCCACCGAGCAGCGTCGGACCGGCGCTCTGCGCGTGCCGGTGACCCACCACGAAGTACGGGATCGAGGTGCCGTCGTCTGACGTCGCGAAGTACTGTTGTACCTCGAGGTCGGCGGCGTCGAAGAACGACGGCGCCCGTTTGATCTCGGTGAGAACACCGCCCGCGGCACCGTGCAGTAGCCGCGACGGGGTGACGAAACCCGAACAGTCGATGAAGATCTCGTCGCTGAGATGATCGACGGCGACCAGGGACACGGTGGTGTTGTCCGGCAACCCGGGCACCGGTTCGCTGACCCACGAGCCCGGGGTGACCACCTCGACGTGGCTTGCCACGTCGGCGAGGGTGACGAGCACCAGTCGATCACGCGTCCACCCGTAGTGGTGCAGGCTGGTGTGCCGGTCCGGGGTGAAGACGGTAGTCAATTCGGCACTGCCGGAGAGGAATTCGTCGTAGTCGGCGGCCAGCAGCGAACCGGCGGGATAGTGCTGGGTGGTGCCCGCCCCGTAGCTGTAGTGCCAGTCGCTGCGCAGCTCGATCAACAGCCAGCTGCGGTGAATCGAGATGCTGGCATCGGTCGGGGCGTCGATGCGGATCAGCTCGGGCCCGCGCAGTTCGTAGACGTCGTCGTTGAAGAAGTCGAGAGCGCGGCTGATCAGCGTGCGTTCGAAGCCTGGGGTGCGGTCCACCGACGCCGCCACGAGAACGTCGGCGGCGTCCCCCTCGAAGATCGTCTCCGCGTCCTCCAGTGGCGTCCCGCGCGACCAGCGCTTGACCACCCGCGGATACCCGGACTCGGTGAGCGAGCCCTCGCCGAAGTCCGTGCCGACCAGCAGGGTGTCGTCATCGAGCCAGGTGGTCTGCGACTTCGCTTCGGCGAGCTGGAATCCACCGTCGACGAACGATCGCGTCGCCATGTCGAATTCGCGCACCGCCGCCGCGTCCGACCCGCCCCGGGACAGGCTGACCAAGGCGCGCCCGTGATCGGGTTCGATCACGTCGGCACCGGCCCACACCCAGTTCTGCCCGTCGGCGCGGGCCAGCTCGTCGACGTCGATGACGACGTCCCACTCCGGTGTCTCGGTGCGGTAGCTCTCGAGGGTGGTCCGTCGCCACAGACCCTTCGGATTGGTCGCGTCGCGCCAGAAGTTGTAGAGGAATTCCCCACGCCGGCGCACGTAGGGGATCCGGGTGTCGGTGTCGAGGACGTCGAGCGCCTCCGCGCGCATCTGCTCGAAGCGCTCACCACCCAGCTCGGCGATCGTCGGATCGTTGTGCTCGCGCACCCAGGCGAGCGCGTCGTCGCCGGTGATCTCCTCGAGCCAGAGGAACGGATCATCCGCCTGTGGGGGGTTCGTCACGCCCCTATTCTGCGCACCGGTGCCGATGGTGCTCGAATCGGCTGCGGGAATGGGTGCGGTCGGTACGATCACCCCAGCTGAGCATCGGGGGCCGCGGTGAACCACATCCGTCAGTGGTGGCGGCAGCCCGACCGCTACGACTGGCTGGCCGACTACCTGAAGTCACGCCGGCTGCTCCGGATCGCCTCGGCGATGATGTCCGCGATCATGGCGGTGCTGGCCGTCGCCGTGGCGTTGACCACGAGTAGTCCCGCCGGCCCGTACGGCGCCGCCCGAGCCGTGGTGTGGGTGATCGCCGCGGGATTCGCCGGTGTCGCGGTGGCATACGCCCGGCGGTGGCCGACGCGGAGGCAGTCGGCGACTTTCTCGATGTACGGCTGTGCCGCGCTGGCCGTCGTCTCGGCGGTCCAGTCCGACCCTCACGCCGGCCTGCTGACCTGTTGGGCCTTCGTCGGGTTGGCCGGCTACGTCGCCTCGGCACACAGCCCGCGCCTGCTCGCCGTCGCCGTCGGCGTCGCGCTCGGCACCGCTGTCACGAGTGCGGTGCGGATGGGGGTGGCAGGCGATGTGCCGTTGGGCGTGGCCACGCTGCTGATGTCCATCGGTGGGTTGTTGACGGTGCCGTTCGGCGGCCAGATCCTGACGCGGCTTCTGTGGAACGACGCCGTGTCGACCGATCCGCTGACCGGGCTGATCAACCGGCGCGGGTTCCGGCGGTCGGCACGCGCGCTGATCACCGACGCGGCCCGGCGCGGGTCTGGGAGTTTCAGCGTGGTGGTGATCGATCTCGACGGATTCAAACGGCTCAACGACACACTGGGTCACGCGGTCGGGGATCGGGTCCTGGTCGACGTGTCCGCCCGGCTGCGGGCCGTGTGCGCATCGGGCGCCATCGCGGCACGCGTGGGTGGCGAGGAGTTCGTGGTCGCCCGGGCCTGCCCGCCGCGCGAGATGGACATGCTGGCGCGGCGGCTGTGCACGGCGATCGCGTCGAATCCGTGGCATGTGACGGCGAGCCTGGGGGTCGCCGGGGTCCCCGTGCAGGACCCCGCCGCCGACACCCGCGCGCTGATCGACCGCGTCTTCGCCGCGGCCGACATGGCGATGTACGAGGCGAAACGGGCCGGCGGCAACCAGATTCGGCGTTCTGACGCCGCCTGAGCCCGTCGCGTCCGTCAGCTCAGGTGGTGCACCTCCTGCAGCCCGTACACCGGGGTGGGCATGCCCTCGTAGCGGGCCTTGAGCTGCAACGCCAGATACAGCGAGTAGTGCCGGGACTGGTGCAGGTTGCCCCCGTGGAACCACAGGTTGGGCTGCTGCGTGGGCTTCCACATGTTGCGCTGCTCGCCTTCCCACGGCCCGGGATCCTTGGGGGTGTCGCTGCCCAGACCCCACACCTTGCCGACCTTGTCGGCGACGTCCTGGCCGATCAGATCCGCGGCCCAGCCGTTCATCGAGCCGTACCCGGTCGCGTAGACCACCACGTCGGCGGGCAGCTCGGTGCCGTCGGCGAGCACCACCGAGTCCTCGGTCAGATGGTGGACCTGCCCGTGCGCCAGCTTGATCCGCCCGTCGGCGACCATGTCGCAGGCGCCGACGTCGATGTAGTAACCCGAGCCGCGGCGCAGGTACTTCATGAACAATCCGGAACCGTCTGCGCCCCAATCCAATTCGAACCCGGCGGCCGCCAGCCGGTCGTAGAACTCCTTGTCGCGCTCCCGCATCTGGTCGTACAGCGGGATCTGGAACTCATGCATGATCCGATACGGCAGCGAGGCGAAGGTCAGATCGGCCTTCTCGGTCGTCATCCCCGCGGCCAGCGCCCGCTCCGAGTACAGGTCGCCCAGGCCGATGTCCATCAGGGTGTCGGACTTGACGATGTGGGTGGAGGACCGCTGCACCATCGTGACGTCGACGCCGTTCTCGTAGAGCGCCTTGCAGATGTCGTGCGCGGAGTTGTTCGAGCCGATCACGACCGCCTTCTTGCCGGCATACGCGTCCGGGCCGGGGTGCTGCGACGAGTGGTGCTGATCGCCGCGGAACACGTCCTGGCCGGGCAGCGTGGGCACGTAGGGCTTGCCGGACATACCGGTGGCGAGCACCAGCTGCGTCGGGTGCAGCGTGAGGCGTTCGCCGTCGCGGTCCACCTCGACGGTCCAGCGGTTCTCGGCCTCGTCGAAGGTGGCGGACAGGCACGTCGTCTTCGACCAGTACGGCACCTCCATCACGCGGGTGTAGAACTCCAGCCAGTCGCCGATCTTGTCCTTGGGCGCGAACACCGGCCAGTTCTGCGGGAACGGCAGGTAGGGCAGGTGGTCGTACCAGACCGGGTCGTGCAGGCACAGCGACTTGTACCGCTTGCGCCACTGATCGCCGGGGCGTTCGTGCTTGTCCACGACGATCGCCGGTACGCCGAGCTGACGCAGCCGGGCGCCCAGCGCGATGCCGCCCTGTCCGCCGCCGATCACCAGCGTGTACGGCTCGATCGTGCGGCCCAGTTCGGCGTCTTCGGCGGCTTTCTTCTCGGCCCAGGAGCGGGGGTCGGGGTCGTCACCGTGCACGGCGCCGAGCACGCGCGTCGCGCCTTTGCGCTCCTCGTGGCCCTTGAGCTCTTGCAGCGCGGTGAGCAGCGTCCAGGCCTGATCGGTGCCGTCCTCGTTCTTGATGCGCAGATGCCCGGTGCCGCGGCCGGCGGCGGTCTCGAATTGGATGAACGCGGAGACGACGTCTCCGTCCTGCGTGGGTTCCTCCCGCGTGGCGAAGCCAGACGGGTCGGTCTCGGCAAGGCGGGCGGTCAGCATGTCGGTGATCTGCTCGCGGCCTTCGAGCGTCTTGAGGTTCCAGGTGAAGGACACCAGGTCACGCCAGAAACCGTCGACGGCGAACATGCCGGCGGCGCGCTCGATGTCGCGGACGGCCAGCGCCGCCTCGAAGTCGGCCAGCCAGGCATCGACGCGCTGCTGTGGGGTCAGATTTGTTGTGGTTCGAGGGTCGAGAGTGGAAGTCATGTGAGCCAGACCACACCCTGGCTGCGGGCGGGCACAAGAGTTGCGAAGCGTTGCAACCCCGCCCTGCAACCTTTTGCAACTCTTTCGTCGTGTGGCCGCCGTCACATAGAACTAGCCGCATGAGAGCAGCTGTGTACTACGGCCCGAACAAACTCGAGATCGACGACGTCGCAGAACCGGAGGTCCGTCCCGGCACCGTCAAGCTGCAGGTCGGCTTCAACGGCATCTGTGGCACAGACCTGCACGAGTACTACGCCGGCCCGATCTTCGTCCCGACCTCGCCGCACCCGCTGACGGGCGCGCAGCTGCCGCTGACGATGGGCCATGAGTTCTCCGGCACCATCACCGCCGTCGGGGAGGGCGTGACGGGCTGGAGTGAGGGCGACCGTGTCGCCGTCGAACCGATCTACAAGTGCGACCAGTGCGGACCGTGCCGGGCCGGCAACTACAACGTCTGTGCGCAGATCGGCTTCCACGGCCTGATGTCCGACGGCGGTATGGCCGAGTCGACCGTGGTCCCGACGTCGATGCTGCACCGCCTGCCCGACAGCGTGTCGCTGGAGCTGGGCGCACTGGTCGAGCCCATGTCGGTGGCGTATCACGCCGCCACCCTCGGGGACGTCAAAGACGGTGACACCGCGATGGTTTTCGGCGCCGGGCCGATCGGCATCGGGCTGTGGTTCGCGTTGCGCGGCAAAGGACTCGAGGACGTCTTCGTCGTCGAGCCATCGCCCACCCGGCGCGCGGCCATCGAGGCTCTCGGCGCGCAGACCCTCGATCCGACGGCCACCGATGTGCCCGCGTTCATCGCCGAGCACACCTCCGGAGCGGGCGCCGACGCCGTGTTCGACGCGGCAGGCGTGGCACCCGCGGTGGGCACCGCGCTGGCCTGCGTCGGCTCCCGCCGGCCGATGGTCAGCGTGGCGATCTACGAAAAGCCGCTCGAGACACCGCTTCTCAACCTGGTCATGAACGAGTCCCGCATTCAAGGGTCGCTCTGCTACACCGGAGCGGACTTCGAGGCGGTGATCGCGCTGATGGCCGACGGCCGCTACGACACCACCGGCTGGGTGACCCGCATCCCGCTCGACGACGTCGTCGACGAGGGATTCAAGGCGCTGCATGCCGGCACCAAGATGAAGGTACTCGTCGACCCGAACGGAGCGAACTGACATGGGCCTCAACGGAAAAGTCGCGCTGGTCACGGGGGCCGGACGCGGCATCGGCCGGGGAATCGCGCTGCGCCTGGCCCGCGACGGCGCCGACGTGGCACTGGTCGACGTCACCGCCGACGGCATTGCGGCCGTCGCTGACGAGATTGCCGAGATCGGCTCCAAGGCAACCACATTCGTCGCCGACGTCAGCGACCGTGACCAGGTGTTCGCGGCCGTCGACCACACGGCGAGCGCGCTCGGCGGCCTGGACATCATGGTCAACAATGCCGGCATCGCACTGGTCGGACCGCTCGTCGACGTCACGCCCGACGAGCTGAAGAAACTATGGGCCATCAACGTCGACGGCGTGCTGTGGGGCATCCAAGCCGCAGTCGCGCAGTTCACGAAGACGGGCACCCAAGGCAAAATCATCAATGCCTCGTCGATCGCAGGCCATGACGGCTTCGCGATGCTCGGTCCCTACAGCGCGACCAAATTCGCGGTCCGGGCGCTGACCCAGGCTGCGGCCAAGGAACACGCCGCCGACGGCATCACGGTCAACGCGTACTGCCCCGGCGTGGTCGGCACCGACATGTGGGTGGAGATCGACAAACGCTTCGCCGAACTGACCGGCGCCGCCGAGGGCGAGACGTACGACAAGTTCGTCGGTGGTATCGCGCTCGGGCGCGCCGAAACACCCGACGACGTCGCCGGTTTCGTGTCCTACCTCGCCGGCCCTGACGCCGACTACATGACGGGCCAGGCCGGGCTGATCGACGGCGGCCTGGTCTATCGCTGAGATGGGGAGCACAATCGCAGGTGATGCCAGGGTCGTCCGTGCCTGAACCCGCCGTCGCCGTCGGGGAGGATCCGCGCAGCTATGCGCGGCTGATGTCGGCTGTCTACGACGCGACGATGGCCGGGCATCGCGCACCGGCTCGTCCCCGCGAGGTGATCGGTGACTCCTGGCAGCGATTACTGGCCAGCGGTGTCGAACCGAGTGACACTCCGGTGGTCGAAACCGGCGGGCTCGAGGCGCTGCGTCGCGCGTCGGGCCTGATGGACGTGCTCGACGAGATCTCCCACGGCCTCGAATCGCTGGTCGCCGACGGCGAGAACATCCTCGTCGTCGCCGACGCCACCGGGCGGGTGCTGTGGCGCTCGGGCTCACCCTCGGTGCTCAGCAACGCCGACCGGCTCGGGTTCGTCGAAGGCGCGCACTGGGGTGAAGGCGCCGTCGGCACCAACGCGATCGGCACCGCACTCGCCGCACAGCGCGCCGTCCAGGTGTTCTCCGCCGAGCACTTCCTGCGCAGCCACCACGCGTGGACGTGCGCCGGCGCCCCGATCCGGGACCCGCGTACCGGTCAGGTGCTCGGCGTCGTCGACGTCTCCGGACCGGCGGCCACCGTGCATCCGACCACGATCGCGCTCGTCGACGCCGTGGCCCGGCTCGCCGAATCGCACCTGCGCTCCGAGCACGACCGCACCTTGAACAGGCTGCGCACCGTGGCGGCGCCGATCCTGGCGCGCATGGGCACCCCGGCGCTGGCCGTGGACACCGAGGGCTGGGTCGCCGCGGTCGACGCGATGCCGCTGCACAACCGCATCCTGCTGCCCGACCAGATGGGGCCGGGCCGGGTGTGGTTGGCCACGCTGGGGCTGTGCGCGGTCGAGCCGCTGCCGGGCGGGTGGCTGGTGCGGCTGGCCGACAGCGACGACGACTCGGCGACCGCGCAGGTCTCGCACGTGACGCTGGACTTCGCCGATGCCGACAAGCCGGTACTACGGACGGCCGGCGAGTTCGGCAGCTGGTGCCACGACCTGTCGCTGCGGCACGCCGAGATCCTCTGCGCGCTCGCGCGCTCGCCGCAGGGCCGCACCGCACCGGAACTGGCCGACGACCTCTACGGCGACCGGACTCGCGTCGTCACGGTGCGCGCCGAGATGTCGCGGCTGCGCAAGCAGTTCTCCGGTCTGCTCGCCGCGCAGCCCTACCGCTTCGCATCGTCGGTCGGGCTGACGGTCCGCTATCCGACGGACCGGCGCACGCTGCTGCCGCCGTCGACCGCGCCGGCCATCCGGGCCGCGCGACTGGAGGAAGATGGTTGACGTGCCCGCACCGAATCGAGCCCTGATCACCGCCGCCGCGGCTGACCTGCTGCGCACGCTGCAGGAACGCCACGGCGCGTTGATGTTCCACCAGTCCGGCGGCTGCTGCGACGGGTCGTCACCGATGTGCTACCCCGACGGCGACTTCGTCGTCGGCGACCGCGACGTGCTGCTCGCAGTCTTCGACGTCGGTGACGGCGTCCCGGTGTGGATCTCCGGCCCGCAGTTCGACGCCTGGAAACACACCCAGCTGGTGATTGACGTGGTGCCCGGCCGTGGCGGCGGGTTCAGCCTCGAAGCACCGGAGGGAATGCGGTTCCTCTCGCGTGGCCGTGCGTTCACCGACGACGAGCTGTCGGCGCTGGCCGACGAGCCGGTGGTCACCGGGGCGGCCTACGAACGCGGCGAACGGCCGTCCGCGCACGGCACGCTGATCGTCGCGGAGGCGGTCGACGCCTGCCCGGTGCCGCTGCGCTAACGCTGGTGTGCGCGTAGATCGCTTCTGGGTCTCTTTCCACGATCTGAGCGCACACCACAGCCGCGCGCCTGACCCGCGGCGCCGCCCGCCGGCGTTACCGTCGCAGACGTGATCCCGCTGCCGCGCGCGTCGGTGCTGGCCGGGGTGATGCTCATCGGCGTCGCCCTCGGAGTGACCGGTGCCCTGCTGGCCGCGGCCGAGATCACCACGACGCTGAAGCCCGCCGCCGTCATCGCCCTCGCAGTCGGCATACCCAGCCTCCTGGGCACGCTGACGATCCTGGTGTCCGGCCGGCGCTGGGCCACCGCCGTCGGTGCGCTCGTGGTGGCGACCGGACCCGGATGCCTCGGTGCGCTGACCGCGATCCAGGTGGCCGCCGGTGTCTGACCAGCTCGTCGCCGAACACCTCAGCCGGTGGAAGTTCGCGCTGGTCACGGTCGCCGTCTGGATCGCCGCCGGCGCGGCAGGGGCCGGGCTCTACCACTGGTGGATCCAGGCGCCCGACAAGTCTGTTCCGGTGTTCGCGGTGCTGGTCTACCTGGTCGCCAGCATCGTCGGGAGCCTCCTCACGGCACTGGTCCAGGACCGCCCGGCGGTCACCGCGCTGGCGATCGCGTTCATGTCGGCACCGTTGGCCGCGGCCATGGGTGCTGCGCTCCTCCGCGGCCACTAGGGTGGTAAGGCGTGACCCACTATGACGTCGTCGTTCTCGGAGCCGGCCCCGGCGGGTACGTGGCGGCCATCCGCGCCGCCCAGCTCGGGCTGAACACTGCCATCATCGAACCCAAGTACTGGGGCGGCGTCTGCCTCAACGTCGGGTGCATCCCGTCCAAGGCGCTGCTGCGCAACGCTGAGATCGCGCACATGTTCACCAAGGAAGCCAAGACGTTCGGCATCAGCGGTGACGTCAGCTTCGACTACGGCGCCGCGTTCGACCGCAGCCGCAAGGTCGCCGACGGCAGGGTCGCCGGTGTGCACTTCCTGATGAAGAAGAACAAGATCACCGAGATCCACGGCTACGGCAAGTTCACCGACGACCACACGATCGTCGTCGATTTGAACGAAGGCGACACCGAGAAGGTCACATTCGACAACGCGATCATCGCGACCGGCGCGCACACCAAGCTCGTGCCCGGCACCAAGCTCTCCAAGAACGTCATCACCTACGAAGAGCAGATCATGGAGCGCGATCTGCCCGGGTCGATCATCATCGCCGGCGCCGGCGCGATCGGCATGGAGTTCGCGTACGTGATGAAGAACTACGGCGTCGACATCACGATCGTCGAGTTCCTGCCCCGGGCGCTGCCCAACGAGGACGCCGAGGTCTCCAAGGAGATCGAGAAGCAGTACAAGAAGCTCGGCGTCAAGATCCTCACCGGTACCAAGGTCGAGTCGATCAACGATGACGGGTCGACGGTCACCGTCAAGATCAGCAAGGACGGCAAGGACGACGAGCTCAAGGCCGACAAGGTCATGCAGGCAATCGGCTTCGTCCCCAACGTCGACGGCTACGACCTGAAGAAGGCCGGCGTCGAGCTGACCGACCGTGGCGGCATCGGCATCGACGACTACATGCGCACCAACAAGCCGCACATCTACGCGATCGGTGATGTCACCGGCAAGCTGCAGCTCGCTCATGTCGCCGAGGCGATGGGCGTTGTCGCCGCCGAGACCATCGCCGGCGCGGAGACGCTCGCGCTCGGTGACTACCGGATGATGCCGCGCGCGACGTTCTGTCAGCCGCAGGTCGCCAGCTTCGGGCTGACCGAGCAGCAGGCGAAGGACGAGGGCCACGACATCGTGGTCGCGAAGTTCCCGTTCACCGCCAACGGCAAGGCGCACGGCCTTGCTGAACCGACCGGCTTCGTCAAGCTGATCGCCGACAAGAAGTACGGCGAACTGCTCGGCGGTCACCTGATCGGGGCTGACGTCGCCGAGCTGCTGCCGGAGCTGACCCTGGCGCAGAAGTGGGACCTCACCGCCACCGAGCTGGCCCGCAACGTGCACACCCACCCGACCCTGTCCGAGGCGCTGCAGGAGTGCTTCCACGGCCTGGTCGGCCACATGATCAACTTCTAGTTGAGGGCGATCTGGGTCGCCGGTATCGGCGGATTGGTGGTCGGCCACATCCTGTGGCTGGCCGGGATCTCTGCGGCCATCGCCTCGACCGACATCCCGGTGTGGGTGCTCGCCGTCGCCGCGGTGTCGTTGCTCGTGGCGATCGTGGCCGGGTACCTGGGTTGGCGGCAGTGGCAGAAGAAGTCGCCGAAGGCCGAGGCGTGGGCGGTGTTCTGTTGGGCGCTGCCGGTGTCACCGGTGCTGTTCTCCCTGGCCGTATTGGGCGTGACGTACCTGTAGCGGTGCCATGATGTGCCGGTGGGGGATGGCGGCGTCAGGGCTTTGCTGCGCCAGTGGTGGCATCAGCGCGATGACTACGACTGGCGCATCGACTTCCTGCGCAGCCGCGGCTTGCTGCCGATCCTGCGCCACCTGATCGCCGGGATCGGTGCGGTGCTGGGCATCCTCGGAGCCATCAACGCGGTCGCGCCACCGATGGCCGACAGTGCGCTCGTGCGCGTGGGCTGGGCGGTGGTCTCGCTGGGCTCGCTGGCGTGGGCGGTGCGGTGGGCGCTGCGACCGTGGCCGACCCTGCGCGAATCGACGGCTCTGCTGATCTACGTCGACGTGCTGATCACGCTGTCGACGCTGTTGTTCGGCGATCCGAACCTGGCGATGTCGGGCATGCCGCTGCTGCTCTGCGCCGGCGCCTACGTGGTGTTCTTCCACGGTCCGCGGCTGCACCTGGTGCACATCGGATGGTGCGTGCTGGCCGTCGTCGGGGTCGCCGTGTGGCTGGCCGCGGACACCGCGCTCGGCGGACTGCAGGTGGCGGTGTCGCGGGCCGTCATCGCGCTGGTCGTGACGGCCTGCATCCTGCCGGCGTTGCAGTTCGGTTTCTGGTTGCTGCAGGGCAGTTCCAAGCAATCGTTGACCGACCCGCTGACCGAGCTGACCAACCGACGCGGGCTCGCGGTGTCGATGAAGCGGCTCAACGAGCGCGCATCGGCGACGACCGACCTGTGTGCGTTGCTGATCGACGTCGACGGGTTCAAGGGCGTCAACGACAGCCTCGGCCATGCGGTGGGGGACGAGGTGCTGATCCGCACCGCCCGCCGGATCCGGGAGAGCGTGCGCAGCGACGCGGTGGTCGTCCGGTGGGGCGGCGAAGAGTTTCTCGTGGTGGACCGGATACCGGCGGCGCAGGCCGGCGCGGTGGCCGAGCGGGTCCGCGCCGCTGTGGCGGCGCCCGCGCAGCCGACCGTCACGGCGAGCATCGGCGTCGCGGCCAGGGCGCCGTCGGGCACCGACCTCTTCGACGTGATCACCGCAGCGGACGCCGCGATGTACGAGGCGAAGGCCCACGGCGGAGACCGGGTCGCGTTTGCGGGAGTTCTCACGGACTTGTGAACGCCTGTGGTGTGTCGCCGTGCGTCGACCGTCTGGACGGTACGTTGCACGAGAACAGCACGACAGGCAGTACCTTCGTGGCAACACTGCCATTGGCCCCGCGGGGAGGCCGGCGCGGTGTCGTTGGCACCGGGGGCGGATTCTTCAACGTGTCCTCCTGCAGCGCCCTATCCCCAACAGTGAGGCGACGAGCACCATGGCCGATCAGCTCCAACACGCCACCGAAGCACTGCGCAAGGCGCTGCTTCAGATCGAACGGTTGAAGACGAAGAACCGTGAGCTGATGCAGCGGTCCGGCGAACCCATCGCGATCGTCGGCATGTCCTGCCGCTACCCCGGAGGCGTCCAGTCGCCGGAAGACCTGTGGGCGATGGTCGCCGACGGCCGCGACGTGATCAGCGACTTCCCGAACGACCGCGGCTGGGATCTGGCGGGTCTTTATGACGCCGACCCCGATGCCCCGGGAAAGGCGTACGCCCGCACGGGTGGGTTCGTCGACGGCGCCGCCGAGTTCGACGCCGCGTTCTTCGGCATCGCGCCCAGCGAGGCGCTCGCGATGGACCCGCAGCAGCGCATGTTGCTCGAGCTGTCGTGGGAGGCGCTGGAACGCGCCGGTCTCGACCCGAGCTCCCTGCGGGGCAGCGCCACCGGTGTGTTCGCCGGGGTCATCGCGGGGGGTTACGGTGTGGCCGCCGATGGCATCGAGGGCTACCGCCTGACCGGCATGACCTCGAGCGTCACCTCCGGACGCGTCTCCTACGTGTTGGGGCTGGAGGGCCCTGCGGTCTCCGTCGACACGGCGTGTTCGTCGTCGCTGGTGGCGCTGCACATGGCGGTCCAGTCGCTGCGGTCAGGGGAGTGCGACCTCGCGCTGGCCGGCGGGGTGACGGTCAACGCGTCACCGACGATCTTCGTCGAGTTCAGCCGCCACCGGGGCCTGGCGCCCGACGGCCGGTGCAAGCCGTACGCGGGTGCGGCCGACGGTGTCGGATGGGCCGAGGGAGGCGGCGTGCTGACTCTCGAACGGCTCTCCGATGCGCAACGCCTGGGACATCCCGTCCTCGCCGTGGTGCGGGGTGTCGCCGTCAATCAGGACGGCGCGTCCAACGGGCTGACCGCGCCCAACGGCCCGTCCCAACAGCGGGTGGTGCGGGCCGCGCTCGCGAACGCCGGCGTCGGACCTGCCGACGTGGACGCCGTCGAGGGACACGGCACCGGCACCATGCTGGGAGACCCGATCGAGGCGCAGGCGCTGCTGGCCACCTACGGGCAGGGCCGCGAAGCAGGCAAGCCCCTGTGGTTGGGGTCGGTCAAGTCGAACATGGGCCACACCCAGGCGGCGGCCGGCGTGGCCGGCGTCATCAAGATGGTGATGGCGATGCGGCACGAGGTGCTGCCCGCCTCGCTGCACGTCGATGCCCCCAGCCCGCATGTCGACTGGACGGCCGGTGAGGTCCGGCTCCTGACCGAAAGCCACGCGTGGCCCCACATGGGGCGGCCCCGCCGCGCCGGGGTGTCCTCGTTCGGCATCAGTGGCACCAACTCGCATGTCATCATCGAGGAAGCGCCGGAATCTCCTGCGACTGCCGCCGTTTCGACGCCGACGTCCGGTGTTCTCCCGTGGGTGCTGTCGGGACGCAGTGACGCGACGGTGTCGGCGCAGGCGGCCCGGCTGGTGGCGCACCTGGACAGTCATCCCGAACTGGACCCGGTCGACGTCGCGTGGACGCTGGCAGGCCGCGCGACCTTCGCCCACCGCGCCGTGGCGCTCGGTGAGGGTCGAGACAGTCTGCTCACCGAACTGGTCGCGTTGGCCTCCGGTGAGCAGGGCGCGGCGACCGTCCGCGGCGAGGTCACCGCAGCGGGCAAGCTTGCCTTCGTGTTCCCGGGGCAGGGCTCGCAGTGGATCGGCATGGGTGTCGAGATGCTGGATGCCTCACCGGTTTTCGCAGAATCGATCGCCGCCTGCGAGGCTGCGCTGTCGGAGTTCGTGGACTGGTCGCTCACCGACGTGCTGCGCGGCACCCCGGGTGCACCCGGGTACGACCGTGTCGACGTGGTCCAGCCCGTTCTGTTCGCGGTGATGGTGTCGCTGGCCGCGGTGTGGCGCTCGGTGGGCGTACACCCGGATGCGGTGATCGGGCACTCGCAAGGCGAGATCGCGGCTGCGCACGTGGCCGGCGCGCTCAGCCTGCGTGACGCGGCCCGCATCGTGGCGCTGCGGAGCAGGATGCTGGTTGCGCTGACCGGGCCCGCCGGCATGGTCTCGGTGGCCGCGAGCGCCGAGACCGTTCGAGAGTTGCTGGCACCCTACGGTGACCAACTCGGAATCGCGGTAGTGAATGGTCCTGCGGCGGTGGTCATCTCGGGTGATCGCGGCGCCCTGTCCGAGTTCGTCGAACAAGCCGAGTCGACGGGTCTGCGCACCCGATGGATCGACGTCGACTACGCCTCGCATTCGGCGCAGGTCGAGGTGATACGGGCCGAACTGCTCGACGCGCTCGCCGACATCACGCCCCAACGCACCCGCACCGCCTTCTTCTCCACCGTCACCGGAAGCTTGTTCGACACGGCCTCTCTGGACGCCGACTACTGGTTCCGCAACATCCGGCAGACCGTCGAATTCGAGCAGGCCGTGCGCAGCGCGCACGCGGCCGGCTATCGGTACTTCGTCGAATCCAGCCCGCACCCGGCCCTGATCGCAGCGGTCGAGAGCACGGTGGCCGACCCGTCGAGTTCCTCTGTGCCCGCGGTGATCCCGTCCCTCGGCCGCGACGACGGCGGCATCGACCGGTTCTGCGCCTCGGCCGCGTACGCCTTCGTCTGCGGCTTGTCGGTGGACTGGCGGGCGATGTGCGCCGGCGGTCACCTGGTCGACCTGCCGACCTATGCGTTCGACCGGCGGCGTTTCTGGCTGACCGACGAGTCCACCCCGTCATCGGATGCCCTCGGGCTCGGCGACGCCGGTCATGCGCTGCTGCGCGCCGTCGTGGACCTGCCCGACTCCGGTGGCGTGGTGCTGACCGGCCGCCTTGCCGTGTCCGACCAGCCTTGGCTCGCCGACCACGCCGTCGCAGGCACCGTGGTGTTCCCCGGTGCCGGGTTCGTCGAATTGGCAGTCCGGGCAGGCGATCACGTCGGCTGCACCTCGCTCGAGGAACTGACGCTGCACGCACCCCTGGTGCTCACCCCCGACGCCTCGGTGCGCCTGCAGGTCGTGGTCGACAGCGCACCGTCAGAAGGCGGCGGACGGGCCGTGTCCGTGTTCTCGCGGCCCGGCTCCGACGACGCCACCACGTGGACCCTGCACGCCGAGGGTGTGCTCAGCCCGCAGGCCGTCGAACCCGCCGCGGACCTCACGCAGTGGCCGCCCGCGGGGGCCCGCCCGATCGAGATCGCGGAAGCCTACGACGACATGGCGTCCCGTGGCTTCGAATACGGTCCCGCGTTCCGGGGTCTGACGGCGGTCTGGCGCCGCGGCGACGAGGTGTTCGCGGAAATCGTTGCGCCTGAAGGGCTGAAGACCGAGGACTTCGGCGTGCATCCGGCTCTGCTCGACAGCGCGCTGCACGCCCTGCTCGCGGCAGCCGACGACGACGATCTCGCACTGCCGTTCGCGTGGCGCGGTGTCGCGCTGCACGCCGCAGGCGCAACGGCGGCCCGCGTCCGGCTCGCCCCGGCGGGTCCGCGCGCGGTGTCGATCGAGCTGGCCGACACGCTGGGCCTGCCGGTGCTGTCGGTGGCATCGATGAGCGTGCGTCCGGTCACCGCCGAGCAGCTGCAGGCAGCCAGGGGGGCTGACAGCGGCGGCGAGCTGTTCACGCTGGAGTGGGCGCCGACGACGGCACCCGCGGGTACGGCCACCGGTACAGCTGATCTTTTCGACATTCGTTCTGCAACAACGTATTCAGACACTGCCGAACTTGCGCACGCGACGGTGCACCGCGTACTGGGCCGGCTGCAATCTCACCTCGCCGAATCGACGTCGGACACCCTGCTCGTCGTCACCCGCGGCGCGGTCCCGTTACCGGGCGAGGACGTCACGGACATGGCGGGGGCGGCCGCCTGGGGGTTGGTGCGGTCCGCGCAGACCGAGAACCCCGGCCGGATCGTGCTGGTGGACACCGACAGCGACGACATCGACACGGCGGCGCTGCTGGCGCTCGGCGAGGCCCAGATCGTCGTGCGCGGCGGTGTCCTGCACCGCGCCCGGGTGGTCCCCAGTGAGGCGAACCTCGGACTGCTCACTCCGCCTGCGGACGGGCCGTGGCGGTTGGGCATCGCGGAGGCAGGCACGTTCGACAACCTGCGGCTCGAGCCGGTGCCACACGCAGGAGAACCGCTCGCGCCCGGCTACATTCGCGTCCAGGTGCGCGCCGTGGCCGCCAACTTCCGCGACGTGATGATCACGCTCGGGATGTTCACCCACGACGCCCTGCTCGGCAGCGAAGCCGCAGGCGTCGTCACCGAGGTGGGCCCCGGCGTCACCCGCTTCGCCGTCGGCGACCGCGTGATGGGGCTCTTCCCGGACGGCACCGGCACCCTCGTCCACGCCGACGAGAGGCTCGTCGCGCCGCTTCGCGCCGGCTGGACCGACGCCCAGGGCGCGGCCGTGCTCGTCGTCTTCACCACCGCGTTCTACGGGTTGCGGGAGTTGGCGCAGGTGCGGCCGGGTCAGTCGGTGTTGATTCATGCGGCGACCGGTGGGGTGGGGTTGGCTGCGGTGCAGTTGGCTCGGCATTGGGGGTTGGAGGTGTTCGCGACGGCGTCTCGGGGGAAGTGGGACACGTTGCGGGGGTTGGGTTTCGATGATGATCACATCGGTGATTCGCGGTCGTTGGAGTTCGAGGAGCGGTTCCTGGCGGC
>JAEXZY010000154.1 GCA_023404955.1 Actinomycetes bacterium
GGGTACCGTGCGCGGGGGGGCGCGGGGGTGGGCGGCGGCCGCCGCGCTGGGCTACCTCACGGTGTACCGGCATGAGCGCGCTGTCGACAACGCCCGCGCGCAGATCGACGAGCAGGGCCCGCGCCTCGTCGAGCAGATGCTCAGCTACAGCGCCGACACCATGGCCGCCGACTTCGCGCGGGCGCAGGGGCTGACCACCGACACCTATCGCGAGCAATTGGTCGCACAGCAGCAGGCCGCGCAGAAGGCGGGCATCAAGTCCAACGAGTACTGGGCTGTCAGCCACGCGGTGCTCACCGATCCGCCGGTCACACCCGATCGGGCGTCCATGCTGCTGGCGATGCAGGGGCAGCGCGGCGACGACCCGCAGAATCTGAAGTTCATCACGGCTACTGTGCGCGTCGACTTCGACCGTGCTCCGTCCGGCCAGTGGCAGGTCGCGAACCTGACCGTGCTGAAGAAGCCGCAGATGAATCCGGCGGGCCAGTGAGTCCGCGGCGCAGGGTCGACGACACCACGACCGACTACTTCGGCAGCAGTCCGCGGCAGCCGCGGCGTTGGGGTCTGCCGCTGGTGGCGACGGTGGTGGCGCTGGTGGTCGCCGCAGCGATCACCGCGAGCACGCTGATGCTGATCCGGCACGAACACGACCGGACCGATGCCGTGCGGGAGGCGTCCGCGCTGGGATACACCCGCGAGTTCATGACCGAGTACATGGCATTGGACCCGTTCAACGCCAACGCCTACGCGGATCGGATCGCCGCGCAGGCCACCGGTGAATTCGCCAAGAGCTTCAAGGAGAAGCAGAACGAGATCCTGCTGCAGGTGGCCCGCGGCGAGCCGACCACCGGCACGGTGCTCGCGGCGGGAGTGCAGCGCTGGAACGACGACGGCAGCGCCGACGTGCTGGTCGCCACGAAAGCGACGTCGACGACGCCCGACGGCAAGACGACGATCGAAAGTGGCAGCCGCTGGATCGCCACGACGATCAAGGAAGGACAGCAGTGGAAGATCAGCAACCTGATTCAGGTGATCTGACCACCGACGACTCGGCACTCGCGCCTCCCAGCGATCCCGCGACCCCGTCGCGTCGCCGCCGCTTCTTCCGGCGCAGCCGCGCCGCAGCGGCGGAGGAGCCGGCGGACACCGTCGACAGGCTGGAACCCGAGTCCTCGGCGGTCGAGGAACCGCTCGAGGCGTCCAAGAGACCGGTCGGGAAGGCGGCGCGCACTCCGAAGCCGGACGTCAGCGCTGAGGACGCCGCTTCTGTGGCAGCCGCATCCGAAGACAGCGCGGCCGAGCAGGCTGCGGTCGCAGACGATGCTGACGATGCTGCAGCCGACGAACCTGCCGTCGAGATCCGGATGGTGGAGCATCGTCCCGCCGGGCGCAAGCTGACCGTGGCCGCCGTGGTCGCCTCCGTGCTGTTCGTCGGCGGCGGCGCCTACGCAGGCGCGATGGTGCAGCCCTATCTCGCGCAGCGGGCGATGAACACCACCAAGCTCGAGATCGCCCGCACCGCGACCGCGGCGATCACCGCGCTGTGGACCTACACACCGGACGACATGCCCGCACTGGCCGACCGGGCGTCGCGGTACCTCGGCGGCGACTTCGCCAACGACTACCGCAAGTACATCGACGCCATCATCGAGCCGAACAAGCAGGCGCAGGTCACCAACACCACCGAGGTGGTCGGTGCCGCCGTCGAAAGCGTGTCGCCCCCGCTCACGCCGACCGACGCCACCGCGATCGTCTACACGAACTCGATCTCGACGAGTCCGGTCACCAAGAACATCCCGTCGCTGCGCTACCTGTCGTACCGCCTCACGATGAAGCGTGACGGCGGGGATTGGCGGATCACCCGGATGTCGACCGTGACGTCGTTCGACCTGACCCCGCAGCTGTAAACCGCTTGTTCCACGTGAAACGTCACGCGCATGCGCCTGACGGGTTCTTTCGCTGCGAAGCCGCTGGGCTGCAATGGCTTTCGGCTGCGGACGGGGGTGTCCCGGCTGTCCGGGTGATCGCTGTCGACAACCACTCGCTCACGCTGGAGCGGCTGGCGAGCGTGGCGCCGGAGCGGGCGGACGCGCTGACGTTCGGCACGCGGTTGGCCCGCACCCACGCAGCCGCTGCCGACGGTTTCGGTGCGCCACCACCGGAGTGGACCGCACCGACGGGCTTTTTCGGCCCGCTCGAGCAGCCCCTGCCGATGAGTTACGGCCACGAGACGTCGTGGGGACGCTTCTACGCTCAACACCGGCTCGCGCCGATGCTCGAGCGAGCAAAAGTGGGAACGGAGGTCCGCGAGGCGGTCGAGACCGTCATATCGCGTTGCGCGGCAGGCGTATTCGACGATCCGGGGGAGGAGCCGTGCCGGCTGCACGGTGACCTGTGGAGCGGCAACGTCATGTGGACCGCCGACGGCGTGGTGCTGATCGACCCGGCGGCGCACGGTGGTCATCGGGAGACGGACCTGGCGATGCTCGCGCTGTTCGGATGTCCGCACCGCGACGCCATCCTCGAGGGCTATCAGCAGGTCCGCCAGTTGACCGAGGGCTGGCGCGACAGGATCGGACTGCATCAGCTCTACCCACTGCTGGCCCATGTCGTGCTGTTCGGTTCGGGCTACGAGCGGCAGACGCTGGCGGCCGCCCGCAGCGCGCTGGCAGCTAGTTGAAAGCCAGCCACGCCGGCTGCGCCCGCTCGTGCGAATCGCACAGCACCGCCATCGTGTCGCACGAACCCTGCGGCGAACCGGCGCCCGCCCACATGCCGCCGGTGTCGCGGCGCAGCACGATGGCCGTCGAACCGCCGCCGTCGAGCAGAACCGCGGTGTCGCTGCCCAGCCCGCGGAACAGGTCTTGAATCTGGTCGGGGGTGTAGCTGCCGCCGGAGAAGACGTACATCTCGTCGCGATCGCGCACGTAGGCGATCGCGGTCCGGGCCGCGCTCGGGCCGGGATCATTCATCTGGCCGGTGTCCCCGGGCGCGAGCAGATGCATGCCGGCCACCGCGACGAAGCGGGTTCCCTTGTCGAGCAGGCCGGCGATCACCGGAGAGGCCGCGTCGAAGTCGTTGCCGCTCTTCGGCGGTATCACGAACGGCGCGCCCTGTACCGGCAGAACCATCGTCGACAGTGCCATCCAGTTCTCGTTGCCGCCCGAGAGTCCCTGCTTGCCCGCATAGGCCAGGGTGCCGGTCACCGGGGCGTTGGTGCGACCGAGGTTGCGGGTGTTGTCGACGTAGGCCCCCAGCGGTGAGCTGCACCCGGTCGACTTCCACGACCCGCCCTGCTGGCCGCGTACGTCGAAGAAGTTCGCGTTGATCGCGATGGTCGGCTGGCCGAGCACCTGCCACGCCTGCAGCGGGGAATAGGTCTCCGATGCCTGCAACAGTCCCTCGGAAGTCCGGGCGCGGGGGTCGCGTTCGCAGCGGGCCTGGAACCCGGTGTGGGAGTCGGCCAGCAGTCGAGGCGCCAGCCGGGATGAAGCACCTTTGATGATCATCAGCCGGCCACCGTTGGTCATCTCGTAGGAACGGCCCGAGGCGTCGAGCATGGGGGCGGGGAAGCCCGACCCGAAGTTGTAGACGAGGTAGGAGCCCTTGGTGGTGGCGATCGCGGCGGCCAGCTGTTCCCGTGCGCTGGCCGCGGCGGCGTCCGGCGCGCTGATGCCCGCCGCCACCAGCGTGCAGACCGCCGCTGCCGCGGCGTCGCGCAATCGCCGGCGAATGTTTGCGGCAGGAGTCGACATCGGCGGCTCCTTCGACGAGAGTGACGACCTGACTGGTCAGGAAGACAACAATAACCGCAGGAGAAACGCTGTCAACTTTCGTCACAGCAGTATCACAGGATGGTTCCGCGAAGGTTGCTGCGTGGTTTGCTGCCAGGCGCTCCCAGACCTCAGAGGTTCATCGCCGCCGGCACGACGTGCACCGTAGTCGAGATCTGCCCGTCCTCGTCCATGGTGCCAACCGTGACGTAGAGGGTTCCGTCCGGCGCGAGAGACACCGCGTTCGCGAAGAACTGATCGAGGATCATCGGCGGCGCACCTTCAGTGACGAACACTTCCCGGGTGCCGTCCGGATTCGCCGCGAACACTCGCGTCAACTGCTGGAAGTCGGACGGACCGCCGTAGATCTCTTCGTAAAAGACGTAATAGAACGTGCCGTCGGGCCCGATCTCGACCGGCCCGCTCGGCTGGTAGTCGTCGTAGGAGAAGAACTTGTCGAAGACGGTCGTACCGTCGCTGTCGATCGACAGAAGTTGGGTGCCGTCCGGAGTCTGGCCCACGATGTGGGCGGCGTTCCCGATGACCTCGACCTGAACGCCCGACACGTCACTAGCCCACAGCGGCTCGGTCAGGACCCCGGCGGACGGGATCGCGACGCGGTACTCGAACCCGTCACCGACGATCGCGAACACCGTTCCGTCATCGGCGAACTGAAGTGATCCGATATCGAACGATGTGCCCAGTGCCGACACCTCGGCGACGCCGTTGGTGACCGCGATGAGTCGGCCGTCAGTTCCGTCGAAGACGTACACCGTCGCGCCCCGGCCGGCCACGATATCGCCCCGGGAAGGACCGACGTCGACGGTGCTGACCGCGCCTTCGGCGTTGACGTAGAGCAGCTGACCTCCGCCGATGCGTACGTACGCCCCGCTGCGGTCGACCGTCGAGACCGGATCGCCTTGCCATCCCGCGACAGGATGATCGACGCGGTTGCCTTCTGCGTCGATGACGGCGATCCATGAGTTGTTCCGGTCGAACCAGGTGAAAACGGTTGTGTCACCCGCGGTCGCGATGCTGTCCGCGCCGGACGGCGCCGGCAGGAACGAGCGATGGACGGAGCCATCGGCAGTGACGACGAGGACTCCGACCGACTGATTTATCCGTCCGTCGGGCTCGACGCCGATGGTATCGGCGAGCAGGTACACCGTCCCGTCCGTGCCCAACACGACCGATCTCGCATAGCTCCGGTCGGTGATCTCGGTGCCGTCGAGTGGAGTCAGCGCCACAGTCGACTCGTCTCCCGCGGCCGAAATGCGCCAGAGTGACGCACGTTCGGTGTTGTCCACGCCGAACTGTGAGACTGCGACGTAGAGCGTCCCGTCCGATCCGGCGACGCTTCCGACGGGGTTCGAGTTGCCTGCGTAACCGCGTACGTAGCTCGATACCTGCCCGGCGGAAGTGACGCGCCACACGGCTACCGTTTCATCCGTCGCATCGAGTGCCAGGTAGTAGTTGGTGCCCTCGACGGACCGCATCCATTGCCCGTACACAGGCACCGACACCGAGGTCAGGTTCGCCTCGGGCGTCACCACCACCAAGTTCGCAAACCCGTCGTTGAGGTCAGATCGCCCGACAGGAACGAAGGCAATTCCGCCGTCAGTCAGCGTGACAACGTCTGACGTCACCCGCCGGGAGGAGGGACCCGTCACCATGCTGCCGGCCACCGTCCCGGCGACATCGACGTGTCCGTCCGGTTTAGCGACAAGAATGGTTGTCGTGTCGGTGTTCTCGTCGTAGACGAACTGGTACCCGCGGCCTGTCGTTCCCACGACGGTCGAGATCTGGGGTACGCCGACAACGGACGGCAGCACGATGGGTGGCTGGGGTACTGCGTCGAAACTGAGCAGATGAATACTCGCTTGGCTTGTCAACGCGTACACCCGCGATTCGTCCGGGCTGATCGCGAGCGCGTCGAATCCAGTGCCAGGCAATGCGATTGATTGGACGTTCTCGGTGGCGATGGTGACCGTCACGAAAGACAGCCCGTCTGGCGTGGTGACTGTCCCGAAAACCTGCGTCCCGTCAGCGCTGAGGCTCAACCCGCTCAACGAGCCCGGCACCAGGATGTCGTATGTCGAGTTGTCATCGCTGTCGACGACTGTCAGGTAGTTCTCGGTGCCATCCTCGAGCGCCGTGCCGACGAAGAACCGACCGTCGCCGGAGACGAGCAGGTCGCTCGTCACCACGTTGCCGAAAGGCCCAGTTCCACCGGTGGAGTCCGGCCCGTTGACAGCGATGTAGTGCTCCGTGCGCTGCTTCACCGCGTTGTACTGCTCGACGATCAGGAAGCCGGTGGTGCCGTCACCGCTCAACTGGATCGAGCCCTCGAAGCCGTCCGCGAAACCGTTTCCGCCGCCGGCGGCGACATCGGTGTCCAACCTGATGAAGAAGTCCAGAGGGGTGCCTCCCGTTTCACTGGGAATTCGAACTACGAAGTAGGCGTACTTGCTGTCGGCGCTGTATCGGACGGGGGTGAGCAACTCTCCGTCCTCGTACCACGATCCGGGTGTCGATTCGCCGCTGACCAGATCGATGACCGTGAACGTTGCAGCAGGTTCGTCGTTCGCCGAAGCCGTCATCATGAAGGCGCGCAATCCATCCGGCGTGACGCGGACGGCATCGGTCATGTCGTCGGGAAGGTCGACGGTCCGCACGGCGTCGGTCGTGGTGTCGATGATCGCCAGTGCGTAGTCATTAGATGAGTCACTGGTCGTCACGTAGACGCGATCGCCTGTCGCGGAGAACGTCACGTCACCAAGGGTGCGCCCCGGCAAAGCGATTGACCGCGTCGTCGCCGTCGCGGTGTCGATGAGCAGCACCGCGCCGCCGCGGGTGGCATAGGCGCGCGCACCGTCAACGCTGAGGATGACCGGTCCGTCGACCGGGCCACCCAGCGGCACCAGGTATCCGGTGCGTGACACGGTATCGATGACCGTCAACCGATAATTCGTCGTACCGTCCGCGGCTACCTCGACCGTCGAGAGGTACGCGCGACGACCATCGGCGCTGACGACGATCGGTCGGGCCGTCGCGCCGTTGATCGCGATGTCCCCGCCGGAGGTGGTACCGAACAGAATCGGAACGGTGACAGCGACATTCGCGATTCCCCCGTGGCCGTCGTCGACGGAGATCGTGAAGGAGTCGAGGCGGTCGGCGGAACTGGCCGTGGCGGCGGACGCCGCTGCGCGCACCGCCGCTGTCGGTGTGTAGGTCCACTGCCCGGTGGATTCGTCGAACGTCACTTCGACACCCTTGGCCGACGTTCCCACCGAGAAAACCGGCGGATCACCATCGGGATCGGTGAATGCGACTGTCCCGATCACTGTTCCGGTCACCGCGGCCGGAGCACCACCGGTGACCGGTGTGATCGCGGGTAGCTCGTTGGCAGGGCTGATCTGAACGTCGATCACGGTGGTCTGCACTCCGCCGTACCCGTCGCGGAATGTGAACGTGACCGTGGCGACCGTCGGGTCCGCTGTCGCCACTGCCGCGAAGCGCATCATGCGCGCTGAGCCGCGGTCTGCCGGCGCCGCGGCTGCGGCATGCCGGGCTTCCGGAGTGGCCTCGAAAGTCCATACACCGGTGGTGACGTCGTATTCGACGGTGCCCTGCGCAGGGTCGACCTCGATGTCGGCGTCGACCGGATCACCGTCGGCGTCGGTGACGATGAGCACCCCCGACGTGACACCGGTGGCGGCGTCGACCTCCTGTTCGGGTTCCTCGGTGACCACGGGCACCTCGTTGGCCCCGATGATCGACACCGTGATCGGGACGACGGTGGTGTTGCCCTCCGAGTCGACGACGGTGACGGTGAAGGTGTGCTGCTTGTCGGTGGTGCCGGCGTTGTCGGCCGCCGCCTGGTGACGTGCTGCCGGGCTCGGCGTGTAGGTCCACGTGCCCTCGGAATCCACGGTGGCCTCGCCGAGTTCGGCGTCGTTGCTCACCTGGTACTCCAGCGGCCCACCCGACGGGTTGGACACCGTGATCACGCCGGTGGCGGGCTCCTCACCGGACGCGGGCAGCGGGCTGACCGCAACGGTGACCTCGAAGGTGTCGACTCCACCGTGGCCGTCGGTGACCGTCACGGTGAACGTGTCGGTGATGTCCGACTCCGTCGCCTCCTGACGTGCGGAAACTGTTGGAGTGTAGGTGAATCCGCCATCGGCCGTGATGACGACCTTGCCCTTGGAGGTGGTGGTGGATCCGGTATAGGTGAGCGCGTCGCCGTCGTTGTCGCTGGCGGTCAGTGTGCCGCTCACCGCGTCGGTGGTGGAATCGGCGGCACCGAACGTCGCCGATCCGCCGACGGGTACGGCGTTCGTGGGGCTGATGGACACGACCACCGGAACCGTCAGCGTCCCGCCTTTGCCGTCGGTCACGGCCACCGAGAAGCTGTCGCGGCGCAGTGCGGCACCCGCGCTCGTCGCCGCGGCGGCGTGCCTTGCCGCCGCGGTCGGGGTGTAGGTGAACGTGCCGTCCGATGTCACGACGACGGTGCCCCGGACGGGCGCGTCGGCCCCCAGCGCGTAGGTGAGGGTGTCGCCGTTGGGATCGACGGCGGTGACGGTTCCGTTGACGATCCCGTCGCTGCCGGGATCTCCGACCGATGCGGCACCGTTGGTCGGGGCGGCGTTGGGTGGCGGCGGAGCGATCCGGACGTAGACGGTCGTGGTGTCCGTTCCTCCGTGCCCGTCGTTGACGGTGACGGTGAAGCTGTCGAGACGCCGGAAGGCGCTGCGGGCATCCTGGCGGGCCTGCTCGGTGGGCGTGTAGGTGAACCGGCCGTCGGCTCCGACGGTCACAGTGCCGCGGGCAGTGGTCGTCGGCGCGGTGTAGGTGATGGTGTCGCCGTCTTTGTCCTTGACCACGATGGTGCCCTGCACGACGCCGGAGATCGGGTCCGGCGCGTCGACGGTGTTCGTCGCTGACGGTTTCGCGTTGACCGGCCGGATCGCCACGGTGATGGGGACGACAGCTGTTCCGCCGGCGCCGTCGGACACGGTGATGGTGAAGGAGTCGGTCCTGATGCCCCCGGGTGCGGCTGCGGCATGCCGAGCGGTGGTTGTCGGCTGGTAGGTGAACGTCCCGAAGCGGTTGACGGTGACGGTTCCCCATTCCGGCGTCGACGCGACGTAGGTCAACGGGTCGCGGTCCGCGTCTGACGCGCGGACGTCGCCGACGACCTTGCCGCTGACCGAACTGGGGCTTCTCTGGTAGGCCAGGCTTGCGGTCGGCGCCGAGTTGGGAGTAGCGGACTCGCGACGGGACGCGGCGGCGAGCAGCCACATTGCAGGCGCGATGATCGGCGTTCCGCCCGGCGCGGGTACGAGGGGCAGAGCAGGTGGTGCGAGGCTCTTCCTCGCAGTGACGCTGGGAGCGCGATACGCGAGGACCTCCACCGCGGGCGCGGCTGCACCCGCCGTGCTCACCGGCGCCACCGGTTGCGTGGGCTCTTCCGAGGCGGTTCCGACGTCTGCCGCTGACTCGGAGTCGGTGGTCGCGGCGTGAGCGTCCTCGCCCTCGGTGACCGCAGTGGGCTCGACGTCCGTTGCGTGTCCCTCGACGGACTCGTGGTGCCGTCGCATCGGTCGGTCACGGCCGAAGTCCGCGGGCTCGTCGTCGTCCGGAGGCGGCTCAGCATCTGGCTCGCCGTCAACAAGCGCAACATCGTCAGAGACCACGTCGTCGTCAGGAACCACGTCGTCGTCAGGAACCACGTCGTCGGAAGGGTCGTCTACTTCCGGCTCGTCTAAATCCTGGTGGTCTGGCTGTTGATCGGGCGCCGCTGGATCCTTTGCCGGTTCCGTGCGCTCCAGCGTGTCGGCAGTGTCCGAGCCTCCCGTTGGCGTGGTTGCCGATGTCGTTTCATCTGCCGCCGCGATCGCCGACGGCGCGGCCAACCCCACCCCAAGCAGAACGGCGAGCGCGCCGACGCGGCCCACGCATGTTGATGCCTTCATGAATCCCCCCTGGAAAGACGACCACTCACAGATCAGTCGCTAGGGGTGATTGTGGCGAATCACCACCGATAGGCGTGGGATTTCGCCGCATCTGTCTCAGCGAAGCGACAAATGGTCATAATTGGCCTGGATGCGCGGTCTGGCCATGAGATCGCCCCTTGCGTAGGGGACGCAACTCTCGGACGCAGCAAATTTGCGAACGCAATCAACCGGCACCGGCTCACTGCCGCAACACCCGTGGCCGTCGAAAGTTTGCAGCAGGCGTGCAGCCAGCTGGCTCCAGTGCAGCGGGTATTGACCCAGCTGGCTCGGGCCTCATCAGCAATCGCAGCAGGAACGGTGCCAACTTTCGCCCCAGCAGTAACACAAGGTCGCCGCACGGAAGCGGCTGGGCGGTTTGCTGCAAGCTGGCCAGCGGGTACCCCGGACCCCATGCCCGCCGTGTCCCGCACCTTCACCGTCAGTTCGCCGCCCACGGTCGTCGTCGACTACCTCAAGGACTTCGCCCACGCCGAGCAATGGGATCCGGGCACCCAACGCTGCGAGCGCATCGACACCGGCCCGGTCACCGAGGGTGCCTACTGGCACAACGTGTCCAGGATCCTGGGCGTCACGGCGGAGCTGACCTACACGCTCGACGAGCTCACCGATCGCAAGGTCGTGTTCGTCGGCGAGAACGGCTCGTCCACCTCGGTTGACGCCATCACGGTCGAGGCCGACGGTGCCGGCTCGGTGATCACCTACGAAGCCGAGCTGCACATGCACGGCACCGCGCGGCTGCTCAACCCGGTGATGAGGCTGGCGTTCGAGAAGATGGCGGGGGAGACGGAGAAGCAGTTGGTGGCGGTACTGAACGGGCTGAATCAGGCCGGCGGGGACAGTCGGTAGATCGCGTCGGCGGCGTCATCGGTGACGTAGACCGCGCCGTCCGGTCCGACCACCGCCGCGACGGGTCGGCCCCACCGGGAGCCGTTGTCGCCCTGGAAGCCGCCGACCAGTGTCTGCTGGTTCTCGAGGCGGCCGTCGCGCCACGGATAGAACGACACCTCGGGTTCGCGCGGCGGCTGGCGGTTCCACGATCCGTGCACGCCGATCAGAGCGCCCCGCGCGTACGGCGCGGGCAGTGCGCCATCGACGAAGCTGAGGCCCAGCGGCGCTGAGTGTGCGCCCATGCTCTGCTCGACAGGCGGCAGTGCCGCGCAGTCGAGCTCATTTCCGTCCGGGTTGGTCTGGACATCGCGGACGAACGGGAGGTCGGCGGGCCCAGAAGAAGCCGGGGCGGGATTGCAGTAGGGCCAACCCAATTCGCGGCCCGGTGTCAGGCGGGCGATCTGCTCGGGAGGGTTCTCGCCGACGTAGGCGGGGTCGACCTGGCCCGTCGCCGGGTCGGCCACGTTGTCGCGTCCGTTGTTCGCCGTCCACAGGGTTCCGTCCGGCGCGACGGCCAAGCCGGTGCCGTTGCGTACACCGGTCGCGAAGGGTTCGGCGGGCCCGCCGCCGGGCGGAACGCGCATGACCGTCGCGCGCGGCGGGGTGGCGCTGCGGTCGTCGGCGGAGATGTTGCCGGTGGAGCCGATCGAGAAGTACACCGCGCCATCGGGTCCGACGGCCACGCTCTTGAGAGCGTGCGAATAGGCGCCGCGCAGATCAGGACTCTTGGCATCGGGCAATCCGCCGGCGACCACCCGCGGGCTCGTCGCGGCGCCGTTCGCGTACTCGTACGCGTTGATCTCGTCGCTCTGCGCGACGTAGAGCGTCGAGCCCGCCATCGCGAGCCCGTGCGGCTGATCCAGGCCGTCGAGCAGCACCGACTGGGTCGCGCCGGCAGCACCCGGGCTGAACCGCAGCACCGTGCCCGCACTCGGGACCGACACCAGCAGCGTGCCGTCGGGCGCCCACAGCGCCAGCCGGGGCCGCGGCGTCCGCGCCCACACCGACAGCTGCCATCCCGTCGGCACCTGCACTTGCCGGGGCTGGTCGAACGGCGCCTGTGCCATACCGGCCGGCACGGTGACGTCGACGGTGCTCATGCCGGTCTGCGGCGCCGAGGTAGCACTCGAGGGCGGGGCCGCAGACGGCGATGAGGTGGTCGGTGTGGGTTCCGGCGCGGAACTACAGGCAACGACCAGGGTGGCCGTGACGAGTAGCGCGCCGACGTGGCTAGGCCGCGGCGAGACCGGCATGCATCTCCCAGACGAGGATCTCGGCGGCGTCGGTCGCGGTGACGCGCTGGCCCCCGGATGCGGTGAATCGCACGGCGTCTCCTTCATGCAGCGGCCCGGCGCCTTCGAGCACTACCTCGCCGCGCGGGACGAACAGGTGCAGGTAGGGCGCGTCGGGGAGTTCCACGCTCTGCCCCGGCTGCAGCCGCGCGCCGTGCAGCGCGGCATAGCGGTTGGCGATCGTGATCGCCGCGGCGTCGCTGTGTTCGGGCATGCCGGAGGCGATCCTCACGAGGCCGCCGCGCAGCAACTCGTCGTCGATCTCGAGCTGCTGGTAGCCCGGGGTGATTCCGGATTCGTCGGGCACCACCCACATCTGCACGAAATGCACAGGCTCAGAATGAGATTGGTCACCGGTCAGGGTCCACGAGTCGTTCTTCTCGGAGTGCAGGATGCCGCGGCCGGCGGACATGCGCTGCGCCAGCCCGGGGTAGATGACGCCGGAGTGGCCGGTGGAGTCCTGGTGCACCAGCGACCCGCGCAGCACCCACGTGACGATCTCCATGTCGCGGTGGGGGTGGGTGTCAAAGCCGGTGCCCGGTTTGACGATGTCGTCGTTGTTGACCAGCAGCAGCCCGTGATGGGTGTTGTCGGGTTCGTAGTGACCGCCGAACGAGAACGAATGCTTGGAGTCCAGCCAGGCGATCTTCGTGGCGGCGCGGTCGGCGGCACGGCGGATGTCGACGACGCTCTGGATGCTGCTCATGGGAATCACTCCTCGGGAGTCCTGGCCAGCCTAGGTGGCTGCTCTGACTCCGACAACATGCATGACACATCATGTATTCCGTACAGTGGGGTGATGGAGTGGCTCACTGCTGAGCAGCAGCGCATCTGGCGTGACTATCTGGCGATGGTCAGCCGGCTGCACACCGCGATGCACCGGCAGCTGCAGTCCGACTGCGAGCTCTCGCTGTCGGACTACGACGTGCTGGTCGCCCTGTCCGAGCGCGGGCCCCTGCGCATCACCGAACTGGGGGAGCTGATCGGGTGGGAGCAGAGCCGGCTGTCTCACCAGTTGCGCCGCATGCGCGGACGGGGACTCGTCGAACGACAGGGCGACGACGACGACCGCCGGGCGGCCACCGTCGCGATCACCGCCGAGGGCCGGTCGGCGTTGGAGGTCGCTGCGCCGGGCCACGTCGACCTGGTGCGCTCCGTCATGTTCGACGGGCTCTCGCCCGCCCAGCAGCGTGCGTTCGGGGCGGCGATCAACCGGGTGCTCGACCGGCTGCCGCGCTGAACTACTCCTCCACGAAAGATCGCAACCGATCGATGCGCCGGTCCCAGCGCTGCGACAGGGTGGCCAGGAGATCCTGCGCCGCCAGCAGCGAGGTGGTCTGCACCGTCCAGATCCGCTCGCGTCCGCGCTTCTCGCTGCGCACCACGCCTGCCGATTCGAGCAGTGTCAGGTGCTTTGTCGCCGCCTGCCGGGTCACCGGAACCGCCTGCGTGACAGCCGATGTCGAACACGGTCCGGTGTCGCACAACCACACCACCATGCTCAAGCGATGGGGATCGCCCAGGGCATCGAACAGCGGCGCCGCGCTCGCCACGCTCACGCCCACTGCGGCGCCCCCACGTATCTCCCGATGAGGCGAAGCTGGGTGGCCCACCCGCCGCTGTTGTCGGCGAACGCCGTGGCGCGGTGCGATTCGGGCAGTGCATCGAAACCGGATTCGACGATCTCGAGCAGCACGCCGCCGTCGGCGTCGGTCAGCGTGAACTCCACGAGCGTGGTCAGTTCCGCGAATTCGGGCTCCTGCAACGGGTTCCAGCGAAACGCGAAGTAGCGCGGCGGTTCGACGGCCACCACGTGCAGGGGGAATGACATTCCGGCGAATTCCGCCTGCTGTGCGGCGACCTCGTCGTCGACCGTGGTCTGTGCCATCACGCCGGTCACCGTGGCACCCGCGACGAACGGCCCGTGCACGGTCATGCCGAACCAGGCGCCGAACTGGTCGGACTCGCTGATCGCCCGCCACACCCGCTCCAGCGGGGCGCGCAGCAGGGCACTCTTCTCGATGCGATCGGTCATGATAAGCAACCTCCTAGTTGCCTATCACGCTAGACCCGATCGGAGTCATACGCAACCTTTTGGTTACCTGTTGGGATGTCAGAGCTGCGATGGCAGCCCGAAGTGCTCGAACAGGTGCTCTTCTTTGAACGCGACCACGTGCGCGATGCCGGTGGTCCGGACGTCGAGTACATGCAACTGGAACGCCTCGTGCACACCGGTCTGTGGGTTGCGCATGTACAGCGCCGCGACCGGTTGGCCGTTGGCCGTCGTCCGCAGGAACCTCATGTCACCCGGGCCCTCGGCCGGGCAGTGGTGTTTCGACAGCGCGACGATGTCGGCTGGGCCGCGGTACCAGCCGTCGAACGGCGGCATCTCCCACACCGCGTCGGCAGTGAACAGCTCAGCGAGCCGGTCGATGTCGTAGGCCTCGAAGGCGGCGACGTAGCGGTCCAGCAGCGCCGCGGTTTCCGGTGAGTCGGGCTCGATCGGCTCGTCGTCGCGGGCGGGCGCCACCTCGTCGAGCTGCGCCCGGGCGCGCTGCAGCAGGCTGTTGACCGCGGCAGTGGACAGCCCGACCGCCTCGGCGACCTCGGCGGCCCGCCACTGCAGCACCTCCCGCAGTACCAACACCGCGCGCTGGCGCGCCGGCAAGTGCTGCAGCGCCGCGATGAACGCCAGCCGCACCGATTCGCGCGACTCGGCGATCACCGACGGATCCGAGGGATCGGAATGAGGTGCGTCGGGCAGCGGCTCCAGCCACCTGATCTCGCGGGGCTCGTGCAGCTCACCCAGCGGGTCCGACGCCGGCTGACCAAGCCCGCTGGGCAGCGGACGGCGGTTGCGGCCCTCCAGCGCGGTCAGGCAGGTGTTGGTCGCGATGCGGTACAGCCACGTCCGCACCGACGACTTGCCCTCGAAGCCCCGGTAGGCCTTCCACGCTCGCAGATACGTCTCCTGGACCAGGTCCTCGGCGTCATGCAGCGAGCCGGTCATCCGGTAGCAGTGCGCGAGCAGCTCCCGCCGATAGCGCTGGGCCTCGGCGAGAAAAGCGTTCTCGGCGCTGCTGTCATCGACAGCCAACACGGTCACGTTGCCCGAGCTTAGTGAGGACCACCGACGAAGTCAGCCATGCTCGGCTGCCGGTTGCGCGACCGCTCGTTACTCTGCCGTGCATGCCCGTGACGCGAACCGAACGCAGCTTCGACGGAACCGGTGGCGTGCGCATCGTCTACGACACGTGGACCCCCGATGGCCAGCCGCGCGGCGTCGTGATCCTCGCCCACGGTTACGCCGAACACGCCCGTCGCTATGACCACGTCGCGGCTCGTTTCGGCGAGGCCGGCCTGCTGACCTATGCCCTGGACCACCGCGGCCACGGCCGCTCCGGCGGCAAGCGCGTGCTGCTGCACGACATGTCCGAGTTCACCGCCGACTTTCACACGCTGGTCGGCATCGCCGGCAGCGAGCATCCCGGGTTGCCGCGCATCGTGCTCGGCCACAGCATGGGCGGGGCGATCGTGTTCACCTACGGTGTCGAACACCCCGACGATTACACCGCGATGGTGCTGTCCGGCCCCGCCGTGGCCGCGCAGTCCTCGGTGCCCGTGGTGAAGGTGGCAGCGGCCAAGCTGCTGGGCCGGATCGCGCCGGGCCTGCCGGTGGAGAACCTGCCCGCAGAAGCGGTGTCGCGCGACCCGGAGGTGGTAGCCGCCTACAAGGCCGACCCGCTGGTGCACCAGGGTCGGCTGCCCGCGGGCATCGGCCGCGCGCTGATCGGCGTCGGAGAGACGATGCCGCGCCGGGCTGCGGCGATCACCGCGCCGCTGCTGGTGGTGCACGGCGACGCCGACCGCCTCATCCCGGTGCAGGGCAGCAGGACGCTGGTCGAGTGCGTGGGGTCTGCTGATGTGCACCTCAAGGAGTACCCGGGGCTCTATCACGAGGTGTTCAACGAGCCGGAGAAGGCGCTGGTGCTCGACGACGTGACGTCCTGGATCGAGTCGCAGCTGTGAACCGTGTGATCGCCCTGCTGCTGGGCGTGCTGCTGCTGTGTGCGCCCGCGTGCTCGTCGAAGGGTGCCGAGCCGGCGCCGTCGTGGGTGGACGAGGACGTGTCGTTCGACGCCGACGGGCTCACGATCTACGGCACCTACCGACACCGCAGCGGTGACGAGCGTGGCCCGGCGGCCCTGCTGATCTCCGAGAGCGGCAACACCGACCGCAACGGCGACAACCAGGTCGCCGGCCCCATCGGGAACATGCGGCAGCTGGCCGAGCTGCTCTCCGACCGCGGCGTCGCGACGCTTCGCTATGACAAGGTCGGCACCGGCCGAACCGGCATCGGACCGTACAAGGATCATCCGGACGACGTCGTCAGCGCGGTCTACACCACCGGCGCCAAGGCGGCGCTGCGGTTCCTGGCCGGGCGGCCCGACGCCGATCCGGCCAAGCTGTCGGTGTACGGGCTGGGGGAGGGCTCCATCCACGCGCTGACATTGGCCGGAGACACAGCTCCGGACGCGCCGAAGGTGCACTCGCTGGGTTTGTTGCAGCCGCTGCCGGGGCGCTATCTCGACATCATCACCACCCGTGTCGCGGCGGGCGGCTCGCCCGAGACAGTCGCGGCGTGGAAGGCCGCCGTACAGCAGATCCGTACGCAGGGGACGGTGCCCGCCACGCTGCCCGACGGGCTGAACGCGATCGCTAACGCGGGCAACATCAAGGCGGTGGTCGATGCCGACCGCATCGATCCACTGGCCCTGGCCGCCGCGGTGCCCGCGGGCACCCCGGTGCTGCTCACCTGCTCGGACTCCGACAACCAGGCCAACTGCGCCAACGCCAAGCCGTTGATCGACGCGCTCGGCCACACCGCACTGACGGTCACCGAACTCAAGGGCGTCAACCATGTGCTGCGCGACGACCCGACCGACAACATCGCCAACTACGCGAAGAAGGATCCGCTCTCGCCGCAGCTGGTGTCCGCGCTCGACAACTTCGCCACCCGCTAGCTGTGGATGAAAGCGGTTGTGGGGATGGGCGATACTGGTCAGCGATGATGTGTCTGCCGCCCGGCCTAGGTTTCCGGGCATGAGTACCGACGAGAAGATGCTGGCCCGGATCGCCGCACTGCTGCGCCAGGCCGAGGGCACGGACAACACCCACGAGGCCGAGGCGTTCATGGCCGCCGCGCAACGGTTGGCCACCGCCACGTCGATCGATCTGGCGGTCGCACGGTCACACAGCGCGCAGCGCACCGCGGCGCAGACGCCGGTGCAGCGCACGATCACGATCGGCGAGCCCGGAGCGCGGGGGCTGCGCACCTATGTGCAGCTGTTCGTGCTGATCGCCGCCGCCAACGACGTGAAGTGTGACATCGCGTCGAACTCGACGTTCGTGTACGCCTACGGGTTCGCCGAGGACATCGACGCCACCCACGCGCTGTACACCAGCCTGGTGCTGCAGATGGTGCGCGCGTCGAAGGACTACATCGCCTCGGGTGCTCACCGCCCGACACCGACCATCACCGCACGCATCAACTTCCAGTTGGCGTTCGGCGCGCGGGTGGGTCAGCGGCTGGCCGAGGCGCGCGAGCAAGCCCAGCAGGAGGCCACCCGCGGTCCGCAGAGCAACCCGGGTACGGCGATCGCGTTGCGCGACAAGGATCTCGAGCTCAAGGACTACTACCGGGAGACGTCGCGGGCGCGCGGGACGTGGCGGGCGACGTCGGCGACGGCGGGCTACTCGTCGGCGGCGCGGCGCGCCGGTGACCGGGCCGGGCGCCGGGCCCGGCTGGGCGGGCAGACCGAGCTGGCGGGAGCGCGCACCGCGCTGGAACGGTGAGTCGAGACACCCAGCGCGCGAAAGTCTATGCCGCAGAACAGTTCGTGCGCACGATGTTCGATCGGGCGGCCGAGCGCAACACCCGGGTGGTCGACTTCTTCGGGACGCAGCTGACGCTGCCGCCCGAGGCGCGGTTCGCGTCCGTGGAGTCCGTGCAGGCCTACGTGGACGACGTGTTGTCGCTGCCGGCGGTCCGTGCGGCGTGGTCGGGGGCCGGCGCGCTGCGGGTGCGCGCCCGCCGCGGGGCGACGGCGGCGCACTTCGAACGTATCGGTGACGTCGCCACCATCGCGGTGCCGGGCAACGGAAGTCGTTGGGCGCTAAGGGAACTGGTGGTGCTGCACGAGATCGCGCACCACCTGTGCGACGCCGAACCCGCGCACGGGCCGGAGTTCGTTGCGACGCTGCGGGAGCTGACCGCCGCGGTGATGGGTCCGGAGGTGGCCCATGTGCTTCAGGTGGTGGGCGCGAGCGAGGGCGTCCGGGGTTGACCGGCACGCGAGTACCGTCGCAGGCGTGACCGATCCGAACTGGGTGTCTCTCGACGAACTGTTCACCGACGTGCTGCACAGCGAGGACGACGTGCTGCGGGCCGCGCGCGAGGCCGGGGTCGCGGCGGGGATGCCGGCCATCGAGGTGTCCCCGCAGCATGCGCGGCTGCTGTCGCTGTGGGTGCGGGTCGCCCAGGCCCGACGGGTGCTCGAGATCGGCACGCTCGCCGGCTACAGCACGATCGCGCTGGCGCGCGCCGTCGGCGATGACGGCGAGGTCGTCAGCCTGGAGTTCGAGGCCAGGCACGCCGAGGTCGCGCGGGCCAACCTGCAACGCGCCGGCGTGGCCGACCGCGTGGAGGTGATCGTCGGTGCGGCGCTGGACACGCTGCCGACACTGGACGATCGTGCGCCGTTCGACCTCGTGTTCATCGATGCCGACAAGGAGAACAACGTCTCCTACGTCGAGTGGGCGATCCGCCTTGGCCGGCCGGGCACCGTCATCATCGTCGACAACATCGCGCGGTCGGGCCGGGTGCTCGACCCCCGTCCCGACGACCAGCAGGCCCGCGCCGTGCGGGACATGTTGACGATGATGGGGGAGCACCCGCGGCTGGAGACCGCCGCGATCCAGACGGTCGGCACCAAGGGCTGGGACGGCTTCGCGGTCGCGGTGGTGAGCTAACCCCAGCTCGCCCGGTCCAGCACCGTGCCCCGGTGCATCACCCGGTCACCGACGACGCCGCTGTGGTCGGCCTTGTGCATCACGCACCGGTTGTCCCAGATCACCACGTCGTGTGGCCGCCATGCATGCCGAAACACGTTGGTTGGCCTTGTGGAGTGCTCCAGCAGCTCGTCGATCAACTGCTCCGCCGCGTCGCGCGTCATGCCGCTGACCTCGCGGCACCGGTCCCGTGTCGACAGGTACAGCGCAGTCCGGCCCGTCAACGGGTGCCGCAGCGCGAGCGGGTGCCGGGCTGTGGTCTCGGCGTCCCCGTCGAGATCCAGGCCGGTGACCACGTGCGTGACTACACGGTTGCGGATCTGTGCCTGCAGCTGACGCGGCAGCGTGGCGTAGGCGGCGTACTGATTCGTGAACAGCGTCTGCCCGCCCCGCTCGGGCACCGTGACCGCGCGCAGCGCCGTGTAGGCCGGCGGGTTGCGCAAATAGCTGGTGTCGACGTGGAACGACGAGCGCGGCGTCCGCGTGCGCCCGACGTTGGTGATGACGTTGAGCAGCGGCGCATCCGGCACGGGTGTCTCCCCGGTGGTGAACACCAGGGTGCCGAAGCTCTCGAGAAACTGCACGAACGCGTCGTCGTCGACGCGCTGGTCCGGCAGCACGAGGACGCCGTGCACCGCAAGCAGCGCGCGCAGATGTGAAACGACGGTCGGGTTCAGCGGCCCCACGTCCACGCCGCGGACCTGTGCGCCGACCGGGTCGCGGGTGCTCACCTCGAACGTCATGCCGCGATCCTCGCCTCGCCGCAGAGCGTGTCGAACAGGTCCAGCGCCGAATAGCCCTGCGCTGCTGCCATCTTCGTGATCACGCTGGACGGCGCGAAGGAGCAGTACGGCCCGGCCTCGAGGAACCACGGCGTGCCATCGGGGTCGATGCGGAAGTCGAACAGCCCGTAGTGCCGGCACCCCAGCGCCTCGAAGCACACGCGGGCGGCGCCGAACACCGCCGCCTCGGCCGGGTCGCCGGGCGCCACGATCCACGCCCGGCCGCCGTCGCCCGCGGTCAAGCGCAGCTCGCCACCGTCGGAGCGGCCCAGCTTGTCGGCGGGCAACCGGATCGGCGCGTCGAGCGCGTACTCCTCCAGCGGCAGGCACACCAGCCGGCCGTCGATGTCGAGGACGCCGCAGCGCACCTCGCGGCCGAGCGGGACGAAGGCCTCGGCCAGCACATCGGCACAGTGGCCGGCGGCGTGCGCGACGGCGGCGGCCAACTCCCCGTGCTCGGTGACCAGGGACACCCCCACCGAGTTGTCGGAGCGCGCGGGCTTGACGACGAGAGGCAGCGGCAGGTCGACCTGGTCCGGCCCGGTCACGAGCCGGCCCTCGGGCACGTTCACACCGCGGGCCGCGACGAGCGCGCGGGCCACCGCTTTGTCGGCGGTGTTGGCCATCACCTGAGCGGTGTTGCCGAGGAAGGGCAGGCCGAGCAGATCGAGGAGCGCACGATAGGACGTCATACCCGGCAGACAGAACATCTGTGGCAGAACGACATCCGGTCGCATCTGTGCCAACCGCGCGATACCGGCTGTGGCCGGGAGCGGTTCAGCGGCGGCCAGACTGCCTGCGTCCAGCCCCTCGGGAAACTGCCATGTGCCGCCGGGTGCGACGTAGGCGAAGCGCACATGATGCCGCGCTGCGAGAGCCTCGGCGCTGGCACGCGCGTAGAGCCGCGACAGCTCGGCGTGGAACTCGTCGACGGGCGAGCCCGCCAGCTGAATGATGCTGCGGCGCACGTCAATCCCCGCCGTTCTCGACGAGTTTGCCGATATTGAAGTCGATGCGTCGCCAGCCCCGGCGTTGTCGAAGGTTGCTCACCAGCAGCGCGGGGATCTGCACGTGGTACACCCCCAGGTAGGGCAACGGATCCCACGCCGCGAAGATCGCGTCCCGTCCCCTGGCGATCACGCGCAGCCGCCGCAGACGGTCGGGTCCGCGCAGTAACCGCCACAGTTCGTGATAGATCCAGTAGGTCGGCGTCGACCCGGGACGCGGCGTGATGGTCGGATGCCCGTCGGTGAGGTAGGCGTGGGCCACGTCCGAGTGGCCGTGGAACATCGTGATCGCGCTGTGGGTGCGCGGGTTGCATTCGATGGCGTAGGGCCGCCCGTCCGTGCCTTCGATGAAGTCGAACGAGATCTGCCCGCTCACGCCTGTCGACGCGGCGAAACGTTCCACCCACGAGCGGATCTCGGGCTTGTCGACGAACTGGTAGTTCAGCTGCACGGCGGAGGATTCGCAACAGCCGTACACGGTGACGACACCGTCGCGCAGGGTGGCGTGCGTGCAGTACTCCTGGCCGTCGACGTACTCCTGGAGCAGCCACGGGTCGGTCGGCGAGATGCCGAGTGAGCGGGCGAAAGCGGAGTTCTCTGAGGGTGTTTCACGGCGCAGCCGGGTCAGATCCGTGCGGCCCACCGGGTTGTAGGCGAGCCGCTTGAGCACATAGGCGCGGCCGGGTACGAAGTCGAAGCGCTCGACGTCGACGGGGTCGGTGATCAGCTGGCACTCCGGCACCGGCAGGTTCAGCGACGCGCACAGCGTGCTGAAGTCGCGCTTGTCGTCCAGGGTGGCGATCAGCGCGGCCGAGCCGTGCAGCACCTCACAGCGATCGCCGACGAGGTCCGCCACGGCCGCCTCGGGCACGCTGGCTGCAGGGCTGGAGACCGGGACGAACACGTCCACGCGTTCGCGAACGATGATGTCCGCCAACGCTTGCGGATAGCGGGGATCGGAGGCCTCGGGAAGGGTGTGGAAGGCGTCGACCGCACGGGAGAAGCGGTGTCCGGTGAAGCGGTATTTCTCGGATTCGGCGAGCACCACCCGGTGGCCGGCGAGATGGAACGCACGCGCCAGGTGCAGCGCCTTGGTCATCTTGCCGCCGCTGACGAGCACCGTCTTCGGCGTGTCGGCGGCGCGCACGGCCGGCCGCGGTGCGCGGCGCAGCAGCGATCCGGCGGTGATCGCGAGGTCGACGGGCAGGGTGGCGGTCAGTGCGGCCAGAACGGTGAGGGTGCGGGCCGCGTCCCGTGTCAGGGCGGGACGCCGCACCGCACCCACCGGGGCGGCCCGTTCTGTGGGGTGCGCGGCCAGCGTCATCGCGGCTTCATCGATTCACTGGCCGGATCAGCGTGAGGCCGTCGCGCACGGGGATGAGCACCTGTTCGGTCCGGGGGTCGGCGGCCAGCGCTCGGTTGAATTCGGCGATGGCCGCGCCGTTCTCGGTCGTGGTACCGGTCCACGGTTGGCCCTGCATCAGGGTGTTGTCGACGGCGATCACCGCGTCGGGGGCCAGCAGTGTGGAATCGAGCAGCAGGTCGAGGTAGGCCTGGTATCCGCCTTTGTCGGCGTCGATGAACACGAAGTCGAAGGACTCCTCACCACCGCTGGCCAGCCGGCGCAGCGTCTCGAGCGCGGGCCCGAGTTCGATGCGGATGCGGTGTCCGACGCCGGACTGGTCGAACGCCGACTGCGCCAGTTCGGCTGCGCCCGGGTCGATCTCGCATGCCACGACCGTGCCGATGTCGGGCAGTGCCTCCGCCATCGCCAGCGCGGAGTACCCGGTGAACATGCCGATCTCGAGCACCCGCACTGCCGAGGTCATTCGGATCAGGAACTTCAGCAGCTGACCTTCGACGTGCCCGGAGAGCATCTCTTGCTCAAGACCGTCGTGCCAGGGCTGGGTGCTGGTGGCGCGGGCCAGGTCGGCCAGCGCCGGGGACTCCCCAGTGGTGCTCGACGCCACGTAGGAGTCCAGTCCGGCCGCCAGATCCCGCGCCCGGCAGAGCTTGTCGAGTACGTCCGGATCGACGGTGCCGCACACCTGCTCGCAGAGCTCGGCGAGCTGCGCGGCGAGAATCGAGGTCGGCGTGACCGGCCGGGGTGCGGCGACCGTGTCAGGCATCGACGGTGGCGTAGGTGAACGCGTCCACGCCGTCGCCTCCGCGGTCGAACTCGGCGCACAGCTTCTTGTGCAGCGTGAGCGTGTCGACGAGCTCGTCGACGGTCACGTCGTTGAGGAAGCGGCAGCTGCCGATCGGGTCGGGCACCGCAGCACGAAGGATGCCGTCGCGGGTGCGCAGGATGGCGGCCGTCGCCGTCTCGAGGAGCTCTGGAGTCAGGTAGTCCGAGTCCAGCGCCAGACCGAGCGCGCTCATCGTCGCGAGCACGCGGTCGCGTCCACCCGCGGTGAGCAGACCGCGCCGCTCGGCCAGAGTGACCGACAGCGCCATGTCGATGCTGATCGCGTGCCCGTGGAAGAACGGTGTCGGCGGGGTCAGCTCCAGGGTCGGACTCCACGTGTGCCCGAACGCGATCACCCGGTCCAGGTCGATCTCGTGCAGGTTGGGTGCTTCCAGTTCGAGCATCGTCGCGATCGCCTCATAGGTGAGCCGGTGCGCGACCGCGCGGAGGCGTTCGTCGCCGCCGAGGTGGCCGAAGCGGGTGGTGAGCAGCTCGGGGCCGAAGCGTTCGAGCATGTCGAAGATCTCGGCGTTGCCGACGACCGAGATCTTGATCAGCTCCGCCATCCCGTTGCGGATCTGGTCCTCGGGCAGCGTTTTGAGGAACGAGAAGTCCAGGAACACCTGACGTGATGCGTGGTAGGCGCCGAGGCGGTTCTTGTGGTGTCCGTGGTTGACCGCGACCTTGATCGACACGCTCGCGTCGATCAGGCCGATCAATGTCGTCGGGATGCGCAGGTAGGGGGTGTTGCGGCGGTAGCTCGCGCACGCGAATCCCGCGACGTCGGTGGTCAATCCACCGCCGACGACCAGGACGGGTTCGGTGCGCACCAGGCCGAACTCGTCGAATGCGGTGACGATCCGTTCGAACGTCTCCAGCGACTTGGCGGTTTCGTGAATGTGTACGCCGATGACCGTCAGGTCGATCCCGTAGTGGGCGAAGTAGGCGTTGATGCTGTCGCGGTAGAGGTCGTAGACCACCTCGTCGACCACCATCAAGGTGCGACCGTACGGCAGGTAGGCCTCGGCCAGCTCGCGGTTGGCCACGTCGAACACGCCGTTGACGTAGGTCAGGTCATAGGAGATGCGCTCGTAACCTTCGACGTGAAAGTTGCTCTCGGAGGCGGTGACTCGGGCGGTGAGGTCGCTCATGGAAGGTCCGTTCGGGAGGTCAGGCGGCGGCCAGGGAGACGACGCGGTCGGCGTCGAGCTGGTCGGCGATGTCGGTGGCGTCGGCGAATTCGGCGCCGGAGGTGTTGGCGTTGGGGAAGGCGATGCAGCGCAGTCCGGCGGCGCGGGCTGCACGCACCCCACCGACGTTGTCTTCGATGGCGACGGCGTCGGCGGGGGTGAGGCCCAGCCAGTCCAGCGCCAGAACGTACGCCGCCGGAGCCGGCTTCTTCTCCTCGACATGGTCGTCGTACACGATGACGTCGAAGGTGGAGGCGTCGACCTGCGGGTCCAGCGCGGCGAGCAGCGCGTCGACGTTGGCCTTGGAGGTCGTGGTGACGAAGCCGAGCTTGTGTCCTGCGGCCTTGGCGTGCTCGATGGTCTCGCGCACACCGGGGCGGAGGATCAGCGTGACTTCGGCCAGGAGCTGTTGGAACAGTTGAGATTTGGTGGCGTGTATGGCCGCGGCGTCGACGTCCTCGCCGCGGTCGGCGGCGAAGTCGGCGATGCGCTGGGCGCCCCCGTTGCCGCCAAGCATGCTGCGGTAGTCGTCCTGGGACCAGTTCCAGTCCAGCCCGTGCTGGGCGAACGCGTCATTGAAGGCTTGGCGTTGCAGCTCCGAGGTGTCGGCAAGCGTGCTGATCGATCCGAAAAGAATGGCGGGCATGAGAATTCCCTTCTCGCAGAGAGGTTTTCGAGCGTGGCTCCTCGGGCGCCGGGTGCTGGACGCGAATCAGAGGAAAAGCTGTCAATCGACCGTTTCTGGATCTACAGTTCATTAGTACACAGGCCAGTCACTAATGAAAACCCCGTTCATCGATTCAGATTCTGACGCGTTGGTGACACACCCGGAACGGAAGGTGCCACCGTGCCCAGCAGTGCGGACATGCCAGCAGAGGATGCGCGGGTGGCCCGCACCCGCGGGGATGTCTCGCGTGCGGCGTTGGAGGTGTTGCGGTCCGACGGATTCGACGACCTCACCCATGCCCGAGTGGCTGAGCGGGCCGGTTACTCGAAGACCACGCTTTACGCGCACTGGCCGTCGCGGCTCGACCTGCTGCGCCTGGCCCTCGACGCACTGGGCCGGCTGCCTCACCACCGGCCGACCGGCGACCTGCGCGCCGATCTGGTCGCCGAGCTGACCGCGTTCCGCCGCAGCCTCGCCGAGCTGCGGCTGGACCGCCTGCTGTGCGGATTGGCCGACGACGGTGCGGGTGCCGACGCGGCACCGTTGCGTGACCGGATCACCGCCGAAGCGCAGCACGGGCTGCGAGAACTCCTTGCCCGCCGGTTCACCGGGGCGCGGTTGGATGCAGCGCTGTCGATGCTGACCGGTGTCGTGGCCTGTCCGCCGCTGATGGCGGGGACGCTGCCCGATGACGTCGCGCTCGCCGAGGCGGTGGACATGCTGCTCGGTCCGGGTGAGACTCCGTGAGGTGACGGGATACCTCGGGTATCGGGCGGGCGACGGGGACACCGAGTGGGGCGACTTCTTCGATGCCCGGATGGCGCCCCTACCCGGCCACGTCGTCGATGCACTGCACCACGGCCCGCAGGCCGCCCCACTTCTGCTCGACTTCGCCGACGTGCCCGCGCTGCTCGATGACGGGCACCACGCGACCGAGACCGGATACGGCTGTTCACACACCGGCGAGGTCATCGTGGCGGTCCGCACCGAGATGCCGGGAGTCACCCCGGCGATGTGGGACTGGTGGTTCGGCTGGCACGGCAGCGACGCACGACGCTACAAGCTGTGGCACCCCCGCGCCCACGTCTCGGCGCGCTGGGCCGACGGCGGCGGTGACGGCGGCTACGTCGGGCGGACCTCGCTCGTCGAGGAGTACATCGGCTCGACCTTCACCCGCGCGGCGATCCGGTTCGTCACCCCTGCAGAACTCGGCTTGTCAGCCCCTCGGTCAGCCGCAGCGGTGACGGTCTGCGCGCGGCTCGGTTCCGCCGATCTCCCGGTCGACATCGGGTGGCTGGTGCATCAGATCAGATCGGTCGACGGCGGCGCGGAGATGCGTTCGCGGTTCTGGCTTGGCGGCCCGCACATCCGGGTTCGACGCGCAAACAGGCTGGCCGACACCGTCGTTCGGCCGATAGCGCACCGACAGCTCCCCGATCCGCGCGACCTGCTCGTGCACTGCGCGCAGGAGATGAACCATCTCGCCGGCTTCCTGCCCGCCCTCCACCAGCGGTTCACCTGACGCGGTGCGGGTACACCCTGACCCGTGTGGACAGTGAGCAGACGGATTCCCGCGCCCGCCGACACGGTGTGGCAGATTCTGACCGATCTCGACGCGTGGCCCGTCTGGGGGCCCACCGTCGCCGGCGCCGAACTCGACCGCGGCGGTTTCGAACTCGGGGCCACCGGCCGGGTGTGGACGCCCGTCGGCGTGCCACTGCCGTTCACCATCACCGAACTCGACCCGGGCAGGAGCTGGGCATGGCGGGTGGCCGGGGTGCCGGCGACACGCCACGGTGTCGAACCCGCGCCGGGCGGGTGCCGGGCATGGATGAGCGCCCCCGTCTGGGCGCCCGCCTATCTGCCCGTGCTGGCGGTGGGTTTGCGCCGCATCGGCGACATGGCGGTTGATTCCAGCGCGAGCGGGTAACCCCGGAGCCGTCGGGTTACGCCAAGCAAGGAGCACATCGTGATCGGAACAATCATCGGCGCCATTGTCGTCGGTCTCATCGTCGGTGCGTTGGCGCGCCTGGTCATGCCGGGCAAGCAGAACATCGGTGTGGTCATGACGATCGTGCTCGGGGCACTGGGCTCGTTCCTCGGGGCCTGGGTTTCGTACAAGCTCGGCTACTCCAACCAGAACGGCGGCTTCAAGATCATCCCGTTCCTGGTCGGCATCATCTTCGCGATCGTGCTGATCGCGGCCTACCTCGGCATCACCGGCAAGCGCAGCACCGGGCCGCGCGTCTAGATGGCGGTCACCGAAACCCGCGAGACCGTCATCAAGGCGTCTCCCGCGGAGATCCTGGACGTCCTGTACGACCTGGAGTCGCTCACCGAGTGGTCCTCGGCGCACCAGAAGGTCGAAATACTCGAACGCGACGACGAGGGCCGGCCGAAGCGGTCCCGTCAGGTCGTGAAGATCGTCGGGGTCAGCGATGAACAAGTGCTCGACTACTCGGTGCACGACGACGGGGTGAGCTGGACCCTGGTGAGCTCACAGCAGCAGCGCGCGCAAGACGCCCGCTACACACTGACCCCGGAGGGCGAGAAGACCAGGGTGCGGTTCGAGCTGACCGTGGATCCGACGGTGCCGCTGCCCGGCTTTCTGATCAAGAGGGGTGCCAAGGGTCTGATGGAGACGGCGACCGACGGCCTGCGCAAGAGGGTGGAGTCCCGAAAAGGCGGATAGATTTTTCTGGACCTCGCCGCCGGCGCATCGAGCGTTCAGGTAGCGCGTGACGTGGTGTTCGGACGTGATCGGCCGCCTCGTGTCGTCATTCCGTGACGTGCGTGCCGGGCACGATGAACGAACTGTTGCGGCTGGTCAGCTGCGGCCCTACCGTGGGGCCACCGCGAACCCTGGCCAGAAAGATCCGTTATGGACCGCAACGGTGGCGACGTCGTCGTCGAGACGCTGACTGCGCTCGGTGCCAGCCACGTCTTCGGGATTCCGGGGCAGAACGCGCTGGGACTGTTCGACGCGATCCGGCGCAGCGACCTGACGTTCGTCAGTTCTCGGGTGGAGAACAACGCGGCGTTCGGTGCTGACGGGTATGCCCGCGCGACCGGAGAGGTCGGTGTGCTGTTCCTGTCGACCGGGCCGGGCGCGCTGACCGCGCTCGGCGCGCTGCAGGAGGCGTACGCCACGGGCGTGCCGGTGCTCGTGATCGCGAGTCAAGTGCCGCGCGCATTTCTCGGGCTGCGGCGCGGCGCCCTGCACCAGCTCGACGACCAGGCGCGCAGCGCGATCAACGTCACCAAAAGCACTGCGCTGGCGACGAACTCGGGCCAGTTGCCGACGCTTCTCGCCGATGCGTGGTCACTGGCGCAGTCCGCGCCCGCCGGTCCGACATGGGTGGAGATCCCCCAGGACGTCCTCCTCGACCCGGCTGATGTGCCGCCGGTGACGTCGGTGCCCACCGGGGTGACCGCACGGGCACCGCGCGACGATGTCGTCGCCGCGGCGGCGGAACGCCTCGATGCCGCAGAACGGCCGGTGATCCTGGCAGGGGGCGGCGTGCGTCGCTCGCCGGGCGGTTCCGACGCACTGGTCGCCCTCGCTGAGGCACTCGATGCGCCGGTGGTCTCGACCGTCGGCGGTAAAGGCGCCATCCGCTTCGACCACCCGCTCTCCGCAGCATCCTGGATCGAGGACCGGTACACCACCGATCTGCTGGCCGGAGCCGACGTCCTGCTCGCTGTGGGGACGGCGATGGGCGAGGTGACCGGCAACTACCACACTCTCGAGCCACACGGCACGGTCATCCACGTCGACGCCGAGGCGCGCGTGCTGGGCGCCAACCACCCCGCACTGACCATCCACGCCGACGCGGCGCAGGCCTTGCGCGCGCTGACGCGGCGGGTGACTCACCGCGACAGCGATGACGCCGCGCGGATCGCCGCGGACCTGCGGGCAGCGGTCGAAGGGCGGCTGGCCGCACAGAACCTGGGCACCGAGCGCACGCTGATGCGCGATCTGCGGCAGGCGACTCCCGCTGCGGCGCAGTCATTCTGGGACATGACGATCGCCGGCTACTGGGCGTGGTCGGTCTGGGACCCGCTCGACGGCGAGTTCCACAGCGCCCAGGGCGCGGGTGGGCTCGGCTTCGCCTTCCCTGCGGCGCTGGCCGCAGCGCTGGGCACCGGGCAGCGCACGCTGGCGGTGTCGGGCGACGGCGGGGCGATGTACTCGATCGCCGAACTGGCCACCGCCCGCCAGCACGACGCGGACGTCACCTGGCTGATCGTCGACGACGGCGGCTACGGAATCCTGCGCGAATACATGACAGACACCTTCGGTCAAGCGACCGCCACCGAGCTCACGCGTCCCGACTTCGCTGCTTTGGCAACCAGTTTCGGCATTCCTGCGCACATCGCCTCCCTCGAGACCGTCGGCGCCACCGTCGCCGACACGTTCGGCACCCGCGGCCCCGCCGTCGTCGTGCTGCCTGCGCACCTCACGATGTTCTCCGCCACCTAGGAAGGTCACCATGGGTAAGCCGCTCGACATCGCGATCATCGCCGTGTACCTCGCGGCCATGTTGGCCTTCGGGTTCTGGGGCAAGTCCAGAACCAAGGACTCGGCCGACTTCCTGGTCGCGGGGCGGCGACTCGGGCCCACGCTGTACACCGGGACGATGGCCGCCGTGGTGCTCGGCGGGGCCTCGACCGTCGGCGGTGTCGGCCTCGGCTACAAGTGGGGGCTGTCCGGCATGTGGCTCGTCGTGTCGATCGCGGTGGGGCTCCTGGCGCTGAGTCTGTTCTTCGCCGGACGTATCCAGCGGCTGAAGGTCTTCACCGTCGCCCAGATGCTGCGGTTGCGCTACGACGTCGACGCGACCTCGGCGTCGGGCATCGTGATGGCCGCCTACACCCTGATGTTGTCGGTGACCTCGACGATCGCGTACGCCACCGTGTTCAACGTGTTGTTCGGCACCGATCGCACCGTGTCGGTGCTCATCGGCGGTCTGACCGTGATGCTCTACTCCTCGATCGGCGGCATGTGGTCGATCACGCTCACCGACATGGTTCAGTTCCTGCTCAAGACCATCGGCATCTTCGCGCTGCTGCTGCCGTTCACGCTGCACAAGGCCGGCGGTTTCGCCGGCATCCGGGAACGTGCGGGTGACGCGGTCTTCGGCTTGGGCGCCATCGGAATGCCGACCATCATCACGTTTTTCGTGGTGTACAGCTTCGGCATGCTGATCGGTCAGGACATCTGGCAGCGGGTCTTCACCGCGCGCTCACCGCAGGTGGCGAAATGGGGTGGCACCACGGCCGCGCTGTACTGCGTGCTCTACGGCATTGCCGGCGCGGTGATCGGCACTGCGGCTTCGACGTTCCTGCCCGACGTCGAGGCTTCCGACGACGTGTACGCCCAGATCGCGGAAAGCATTCTGCCCGTAGGCATCAGCGGTCTGGTGCTGGCGGCTGCGGTCGCGGCGATGATGTCGACCGCGTCGGGAGCGCTGATCGCGACGGCGACCGTGGCCCGCACTGACGTCAAGCCGCTGCTGCAGAGACTGTTCGGCCGTACGCCTGACTCCGTACGGGAGGCGGATGACGTGCACTCCGACCGGATCTACGTGGTGGTGCTCGGCATCGTGGTGATCGTGATCGCCGCACTGCTCGACGACGTGGTGGCCGCGCTGACGATCGCCTACGACATCCTGGTCGGCGGGTTGCTGGTCGCGATCCTCGGCGGCTTCCTGTGGAAGCGAGCCACCGGCGCCGGGGCGCTGTGGTCGATGGCCGTGGGCACCGTGGTCACCCTCGGCACCATGGTTGTCGTCGGTGACGTGCTGGCCAACGAGCCGATCTACTACGGGCTCGCGGCAAGCCTGGTCGTCTACGTCGTGGCCAGCGTGGCGACACGGCGCACCCCGGCCCCCGTGCTGGCCGAGTGGGATGCCCGGCTGGCGGGCCGGGACCGGGTCGCGCCCGCGACGGGCGACTGACACGGACCGAACCGATTTTACGAAAGCGCATGCGCAAGCGCTTGCCTACGTCTTAGGCTCCTGCCCAGCCGCGGCGCGTCGGGCGTCGCCCGGGGACAAAGGAGTCCACATGGTCGGGAAACCCAGTCGGTCGGTCATCGGTTCGGTGGTGCTGGCGGGAGCGCTCGTGCTGGGCATGACCGGCTGCAGCGGCGGCTCCGGATCGGACAGCGTCAAGGTCGGCCTGATCACCAAGACGGACTCCAACCCGTACTTCGTGAAGGTCCGGGAAGCCGCCCAAGCGCAGGCCGACAAGGACGGCGCCCAATTGATCGCGCTCGCCGGTGCCTTCGACGGCGACAACGAGGGCCAGGTCACCGCGATCGAGAACATGGTCGGCCAGGGCGTGAAAGGCATTCTCATCACGCCGAACTCGTCGACCGGCGTGCTCGACGCGATCAAGCGAGCCCGGGACGCCGGCGTCATCGTCATCGCGCTCGACACGGCGACCGACCCCGAGGACGCCGTCGACGCCACCTACGCCACCGACAACAAGGCCGCAGGCGTCAGCCAGGGCAAGTGGGTGAAGGCGGCCATCGGCAACGCCGCACCCCAGGTGGTGATGCTCGACGGCACGCCCGGCGGCACCGTCGACACGTTCCGCCACGACGGGTTCCTCGAAGGTTTCGGCATCACGAACAACTCGCCCGAGATCGTGGGCCAGGAGAACACCAACGGCGACCAGACCAAGGCGCAGACCGCGATGGAGAACATCCTGCAGCGCGCGCCCCGCATCAACGCGCTCTACACGATCAACGAGCCCGCCGCCGCCGGTGCCTACCAGGCCATCCAGTCGGCGAATCGCGCTGGCCAGATCACGATCGGCTCGATCGACGGCAGCTGCACCGGCGTCGCCGATGTGAAGGCCGGCAAGATCGGTGCGACCGTGATGCAGTTCCCGGCGAAGATGGCCGAACTCGGCGTGCAGGCCGTGGTCAAGTACGCCAAGGACGGCACCAAGCCCAGCGGTTTCAACGACACCGGCTCCCAGCTGATCACCGACAAGCCCATGCCCGGCATCGAGTCCAAGGACACCGCCTGGGGTGAGCAGAACTGCTGGGGCACCGCCGGATCATGACGGGCGGCGCTGCACCACAGGCGAAGGCACCACAGACGAAGCCGCCGCTGTCGAGCCGGTTGACGGCATCGAACCTGCTGCGCGAACCGCTGCTGGGCCCGCTGGTCGCCCTCGTGCTGGCGATCATCATCTTCAGCGCGATCTCCGACTCGTTCCTCGAACCGCAGAACGTGTCGCTGATCCTGCAGCAGTCGGTGGTCGTCGGCATCCTGGCGGTCGGGCAGACGCTGATCATCCTGACCTCCGGCATCGACCTGTCGATCGGCGCGGTCGCCGTGTTCGGCACGATCGTGATGGCGCAGAGCGCCGGTGCGGGCGGACCCCTCGTCGCGCTGGGCTCCACGCTGCTGGTGTGCGTGGTGTTCGGTGCGCTGAACGGTGGGCTGGTGACCGCGCTGCGGTTGCCGCCGTTCATCGTCACGCTCGGCACGTTCACCGCGATCCAGGCGGCGACGCGGCTGCTCGCCGGTTCGGAGACCTACCGGGTGTCGCCGGGCCCGCTGACGTTTCTCGGTACATCGTTTCGCATCGGCACGTTCTCGACGACGTACGGCGTCGTCGCGATGCTGCTGGTGTACCTGGCGACGTGGTACGCGCTGTCCCAAACCGCCTGGGGCAAGCATGTCTACGCGGTCGGCGGTAATCCGCAGGCATCCGATCTGTCGGGCATCAAATCCGGCCGGGTGCTGCTGTCGGTGTACATCACCACCGGCGTGATCGCCGCGATCGCGGCGTGGGCGGCGCTCGGCCGCATCCCCAATGCCGATCCGAACGCCTATCAGAATGCCAACCTCGAGACCATCACCGCGGTGGTCATCGGCGGCACCAGCCTGTTCGGCGGCCGCGGTGGCGTGGGCGGAACGCTGGTCGGCACGCTGATCGTCGGCGTACTGCGCAACGGTCTCACCCAGGCCGGAGTCGACAACCTCTACCAGAACATCGCCACCGGCGTTTTGGTGATCGTCGCGGTGGCCGTGGATCAGTTCACCCGCAGGAGGTCACGATGAGCCCCGTCCTCGAAGCGCGCGGTCTGGTCAAGAAGTACGGGAACGTCACCGCGATCAACGGCGCCGACTTCGAGCTGCGTGCCGGCGAGGTGCTCGCCGTCATCGGTGACAACGGTGCGGGCAAGAGCAGCTTGATCAAAGCGCTTGCCGGAGCGGTGATTCCGGACTCGGGCCAGATCCTGATGAACGGGCAGCCGGTCGCGTTCAAGAACACCCGCGACGCCCGCGCCGCCGGCATCGAGACGGTGTACCAGGACCTCGCGGTGGTGCCGGCCCTCGACATCGCCTCGAACCTGTACCTCGGGCGCGAGGTGCGGCGAAAAGGCGTCGCGGGCAGCGTCTTCCGTCGCCTCGACATGCCGCGAATGCGCCAGGACGCCTCGCAGCACCTGGCCGATCTGAAGATCGGGATCAAGGCGGTCAGTCAGGCCGTCGAGACGCTGTCGGGCGGTCAGCGTCAGGGTGTCGCGGTGGCCCGCGCCGCGGCGTTCGGGCGCGGGGTGATCATCATGGACGAGCCGACTGCCGCTCTCGGCGTGCGGGAGTCCGGTCAGGTGATCGATCTGATCAAATCGATTCGGGATCGCGGAATTCCGGTGGTGCTCATCAGCCACGACATGCCGCACGTGTTCGAGGTGGCCGACCGCATCCACATCCACCGGCTGGGCCAGCGGGCCGGTGTGGTGGACCCGAAGAAGCGGTCGATGTCCGAGGTGGTGGCCCTGATGACCGGTGCGGAGGAGCCGACCGATGAGGAACGCGCCGGCCTCTGAGCCACGGGGGCTCTTCGTCGGACTGGCCACCCTCGACGTGATCCACCGCATCGCCGAGCCGCCCGCGGTAAACCAGAAGATCACCGCGGCAGCGCAATTCGTCGCCGCCGGTGGGCCGGCCGCCAACGCGGCCGTCACGTTCGCTGCGCTCGGCGGGGACGCGGTGCTGGTCACGGCGCTCGGCACGGACCCGGTCGCCGACCTCGTGCGCAGCGACCTGGTGGCCCACGGGGTCGAGGTGATCGACGCCGCAGCGGGCTCGGCACGGCCGGTTCCGGTGTCCAGCGTGTCGGTGGTCGACGCGACGGGGGATCGCTCCGTCATCTCGCTCGACGCCGTCGCCTCCGACGTCGCTGCGCCTGCAGACCTCGGTGACCTCGTCGCAGGCGCCGACGTCGTCCTCGTCGACGGCCACCATCCCGTCATCGGTGCTGCCGCGGCCCGCTCGGCCGCCGCGCAGCAGGTGCCGTGTGTCGTCGACGCCGGCCGTTGGAAGCCCGTGATGGCCGACCTGATCACCCACCGGCCGGACATGGTGTGCTCCGGCGACTTTCGCACCCCGGGCGCGGACAGCGCCGAGGCGACCGCCGCCGCGCTGCTCGACGACGGTGTGCCCACCGTCGTCGTCACCGCCGGCGGCGCACCGATTCGGTGGTGGTCGGGCGGTGAGGCCGGCAGCGTCGACGTGCCGGTCGTGCCGGTGCGCGACACCTTGGGCGCCGGGGACGCGTTCCACGGCGCATACTGCTACTTCGGTGCGGACGGCGTGGTCCGTCTGGCCGAGCGCGTGCAGGCGGCGGCGGAAGTGGCCGCGCTGCGGTGCTCGGTGATCGGACCACGGGCCTGGCTGGCCGAACTCTCCCACGACCGAAGGCGGCACCGGTGACCATCGAGCAGGACGTCGACAGCGCCACCGTCGAGGAGCTGATCGCCTGGGCGCGGGCGCTCGTCACGCCCGGTACCCGGCGCATCCTCGGGCTGACCGGTGCGCCGGGCGCCGGAAAGTCCACGGTCGCCGAGCAACTCGTCGCCGCGCTGGGGCCGCGAGATGCCGTGCTGGTGCCGATGGACGGCTTCCACCTGGCCAACGAGGTGCTGATCGACCTGGGCCGGCGGGATCGCAAGGGCGCGCACGACACGTTCGATGACGACGGCTACGCGCGATTGCTTGCTGCGTTGCGCGCCCAGCGCGACGGGGACGCCGTGATCTACGCGCCGCGATTCCGGCGGGAGATCGAGGAACCCATCGGCTCGTCGATCCCGGTGCACCCGCCGACACCGCTGGTGGTCACCGAGGGCAACTACCTGCTGCTCGACTCCGGGGCCTGGCCCGCCGCCCGGGCCTGCGTCGACGAGGTCTGGTTTCTGGCCCCCGACAGCGGGATTCGGCACGAGCGCCTGGTGCGACGGCACGAGGCGTTCGGCAAGACATCCGAGGAAGCACGATTCTGGGCGTTGGGTTCCGATGAGCGGAACGCCCAGCTGATCGAGTCGACGGCCGCCCGGGCCGACCGGATACTTCGGCTGTCATGATCAGGCTGCCATGACCACGATGGGCGACGTCGCGCGGCTGGCCGGGGTGTCGGCGTCGACGGTGTCGCATGTGATCAACGGGACCCGCCGGGTGGACACCGGGACGCGCCTACGCGTCGAGGCGGCGATCGCCGAGACCGGCTATCGCCGTAACGGCGTGGCCCGCTCGTTGGCGGCGGGGCGCACGCACACGGTCGGGCTGTCGATCTCGGCGCTGACCAATCCGTACTTCGGCAGCCTGGTGCACGCGGTGGAACGGGCGCTCTCCGAAGCGGGTTACGTGCTGATCGTCGGCGACTCGCACGACGACGCCGAATCCGAGAAGCGGGTCACCGACTCGCTGCTGGACCGGCAGGTCGACGGGATGATCGTCGCCCCGGCGGCCGGTTCAGAGCGCACGACGCTGCCGGCGATCGTGCGTACCGGAACCCCGCTGGTCCTCATCGACCGCGCCGTCGACATCGACTGCGATCAGGTCGGGCCAGAGAACGTTGAGTCGGCGCGCGGGCTCACCGAGCACCTGCTCGCTCGTGGGCACCGGCGGATCGGCGTGGTGCGCGGCATCGCCGGGATCTCCTCGACGGTCGAACGATTCGACGGATACGCCGCCGCCCTGGCCGCGCGCGGCATTCCGCTCGACCCTGCCTTGGTGATCGACGGCGAGTCGAGCACCGACGTCGCCGAACGCGAGGTGCGCGCGGTGATGGCCGGCGAGAACCGGCCCACCGCACTGGTGTCGATGAACAACGCGATGACGATCGGCACCCTCAAGGCGTTGCGCAGCCTCGACCTGGCGATCCCGTCCGACGTGGCTTTCGCCTGCTATGACGACTTCGAGTGGTCGGACCTGTTCGAGCCCAAGCTCACCGCCGCCGCCCAGGACGTCGAAACCATCGGCGCCACCGCGGCGCAGTTACTGCTGCGCCGGGTGCGCGCAGAAGACGGTGCGGCGCAACGCATCCAGGTGCCGACGACGTTCCACCACCGCAACTCCTGCGGGTGCGTATCCTAGCGCGAGGCCACTGCCATTCGCGCCGCCAACGCGACATAGGTCGCGGCGAAGGTCCGCCGCAACCCCCGCACGACCCTCGGACGGGTGATCACATGGCTGCGCACCGCCGCCGAGAACACCCCGTAGGCCGCGAAGACCACCAGCGTCATCGCCATGAACACCGCTGACAACACCAGCATCTCGTCGACGACGGGGCCCGCGGAGGCGTCGACGAACTGCGGCAGGAACGCGAAAAAGAACAGGGTCAACTTCGGGTTCAACGTGTTGACCGCGACCGCCGTGCCGATGATGCGCCAGGACCCCGGCGGGGCGGCCGGCGCGTCACTGGTGACCAATTCCGAGTCGTCCCGCCAGGTGATCCACGCCAGGTAGAGCAGGTACGCCACTCCGAGGTACTTCAGCGTCTGGAACGCCACGGCGCTGCTGTGCATGATCGCTGCCAGCCCGCTCACCGCTGCGAGCATGTGCGGCACGATGCCCAGCGTGCACCCGACCGCAGCCAAGATGGATGCCCGCGTGCCGTGCGAGAGGCCGGTGGCCACGGTGTACAGCGCGCCGGTGCCCGGGGTGGCGACCACCACCAGGCTCGTGATAAGGAACGCCAGCGTCATCGTGGGCTAGCTGCAGACCGCGCCGACGGCCGCCGAGCCGACCAGCTTGGTGTACTTGGCCAGCACGCCCGTCTTGTACACCGGGGGCAGCGGCGTGAATCCGTCCTTGCGCGACTCGAATTCGGCCTCGTCGACCAGGATGTCCAACGTGCCGTTGGCGACATCGAGGCGGATGCGGTCGCCGTCGCGGACGAACGCGATGGGTCCGCCGTCGACGGCTTCCGGCGCGATGTGGCCCACGCACAACCCCGTGGTCCCGCCGGAGAACCGGCCGTCGGTCATCAGCAGGACGTCCTTGCCCAGACCGGCACCCTTGATCGCGCCGGTGATCGCCAGCATCTCCCGCATGCCGGGGCCGCCCTTGGGGCCCTCGTAGCGGATCACCACGACGTCGCCGTGGGTGATCGTGCCGTCCTCCAGCGCGTCGAGCGCGGCGCGTTCCCGCTCGAAAACCCGTGCGGTGCCCTCGAACACGTCGGAGTCGAAGCCCGCCGACTTCACCACGGCGCCCTCCGGGGCGAGCGAGCCGTGCAGGATCGTGATTCCGCCGGTGGGGTGGATCGGGTTGTCCATCGCCCGCAGCACCTTGCCGTCCGGATCCGGCGGCTCGATGTGGGCCAGGTTCTCCGCCATGGTCTGCCCCGTGACGGTGAGGCAATCGCCATGCAGCAGACCGGCATCGAGCAGAGCCTTCATCACCACGGGCACGCCGCCGATCTCGTCGACGTGCTTCATCACGTGGCGGCCGAACGGCTTCACGTCGGCCAGGTGGGGCACCCTGTTCCCGATGCGCGTGAAGTCGGCCAGCGTCAGCTCGACTTGGGCCTCCCACGCGATGGCCAGTAGGTGCAGCACCGCGTTGGTCGAACCGCCGAACGCCATGACGACGGCGATGGCGTTCTCGAACGCCTCCTTGGTGAGGATGTCGCGCGCGGTGATGCCGCGGCGCAGCATCTCGACGACGGCGGCGCCGGAGCGGCGGGCGTACTCGTCGCGGCGGGAGTCGATGGCCACCGGAGAAGCGCTGCCCGGCAACGACATTCCGAGGGCCTCGGCGGCGGAGGCCATGGTGTTGGCGGTGTACATGCCGCCGCAGGCGCCCTCACCGGGGCAGATCGCGCGCTCGATGATGTCGACGTCCGCACGCGACATGAGCCCGCGCGCGCACGCGCCGACGGCCTCGAACGCGTCGATGATCGTCACTTCCTTCTCGGTGCCGTCGGTCAGCTTGGCGACGCCGGGCATGATCGAGCCGTTGTAGAGGAACACGTTGGCGAGGTCCAGCCGCGCCGCCGCCATGAGCATGCCGGGGATGGACTTGTCGCAGCCGGCCAGCAGCACGGTGCCGTCGAGGCGCTCGGCCTGCACGACGGTCTCGACGCTGTCGGCGATGACCTCGCGGGAGACCAGCGAGAAGTGCATGCCCTCGTGGCCCATCGAGATGCCGTCGGACACCGAGATGGTGCCGAACTCCAGCGGGTAGCCGCCCGCCTCGTGCACCCCGGCCTTGACCGCCTGCGCCAGCCGCTGCAGCGACAGGTTGCACGGCGTGATCTCGTTCCACGACGAACCGACGCCGATCTGCGGCTTCACCCAGTCGTCGTCGCCCATACCGACGGCGCGCAGCATCCCACGGGCAGCGGTCTTCTCCAGGCCGTCGGTGACGTCGCGCGAACGTGGCTTGATGTCAGGGGTCTCCGGAGTCTCTGAAGGCATGCCGACGATTATGCGCCTGGCGTTTCCCCCGGCCAAAACATATATGGATACCCCCGTGGGGTACGGGTAAAGTGGCGCCATGACGAATGCCAGCGATGCGGCGGACCCCGGTTCGCACGGCTACTCGGCGCAAAAGGAGAACTACGCCAAGCGGTTGCGCCGCATCGAGGGGCAGGTCCGCGGGATCGCCAAGATGATCGACGAGGACAAATACTGCATCGACGTGCTCACCCAGATCAGCGCGGTCAACAGCGCCCTGCAGTCCGTGGCGCTCGGCCTGCTCGACGAGCACCTGGGCCACTGCGTGTCACACGCGGTGGCCGCGGGGGGCGATGAGGCGGACGCGAAGCTCGCCGAAGCCTCCGCAGCGATCGCGCGGCTGGTCCGCTCCTAGGCACCGCGAAATCGACGTTCTGTAGGCGTCCACTCGCACTTTCGCTACACAACGTCGATCTCGCGGAGTGGACTACACCGGTGGCACGTCCTCAGGTCGCTCGGTCGGGATGTCGATGCCGCGCCGACGCACACGGCGGTGCTCGACGCACAGCCAGCTCACGCCGGCGATGAGTCCGACCACGGCGATCACCGCCGAGACCATCGCCAGTCCGCTCCTGCCGACGGCGAATCCGCAGAGCGAGAGCGCGAAGGCGATCAGTCCCACAGCGATCATCGTGTGCCCCGGCCAGTTGGCCGCGTCCTTCAATGTCTCGCCGGCCACCGGACCCAACGGCGCGGCCCGGTCGGGCGATGCGTGCTTGTCGTGTGTGTCCATAGTCGTGAGTCGTTGTCCGCCAGGTGAATCCGAACGCCGTCGCGCTGTGGCACCGCTCACTTCTGAGCTCACTTGTGAGAAAGCCACTGGTGAAGGCGGTCGTAGATCTCCGGATGGTTGAGCAGATCGAAGTGGTGCAGGCCGGTCAGCACCAGCCCGGCGTCGTCGTCGAACGGCAGCCGACGCTTCCGGCCGCGACCGGAGGCACTGGCCGGGCGCACCAGGTGGTCACCGACGACCATGCCCAGCGCCGCCGGGGCGGCCGAGGTCGCGACGAAGTGGTAGCGGGCGTGGGGCAGGAACGGTACTTCCCGACACCGGTCGCGCAGGAACTCATCGGGATCCGCTTCGGCCCAGTCGTCGTCGAGGACGGACCCGAAGCGCAGATCCTTGATCCCGTCGCTGCGCAGGTTGAGCAACTCCGCGATGGCCCGGGTCTCGCGCAGCCGGATCATCAGCCAGCTGGCCGCGTTGACAGTTTTCTCCAGGTCAGCGCCCATGTGCGGGGAGCCCAGGCACACCACCTGGCGGGTGGCCCGGCACCACCGGCGGTTGCGCTCGGCGGCGTAGTGGCAGGCCGAGCGGGCCACCAGCCCGCCCATCGAATGACCGATCACGGCGATGCGACTGATGGGAACCGGCCACACCTCCAGCAGCCGGGTCAGCAGGTCGTCCAGCGCGCGACCGTTCGTCGAGATGTGCAGGCCGGTGTTGTAGCGGATCTCGATCGGCGTGTAGCCCAGATCCTCGTGCAGGCGCTCGCCGTACCAGGTGGGCGGGGCGCCGGTCGTCGGGCGAGGCGGGCGGTGCCACGATGACTCCGTCTGGCAGAGCCCGTGCACGAAGACGGCGAGCTTGTCGGTGGGTTCCGGGAACGCTGCGCTGATCGCGCCGGGGGTGAGCGCCACCGCGTGGCCGTCCTCGCGGATCGCCATCGGCGCGGCGAACTCGTTGCCGCGTTCCGCGAGCTCGTCGCCGTAGATGCCGTTGAGTGCGGCGATGGCCTCCGCGACACCGCGCCGCTCGTCGAGCGGCGGATCGTCGTCGAATGCCAGCCCCGCCGCGGCGAACCCGGCGACCTTCGGAGGCACTCGCGCGCCGGTCACCTCGAGTGCGTCGTAGACCGCGCCGGCGATCGCGTCGTGCACGATCTCCACCGGCCGCGCGGCCGGCCCGATCGAGGAGAACACCCGACCCGCGATACCCGTGTGCATGCCGCGGACCAGGCCGTTCAGGACGGTCAAGCCCTCTGCGGCCACCTCGCCGAGGGACTGCATGTCCTTCGTGCGCACGCCAGTACCCCCTTCGGTGAACAGTTGTACTTACTCCAGGGTAAGGTGCGCGCGGCGGCGAGGCAATCTCTACTCGCCCAGGGCGTCCTCGATGCGCTGCACCTTCGCGGTGAGCTGTCCGGTGTGGCCCGGCCTGATGTCAGCCTTGAGGACCAGGCTGACGCGCGGTGACACCGCGGCGACGGCGTCGACGGCGCGTTTGACCACGGCCATCACCTCATCCCACTCGCCCTCGATGTTGGTGAACATGGCGTTGGTCTCGTTGGGCAGGCCGGAGGCGCGGACCACGCGCACCGCCTCGGCGACCGCGTCGCCGACACCGCCGGACTGGTCCCCCGCCAGGGGGCTGATGCTGAACGCGACGATCATCGTCCGAGCCTACGGCCCGGGCGATCACCCGCCCCGTAACGCCCGGCGCCGCCCGAGCGATCATCACTGCAGGTCAGGGCAACCGCGACGGCGGCTGTCCGGGGTACGTCAGCCCGCTGGCCAGGAGAATCGCTCTCGGCGCTGTGCCACACTGGGAGCAGTCGCGGGACTTGGAGGTACTTGCATGCGGCAGGCAAACAAGAGTCGGTTGATCGCCGTGCTGTCGGTGATGACCGTGGTCGTCGGCATGGTGCTCAGCGCCCCGTCGGCCCTCGCGCAGCCCGATGTGGCACCGGCGCCGGTGCCCGCGGACCCGTTCGCGCCGCCGCCTCCGCCCAACCCGCTGGCCTTCCCGAACCCGTTCGCGCCGCCGCCTGCGCCGGCAGCCGACCCTGCCGTGGGGCCCACCGCGGCCGACCCGTTCGCGGTGATCCCGGGCCAGCCCCAGCCGATCCCGGAGGGCACGCCTGCAGGGCAGAATCCGAATCCGTTCGTCGGTCAGCCTCCGTTCGTGCCGCCGTCGTTCAACCCCACCAACGGCTCGATCGCCGGCGCGGCCAAGCCGATCTACATCAACTTCGCGCGGCCCATCGCGAACCGGCAGATGGCGCAGGACGCGGTGCACATCTCGTCGGTGCCGCCGGTGCCGGGCCGTTTCTACTGGACCAGTGACACCCAGCTGCGCTGGCGCCCGCAGGACTTCTGGCCCGCAGGCACCGTCGTCAACATCGACGCCGCGGGCACCAAGTCCAGCTTCACGGTCCCCGAGCAGTTGGTCGCCACCGTCGACGACTCGACGCACACGATGACGATCGTGCGCAACGGCAAGGTGGAGAAGACGTTCCCGGTGTCGATGGGCAAGCCCGACGGTAAGCACGAGACCAAGAACGGCACGTACTACGTACTGGAGAAGTTCGCGGACATCGTCATGGACTCCTCGACCTACGGGGTGCCCGTCGACTCGGCCGAGGGCTACAAGCTCAAGGTGCAGGACGCCGTACGCATCGACAACAGCGGCATCTTCGTGCACAGCGCGCCGTGGTCTGTGGGTGACCAAGGGAAACGCAACGTCAGCCACGGCTGTATCAACCTCAGCCCCGCCAACGCGCAGTGGTTCTACGACAACTTCGGCAGCGGGGATCCCGTCGTGGTGAAGAACTCCACGGGCCTCTACAACCAGCCCGACGGTGCGTCGGACTGGCAGATGTTCTGACGTCCTGACCTGGACCGGCCGCCGCCGGCCACCCGCCGTGCCACGATGAGGTGAGGCGAAGGGTGGGCGCAGATGCCCGGTGACGGCAAGGCGGTGGTCCGCACCGTCGGTGTGCTCCTGCTGACGCTCGCCGCCATCGTCGCGCTGCGCGGCGTGCTTCCCGGTGCGCAGCCTCCGTCCCCCGAGCCCGAGGCCGACGGGCCGGGCTCGATGGCCGCGGTCGTCATCATGCTCGTCGTGTCCGTGACGGCAATCGCCGTGTCCGTCGCCGCGCGGGCCAGGCCGCCGCGCCCACGCCAGTCGGAGTGGGAACCCCCGCGGCGCGATGACGCAACCGGCGGCGCGTTCCCGTGGCGACTGCTCGCGATCGCCGCGGCCGCGCTGCTCGCCTGGCTACTGATCGTCCTGCTGTTGATGCGGTGGGCGTCGACGATCGACCCGTCAGACCCCGGCGCCGCAGCGCCTCCCGCAACGGACGCTTTGGAGGCGCCACCGGAGGACGGCGACGCCCGTCCCGACGACGGCGCGGGCGGCAGCGCGTTCGATCTGCTGTTGGGCACCGCTGTCGCGCTGCTCCTGCTGTCCGTCATCGCCTCGTTGACCGCTCGCCGCCGCACCCCCGCAGCACCGGCCGGCACCGACAGGCCCGAGCCAAGCGTGCCGCGGGCACCCGCTCCAGACCTGGCGCGGGCGGCCGAGCTGGGCCTGGCCGAGGTCGGCGACCGCAGCCGCGATCCGCGAGAAGCGATCATCGCCTGCTACGTCGCGATGGAACAGGAGCTGGAGAAATCACCGGGCACCGTCCCGCAGGCCTCCGACACGCCGGCCGAGGTGCTCGCCCGCGCCGTCGCTCGCCGTGCCGTCCACGCGGGCAGTGCCGCGCAGCTGGTCGATCTGTTCGAGGAGGCGCGCTTCAGCCCGCACGTGATGAACGAAGGTCACCGGGACGACGCCGTGCGCGCGCTGCAGGTGGTCCAGCGTGAATTGCAGGGCGCCACATGACCCGGATCAACGCGGCCGCGGTGGCGCTCGTTCTCGCGGTCGAGGTCTGTGCGTTCGCCGTCGCCGATCGCACCCTGGTGGTCACCGTCACCGGGGCCGCGCTGGTCGTCGCGCTGATCGGGATCCGCGGACATCTGAATCGTCGCGCCGACGCGGAGCCGGACACCCCCGCTGATGCAGCTGAGATCTCGTTGCAGCGCTGGCGATCTCGCACCGAGACCCTGATCTCGTGGGCCGACTCCACGCGCGCGGACTGGGATCGCCGGCTGCGCCCCATGCTGGCGCGCCAGTTCGAGCTCGCGGTGGGTGCACGAAAACGCAAAGACCCGAACACAGTCGACGCCACCGGACGGATGCTGTTCGGGGAACGGCTCTGGCCATGGGTGGACCCCGACAACATCTCCCGCACCGGCACGGCCGAGCCGGGACCCGGGCGCGACGTGCTCGACGAGATCCTCCAGCGGCTGGCCCGGCTGTGAGCGCACCGTTGGCGTCCACCACCGCGGCGTGTGACGCAGTGCTCGACGAGATCGGCCGCGCGGTCGTCGGCAAACGCGAGGCGCTGAGGCTGATCCTCATCACGGTGCTCGCCCGCGGCCACGTGCTCATCGAGGATCTGCCGGGTCTGGGAAAGACGTTGATCGCCAAGTCCTTTGCCGCGGCGCTCGGCCTGCGCTTCACCCGTGTCCAGTTCACCCCGGACCTGTTGCCCGCCGACCTGCTGGGCTCGACCATCTACGACATGCAGTCGGGTCGCTTCGAATTCCGCGGCGGGCCCATCTTCACGAACCTGCTGCTGGGTGACGAGATCAACCGGACCCCGCCCAAGACGCAGGCGGCGCTGCTCGAGGCGATGGCCGAACGACAGGTCAGCATCGACGGGGTGACCCACCGGCTGCCCGAGCCGTTCCTCGTGCTGGCCACCGACAACCCGATCGAGTACGAGGGCACCTACCCGCTGCCCGAAGCTCAGCTGGACCGCTTCGCGCTGAGGCTCGAGCTGAAATACCTGTCCGCAGAAGACGAGACGACAATGCTGCGACGCCGCCTGCAGCGCGGCTCGGCACCGGCCGAGGTGACCGAGGTGGTCACCGCGCAGGAACTGCTCGTCATGCAGGAGACGGTGGAGCTGGTCACCGTGCACGACGACGTACTCACCTATGTGGTCGCCCTGGCCGCGGCGAGCCGCCACCACCCGCAGGTCGCCGTCGGCGTCAGCCCCCGCGCGGAACTTGACCTGGTGCAGCTGGCCCGGGCCCGCGCGCTGCTGCTGGGCCGCGACTACGTGATCCCCGAGGACGTCAAGGCGCTGGCTGTGCCGGTGATGGCACACCGCATCAGCCTGCGGCCGGAGATGTGGGTGCGCAAGGTCGCCGGCGCCGACGTGGTCGACGACCTGCTGCGCCGCACCCCGGTCCCGCGGGCCCGGGGGACCTCGTGATTCCTGTCGAGATGCGCTGGCGCGCAGCACCGTTGACGCGTGCGGTGGCGACGTGCGCGGCCCTTGCGTTCGGTGCCGCGGTCGTGACCGGCCGGTGGGAGCTGATCGCCTTCGCCGCGCCGCTGATCGCGGTGCTCTGCTCGCTGGGCTGGCAGCGGCCCGTTCCCGGCGTGTCGGTGAGCAGAGATCCGCCACAGCATCGCTGCTTCGAGGACGAGCCTGTCCGCGTCACAGTCAGCGCTCACGCCGACGACGGCAGCGCCGTGGCCGTGACGGCCGGCGCCCCTGAACCGATGACGGTCGATGTCGACACTGCGCGCGGGGCATCGGTGGTGGCGACGGTGCAGGCGCCGCGCTGGGGCCGGTACCCCATCGAGGCGACCGTGCGTGCCGTCGGGCGCGGCGGGCTGCTCGAGGGCGTCGGTTGCGCGCCCGCCGCGCAGGTCTGCGTCTTCCCCGTCGCGCCGCCGCAGTCGACCGCGCTGCCCCGCACCGAACTGCTCGACCGGCTCGGCACCCACCTCACCCGGCACACCGGCCCCGGCGTCGAATACGCCGACATCCGGCCCTACGTGCCCGGCGATCAGCTCCGCACCGTCAACTGGCCCGTCAGCGCCCGCCGCGGAGCCCTGCACATCACCGAACGGCTGACCGATCGAGCCGCCGACGTGGTGGTGCTCTTCGACACCTACCCGCAGCCGCCCGGGCCGGCGACCGTCGCGACCGAGCGGACCGCGCGCGGCGCTGCTCAGGTCGTCCAGAGCGCGCTGCGGTACGGAGACCGGGCCGGGCTCGTCGCGCTGGGCGGACGCACCACGCGCTGGCTGGGTGCTGACATCGGCGCCCGGCAGTTCTATCGCATCCTCGACACGATGCTGGGTGCCACCGGCAGCAGTTACGAGTCGGGGACCGGGACCCTCGCCCCGCGTCCTGCTCTGCCCGCCGGGGCGATCGTCGTCGCGTTCTCCACGATGCTCGACACGGAGTTCGCGCTGGCGCTGATCGACCTGCGCCGCCGGGGTCACGCCGTGGTCGCGGTCGACGTGCTGCAGGGCTCTCCCCTCGACGGTGAGCTCGATCCGCTCGTCGACCGGGTGTGGGCGATGCAGCGTTCGTTCATGTACCGCGACATGGCGACCGTCGGAGTCGACATCGTGGCCTGGCCCGACGACGCCACACTCGACCAGGCGATGGCGCTGCTGCCCGAGCGCCGGCGATGAGCATGCCGAAGGTGTTGCTGCCGTTGGCCTTTGCCGCGGTGATGATCGCGGCCGCGGTCGGTGACGGCATAGGGTGGGCACTGCTCGCGGCCGGGGCGGCCGCGGTCGCCGTCGGCGTGGCGATCTGGTGGCGCCCCGCCGCGACGGTCGCGGTCGCGGTGACCATCGCGACGATCGTGCTCGCCGACACCCCGCCGCTGGCCGCGGCGCTGTCGGGACTCGCGGCCACCGCCTACCTGGTCACCCGGCACGACGCAGTGACCGTGCCGACGATGGCCGCAGCGGTCGGATTCGCGACCGCCACAGCCCTCGTCATCGCGGTGCCCCTCGAACTACCGTGGCTACCCCTGGCCGCGCCTATGGTGCTGTTGGCCGGCTACCTGCTGGCGCTCAAGCCGTTCCTGCGCTAGTTCCAGATACGAACGCGCCGTTCGGGTTCCAGGTACAGCTCGTCGCTCTCGCTGACGTCGAACGCCTCGTAGAACGCATCCATGTTGCGCACCACGCCGTTGCAGCGGAACTCCGGCGGCGAGTGCGGATCGATGGCCAACCGCCGAATCGCCTCGGCCTCACGGGCTTTGGTGCGCCAGACCTGAGCCCAGCCGAAGAACACGCGCTGCTCCCCGGTCAGCCCGTCGATCACCGGCGCCGGCTTGTCTCCCAGCGACAGCCGGTAGGCCAGCAGCGCGATCGAGAGTCCGCCGAGATCGCCGATGTTCTCGCCGACGGTGAAGGCGCCGTTCACGTGATGCGACGGGTCGAGCCCGCGCGGGGTGAACGTCTCGTACTGCTCGATCAACGCCGTGGTGCGAGCACCGAATTCGGTGCGGTCCTCGTCGGTCCACCAGTCCACCAGGTTGCCGTCGCCGTCGTACTTGGCGCCCTGATCGTCGAAGCCGTGCCCGATCTCGTGGCCGATCACGGCGCCGATGCCGCCGTAGTTGGCGGCGTCATCGGCCTCGGCGTCGAAGAACGGCGGCTGCAGAATCGCTGCCGGGAACACGATCTCGTTCATGCCGGGGTTGTAGTACGCGTTGACGGTCTGCGGTGTCATGAACCACTCGTCGCGGTCCACCGGCCCGCCCAGCTTGGCCAGATCGCGGTCGTACTCCAGCTCGTAGCCGCGGCGGTAGTTGCCGTACAGGTCATCGCGGGCGATCACCAGCGACGAGTAGTCCCGCCACGTCGCCGGATAGCCGATCTTCGGGGTGAACTTGTCGAGCTTGGCCAACGCCTTCTCCCGCGTCTGCGGGGTCATCCACTCCAGCGTGTTGATCGACACCCGGTAGGCCTCACGCAGATTGGCCACCAGCTCGTCCATCCGCGCCTTCGCCTGAGGCGGGAAGTACCGCTCGACGTAGAGCCGGCCCAGCGCATCGCCCATCAGCGCCTCGACCACCGAGACGCCACGCTTCCAGCGGTCGCGGATCTGCTCGGTGCCCGAGAGCAGCCGGCCGTAGAACGCGAAGTCCTCGGCGACGAGCTCGTCGGTCAGGAGCGAGGCCCGGGCGTGGATCAGCCGCCAGCGCAGCCACGTCTTCCACGTCTCGAGAGGCGCGCTCGACCACAGCGCGGCGAACGCGGTCAAGTAATCGGGCTGGCGCACAACCACTTCGGTGGCCCGCTCGGACCCGGCGCCGAGCGCCTCCAACCAGCCGGCCCAGTCGAAACCGGGCGCCTCGGCGGCGACGTCGGCCAGCGTGCGCAGGTTGTAGGTCAGGTCGGCGTCGCGGCGCTTGACCACGTCCCAGTGTGCGGCCGCGAGGCTGGTCTCCAGCTCGACGATCGCCGACGCGCTGTCTGCGTGGTCTCCGCCGTAGACGAGGGCGAACATCGCGGCGATGTGCCGGGGGTAGGCGGCCAGGATCTCGGCGTGCTGCTCGTCGCGGTAGTAGGACTCGTCGGGCAGGCCGATACCGGACTGGGTCATGTGCAGCAGGTAGCGGGTCGAGTCCTTGGAGTCGGTGTCGACGTACACGCCCGTACCGCCGCCCACACCGGTGCGCTGCAGCTCACCGAGCACCCGCGCGAGAGCCTCCGGGCTGTCAGCGGCGTCGACGACGGCCAACTCCTCGAGCAGCGGGGCCAGCCCACGCTCGCGGATCGTCTGCTCGTCCATGAAGCTCGCGTAGAGATCACCGATGCGCTGCTGGTCGGTGCCCTCGGGCGCGTGAGCCTGGGCGGCCTCGGTGATCAGATCGCGGATCTGCTCCTCGGCGCGGTCGTAGAGGGTGCGGAAGGCACCGTCGGTGGCCCGGTCCGCCGGGATCTGATACTCGGCGAGCCAGCGGCCGTTGACGTGACCGAACAGATCGTCCTGCGGCCTCGCGTCGCCGTCGACGTACCGCAGATCGATACCGGACTTGAGGGATGTCGCTTCTACCGTCACCCCGACATCCTTCCAGAACCACCCAGGTACCCTCACCGGCATGCCCGATGACCAGCCCGAATCCAGGACGGACGAGCAGGGCGCCCCGCAGCGCACCGTGACCGGGTACGGCATCGGCTCGGCCATCCTGGCCGTCGTCGCCGTCGCCGCCGTGGTGCTGTCGGTCATGATCTGGATCGGTCATCACGGCGAGACCGACGAGCGGGCGTACCGCACCCGGGTGCTGCAGGCTGCCGCCGAGTGGACCGGCGTGCTGATCAACATGACCGCCGACACCGTCGACACCGATCTCGCCACGTTGCACGACGGCACCGTTGGCCAGCTCAACGCCGACTTCGAGCAGACCGTCGAGCCGTACCGGAAGCTGGTGCGCACGCTGAAGGCGCGCACCACAGGGCAGATCAACGCCGTCGCGCTGGAGGGCGTGTACCACGCACAGCCCGGTGCGCCGGCCGCGCCGCCGCCGCCCGAGCTGGCCGCGTTCGCCAGCCGCACCGACACGGTGCTCGTGGTCGCCACGTCGCTGAGCGAGAACGCCGGCACCGACCAGCCGCAGACCGTGCGGTGGACGCTGCGCCTCGACGTCTCCGATGTGGACGGCAAGCTGCTGATCTCCCGGCTGGTGCCCATCCGATGAGGAACCTGTTGCGCGTCCTCGTTTTCGATCTGCTCGCCCCGCTCGCCGCGGTGGCTGCGCTGGTCTACATCGGCATGGCGCTGGCTTGGCCGCTGTGGTGGGTGTCGGTGTGCTCGGTGCTGTGCCTGCTCGTGCTGCAGGGCGTCATCGTCAACATCGTGCTGGCCCGCCGCGACGCGGTGACCGTCGGCACCGACGACGACGGTCCGGGGCTGCGGCTGGCGGTGATCGGGACCGCTGCGGCTGCGGTGGTGGCGGCCGCGGTGATCGGTTACACGCAGTGGACAGTGCCCGACCGCACGCTGAACTCCGACAGCGTGGAGGTCACCGGCATCGCGAGCAGTGTCGCCGAGGCGTCGGCCACGTTCACCCCGCAGGACCCGACCGCCTCGATCGACCGGGCGACGCAGATGATGTCGCCGGAGAGCGCGGAGCGGTTCAAAGCCGACTTCGCCACGGTCGCGAAGGATCTGGGCGGGCGCAACGTGTCAGCGCAGGCCAGCACGGTGTCGGCGGGCGTGGAAGCCATCGGCCCGGAAGCGGCCAGCGTGGCCGTCGTGCTGCGCGGCACGCAGAGCTCGCCGGGCAAGTCGACCGACAGTGCGGTGCTCGCGTTGCGGGTTTCGCTGGCCAAGACCGACGGCCGCTGGCTGGTCGAGGACGTCTCGCCGCTGCACTCCCGCTAGGCCGCCGGAACCGCCGGAACCGCCAGCGAGAAGCCAGGGCTGTGGTCGCGGGCCGATCACGACCCGGAATGATATTCCGCGGCGCGGCGCGGCGCGGCGAGTCGCGGGGCGATGGGCGTCAGTGGCGCTGGGTGCGCATCTTCGCGAAGCGCTCCGACAGCCGGCCCATCCTGATCATCAACGACGCGGGCGGGCTGACGGTGCCGCCCAGATAGGCGGCGAAGTCCGCGGGCGCCACACCGATGCGCGAGGCGAACTCCTGCTCGCCCAGCCCCGAGCGGTCGAGCAGCAGGCGCACATGCCGGCCCACCTCGGCGCATTCGTTGGCCTCGAGATGCTCCCGGGTGCGGACCAGCACCTCCGCCATCGCCTTCGACACCCCGTAGGGCTCGGCGGTCTCGAGCACCTCTTCGACCTGACGGGCGGTGCGGCCGTAGGGGTCGCGCTTGATGGCCACCACGATGCGCTGCCACACGGCGAGATCGTCACGTTCGAGCGCGGCCCGGATCGCGGCCGTCGGCCAGAACTCGACCGGCCGCTCGTCGGGATGCGTGCCGGGATGCGTCCCGCGAGCGGGCCCCGGAGCCGCCCCGGGAAATTCTGGAGAACGCGGTTCCGACGACACAGTCACCTCGCCTCCTCCAACATGGCCACCGCCACCGACAGGCACCGCTGCCTGACTCCGGCCCACTCGGTCTCCGCGTCGGACCCCGGTACTGCGCCATCAGGCCCGTCGGAAGGCCGGGGATCGGCCAGGCGGCGCACCAGCTGGGTGGCCACCCAGTGCTCGCGCGCCGGTTGACCACAGTAGTACCGGTCCATGCCGGTCAGCACTTCCGCCGCGGTCTGCGTGTCCATCGAGGCGACGAGTTCGGCGAACTCCGAGAAGTCGCGGGAGCTGTTGCGCTCCATGATCAGGTAACTCTTGAGTCGCAGCGTCTCGGCGCCGGTGGGGATCTGCAGCCGGTCCCCGGTGGGCAGCAGCACGTTCGTGGTTTCCATCGGGTTGGTGCGCTCGAGAGGGGTGCGGCCGGCGTGCATGTCGGCGCTCATCGACCGCTCGACAGCCAGCGCGTCGAGCGCGACGTCGAGGCGGCCCCGCCACATCGTCACCGGATGCTTGGGCAGCTTGACCGCCACGGTCTTGCCGTGCGCCCGGTTGCTGATCGCCGCCGGTACCCGGCCCTCGGTGCGCAGCCGCCCCGGCACCAACTTGCCGCAGGGCTGACATCCGCTGAACGCCAGTGGATCGGCGACCGTAATGGCTTGTGGTGCAAGGGTTTTCAGCTTCGCCGCGGATTTGACGACGGTGCGCAGATCAGCGCCTGACGGCGCCAGCGCCGAGATGTCGTCGGGGATGATGATGAGATCGCCGATGTCGGCCTTGGGTAGCGGCTTCTCGAAGTCCACCGACGGCAGCACCCGGTCCAGCCAGCGCGGCAGCCACCAGTTCCACTCGTCGAACATCGCCATCAGCGCCGGCACCAACACCAGCCGCACCACCGTCGCGTCCACCGCGATCGCGACCGCGCAGGCCACCCCGAGCTGAGCCACCAGCGGCATGCCGGCGAAGGCGAACCCGATGAACACCGCGATCATGATCAACGCGGCGCTGGTGATGGTGCGGGCGCTGGTCGACACGCCGTAGGCGACGGCGTCGCGAGTGTTGCCGGTCTGCAGGAACCGCTCACGAATCCGGGTGAGCAGAAAGATCTCGTAGTCCATCGACAGGCCGAAGGTCAGCGCGAGCACCAGCGGTGGGATCGTGCTGTCCAGCGACGAGAGCTGCTTGAACCCCAGCTCTTCCAGCCAGCCCCACTGGAAGACCACCACCAGGCTGCCGTATGCGGCGGCCACCGACAGCACGGTCATCACCACGCCCTTGAGCGCCAGGAACACCGAGCGGATCGAGACCAGCAGCATCACGAACGCGATCAGCGCCACGAACGCGAACACCGCCGGCTGAACCGCGGAGACCCGGTCGTCGAAGTCCTTGATCAGCGCCGTCGGCCCACCGACGGAGATCCGCGCGTTGTCGCCGGCGACGGTGGGCAACTGCTCGCGCATCCAGTCGACGGTCTCGCGCGCCCCCATGTCCTCCGGATCGACCGACAGCACGGCCGACAGCAGCGCGCTGCGGTAGTCGGTGCCGAACACCGCGGGCGACACCGAGACGGTGTTGGGCGCCTGCGCCATCCGCTGCCGGATCGCGTCGAGCAGTGGCTGCTTCGCCGGCGCGGACGCCGCGTTGCCCTCAGGGAAGGTGACGAGCACGCGGACCGGGCCGAGCGCACCGGGCCCGAGCGCCTCGGCCGCGGCGTTGACCCCGCCGCGGATCTCGTGCGTCGGCTCGAACTGCCGCTGCATGCTGTTGCCGAGCGCCATCGAGAACGCCGGCGCGGCGAATGCCAGCAGCAGTGCCGCGGCGCCCAGCGCCGAGAGCCACGGCCGCCGCATCACCCAGCCGGTCCAGCGGGACCAGAATCGGGACTGCGTCGCCTCCACCCGACGCCCCCAGTGCAGGTACGACGAGCGGCGCGCGGCTCGGCGACCGAAGGTGGCCAGCACGGCGGGGGTCAGCGTCGTCGACGTCAGGACCGCGACCGCGACCGCGAGGATGGCGCCGGTGGCCATCGAGCGCAACACGGGCGTGTTGATCAGGTAGATACCGGTGACCGACGCGATCACCGTGAGGCCCGACAGCACCACCGCCAGGCCGGACGTCGCCATCGCGGCGTCGGCGGCGTCCTCGGGTTCGCGGCCGGCGCGCAGTTCCTCGCGGAAACGCATCAGGATGAACAGCGAATAGTCGATGGCCACCGCGATGCCGAACATCGAGACCGTCGTGGTCACGAACACCGACATCGTGGTGTACATCGACAGCCAATAGACCAGGCCCATCGTGACGGCCACCGTGCACGCGCCCAGCAGCAGCGGCACTGCCGCGGCGGCGAACGATCCGAACACCGCCAGCAGCACGATCAGCACGATCGGCAGGTTCCACCGCTCGGCCTGGGCGATGTCGTGCTTGGTCGCCAGCGTCGCTGCCGCACCGAGCGCGCCCTGCCCGATGACGTAGAACCGCACCTTGCCGTTCTCGGTCTGGCCCGGGTCCTCGCCGTCGATGCCGACCTTCTGGCGCAGCTGCTTGGCGATGTCGACGGCGCCGGTGTTCTCGAACCCCAGCTGCAGCGTGATCACATACGGCCGGTCGGGCTGCGGGGGAGGCTGGCCCGGGTTGGGCATGACCGTGACGCTGGGCACCTCGGCGGCGATCTTCTCCAGGTACGACACCGCGGCGTTCATGTCGGCGAAGGAGGCGTCCGGTCGGGGAGCGGCGACCAGCGCGAGCGGGGATGCGCCCTGATCAGGGAACTGCGCCTCGAGTTGGCGTTGCACGTACAGCGACTGCGAGCCTTCGACCTCGAACCCGCCGCCGGTCAGGTTGCCCGACTGGTTCATCGCGAGGTAGATCGAGGGGACGAGGAGCAGCAGCCACACCGCGAAGACCGCCCAGCGGAATCTGCGCAGGTTGCTGCTCACGCGCATCATGAACTGCTGGATGGGACGTCCCCACTTTCTCCCCGGCCTTTCGTAGCGAAAGGGTACCGCAGGTGGTTGCGAGCGGACCTGCGCCAACACTCCTGCCAGAGCTGCCTCATGCAGCTCTGACGCGGGTTCTGCCGGACCGCTCGATTGGGCATCGGGCGCCGGTGGTGGCACGATGACCTCGACGTGGGCCAGTCGATGTCCGTCGGTCGGGGATCTTTGCTGTTGACCGTAGGAAGGCGTGCGGCGTCACGAGGCGCCCGCAGCCGTGAGGAGTTCATATGTTCACGACCACCATGTTCAGCGTGCGGCGGGCCGCTGCCACCGCGGCTGCGGTGTCCGCGATCGGCGGCGTAGCGGTGCTGATGCTCGGCCCATCCGCGCCGGCGGGACAGGCTGCGCCCGATCCGTGCGCGGCCAGCGAGGTGGCCAAGACCGCAGGTGCGGTGGCCACCAACACGGGGACGTACCTCGAGACCCATCCGCAGACCAATCAGGCGCTGACGATGATCACCAAGCAGCAGGGTGGGGCCCAGTCGCTCGTCGCGCTCAAGTCCTATCTCGACGCCAATCCGCTCGTGCAGGCGGATCTGCAGCGTCTGCAGCAGCCGCTGCAATCCTTGGGGGCCCGGTGTCAGCTGCCGGTGACGTTGCCACAGGTGCTCGGCCTGGTGCAGGCGGCATCTCCTGCGGCTGCGGCGGCGGCTCCCGTGGCGGCCCCCGCCGTCCAGAGCATGGGCGCCGGTGCCGCCGAAGCCGCGCCCGGTGACGCCCCCACGCCTCCGCTGCGATGAGGACTTTTCTCACCAACCGTTAATTGCTCGGCAGGAAAGTCGGCTACCGGTCTGCTTAGCTTCCTAGGATGGTCGACAGACCGGCCCGACAGGAGCCGGCTCTCACCTAACGCTGAAGGAGACTTCATGTTGATCTCGGGCCACATCCTGCGCCGCGCCGTCGCCGGCGCTCTGGGCGCGGGCGCGGTCGCCGGCGCTTCGCTGTTCGCCGCGATGCCGATGGCATCGGCGCAGCCGGCGCTGCCGCCGAACTGCACGGCGGCCGATTTCGCCGGGGTCGCCTCCGGTGTCTCGGCGTCGACGTCGGCCTACCTGTTCACCCACCCGCAGGTCAACGATTTCTTCTCCAGCCTGCAGGGCCTGCCGATGGAGGAGCTGCGACCCAAGGTGGTCGACTACATGAACGCCAACCCGCAGGTGAAGGCGGAGATGACGTCGATTCGGCAGCCGCTGATCGACATCAAGAACCGGTGCGGCTTCTCAGAGCGTGACACCAACGGACCGCTGTTCCCGTAGGCGCAATGCGAGACAGGGTGGATGCTTCGCCCACTCGTGGGGGGGAGCTGTCCGCCCAGGACGGCGCGGGTCGGACGGTGCTGATGGTGGACGACGACCCGGACGTCCGGACGTCGGTGGCGCGCGGTCTGAGACATTCCGGGTTCGACGTCAGGGTCGCCGCCACGGGCAAGGAAGCGCTGCGGCTGCTGTCCAGTGAGTCCCATGACGCGCTGGTGCTCGACGTACAGATGCCCGAGCTGGACGGTGTCGCGGTGGTGACGGCGTTGCGGGCGCTCGGCAACGACATCCCGATCTGTGTGCTGTCGGCGCGCGACACCGTCAACGACCGCATCGCCGGCCTGGAAGCCGGCGCCGACGACTATCTGACCAAGCCGTTCGACCTCGGTGAGCTGGTCGCCCGACTGCACGCGCTGCTGCGCCGTGCGCACCACTCCGACCCCACGTCGGACACGATGACCGTCGGGTCGCTCACCATCGACACGTCGCGCCGGCTGGTGTTCGCGGCCGGGGAGCGGGTCGAGTTGACCAAGCGGGAGTTCGACCTGCTGGCGGCGCTGGCCGAGAACGCCGGCGTGGTGCTGAGCCGGCAGCGGCTGCTGGAGCTGGTGTGGGGTTACGACTTCGACGTCGACACCAATGTCGCCGACGTCTTCGTCTCCTATTTGCGGCGCAAGCTCGAGCGCGACGGCCTGCCGCGCGTGATCCACACCGTGCGCGGCATCGGCTACGTGCTGCGGGAGGAGCCGTGAGAAGCCTGCCCCCGGGCACGTGGTGAGGCTGCCGCGCGCCCTCCGGTCGGCTTCGCTGCGGACGCGGGTCGCCATCGCGTCGGCGGCCGCAGCGGCCGCGGTGGTCGCGGTGTTCACGATCCTGACCTCGATCGTGCTCGCGAACAACGATGCGGCACAACTGGATCGGCGCCTCGATGCGATCGTCGACGCCAGCGTGTATCCCGAGCAGCAGTCCGATCAGCGCCGCGGCGTGCTGCAGACGGGCCGCTCCCGGTCCTCTGGGCAAGTGGTCTATCAGCGCGGGTTCCAGCTGCCCGCGTTGCCGCCCGGTACCGAGACCGTGACGGTCAACGGGGTCGAGTATCGGGTGCGCACGCTGCCGGTCGACCAGAACGGCGGCGTGCTGATGTCGATCGGCATCCGCGCCGACAGCATCCTGCTCAACCGGGCCCGCGTGCCGGTCTACATCGCCGTCGGGGTGGTGACGGTGCTGATCGCCGCCGGGCTGGGCTGGCTGTTGGCCGGGCCCGCGATCCGGCCGCTGCGGCGGCTCACCGAACACACCAAGAAGCTCGGCAAGGGGTCGGAGAGCATGCCCGAGGTGCGCGGGGTGCGCGAGGCCGAGGATCTGTCCGAGGCGATGGGGGCGATGCTCGACCGCCTCGCCGCCGCCCAGCGTGCCACCACCAACTCGCTGCAGGCCGCGCAGGACTTCGCGGCCAACGCGGCCCACGAACTGCGCACGCCGTTGACGGCGATGCGCGCCGACCTGGACACCCTGCGCATCCACGACCTACCCGCCGACGAGCGCGCCGAGGTGGTCGCCGACCTGTCCCGGGCCCAGCGTCGGGTGGAGGGCATCATCACTGCGCTGGGCCAACTGGCGTCCGGGCAATTGGCCCAGGCCGAGGACCGCGAAGTGATCGACATGACCGACATGCTCGACCGGGTCGCCCGGGAGAACATGCGGGTCAACCGTGACGTCAGGATCGAGGTGCACGCCGCCGAGACACTCGGCTTCGTCCTCGGCTGGCCGGGTGGGCTGAGGCTGGCCGTCGACAACCTGGTGCGCAATGCGATCACCCATGGGAACGCCACCCGGATCGTGTTGGCCGCCTACCGGCGTGATGCCGTGGCGACGATCGTCGTCGACGACAACGGTCGCGGTCTGCCCGTCGACGAACACGAAAGCGTACTGGGGCGCTTCTCTCGGGGCAGCAACGCCGCCCCCGGCGGATCGGGCCTGGGGTTGGCGCTCGTCGCGCAGCAGGCTGCGCTGCACGGCGGCTCCATCGAGCTCTCCGACGGACCCCTCGGCGGCCTGCGCGCCACCCTCACGGTGTCGACTGAGCCTGTGCCGCAGGCAGATTCAGAGGACTAGCCGGGCGATCGTCCGCCAGCCGAGCAGCAGCGCCGCGGTGGTGAGTGTGGCGACGACGATGAAGCTGACCGCCGTGCCCTGTCCGCTGACCTTCCGCAGCACCATCCCGAGCGCGACCGTCGCTATCCACACCGCGACGCCGGTCGGCAGCAGCGCCGTCGGCCGTCGCCAGGCACGGACGAGGACCCAGCCGAGCGCGGTGCCGGTCAGGAACGGCCACGCCGTCTGCGCCACCCCGGCCACGGTCACCCCTTCGGCGTGGCTGCGGCGGCCGATCGCGCAGAACACCAGAACGCACACCACGTCAGCGGCCAGCGCGGCCGGTGCGCGACTACCGCCCCGCATAGGTCATCAGGTCGTCCTGCAGCGGCATGACGTCGCGCTGGGGCTTCGTCTCCGTGGCGGGCGGCAGCCTCACGGGTAGCCCCGCGGTCAGCGGGTCCTGCGAATCAGGCACCCTGCCCTGGAGGTCGAACGAAGAGAACACGAACGGCAGACCGTCGGAGCGCAGCGGATCCGGCGTACTCATCACGTGGAAGTGCAGGTGCGGAGCGTCGGTGTTGCCGGTGTTGCCCAGATGGGCGAGCGACTGTCCCGCGGTGAGCCGGTCCCCGGGCTTGACCCTGATGCTGCCGGTCTGCAGGTGGGCGTACAGCGCGTAGTTGCCCTCGCCGAGGTCCTGCACGACGTGGTTGCCCGGATACTGGTCCAGCGTCAGGCCCGTGGGTGGCGCGAAGGGCGTCTCCTCGGCCATCCCGTCGACGACCGCGACCACCGGGCCGTCGGCGACGGCGTGGACGTCGGTGCCGTAGTACGGATAGCCGGCCAGATCCGACGGGGCGCCGCTGAAGAGCTTGCCGTCGGGCATCAACTGCAGGTAGTCGATCGCGAATCGCTCTGCGACCCAGGTCTTTCCGTTGATCGGGTTCAGCGCGCCGCGGTGACCCGAGATGCCGCAGCAGCCGTCGCCGTCCAGCCAGTTGGGGCCCGACAGCGGCGGGGCGATGGTGATCGGCGTCCGCTTCTGCACGGCCACCGGCGCGACCTCCACGACCATCGCGGGCGGCAGCAGCGGTGGCTGTGGTTGGCGTACCGAGAGCCCGATCGCGTGGATCAGCCGCTCCGGTGCCGGGGTTCCCGGCGGCAGCGCGACGTCCAGCCACACGTGCGCGTTCTGTGCGGGCCCGAGAACGCCTGTGGGAGAGGTGGATCCAGCAAGCCGGGTGACGGCGGTGAGACGGTCGGCGGGCAGCGTCAGCAGGGTCTGGTCACCGGCGCGCACGTCCAGCGAGGTGAGCGAAAGCTCCTGCGAGAGCGTGTTGGTCAGCGCGAGCTCGTAGACCAGGTGCGTCTTGCCGTCGGTCGCCGGCACGGGGATCGGTTCGGCGACCGCCTCGGCCACCACCGGCGTGAGCACGGATGGCTGGGCCGGGGGAGCGCTGGTCGACGTCGGCGTGGCACTCGACGGGCCGGCCGTCGTTGACGGGGACTGGGTCGAGCTGGCGGTGTCGGGGGCGGGGGCCGTGGAACAGGCCGACGAGCATGCCGCCAGGGCAGCAACGGTCAGGACGGCGAGGGTGCGGGGGAACGTCATGAGGCCTGCTGGGTCTCCTCGGGCGGCGGCGGATGTGGCGCTTCCGGATCAGGGCTGAACTGCGGACAGATCGGCTCGACGGTGGCGGGCGCCGCCGCGGGGACGTCGGCGTCGAGATCGCTGTCGCTGTGCAGGTCCTTCTCGGTGCGGAACATGAAGAAGAACACCACCCAGCCGATCGCCGCGATGAAGATCCAGCTGATCAGCCGGTAGATCAGCATCGCCGAGATCGCCGAGGCCAGCGACATGCCGCTCGACACCAGGCCCGGCACCAGCACCGCCTCCACCACCAGCAGGCCGCCCGGCATCAGCGGGATGGAGCCGACGGCACGCGCGGCGGCGTACGCGACGGTCACGCCGGCCAGCGACGGGTGACCCCCGGTGGCGTAACACGCGGCGAGCAGGCAGCCGACGTCGGCGATCCAGTTGAACAGCGACCAGCTGAACGCCACCGACAGATCCCGGCGGCCTAGCTGCACCGACTCGAGCTGGGAGAGAATTTCACGCCATTTCGCCAGCCCGGTATCGGTCGGCCGGCCGCGGGCGGAGTTGAACCAGCTGAGCACCCGCACCCCGATGCCGTCGATCAGCTCAGGGCGGGTCGCGACGGCCTGCGCGAGCAGCACCAGCGCCAGGAAGCCGCCGAGCGAGAAGATCAGTGACAGCGGGTTCTTGCTGGCACCCAGCAGGAACGCGCCACCGAGACCCAGCAGCGCCAGCCCCACCACCTGCAGCACACCCGACATGACCAGCTGCCAGGACGCGACCAGCGGGGACGCCCCCCACAGCCGCTGCTGGCGGTAGATGAACGTCGCCGAGAGCACCGGGCCGCCCGGCATCGTCGTCGACAGCGCGTTGCCGGCGTAGAACGCGGCCTCGCTGCGCCACTGGTGGACCCGCACGCCCGCCGAGGCCAGCAGCGTGCGTTGGATCTGAGCGAAACTGTGCATCGACGCCATCGCCGCGAGCGCGGCGACCACAACCCACCACCAGTTCGCCGAGTACAGGCTCTTCCAGGCCTTGGCGAGTTGATCGCGTACCAGCACCAGTTCGACGGCCAGCACGATCACCGCGACGGCGATGAGCACCCATCGCAGCCACCAGTACTTGCCCCGGGCGGGCCGCTCCGCACCGGCGCCGGCCGCGTGCGGATCCACCGGAGGAGCGTCGTGTGACACGCCCTACAGGGTAAGGCGTTGACCCGCCAGGACCCGCACGGCGAAGCCGCGTCGAGAAGTGCCGTTACGCTACCGGAATGTCTGCGCGTCCTTTTGTGGACCCGTCCGCCGACGAGTCGGTCAGCCCGCTGGTCCGCAAGGGTGCCGCGTGGGCCTGGCGACTCCTCGTCATCTTCGGCGCCGTGTTCGCGGTCCTGTGGGTGGTGCTCAAGATCGAGGTCATCGTGGTGCCGGTGGCATTGGCCACGCTGGCCGCCGCGCTGTTGATGCCGGCCGTCGACTTCCTCGACCGTCGGGGTGCGCCGCGCGGTGGGGCGGTGGCGCTGATCCTGCTCGGCGGGATGGCCCTGGTCGGTGGCCTGCTCAGCTTCGTCGTCAGCCAGTTCATCGAGGGCACCCCTGCCCTGGTCGAGCAGGTCACCCGCAGCATCGACGGGCTGCGCCGGTGGCTGATCGACGGACCGCTGGGGCTGAGCCGGGAGCAGATCGACAACGCCGGTAACTCGGCGATCGAGGCGCTGCGCGACAACCAGGAGAAGGTCACCAGCGGAGCGCTGTCCACCGCGGGCACCATCACCGAGATCCTCACCGGTGCGCTGCTGGTGCTATTTACGCTGATCTTCCTGCTGCACGGCGGCCGCAACATCTTCGAGTTCGTGACCCGGATCTTCCCGTCCGGCACCCGACAGCGGGTCCGCGAGGCGGGCCGCGCCGGATTCCACTCGCTGATCGGCTACGTGCGGGCCACGTTCCTGGTCGCGCTCGTCGACGCGCTCGGCATCGGCGTCGGCCTGGCGATCATGGGTGTTCCGCTGGCGCTGCCGCTGGCCTCACTGGTGTTCCTCGGCGCGTTCATCCCGTTGGTCGGTGCCGTGGTCACCGGGTTCCTCGCGGTGATCGTCGCGCTGCTGACCAAGGGTCTCATCTACGCGCTGATCACGCTCGGGCTGATCCTGGCGGTGCAGCAGCTGGAAGGCCACGTGCTGCAACCCCTGGTGATGGGCCGCGCGGTGTCGATCCATCCGCTGGCCGTCGTGCTGGCGATCGCCGGTGGCGGTGTGCTCGCCGGCATCGTCGGAGCGCTGCTCGCGGTGCCGGTGCTGGCGTTCCTCAACAGCGCGATCCGCGTCCTCGTCGCCGACGACCCTGCCGAAGAGCATGCCGCCGCCGAGGCCGACGACGGACCCGTGATCAGCGCGGAACCCGACGACATCGAACCAGGGGACGCCGACCAGAAGTAGTGCTTACAGGCGGCCTTCGCGGCGCAGCAGTTCCTGCGCGCTCAACCCGCTGCCGCCGCGCCGGGGCGCGTCCTTGTCGGGCCGGGTGTTGAGCTTTTCGGTGGCCGTGTCCGCGTCCGATCCCCGTGAGGTCGGGATCGCGCGGGTCGCGTCGTCCTCGCCGTCGTTGACGTCATCGTCGGCGCGCTGAGCCGGGATCGCTGTGGTCGGCTCGGCGGCGCTGGGGTCAGACCGGGGATCAGACCTGGGATCAGACATGGCCCGGGTGGGCTCGCCGGACGGGCGTGACGGCGTGGCGGGAGCGGCGGGCGAGCTGCCCGTGCCCCGCAGGTCACCGAGCCAGGACTCGATTTCGCGGTCGTCGCGCTGAGGCGGCGTGGGCGCCCCCGACGGCCCCGCGGGCCGCTGGCCACGCTGGGTGACTGCGTCGGCTGCGCTGTTCACCGCGTTGCGCACGGCGTTCTTGGCCACCGACAGACGGGTGGTCTGCGGCTCCGAATCCGACACCTGATCCGGCATCGGCGGACGCGGCGGCGGTCCCGGCAGCCGGGTGGTGCCTGCTCCCGACGGTCCGGAGAACCCGGCCGGTCCACCAGGCCGCGGCGCGGTGGCGATGCGGGTCGTCACACCGGCCCGGTCGGGGGCGGGGTGGCCGGGATCGTGCGGCGGCAGCGCCCGGGGCGGGGCAGCCACCGGTGCGCCGGCACCGACCAGCGCCTCGGCCGGCGCGGTCTCCCGCACCAGCGGGCGTTTGCGCTCGTCGGGCAGCTCCGTCTCGCCCAGGCCCATCTTCTCCTGGACGCGCTTCATCCAGCGCGGCGCCCACCAGCAGTCGTCGCCGAGCAGCTTCATGATCGCGGGCACCAGGAACATCCGGATGATGGTGGCGTCCAAGAGCAGCGCGATCAGCAGGCCGAAGGCCAGGTACTTCATCATCACCAGGTCGGAGAACACGAACGCCCCGGCCACGACGGCCAGCACCAGAGCCGCACCCGTGATCAACCGGCCGGTGGTGGCCGTACCGATACGGATCGCCTCCGCCGTCGACATGCCGCGTTCGCGCGCCTCCACCATGCGGGAGACCAGGAACACCTCGTAGTCGGTGGACAGACCCCAGATCACCGCGATGATCAGGCCGATCATCGGCGCCATCAGCGGCTGCGGCGTGTAGTTCATCAGGCCCGAGCCGTGACCCTCGACGAACATCCACGTCAGGATGCCCATCGTCGAACCCAGCGTCAGCGCGCTCATCAGTGCGGCCTTGATCGGCAGCACCACCGAGCCGAACGCCAGGAACATCAGGATCGTCGTGGTCAGGATCAGCACCACCACCATCAGCGGTAGCCGGTCGAACAGGCTGTGGATGCTGTCCTGTTCGAGCGCCGGGGTGCCGCCCACCGAGATGTCCAGGCCGCGCGGCGGCGCGATCGACCGCAGCTCCTCGATCTTCTGCGGGGCGTCGTTGCGGCTGATCAGACCGTTCTGGATGGTCCGCACCGACGGGTCCTTGGTCCCGCCCTCCTGGACGGACCGTTCCTGCCACATCTTGGTCGGGTCGTTGTCCGGGTCGGTGAACCCGCTGATCGTCATCGCCTTGGCGCGCACGTCGGCGAGCTGCTGGTCGGTGACCGGCTGGCCGTCCTGCCGTTCCACGACGATCGTCAGCGGTTCGGTGCGGAAGCCCGGGAACGTCTTGTCGAAGTCCTCCTGCGCGATGCGGACCTTGTTGTCCGGGGGCAGGTACTTCTCGCTGATGCCGCCGAGCGCCAGCTGACCCAGCGGTATCACCAGCAGGATCATCACGATGAGGATGGGTGCGGCGAACGCGATCGGACGCTTCATGACGACGTTGACCAACCGGCCCCAGAAGCCCTTCTCGACTTCGGCGCGGGTCTTGGTCTTCTGCGTCTTGGCGGCCAGCCACTCGAGGTAGACGCGCATCGGCTTCCAGTTACGGAAGAACGGCACCCGCAGCAGCGTGCGCACCCCGAGGGCGTCGACGTTGTGGCCCAGAATGCCCAGCGCGGCGGGCAGCACGGTGACCGAAAGGATCGCCGCCAGCATGACCGACGCGATGATCGCGTAGGTGATCGACTTCAGGAAGCCCTGCGGGAACAGCAGCAGCGGCACCGACGACGCGACCAGGATGACCGCGGAGAACATGATCGTGCGCCCGGACGTCATCACCGCGCGTCTGACCGCGGTCTCGGTGTCGTAGCCCTCGGCGATCTCTTCTCGGAACCGGCTCACCATGAACAGGCCGTAGTCGACCGCGATACCGAGACCCATCAGCGTCACCACGGGTTGGGCGAAGAAGTGCACGGGCATGAACTCGGCGGTCAGCCGCATGATGCCCAGGGCACCCGCGATCGTCAGGCCGCCGATGATGCCGGGCAGCGCCGCCGCGACCACGCCACCGAAGACGAAGAACAGCACGACGCACACCAGCGGGATGGCGGCCACCTCGGCGCGCTTCTGGTCCTCCCCGATGGTGCCGGTGAGTTCGCTGGCCAGGGGGTTCAGCCCGGCGAGCTGGATGTTGCCGCCGTTGACCTTCTCCAGCTGGGGTTCGATCGCCTGGTAGTTCTTCAGGATCGTGTCGTCGTCATCACCCTTGAGCGGGATGCTGATGAAGGTCTTCGAGCCGTCCTGGGTCTTCATCTGCTGGACGGTCTCGGCGGTGGTGTCCGGCGCACGCAGCCACCCGACCCAGCTGACCACCTGATCCTTGTGGTCGTCGACGACTTTGTTGAGCTCGCCGGTGACTTCCTTCTGCCACGCCGGATCGGTGACCTTCTTGCCGTCCGGCGGCGTCAAGATCGCCACCACGTGGCTGGTGCGGTCACGCCCGTACACCTCGTCGGAGATCACCGACGCGTGAACGGACTGACTGCCCTCGTCATAGAAACCACTCTGGGTGACGTGCTGTCCCAGGCTGATGCCGAAGACGCCGCCGCCCAGGCACAGTGCGACCATGACACCGATGACGATGTATCGGTACTGGTACACCGTTCGACCCCACCAGGCGAACACGGTCAGCTCCTCATTAAGTCGTTGTTGAGTCTGTGATCATCGGCGCGCACATCGCGACCAGGCTTACCCTCTGTTCTAGACACGAGACGCCAACAGCGAGGACAGCGGCCGGAACGGCTGCAGCCACGCGCCCTGCTCGGGTAGTGAATCAAGCCCGATTCTCGGTAGCGGCTCCCGGAAGACACCAGGGATGTCCTCCAGATCGACGAACTCCAAGGTATCCGACGCTAACGCCCAACTGGCATGTTCGCGAAATCCGAGAACCTGGACGGCGACCCCGTCCCGGGCGATCTCCTCGAGCGGTTGCCGGAACGCCTGACCGTCCGCGGACGCCACGATCAGCCCCGCCAGCCCCTCACCGCGGCGCAGCGCGATGTGGTCGAGCATGTCGGAATCGACGTCGCTGTCCTCGTCGATCTTCGGCTTGGCGAAGACCGCGAACCCGACGTTGCGCAGCGCCTCCACCCACGGGCGGACGACGTCGGCGCTACCAGGGGCGATGTTGGTGAACACCGTGGCCTCCGGCTCCAGCGGAGTGCCGGTCGAGTGATGCGCCGACAGATCGGCGGTGCGGGACAGCAACCAGCGGCCCAGCGCGTCGAAGCGGGGCCGGTGCGCGGCGGTCGGCCGGCCGCCGAGGATCGCGCCGAGCCCCATGTCGAGGTTGGGGGCGTCCCAGACCAGCAGCACCCGCGCGGGTGGGGCGTCGGAGCGCTCCCCGATGTGATCGGTGACGTCGCCTGCCACGCTCATGACCTCTCCCACAGCAGTTCGGTGACGTCTGGTCCGGCGAGGGCCTTGCGCTCGTACTTGGTCTCAGGGCGGGCTATCGACATGGGCAGGTCGGGGGCGTCCAGGCTGACGCGCCGCAGCCGCGGCTCGGCATCGCCGACCTCGGCGATCTGCTCGGCGTACCCCTGGTGATCGGTGGCGGCGTGGAAGATCCCGCCGGGGCGCAGGCGGTCGGCGATCAGCGCGACGATGTCGGGCTGCAGCAGGCGGCGCTTGTGGTGACGGGCCTTGGGCCACGGATCGGGGAAGAACACCCGCACGCCGGTCAGCGACCCGGGGGTGAGCATGTGGGTGAGCACGTCGACACCGTCGCCGCGGATCAGCCGGATGTTGGTCACGCCTTCGCGGTCGATTGCGGACAGCAGCTGAGCCAGCCCGCGCTTGTAGACCTCGACAGCGATCACGTCGAGGCCGGGCTCTTCCTGCGCCATCGCCAGCGTCGAGGTGCCGGTTCCGCATCCGATCTCCAGCACCAGCGGAGCATGCCTGCCGAACCACGCGTCGGTGTCGAGCGGGGCGGCGGGCTCGTCATCGGTGCGGGCCAGCAGACCGAGCTCGGGCCAGCGTGCATCCCAGACCGCCTGCTGGCGATCGGAGATCGTGGACCGGCGGGCGCGGAAGCTGGTGACCCGGCGTGGGTGATGGACGACGGCCTGCATGTCCGACCCGGTGGCCGTTCCGGTGACGTCGTCGTCGACGTCGCTGGAAGAAGGCACACGCATCGGTCCATCGTCGCTCATCACGGACTCACTCCCTGCATCGTGTTACAGATTGATACCCAACAGTTGCCTTGGCAGCTCCGCCCGGAATTGGTGCGTCGAGCAGGCCGATTCGGATGCCACGATCGATGGCAGGCGGGCGGGGGTCCGCTGGACGGGGACGGGGATGACGGCTGATCTGGCTGACGTGGTGACCGCGTGGGCCCGCAGGGGACCCGATACCGGTGTCGCCGCCGTGGAGCGACTGTTGCGTGCGCCTGTCAGCGTAGCCGTGCGGGGGCGCCCGGGGGTGGGCCTCGACACCGTGGCCGGCGCTCTCAGCGTCCGGGTGGCCGCTCCGGGCGCGGCCGCGGATGTCGACGTCCTCGTCGTCGCCGAGACGCTCACCGAAGCGGACCGGGCCTCTGTGGCGGGCCCGACGGTGGTCGTCGTGAACAAGGCCGACCTGGGCGGCGCCGCAGCGGGTGGTCCGCTGCGGGCTGCGGAGGTGCTGGCCGCCGAGGTCGGGGAGCTGCTGCGCGCGCCGGCCGTGCCGATGATCGGGTTGTTGGCCGGAGTCCGCATCGCCGACGACGACGTCGAGGTGCTCCGAGCGCTGGTCGGAACGCCCGCCGACGTGTCTTCGGTGGATGCATTCACCGCCTGCGCGCACCCCGTGCCGGCTCAGACGCGCCGCGATCTGATCGACCGGCTGGACCGCTTCGGGCTGGCGCACGCGATCCTCGCGGTGTCGTCCGGGGCGGGCGCGCACGAGGTGACCACGCGGCTGCGGACGCTGAGCGGGGTCGACACCGCGCGCACCGTCATCGACCGCGCGGTCACGGAGGTCCGCTATCGACGCTGCGCAACCGCGGTGCGCCGGCTGCGTGCGCTCGCTGTCGAGCGGGGCGACGAGCAGCTGGCGGCGCTGCTCGACGGTGACGACGTGGTGTTGGGCGTCATGACCGCGGCGGTCGACGTGGTCGAGGCGTCAGGCGGGACGGTGGATCGCGGCGACGACATCGGCGCCCACAGCCGCCGGGCCCTTCGATTCCAGCACCTGTCGCGTGCCCCGCTCGACGCGCTGCACCGGCGCTGCGCCGCGGACATCGCGCGGGGCAGTCTGCGGCTGCTCGAGGCGTGCGGTGGCTGAGCCGGCTCACGTCGAGGTGGTGCTGGTGGCCGGTGCCTCGCGGGCCGGGGTGACCAGCGTCGCCGACCGCCTTCGCGAGCGGATGCCCGACCGCCGGTTCGTCGAGCTTCCCGAGCTGGTCCACGGGCAGCTGCCGATCGCCGTGGTCTGGGTGGTGTCGGCCACCGCCCCGATGACGCCGGACGAGTGCGCGCGGGCCGGCCCACGCGCCGGCGCCGTCGTCGCCGTCGTGAACAAGATCGACGACCACCGTTGCTGGCGGCAGGTCCTTGTCCTCAACGCCGCGCGGTTGCCCACGGCAACCTGGGTGGCGGCCGCGGCGGCGCCGCGGCTGGGGGCGCCGCGGATCGACGACGTGGCGACCGCACTCGCGCAGCAGCTGGCCGATCCGTCGCTGGCCCCGCGCGCCACCGCGCGGGCCCGGGAGGCCGAGCGGGCGGCGCACGCACGGCGGCGTCACCAGCTTCACCAACTGCGGTTCGAGCTGATGTCCGCGGCGCGGCATCGCTGCCTCGCCGCGCGGGCCGAACTGCTCGCGGAGGTGTCGACGATGCGCAGTTCCAGGCAAGTCGAGGACACGGTTCGCACTCGTTGTCAGCAGATCCGCGCCGACCTCGAAGCGCAGCTAGAGGAGCAGGTGGCGGTCCCGGCAGATGCGCCCGTCGCGCCCCCGCAGAGTCTGACGACGCCGCTGACGGCCGGTCGTCGGTTGGAAACCCAGCTGATGGTCGTGCTGGGCGCGGGCTTCGGCGTCGGGGTGGCGTTGGTGGTGGCCCGGGTGACCGCGGCGCTGACCACTGGTCCGGGGTGGGCGTGGGCGGCGGGAGGGGTGGCCGGTCTGGCGCTGACCGCATGGGTGGTGCGGGTCCGGGGGCTGCTGGCCGACCGCGCCCGATGGGAACGCTGGACGAGCGACGTCGTCGCAGCGGTGCGCATCGAGTTGGAGGATGTGGTGGCGGGCCGAATTCTCGCCGCGATGCCCCCGTCCATGCCGACCGCAGCGTCGCGGCGGCAGCCGAAAACGACGGATTTCGTGGTTACCGATCGGTAGCTGGGCTTCCCGGCCCGACCAGGACCTCATCTGAATCGTTCCTGTGAGTGATCGGACATGATCCTGGATTTCCCCGGGTATGTCACCCGCGTTAACCTCGAAGGTCAGGAGGGTGGGCGGCTGCCTGTCAAGACCCCGATCGGGGTCCGCACCGGCGGCACACGTCCCTCCCGGGGCTTTATCGGGGTTCACCAGCCAACGCGCAGGAACAGTGCAGGAGACGACACGCCAATGACCGCAGCGACCATTCCGGGACTGGATTCCGCACCCACCAAGCACGAGGCACTTCTGGCTTGGGTTCGGGAGATCGCCGAGCTGACGCAGCCCGATCGTGTCGCGTGGGCCGACGGCTCCGAAGAGGAGTACCAGCGACTGTGCGACCAGCTCGTCGAGGCGGGCACCTTCCAGAAGCTGAACCAGCAGAAGAAGCCGAACTCCTACCTGGCGCTGTCGGACCCGTCGGATGTCGCGCGTGTGGAGTCGCGCACCTTCATCTGCAGCGAGCGGGAGATCGACGCGGGACCGACCAACAACTGGATGGACCCCGCCGAGATGCGGGAGCTGATGACCGGTCTGTACCGCGGCAGCATGCGCGGCCGCACCATGTGGGTGGTGCCGTTCTGCATGGGCCCGATCGACGCCGAGGACCCGAAGCTCGGCGTGGAGATCACCGACAGTGAATACGTGGTCGTGTCGATGCGCACGATGACCCGGATGGGTTCAGCGGCGCTGGAGAAGATGGGTGAGGACGGCTTCTTCGTCAAGGCGCTGCACTCGATCGGTGCGCCGCTGGAGCCCGGCCAGCAGGACGTGCCATGGCCCTGCAACGACACGAAGTACATCACCCACTTCCCGGAGACCCGCGAGATCTGGAGCTACGGCTCGGGCTACGGCGGCAACGCGCTGCTGGGCAAGAAGTGCTACTCGCTGCGCATCGCCTCGGCAATGGCGCACGACGAGGGCTGGCTGGCCGAGCACATGCTGATCCTCAAGCTGATCTCCCCGGAGAACAAGGCCTACTACATCGCTGCGGCGTTCCCGTCGGCGTGCGGTAAGACCAACCTCGCGATGCTGCAGCCCACGATCCCGGGCTGGCGCGCCGAGACCGTGGGTGACGACATCGCGTGGATGCGCTTCGGCAAGGACGGCCGGCTCTACGCCACCAACCCCGAGTTCGGCTTCTTCGGTGTCGCGCCCGGCACCAACTGGGACTCGAACCCGAACGCGATGAAGACGATCGCGGCGGGCAACACCGTGTTCACCAACGTCGCCAAGACCGACGACGGTGATGTGTGGTGGGAAGGCCTGGAGGGCGAGCCCGATCACCTGATCGACTGGAAGGGCAACGACTACATCCTTCGTGAGACCGAAACCAAAGCGGCGCATCCGAATTCGCGGTACTGCACCCCGATCTCGCAGTGCCCGACGCTGGCTCCCGAGTGGGACGATCCGCAGGGCGTGCCGATCTCGGCCATTCTCTTCGGGGGCCGCCGCAAGACCACGGTCCCGCTGATCACCGAGGCCCGCAACTGGCAGCACGGCGTGTTCATCGGCGCGACGCTGGGCTCCGAGCAGACCGCTGCCGCCGAGGGCAAGGTCGGTACCGTCCGCCGGGATCCGATGGCCATGCTGCCGTTCCTCGGCTACAACGTCGGCGACTACTTCCAGCACTGGATCAACATCGGCAAGGAAGCCGACGAGTCGAAGCTTCCGAAGGTCTTCTTCGTCAACTGGTTCCGCCGCGGCGAGGACGGCCGCTTCCTGTGGCCGGGTTTCGGGGAGAACAGCCGCGTGCTCAAGTGGGCGATCGAGCGCATCGAGCACCAGGCCGACGGCAAGAGCACCCCGATCGGCATCGTTCCCACAGCGGCCGACCTCGACCTGGACGGCCTGGACGTGTCGGCCGCCGACGTCGACGAGGCGCTGAAGGTCGAGCCGGAGGAGTGGCGCAAAGAGCTGCCGCTGATCGAGGAATGGTTCGAGTTCGTCGGCGAGAAGCTGCCCACGGGCATCAAGGACGAATTCGACGCGCTGAAGACGCGTCTCGCCGAAGCCGAGTAGTTCTTCGCGGACGGAATTCTGCGCGCCCTCGCGGGCTGGTGAAAGCACGCTCCGAGTCTGCTTGACACGTGTCAAGTGCGTCGTCGTATCCTCTGGTCATGCAGATCCGCGACACCGCTGTTGCCACGCCCGACAAGCCCGCGATCATCATGTATCCGTCCGGCACGGTGGTGACGTTCGGCGAACTCGAGGCCCGGGCCAACCGGTTGGCGCATCTGTTCCGCGATGCCGGTCTGGTCGAGGGCGACGCCGTCGCGATCCTGATGGAGAACAGCCAGCACATGCACGCGGTGATGTGGGCCGCGCGCCGCGCCGGGCTGTACTACGTGCCCATCAACACCCACCTGACCGCCGCCGAGGCGGCTTACATCATCGACAACAGCGCGGCCAAGGCGATCGTCGGCTCCGCCGCGCTCGCTGACACTCTCGCGGGTCTCGAGGCGGAGCTGCCGAAGGGTCTGCCGTCTGTGCGCCTCATCGCCGACGGGTCCCTCGACGGCTGGCAGAGCTACCCGGAATGCGTTGCCGAACAACCTGATACGCCGATCGACGACGAGATCGAGGGCGATCTCCTGCAGTACTCGTCGGGCACCACCGGCCGCCCGAAGGGCATCAAACGCGCGCTGCCGCACGTCCCGCCGGCCGAAGCGCCCGGACTGATGGCCGCGCTGGTGAGCTTCTGGATGCACCCCGACGCCGTCTACCTCAGCCCTGCGCCGCTCTATCACACCGCGCCGTCGGTGTGGTCGATGCAGACCCAGGCCGGCGGTATCACCACCGTGGTGATGGAGAAGTTCGACGCCGAGGGCGCTCTGGACGCGATCGAAACGCACAAGGTCACGCACGGGCAGTTCGTCCCGGTCATGTTCACGCGGATGCTCAAGCTTCCCGAGGACGTCCGGAGCAAGTACGACGTGTCCAGCCTGCAGCGGGTGATGCACGCCGCCGCACCGTGTCCCGTCGACATCAAGAAGCAGATGATCGACTGGTGGGGCCCCATCGTCGACGAGTACTACGCGTCCTCGGAGGCGCACGGCTCGACGCTGATCTTCGCCGAGGACTGGTTGACCCACCCCGGGTCGGTCGGTAAGCCGATGGCCGGCGCGGTGCACATCCTCGACGAGGACGGCAAAGAGCTGCCGCCCGGTCAGCCCGGCGAGATCTACTTCGAGGGCGGCAACGACTTCGAATACCTCAACGATCCCGAGAAGACCCAGAGCTCTCGCGACTCCCGCGGCTGGAAAACGGTGGGCGACATCGGATATCTCGACGACGAGGGATTCCTCTACCTGACCGATCGCCGGCATCACATGATCATCTCCGGTGGCGTGAACATCTATCCGCAGGAAGCCGAGAACCTGCTCGTCACCCATCCGAAGGTGATGGATGCCGCGGTGTTCGGGATTCCCGACGAGGAGATGGGCCAGAAGGTGAAGGCGGTCGTGCAGACGGTCGACCCCGCCGACGCCACCGACGACTTCGCCGACGAGCTGATCGCCTGGCTGCGGGACCGGCTGGCGCACTACAAGTGTCCACGGTCCCTGTCGTTCGAGGCGCAGCTGCCGCGCACCGATACCGGCAAGCTGTTCAAGCAGGAGCTGATAAAGAAGTACGGGTGAGGCATGTCCGGATCGCCGACGGTGCGCTCGTCGAGGCGGAGTCAGCGCAGGACGCGACGTTCTCGCTGACCGGCGAGCTCAGCGACGACCGCCGGCTGGTCTCCGTCGCCGATGTCGACGCCACGTGCGCCGAGATAGCCGACCGGGTCGCGCGGTGGCCGCAGGCCGCGGCGGTGTGCGACGACGTGCTGCGCGCGCTCGATCCGTCGGGGCCGGCGTTCGCCGGCGTCATCACCGAATCCCTGGCGTACTCGACGCTGCAGGCGGGCGAGGAGTTCCGGCGCTGGCTGGCCGAACGGGGCCCGGCCACCGTCCCGGCGACGCCCGAACCGGTTGTCGCGCATCGTGACGACGACCGGTTGACGGTCAGGTTCAATCGCCCCGCCCGGCACAACGCGTTCTCCACCGCCGCCCGGGCGGCCCTGCTGGACGCACTCGATGTCGCCCTGCTCGACCCGTCGATCGACGAGCTCGTGCTGGCGGGCAACGGCCCGTCGTTCTGCAGCGGCGGTGATCTCGCCGAGTTCGGTACCCTCGCCGATCCGGCCAGCGCACATCTGGCCCGCACCCGGTACAGCCCGGCCCTGGCACTGGCGGAGCTCACCGCCCGGCTGGGACCCGCGTGCCGGGCCGAGGTGCACGGGCACGTGCAGGGCAGCGGTCTCGAGATGGCCGCGTTCTGCGGCCGGGTGGTGTGCCATCCCGACGCGGTGCTGGGGCTGCCCGAACTGGCGCTGGGCCTGCTGCCCGGCGCCGGTGGGACGGTGAGCGTCACCCGCCGCATCGGCCGCTGGCGGACCGCCTATCTCGTCCTGTCCGGCCGCACGCTCGACGCCGAGACCGCGCTGGGGTGGGGGCTCGTCGACGAGATCAGCGCTGACGTGCCGGCCGGATGATCAGTTCGTTGACGTCCACCTCCGCCGGTTCACCGATGGCATAGGCGATCCCGCGGGCGATCGAGTCCGGCGGGATCGCGGCCGCGCGGTAGTCCTGCATGGCCGCGGCCGCGGTGGAATCGGTGATGGTGTCGGCCAGCTCGGACTCGACGACACCGGGGGACACCGTCGTCACCCTGATCGACGGGTCGACCTCGAGTCGCAATCCCTCGGTGATGGCCCACGCCGCGTACTTGGTGGCGCAGTAGACGGCCGCGGTGGGCACCACCTCGTGCGCTCCGATCGAGGCGACGGTGACGAAGTGGCCGCCGCCCTGCCGCTGGAAGTGCGGCAGGGCCGCGGCGATTCCGTTGAGCAGACCCCGCACGTTCACGTCGATCATGGTGTCCCACTGGTCGACCAGCAGCGCGTCCAGGCGCGACAGCGGCATCACCCCGGCGTTGTTGACGATCACGTCGAGGCGGCCGTGCGCGGCGACGGTCGCGTCGACGAATGCGCTCACTGCGGCCCGGTCGGTGACGTCGAGTGTGCGGACCTCGATGCTGCCGCCCCGCGCCGTGATGCGCTCGGCGAGCGCGTCGAGCCGGTCGGCCCGCCGCGCGCCGGCAACGACGTGATGTCCTTCTGCGGCGAGCCGTTCGGCGACGGCCTCGCCGATTCCACTGCTGGCTCCGGTGACGATGATGATCTTCGAATCGCTCATGACACGAGCTTCACCGGCGGCGATGCGCGCAACCAGGGTGCGCTACACCCTGCCAGCTATCCGGAACGATGCAGGGTGATCCGATAGGTGTACTGCTCGGGCAGGAAATGGCTGACCGCCAGTTCGACGGCACGTCCGTCGGTGTCGCGGTAGAGCCGGTCCGCCCGCAGCATCGGATGCCCCTGCGCGCATCCGATGGCGGCCGCGATACCGGCATCGGCGGCGCCCACGGTGATCGACTGAGCGGCCTCGGCGATCGGGCTGCCCAGGTGCGGCTCGAGCAGCCCGATCACCGTGTGTCGGCTCTGCGCTCTGGTACGCAGATCCGCGGAATCGGTGACCATCGCCGCCACGTCGGGCGGAAGGTGAACGACGGTGTGGCCGAACGGGATTCCGTCGTGTATCCGACGGAAGACGACGGTGTGCACGATGTCGCGGTCGAGACGGAGGCGGCTGGCGGCATCTATGTCGACCCGCCGGCGCAGACCATCGAGAACCTCCATCGTCGTGTCGTCGGACAAGCTCATCAAGTCGTCGATCGAACCGAGCCGGCGTAAGTAGCGGCGGCTCTGCCCGCCGGCGTAACTGCCCCGCCCGGGCACTCGGTAGACCAGCCCCTCGGCGACCAGATCCTGGAAGGCGCGCCGCACGGTCTGGCGTGACAAGCCATGGCGCTCCGACAGTTCGGACTCCGTCGGCAATCGGGCGCCGTCTGCGTAGCGGCCGCCGCGGATCTCGTCGCGCAGCTGTTCGCGCAGCACCTGGTAGGCGGGCGCGGTCTTCATCTAGATGCCGCCGCGGGTGATGAGTTGGGTGGCGATGACGTTGCGTTGGATCTCGTTGGTGCCTTCGCCGACGATCATGAGGGGGGCGTCGCGGAAGTAGCGTTCGACGTCGTATTCGGTCGAGTAGCCGTAGCCGCCGTGGATGCGCACGGCGTTGAGGGTGATGGTCATGGCGGCTTCGGAGGCGAACAGTTTGGCCATCCCGGCTTCCATGTCGGCGCGCCCGCCGCTGTCGTAGCAGTCGGCGGCGTGCAGAGTGAGCTGGCGGGCGGCAGTCAGGGAGGTGGCCATGTCGGCGAGGTAGTGGCCGACGGCTTGGTGCTTCCAGATGGGTTGGCCGAAGCTCACGCGATCCTGGGCGTAGGCCAGGGCATCGTCGAGAGCGGCGGTGGCCACGCCGAGGGCGCGCGCGGCGACTTGGATGCGGCCGGTCTCCAGGCCTTTCATCATCTGAGCAAACCCTTGACCAGGCGTGCCGCTGAGGATCGCGGTGGCGGGGACGCGGGCGTCATCGAAGGACAGTTCGCAGGATTCGACGCCCTTGTAGCCGAGTTTGGGTAGGTCGCGGGAGACGGTGAGGCCGGGGGTGGGGTTCTCGACGAGCACGATGGAGATCCCTCGGTGTTTGGGTGCGGCGGTGGGATCGGTTTTGCACAGCAGCGCGATCAGCCCGGAGCGCCGCGCGTTGGAGATCCACGTCTTGGCGCCGGTGATCACGAGGTCGTCGCCGTCGGGGCGGGCGAGGGTGGTCATGTTCTGCAGGTCGGAGCCGCCGCCGGGTTCGGTCAGGGCCATGGTGGCGCGTAGCTCGCCGGTGGCCATGGCGGGTAGGTACGTCTGCTTCTGCTCCTCGGTGCCGAACAGGGCGAGCAGTTTGGCGACCACGGTGTGCCCGCCCATCGCGCCGGCCAGGCTCATCCAGCCGCGGGCCAGTTCTTGGGTGACCAGCACGTAGCAACGGGTGCTGACCGGGGTGCCGCCATACTCCTCGGGCACGGCCAAGCCGTAGATCCCGATCTGCTTCATCTGCTCGATCCACGCCTCGGGGTAGGTGTTGGCGTGCTCGACCTCGCGCACCGACGGGCGCACCTCACGATCGATGAACGTCCGCACGGTCTCGACCAGCATGACCTCGTCTTCGGTCAGCATATGTACGGCCATAGGCCCGATGTTGACACACGGAAACGTCAAGTGCCAGCATGCAGGCTGTGAATTTGTCCGGCCAAATGCTGGAGGGACCGTTCTTCGACGACCTGCGTGTGGGCGAGGTGTTCGACACCGCACCGTCGATGACGCTGACGTCGGGTGCGGCGGCGACGCACCAGGCGATCCTCGGCGACCGGATGCGTCTGCCCCTCGACGCGGAGCTCTCCGCCGCCGTGACCGGTGGCGCGCTCGCCCACCCCGCGCTGGTCTGGGATGTCGCGATCGGCCAGTCCACGCTCGTCACGCAGCGTGTCATGGCCAACCTGTTCTACCGGGGCCTGGTGTTTCACCGCTTCCCGCTCATCGGCGACACGCTGCACACTCGGACCGAGGTGGTCGGGTTGAAGCAGAATTCGAACAGGCCAGGACGCACCGCGACCGGTCTGGCCGCGTTGCGGATGACGACGACGGACGGCGCCGGACGCCTCGTGCTCGATTTCCACCGCTGCGCGATGCTGCCGTGCAGCGCCGACACGGTCGACACCGGCCACCACGACGACATGGACGCGATCGGCGCGGTCGCCGGTTCGCCCCCCGATCCCGTCGCCGACTGGGACGTGGACACCTTTCGGGCGCGGGTGGCCGGTTCGGGAGTTGTACCGGTCGCCGGCACGGTGCTGCGGAGCACCGCCGACGTCGTCACCAGTGCCCCGGAACTGGCTCGTCTCACTCTGAACATTGCTGCCACACATCATGATTCGCGGGTATCCGGCAGGCGTCTCGTGTACGGCGGTCACACGATCGGCCTGGCGCTGGCGCAGGCCACCCGCCTGCTGCCCAATCTGGTCGCTGTGTCCGGGTGGGAGTCCTGCCAGCACACGGCACCGGTGCACGAGGGTGACACCCTCTACAGCGATCTCACGATCGAGGCTGCCGAACCGCGCACGGACGGCCGGGGTGTGACGGTGCGACTGCGCTCCATCGTCTACACAGCGGGCGTCGACGGTGACGATCGGGCTGCTCTCGACTGGGTGTTCACCGGTCTCGTGCTGTAGACGTCGCACAATGGTGCGGTGTCGTCCCTGCCGCCCCTGACGATTCCTGCGGCCGTGCTGGCCGCGGCGGGCGAGACGACGCGTGCCGTGACCGGGATGACCGGGGTGGATCTCGACGCCGCGGAGCTGCTTGGCGGCCGCGCCGCACTTCTCGGCACGGTCCCAGCTGGCTCGGTGTCGGCGGGCGGTGCGACGCAACTTCTGGGCGCGCCCGACGGGTGGTGCGCGCTGACCTTGGCGCGACCCGATGACGTGGATGCGGTGCCCGCGCTCATCGAGGGCGAGCTGAGCGACGGCGACGTGTGGTCAGCCGTTCGACAGTGCGCGAGTGAGCTCGGTGTGAACCGGTTCGCCGAACGCGCGCGCCTGTTGGGGTTGCCTGTGGGGGTGCTGGATGAGACAGCCCCGTCAGCACCTGTGGTTCGGCGCAGCGGGCACCGAGCGTCGCCGCGTCCGCTGCGCGACCTTCTGGTCGCCGACCTGACCTCGATGTGGGCTGGTCCGCTGTGCGGTCGCCTACTCGCGCGCGCCGGCGCCACGGTCGTGAAGGTGGAGAGCCGGCGACGCCCGGACGGCACCCGCAGCGGATCGCCGGAGTTCTTCGACTGGATGAACGGCGAAAAGCTCTCGTACCTGGCCGATTTCGAGCACCGGGACGCGGTGCTCCGATTACTGAGCGTCGCCGACGTGGTGCTGGAGTCGTCGCGTCCGGCGGCGCTGCACCGCCGCGGCCTGGGCCCCGACGATGTCCCAGCCCGGGACGGCCGCGTATGGGTGCAGATCACCGGCCACGGAACCATGGGGGAACGGGCGCACTGGGTGGCCTTCGGCGATGACGCGGCCGTCTCCGGCGGACTGGTCGGCGGTACCGACACGGCGCCCATGTTCTGCGGGGATGCGATCGCCGATCCGCTGACCGGGCTCGACGCCACCCGCGCCGTGCTCGAATCGCTCGCGCGGGGCGGGGGAGAGGTGATCGCCGTGGCGATGGCGGCGGTGGCGGCACGCTACGCGCAACTGTCACTCACCGACGAAATACCCTGCTGTGCAACGGTTCTCACGACCGGTCCGGCCGCGTCACTGGGTGCGGACAACGAGCTCGTCGAGCACATCGTGGCCAGGCGCGAGGCGCGGACGTGCTGATCCGCAGGGCCGCCCTGCTCGACGGCGCCGTCACCGACCTCCGCGTGAACGCTCGCATCGAGGAGACGGCCCCGCACCTGCCCCCACGGCCCGGTGAAACGGTCTGGAATGCCGACGGAGGCACGGTCATCCCAGGTTTGCACGATCACCACCTGCACCTGCGATCCGCTGCGGCCGCCCTCCGATCCGTGCACGTCGGACCCGATGCTGCCGACGGCCCGGCACAGCTGACGCAGACACTTCGAAGCGCAGTGGCCGGTCAGGACGGTTGGATCCGAGCGGTCGGTTACCACGAATCCGTCGCGGGCCGCCTCGATCGCGACGTGCTCGACCGAATCTCCCCTTCGGTCCCGCTGCGCATCCAAGACCGCAGCGGGGTCCTGTGGACGCTCAACTCCGCCGGACTCGCCGCCGTCGGTCTGCGTGACCATCCCGACGGCAGGCTACGGAGCAACGACACCCGATGGTCGGCGGCGTTGGCCCGCAGCGACATCGGGCTGGGCGACGTCAGCGCCCACCTCAGCTCTGCCGGCGTCACCGGCGTCACCGACGCCACCCCCGACCTGAACCCCGGGGACATCGAGGCGCTCACCGCGGCACACCATCGCGGCGAGCTGGCGCAGCGGGTGCACTGCCTGGCCCCGGGCAAGCGCATCCTGCACGACGACGACCTCGACGTCGAGGGTGTGACGGCGTGGATCGGCGAACGCCATGCCGCCGGCATTCCCGTCGCGCTGCACTGTGTCACCGCCGCCCAATTGGTGGTCGCGCTCGCCGCTCTCGCCGCCGCAGGCCGCCACCCCGGCGACCGCATCGAGCACGCGGCCGTCGTACCGGACGGCACGCTGCGCGACCTGGTCGCGAGCGGCGTCACCGTCGTCACGCAGCCGAACTTCGTCGCCGAACGCGGTGACCGCTACCTGCACGACATTTCAGCTGCCGAGCATCACGAACTATGGCGGGTGGCTTCCCTGCGCGCCGCGGGCGTGCCGGTCGCCCTGTCCACTGACGCCCCGTTCGGGCGGGCGGATCCCTGGGCCGCGATGCGCGCCGCCGTGACCAGGCGAACGTCCTCGGGAGCAGTCCTGGGCGTCGACGAAAAGGTGCACCCCGCAGAGGCTCTGACGATGTTCACCGGCGGACCGCGGCGTCCGGAGACCCCGCGCCGTGTCGAGGCAGGCGCGCCCGGCGACCTGTGCCTGCTGTCGGTGCCCCCGCGGCAGGCCCTGGCTGACCTCGACGCGCAGATGGTGGCCGCGACAGTGGTGGGAGGCCGACTGGTGTTCGAGCGCTGAGTCTCAGGCGGACGGAACCGCGTATCTGCCCCGCAGCAGATCGCACTGGCTGGCGAAAAACTGCTGAGAAACTTCGGCTTTGGGTGCGATGCCGTCGAATCCGTGGAACGCGCCCGGCACCACCGTCACCTCACACGGCACGCCGGCGTCCTGTAACCGCTGCGCGTAGGCCAGATCCTCGTCGTGGAACAGGTCGAGCGTGCCGACCCCGATCCACGCCGGAGGCAGCCCGGCGAGATCGGTGCGACGGGCCGGAACGGCCACGTCGGGATCGGCATCGCGCAGATAGGCCTGCCAGCCGTAGCGGTTGCTCGTCTGGTTCCAGAGTCGATGGCCCGGGTTGTCGAGATCGGCGCGCCCGACCGTGCGGTCATCGAGCATCGGGTACACCAGAATCTGTGCCACGAGCGGTATCTCGTTGCGATCGCGGGCGAGAAGAGCCAGCGCCGCTGCCAAGCCGCCACCCGCGCTGGCGCCGCCGATCGCGACTCGGTCCGGGTCGACGGACGGCAACCCGGCCAGCCACGTCAGCGCCGCGTAGCAGTCCTCCAGCGGTGTCGGATACGGATGTTCCGGAGCCAGGCGGTAATTCACCGCGGCAACCGTGGCGCCGAGCTTCTCGGCGAAGCGGCGGCACAGCACGTCGTCCTGGGCGGCATCACCGATCACGTACCCGCCGCCGTGAATCCACAGCAGCGCCGGGCCGGTGGAAGACGCACCGGCCGGCCGGTGCAGACGTACCGACACGCCGGAGCCCAGCGTGATTACCTCGACATCCGACGGCGGAGTGCGCCACATCAGCCGCGACGCCGCGCGCACGAACGGCAGCGTGACCGGTGTGATCATCTGTTTCGGCAGCAGACGGGCGCTACGGCGCAGCTCAGGGTGAAAATCGACGACGGGCTTCGTGCGGGCCATCGGTTCAGTATGCGCAGTGCGCTGGCGGCTTCGGCTGGACCGCCTCTGACCTGCGCATTCGGTCGAGACCATGTCACAGGAGCACCACAGCTGAAAAACAGTAGACAACCCTGCGCCGATTGTCTGTTTGAGCATCGATGGTGGGGGTACGGTAGCCGCCATGACCGCACGGCCGGATATCCGGTATCCCGGGCCCACTCTGACCACGCGTTTGCAGTGGTTGATGAAGGCGGGGCCCGGTGATTACCTGATGGCCGCAAGTCTCGCCAGTGCCTCACTGCCGGTGATCGGGAAGCACCTCGAACCGCTCGGCGCGATGACCGCCGCGGGCATCTGGGGTGCCCGGCACGCTCCCGACTTCCTGAACGCCACGGTGAAAAGCCTCTTCACCCCTAATGACGCCGAGCTCAAGCAGCGCGAGCGAGACTGCACCAACGAAGTGACCCAGGCGGCGCTGCGCGGTGTGGTGTCGGCCAAGGACCTCGACTGCGAGTGGCCGGCCGCCGAGCGCACCCCGCCGGTGTGGAAGATGCGCGAGCACCGGCGCAACGTGCACCGGACCTCGGTGCGGTACGGCCCGCGCCCGACCCAGCTGCTCGACGTGTGGCGCCGTGACGATCTGCCGGCGCAACCGGCTCCGGTGCTGCTGTTCGTCCCCGGCGGGGCGTGGGTGCACGGCAGCCGGATGCTGCAGGGCTACGCGCTGATGTCCCACCTGGCCGAGAAGGGCTGGGTCTGCCTGTCCATCGACTACCGCGTCGCGCCGCACAATCCGTGGCCTGCCCACCTGGTCGACGTGAAGACGGCGATCGCGTGGGCGCGGGCCAACGTCGACAAATTCGGCGGCGACCGCGACTTCGTGGCCATCGCCGGCGCCTCGGCGGGCGGGCACCTCGCCGCGCTGGCCGGGCTGACGGCCAACGATCCCGAGATGCAGTGCGAGCTGCCGGAGGGGTCGGACACCTCGGTCGACGCGGTGGTGGGCATCTACGGCCGCTACGACTGGGAGGACAAGTCCACCGTCGAGCGGGTCCGATTCGTCGACTTCCTCGAGCGTGTGGTGGTGCGCCGGTCGATGGCCAAGCACCCCGACATCTTCCGCAACGCCTCGCCCATCGCCCGCGTGCATGCCGAGGCGCCGCCGTTCCTGGTCATGCACGGCACCGGGGACAGCGTCATTCCCGTCGCGCAGGCCCGCAGCTTCGTCGACCGGCTCAAGGAGGTGTCGCGGTCGGTGGTCAGCTATGTGGAGCTGCCCGGCGCGGGACACGGATTCGACATGACCGACGGTGCTCGCACTGGCGCGGCTGCAACGGCAATTGGCTTGTTCCTCAACCACATCCATCGAAATCGCAGCCTCATCGGAGCCAAAGAGGTTATATAGACACCTCCGAGGAGAGGTGTCGGGACTGTGAAGAGACTTCGCGGGTGGGACGCTGTTCTTCTGTACAGCGAGACGCCCAACGTCCACATGCACACGCTGAAGCTGGCGATCATCGATCTCGCCGACCTCGGCGGAGCGAAGTTCGGTGTCGAGGAACTGCGCACCGTCATCCACGGCCGCCTCTACAAGCTCGAACCGTTCCGCTATGAGCTGATCGACATCCCGTTCAAGTTCCACCATCCGATGTGGCGGGAGAACGCCGAAGTCGACCTCGACTACCACGTGCGGTCCTGCCGCGTCGACGCCCCCGGCGGCCGCCGGCAGCTCGACGAGATGGTGGGCAAGCTCGCGAGCACCCCGCTGGACCGCAGCCGGCCGCTGTGGGAGATGTATCTGATCGAGGGCTTGGCGGGCGGCCGGATCGCGGTCCTGGGCAAGATCCATCACGCGCTGGCCGACGGGGTGGCGTCGGCGAATCTGTTGGCGCGCGGCATGGATCTGCAGGAGGGACCGCAGGTCGATCGCGACTCCTATGCCACCGATCCCGCGCCCACGCGCGGTGAACTGGTGCGCTCGGCGTTCGCCGACCATGTCCGCCAGATCCGGCGGTTCCCGTCGGTGATGCGCTACACCGCCGACGGGATGCGCCGGGTCCGCGCGAGCCAGCACAAGCTGTCGCCCGAGTTGACCCGGCCGTTCACGCCGCCGCCGACGTTCATGAACCACATGCTCGATGCGACGCGCCGGTTCGCAACGGCCACCGTGGCTCTGGCCGACGTCAAGGAGACCGCCAAGCACCTCGGGGTGACCATCAACGACATGGTGCTGTCGATGTCGGCGGGGGCGCTGCGAGAGTTGTTGCTGCGCTACGACGGTCATGCGGACCATCCGCTGCTGGCGTCGGTGCCGGTGAGCTTCGACTTCTCACCGGATCGGATCTCGGGCAACTATTTCACCGGCGTGCTGGTGAGTCTGCCCGTCGAGATCGAAGACCCGCTGGAGCGGGTACGCGCCGCGCACGATTCCGCGGTCGCCGGCAAGGAGAGCAACACGCTGCTCGGGCCCGAGCTGGTCAGCCAGTGGTCGGCCTACTTCCCGCCGGCGCCCGCCGAGGCGATGTTCCGGTGGCTCTCGGCCAAAGACGGCCAGAACAAGGTGATGAACCTGCCGATCTCCAATGTGCCGGGGCCGCGGGAGCGCGCCAAGGTCGGCGGGGCTCTGGTGACGGGGCTGTACTCGGTGGGGCCGCTCACCGCGGGCAGCGGCCTGAACATCACGGTGTGGAGCTATGTCGACCAGCTCAACATCTCGGTGCTGGCCGACGGGAAGACGTTGAAAGACCCCCACGAGCTGACCGATGCGATGGTCAGCTCGCTCGTCGAGATCCGGCGCGCAGCAGGGCTTTCCGAGCAGCTCACCGAGGTCGACACCGCGTTGGCGCCGTAGCCTGCCGGGTAGCGGTCAGCCTTTCGCGCGGGTGGCCTGCACCCAGGACAGGAACTCTTCGACCGCCTGGGCCGTGTAGTGCGCGCGCGGCGATCCGTAGTAGAAGTCGAACGCGTGCTGAGCGTGCGGGATCTCGGCGTAGACGACCGGAGAGGTGGACACCTCGCGCAGCGCCTTCGCGAACTCCCGGCCCTCCCCGACGGGGATGATCGAATCGTCCTGCCCGTGCAGCACGAAGAACGGTGGTGCGTCGGCGCGCAGCCGCAGGATCGGCGACGCATCGCGGTAGACGGGCCGGTCGGTGCGGAACGGCCGCTTCACCACGAACTTCTGCAGGAAGCCGATGAACTCCTTGCGGCCGCTGCCCTCAGCGGACACCCAGTCGTAGCGCCCGTAGATCGGCACGGCGGCCACCACGGACGTGTCGACGTCCTCGAAGCCGGGCTGCCACGTCGGATCATCGGCTGTCAGTGCGGCGAGCGCAGACAGGTGGCCCCCGGCCGAGCCGCCGGAGATCGCGACGAAGTCCTGATCGCCCCCGTAGTCGGCGATGTTCTCCTTGATCCACGCCAGCGCGCGCTTGACGTCGACGATGTGGTCGGGCCAGGTGTTGCGGGGGCTCACCCGGTAGTCGATCGACACGCACACCCAGCCGTGGTCCGCCAGATGGGACAGCATCGGATAGGCCTGCGGGCGACGCATCCCGATCGACCACGCCCCCCCGGGAACTTGCAGCAGCACAGGCGCTTTGCCATCGCGCGGCAGGTCCGACCGCCGCCAGATGTCGGCCCGGTTGGCCCCACCGTGCGGTCCGTACTGCACGGTGGCGGCCTTCTCCACATAGCGGCGGCGCACGAAGTCATTGGGCGGGATGCCGATCATGCGGCGCCGACGGGCCTTCGCCTTGTCGGCGATGGCCTGGTAGTCGTCGCCGAGCGCATCCCGCAGCGGGTCCTCGAAGTGCGGTTGCGAGGCCATGTTGCGACGCTGGATGAGCCACAGCAGGACCCAGGCGACGGCGGTGAGCAGGAACGCGATGCGGCCACGGGTGCCGCGGAAGTCACCCCGCAGGCCGCGGCGTACCGCGTCGGCCATCGAACCGAGCATGTAGAGCGCCGACATCTCGGAGGTGGGCCAGCCGAACGCGAAGACCCCGATGGTCAGGTAGCCCTCGCGGGCCAGCGGCCGAACACCGTTGGCCGCGTTCAACAATTCGGCAACTGCCCGCAGGAGCGGCCGCGGCTCAGGCATGTTCGATGCGGTTCTGCAGATCCTTGCGGGAGATCTTGCCGGTGATGCTGCGGGGGAGTTCGTCCAGAACCGTGATCTGGCGCGGCACTTTGTAATTGGCCAGGTTGTCGCGCACGTGCTGCTTCAGCGTGTCGGGGGTGGCATCGGTGCCCGGTCGCAGCACCACGAACGCCACCAGGCGCTGCCCGAACTTCTCGTCGTCGGCACCGAGAACCGCGGCCTCGGCCACGTCGGGGTGCAGCGTCAGCGTCTTCTCCACTTCGATCGGGTAGACGTTCTCTCCGCCGGAGACGATCATCTCGTCGTCGCGGCCCACCACGAACAGCCGGCCCGCCTCGTCGAGGTAGCCGACGTCGCCGGAGCACATGAAGCCCTCGTGGAAGTCCTTGGTGGCACCGGAGGTGTAGCCGTCGAACTGTGTGGAGTTGCGCACGTAGATCGCGCCGGTCTCACCGGCGGGCAGCTCACGAAAATCGGCGTCCAGAATGCGGATCTCGGTGCCCTCGGCCGGCCGGCCCGCCGTGTCCGGCGCGGCACGCAGGTCGCAGGGGGTGGCCGTCGCGATCATGCCCGCCTCGGTGGCGTTGTAGTTGTTGTAGATGACGTCGCCGAACCGGTCCATGAACGCGATGACGACGTCGGGTCTCATCCGGGACCCCGACGCCGCGGCGAACCGCAGGGACCGTCCGCTGTAGCGGTCGAGGACCTCGTCGGGCAATTCCATGATCCGGTCGAACATCACCGGCACCACACACAATCCGGTGGCGCGGTGCCGGTCGACCAGGTCCAGCGTCGCCTCCGGGTCGAACTTGCGGCGGGTGATGATCGTGCACGCCATCGTCGCCGCGAACACCAGCTGGGAGAAACCCCAGGCGTGGAACATCGGCGCGACGACGACGACGGGCTGTTCGGCCCGCCAGGGAGTGCGGTCCAGGATCGACTTGAGCACGCTGGGGTCGCCCCCGGAATGGCTGGCGCCCTTGGGAGTTCCGGTGGTACCCGAGGTGAGCAGGATGGTGCGGCCCTTCGTGGAGGCCCGCTGGGGTTGCCGGCCGGCGTGGGCCTCGATCATCGATTCCACGGTCTGGTCGTGGCCGTCGGTGTCGGTCCACGCGACGATCCGGGGCGTTTCCGGGTTGTCGGCGAGCGCGCGGTCCACCGTCTCGGTGAACTCCTCGTCGTACACGAGAACCGCTGAGCGGCCTTCGCTTTCGCGCGTCACCACCTCGGCCAGCGCCGGGCCGGCGAACGATGTGTTGAGCAGCAGTACGTCGGCGCCGATGCGGTTGGCCGCGATCATCGTCTCGACGAATCCGCGGTGATTGCGGGCCATCAGGCCGATCACGTCGGGCGCGCCGCCGGGAAGCGCCTGCAGTGCCGCGGCGAACGCGTCGGCGCGCTGGTCGATCTGACGCCACGTGAGCACGCCGATTTCGTCGATGAGTCCGGCCCGGTCACCGCAGCGCTGGGCAGCGGCGGCGAATCCGGATGTGACGGCCATGTTCTCGCGCTGCATGGCAGCACCGATCCGCAGGTATTTGTCGGGCCGCATCGGGGCGATCATGCCCGCGCGGACCATCGTGGACACCATCCCGACGGTGCCGGTGATCGGGTCGAGGAGGCCCATCAGCCGATCACCGGCAGCCGGCGCTGGGCGGCCAGTTCGTCGAGGGCGCGCTGCATCACGTGCCGGACGTGGGCATCGACCTCGTCGATGTCGGGGTTCTCGCCGAATTCCGCGACGATGTCGATCGGCGGCAGCGCCTGCATGGTGATCTTGGCCGGCAGTGGCACGTTGAGGGGCACCACCATCGACAGGCCGAACGGGAAGCCGAACGAGATCGGCAGGATCTTCGTGCGGAACGCGCGCGCGACGGGGCCGAGCGCCTTGGCGATGTCGGTGCCGCGGGACAGGAACAGCTGGGCCTCCTGGCCACCTATGCCGACTGTCGGCACGATCGGCACCCCGGCGTTGAGCGCGGCCTTCACATAACCGGTGCGTCCACCGAAGTCGATCTTGTTGGCCGACAGAGTGGGCCGGTACACGTCGTAGTCACCGCCGGGGAACACCACCACCACGCCGCCGGAACGCAGCGCCTCGTCGGCGTTCTGGTGATTGGCCGGGATGAAGCCGGCCTTCTTGAAGAACGCCCCGGTGGGGCCGACCATCAGCATGTCGTGGCTCAGCGTGTAGACCGGGCGGTCGAAACCGAATTTCTCGTAGAAACCGCTCGCGAACACCGGGACGTCCATCGCGAACAACCCGCCCGAGTGGTTGGACACCACCAGCGCCCCGCCCGCGGGAAATGTGTCGAGCCCGCGGACCTCGGCGCGGTGGTAGCCCTTCAGGAAGGGGCGCAGCAGTCCCATCACCCGCTCGGTCAGCACGGGGTCCCATTTGGTGATTTCGGACGGCGTGACGTCGGTCGAGTTCACGGAACCCCCTGGAGCGGTGACTGGAACGTGTTCTAGTTTTGGCCAGTCTACCGAAGGCGTGGCCGGCGCCGTGCCGACCATCCTGTCACTGTGGGGCGGCCGACAAGTGGCTCTTCACCGTCCGCGTCAATTCGTCACCGAGGATCTCGTCGTCCCCGGCGAACAGGCCGTCGAGGGCGAGCCGGGCGACGACGGCCGGATCGGTCTTCTGGTCTGCGGGGATGTAGCTGACCATGTCGGTGTCCATGTAGCCGACGTGCAGTGCCGCGACGTGAATGCCACGGGGCGCCAGCTCGGCGCGGACCGCGTCGGTCAGCGCCCAGCCGGCGGCCTTGGCCGCTGAGTACGCACCGCTGGTCGGCGGGTGCGCCCACGACAGCACCGAGAGCACGTTGAGGATGCGCCCGCCGCCTCCGTGTCCGGCGATGTTGCTTTCAATGACGGGCACGAACGCCCGGATCACGGCCAGGGTGCCGAAGTAATGGGTCTCCATCTCCAGCCGGATGTCGTCGATCGAGCCGTCGAGCAGGCCTGCGCGGGTGGAGACGCCGGCGTTGTTGATGACGACGTTGACGTCGCTCGCGGTCTCGGCGGCGCGGCGCACCGAGTCGGGGTCGGTGATGTCGAGCTGCAGCGGGATCGCCCCGGGCAGGTCGATGCTCTCCGGGTTACGGGCCGCGGCGTACACGGTGGCCCCGCGATCGAGGAGCTGCTCGGCGAACCGGCGGCCGAGGCCGCGGTTCGCGCCGGTCACGAGAGCGGTGATGTGTTCGGTGGTGGTCATGTCGGCTCCTCGGTTGATCCCTGCTGGGTATAGCACACTGAACGCAGGTGGTGCTCGGAAAAGTCCCGGATCGAAACGAGAGCGGTGGGACGCGTCGGGCGGTAGGTTCATGATCACTGTGGCGGGACCCGGTCGGGGGCTCCCGCCACACGTCTGTTCGGCCCTTGTGCGGCACAGCAGGAATCGTCATGGTGGCCGCAGCGGCTCGCGACGATACTCAGATTCCGTGACGGAACCTTCGGGGCGCGATCGGCTGCGTGAACTCCTCGACGCGGTCACCGATGCGGGCAACGGTGATGTCGGCTCGATGGCCCGCAGCAGCCACGCGTCGGAATTCCACTTCTCCCGGGAGGTGCGGCGGCTCACCGGGGAATCGCCGGCGGCACTGCGGCGGAGGGTCATGCTCGAGCGTGCGGCGTGGCGGCTGCAGCGCGGTGAGCCGGTGTCGAGCGTCGCCGCCGCGGAGGGCTGGTCGTCTGCCGAGGTGTTCTCCCGGGCGTTCCGCCGCACCTACGGACGCCCGCCGTCTCAGGCCGCCGACGTCCATTTCCGCCTGCCCGCGCCCAACGGGCTGCACTTCCACCCACCGCAGGCGCTGTGGATCGACAGCGCTCCCTCGCCGCCCTCCGAGCGCGCGCTGCCCGACGTGACCGCGCTGATGATCGAGCACGATCTCGGCGACACCGCTGGGCTGCTCGGCTGCGCCACGCGCCTGAGCGCGCAGCAGTGGACGGCGCCGATCCGTCCCGGCCAGACCGTGCTGGACTGGGACGGCACGGAACCCAGTGTCGGCGCCGTGCTCGGCGCGATCGTGTGGAACAAGCAGGTGTGGCTGGCCACCATCGCCGGCGAGGACTTCCCGTCGCGCACCTCGACCCAGCCCGAGACGGTGGATGCCCGCGCTCTCGCGGCGTTCCACGAGGACGTCGGAACACGTTGGCGCACAACGATCGCCAACTATGCTGCGGCAGGCCGGCTCGGTGACACCGTCATCGACGCGCTGTGCGAGCCGCCCGAGTCGTTCCCGCTGTACGGGATCGTCGCGCACGTGCTGACTTACTCCGCGCACCGCCGCGAACTCGCCCGCACGATGCTCGCGGAGCACGGCGTCGACGCCGGCCGCGGCGACCCATTGGACTGGATGAGGAGCTGACATGGCCTGCATTTACTACACCGCCTCGAGCCTCGACGGGTTCGTGGCCGACGAACACGCGAGCCTGCAGTGGCTCGTCACCCGCGACATCGACGCCGGCGGGCCCTTCGCCATCGACCCGTTCCTGGCGTCGGTGGGCGCGCTGGTGATGGGCGCCGACACCTACGAGTGGATCTTGGCCAACCACCCGGGGGAGTGGATGTACCCGCAGCCGTCGTGGGTGGTGACGCACCGCCCACAGATCGTCGACCCCGCCCACCCCGTGCGGACGTTCGCCGGCGACGTCACCGAGCTGTTCCCGACGCTGGTCGAGGCCGCCGGGGACCGGCACGTCTGGGTGGTCGGCGGCGGCGAGGTGGCCGCGCAGTTCGTGGGCGCCGGCCTGGTGGACGAGATGATCGTGTCCTACGCGCCGTGCACGCTGGGCGCCGGACCCCGGGTACTGCCGATGCGCTCGGAGTGGACGCTGGTCGACACCGCCCGCAACGCCGACTTCGTCTGTGCGCACTGGCGTAAAGCCTGACGGGAGCGCCGTTTCGGCATAGTCTGGCCCACCATGGGCCATTACCGCAGCAACGTCCGTGACATCGAGTTCAACCTGTTCGAGACGCTGGCGCTGGAGAAGGTGCTCGCCACGGGTGAGTTCTCCGATCTCGACGGGGATTCGGTGCGGCAGATGCTGCACGAGGCCGCCAAGCTCGCCGAGGGGCCGCTGGCCGACGCGTTCGCCGAGACCGACCGGACACCACCGACGTTCGATCCGGCCACGCACGTCGTCAGCATCCCGGAGCCGTTCAAGAAGACCTTCCGGGCCTGGCGCGACGGCGAATGGTCGCGGGTCGGCATGGTGTCCGACATCGGCGGCGTTCCGGTGCCGTCGATGGTCGAATGGGCGATCAACGAGTTCGCGCTCGGCGCGCAGCCCGCGGTGTTCCTGTATTCGGCAGGCCCCAAGATGGCCGACATCATCTACGCGATCGGCAATGAGCAGCAACGGCATTGGGCCTCGCTGATGATCGAGCGCGACTGGGGCGCCACGATGGTGCTCACCGAACCCGACGCCGGTTCGGACGTCGGCGCGGGCCGCACCAAGGCCGTCGAGCAACCCGACGGCACGTGGCACATCGACGGCGTGAAACGGTTCATCACCAACGGCGACGGTGACGACCTGTTCGACAACATCGTGCACGTGGTGCTGGCCCGTCCGGAGGGCGCGGGTCCGGGCACCAAGGGGTTGAGCCTGTTCATCGTGCCCAAGTACCATTTCGACCCCGAGACCGGTGAACTCGGTGAGCGCAACGGCGTCTTCGTCACCGGACTCGAGCACAAGATGGGTCTCAAGGCGTCGGCGACATGTGAGCTGACCTTCGGCCAGCACGGCACCCCGGCGGTGGGCTGGTTGGTCAACGACACCCACAACGGCATCGCGCAGATGTTCAAGGTGATCGAGTATGCGCGAATGATGGTCGGCACCAAAGCGATTGCGACGCTGTCGACCGGTTACCTGAATGCGCTGGACTACGCGAAGTCCCGCGTGCAGGGCGCGGATCTGACCCAGATGACCGACAAGGCGGCGCCGCGGGTGACGATCATCCACCACCCCGACGTGCGGCGGGCGCTGCTCACGCAGAAGGCGTATGCGGAGGGGCTGCGGGCGCTCTACCTGTACACCGCGGCTCATCAGGACCCGGCGGTCGCGGCGGTGGTGTCGGGGGCCGACGCGTCGATGGCCAACCGGGTGAACGACCTGCTGCTGCCGATCGTCAAGGGCGTGGGTTCGGAGCGGGCCTACCAGTGCCTGACGGAGTCGCTGCAGACGCTCGGTGGCTCGGGCTTCCTGCAGGACTATCCGCTCGAGCAGTACATCCGCGACGCGAAGATCGACTCGCTGTACGAGGGCACCACGGCCATCCAGGCGCAGGACTTCTTCTTCCGCAAGATCGCCCGCGATCAAGGGGGCGCGCTGCTGCACGTGGTGACGCAGATCAGGGCGTTTCTCGACGACGGGTCGGCCCGTCCGGAGTTGGCGCAGGGCCGCGAGCTGCTCGCCACGGCGGTCGCGGACGTGCAGGCGATGGTCGCGGCGATGACGAAGTACCTGATCGACTCGCAGCAGGATCCGCGGGAGCTCTACCGGGTGGGCTTGGAGTCGGTGCCGTTCCTGCTCGCGGCCGGTGATCTGTTGCTGGGTTGGCTGCTGCTGCATCAGGCGGAGATCGCGCTCACGGCGCTGGACGGCTCGCCGAGCGCACGCGATCGGGACTTCTACACCGGGAAGGTCGCGACGGCGTTGTTCTTCGCCAAGAACATGCTCCCGGGGCTGACGGCGCGGCGGGCGATCCTCGAAGCGGTCGACCTCACGGCCATGGACGTCCCCGAATCCGCGTTCTAGGGTCGCCTTTATCCGCGAACAGACGCGATCTCGAGTTATTTGCGCGTGTCCCGCTCGAGTTCGCGTCTGTTCGCGGGAAGAAAGTGAGCGCCCCGATGACTTTCGCGTTCCGCCCCGGTCTGCATCCGCATGACCGACGAAACCGACATCCGCACCGTCATCGACCGCTGGATCGACGCGATCCGCAGGCGTGACATCGACGGCGTCATCGCCGCGCACACCGACGACATCGTGCTGTACGACGTGCCGCCACCCCAGGAGGGCGTCTACGGCATCGATGCATATCGGCAGACCTGGCCGGAGTTCTTCGAATGGATCGCCGGCGGCGCCGTGCTCGAACTACTCAAGCTCGACGTCATCGTCGACGCGACCGTCGGTTACGCCTACGGGCTGTTTCGCGCCGGTATGCCCGACGACATCGCAGCCCATCCCGAGAACCGGTTGCGCAGCACGTTCGGCATGCGCAAGGTCGACGGGGCGTGGCTGATCGCGCACGAACACCACTCGATGCCGCACACCAGTTAGGCGCGTGGGGCCCCACGCCAGAAAAACTCAGGCCGGGGTGTAGCCGAACGGCAGCAGGATCGACTTCGGCTCGCAGTACGCCTCGATGCCCTCGGTGCCGTTCTCGCGGCCGATCCCGGAGTTCTTGAAGCCGCCGAACGGGGCGCCCGGATCGAAGGCGTACATGTTCACGGCGTACGTCCCGGTCCGAATGCGCCGTGCGATCTTCAGCGCCCGGTCGTTGTCCGTCGTGTACACCGAGCCGGCCAGCCCGTAGACGGAGTCGTTCGCGATGCGCACCGCGTCGTCCTCGTCCTCGTACGGAATCACCGCCAGCACGGGCCCGAAGATCTCTTCCTGCGCGATCGTCATCGAGTTGTCGACGTCGGCGAACACGGTCGGCTGGACGTACCAGCCGCTGTCCAGCCCCTCGGGGCGCTCCCCGCCGACCACCACGCGGGCACCTTCCTCGACACCCTTCTTGATGTAGCCCTCGACGCGTTCGCGCTGCTTCTCGCTGATCAGCGGGCCGATCATCGCGGCCGGATCGGTGGGCAGTCCGGGCAGCATGCCCGACACCGCGGCCGACAGCTTCTCGACCACCTCGTCGTAGCGCGAGCGCGGCGCCAGGATGCGGGTCTGCCCGACGCACGCCTGGCCGGAATTCATCAGGCCGGAGAACACCAGCATCGGCAGCGTGGAATCCAGGTCGGCGTCCTCGAGGATGATGGCCGCAGACTTGCCGCCCAGTTCCAGCGTGCACGGCTTGAGCTTCTCGGCGGCGATCTTGGCGATCTCCTTGCCCACGGCCGAGGACCCGGTGAACGTGAACTTGTCCAGCTCGGGGTTGTTGGTCAGCGCCCGGCCCGTCTCCGGCCCGCCCGGCACGATCGACAGCACGCCCTCGGGGAGCCCGGCCTCAGCGAAGGCTTCGGCCATCGCGAACACCGACAGCGGGGTCTCGGCGGCGGGCTTCAGCACGATCGTGCACCCGGCCAGCAGCGCCGGGCCCAGCTTGTTGGCGGCCAGGAAGAACGGCACGTTCCACGCGGTGACGGCGCCGACGACACCGATCGGCTCGCGCACCACCAGCGTCTGCCCGTAGATGCCGTCGCGGATCTCCTGCCAGGTGAACTTGTCGGCCGCGCCGGCGAAGTACTGGAACGCCGACATCGCGGCGCCGTACTGCATCATGTCGACGATCGTCGGGGGTTGCCCGGTCTCGGCGGCGAGCAGGAACTTCAGCTCGTCGGCCCGCTCCTCGAGGATCTTGACCGCGCGGGCGAGCACCTCTTGGCGCTCAGCGGGTGACATCTGGGGCCACGGGCCCTCGTCGAATGCCTTGCGGGCGGCAGCGCAGGCGGCGTCGACATCGGCAGCGGACGCCAGCGGCACCTTGCCGACCAGCTCACCGGTGGCGGGGGAGTGCACCTCGATGACTTCGGAGGTGGCCGGCTCGACCCACTTACCGCCGATGAACAACTTGTCCCACTCGGTCCGGAATGCGGTGCTCTGTGTCATAGACGTCACACTACCTACGAACAGCGCGAAGTAGAACCTGTTGCAGTTCGTGGATTCAGGACGGCGACAACACCAGCACCAGGTTGCTCACGGCGAACTCGCGCAGCCCGGGTACTTGCGTCACGCCCCAGGCCCATCGTGGGTGGTAGCGCGGAAATGCGGCCACCAGCGCGCCGGTGCCGCGCGCCCAGCGCAGCCCGTCGCGCGCGTTTACGGCGAACAACGACGAGCCGTAGTCGTTCTTGGGCCGACGACCGTGCTTGCGGGCGTACCGGTCGGCGGCCCGCCGCCCGCCCAGGTAGTGCGTCAGCCCCATCTCGTGGCCGCCGAACGGTCCCAGCCACACCGTGTACGACAGCACCGCGAGCCCGCCGGGCCGGGTGACGCGCAGCATCTCGTCGCCGAGGCGCCACGGCTGCGCGACGTGCTCGGCGACGTTGGAGGACAGGCACACGTCAACGCTGTCGTCCGGGAACGGCAGTGCGGTGCCGGAGGCGCGGACGAACGAGCCAGCCCGGCGGTGGCTGCGCGGCGCTGCTGCATGCATCTCGCGCGGGTCGGGCTCCACCCCGATATAGCGCATCCCGGCGTCGGTGAACGACGACGCGAAATACCCCGGTCCGCCGCCCACGTCGAGCACGGTCAGGCCGCCCGGGGCGGCGCCGGTGAGTCCGGTCCACAGGTCGGTGACGAGTGCGACGGTGTCGTCGGCGAGGGCGCCGTAGAACCGGTCGGGGTCGCTCTGTTCGAAGCGGAACGACGAGAGCAGGCGCAGCGAGCGCGCCAGCGTCGCCCGCCGGGCGAACAGATCCGTAGCGATCACCCGGTCACCCTAGGCACACCGCTAGTCTGAACAGCGATGTCCGCCCCCCTGAACTCCGTGTTGCTGCTGTGCTGGCGCGACACCGGGCACCCGCAGGGCGGCGGCAGCGAGACCTATCTGCAGCGCATCGGCACCCACCTGGCCCGGTCCGGCGTGCACGTCACGCTGCGTACCGCGCGTTACGACGGGGCCGCCCGGCGCGAGGTCGTCGACGGCGTGGAGATCCAGCGCCGCGGCGGACCCTATTCGGTGTACGTGCGGGCGGGGCTGGCGATGGTGGCCGGCCGCCTGGGTGTAGGCCCGCTGCGGCATGTGCGGCCCGACGTCGTGGTCGACACGCAGAACGGGTTGCCGTTCCTGGCGCGCCTCGCCTACGGCCGGCGCGCGGTGGTGCTGGTGCACCACTGCCACCGCGAGCAGTGGCCGGTGGCGGGACGGGTGAAGAGCCGCGTCGGCTGGTTCGTCGAATCACGCCTGTCGCCGCGTCTGCACCGGCGCAACCAGTACGTGACGGTGTCGCTGCCGTCGGCGCGGGACCTGACCGAGCTCGGTGTGCGTGCCGACCACGTCGCGGTGGTGCGCAACGGCGTGGACGACGCTCCACCGGGTTCATTGGACGAGCCCCGCTCGGCGACGCCCCGCGTCGTCGTGCTGTCCCGGCTGGTGCCGCACAAGCAGATCGAGGACGCGCTCGACGCCGTCGCGCGGCTGCGCGACCGCATCCCGAACCTGCACCTCGACGTCGTCGGTGGCGGCTGGTGGGCGCAACCTCTGCTCGACCACGCCGAAGAGCTCGGTATCTCCGACGCCGTGACCTTCCACGGTCACGTCGACGACGCCACGAAACACGAACTGCTGCAACGCAGTTGGGTCAACCTGCTGCCGTCCCGAAAAGAGGGGTGGGGGCTCGCCGTGATCGAGGCCGCCCAGCACGGGGTGCCGACGATCGGGTATCGCTCCTCGGGTGGGTTGTCCGATTCCATCGTCGACGGGGTGACCGGAGTGCTGGTCGACGACGTCGACGACCTGACCGACGGCCTGCACCGGCTGCTGACCGACCCCGTGCTGCGTGAACAGCTCGGTGCCAAAGCGCAGGTGCGCAGTGCCGAGTTCTCCTGGGAGCAGAGCGCGGATGCGATGCGCGCGGTGCTCGACGCGGTGCAGGCCGGTCGCCGGGTCGGCGGACTGGTGTGATGAGTCCACGCGGCGAGCTCGAGAAGCTCTACAGCTCCTATCTGGACGCGTGCAACGCCCACGATCTCGACCGGATGTCGAGGTTCTACGGCCCAGACATCAGGGTCAACGACGCGCCGATGGACCGGGACAAGGTGGCCGCAAAGTTCGCGCCGATTTTCGCGGCCTTTCCCGATTGGCACTGGCAGGTCAGGAATCTCGCGATCGACGGGGACCTCGTCTCGCTGCACTTCACGGTGACGGGGACTCATCGCGGCACCTACCTGGGCGTGCCTGCAACGGGCCGGCGAGTGGCGATCACCCAGTTCACGCTCTACCGGGTCGAGGACGGTTTGTTCGCCGATGTCTGGGATCTCGCGGACATGGCGGCCATCCCGGGTCAGCTCAGCTAGCCTTCTCGGCGGTTCGAGTTCGCCTACGGCTCAAGATCATTGCTGCAAGGCCGCCGACCAGCTGCACCAACCACACGCCGTGCGCGGCTAGCGCCACCCCGCGGTTGGGTGACGGGCGCCCAATGCCACCTACCCGGTACACCGTGAGGTCATCCGACCGGAACGTCACGGGCAGGCCAAGATTCGCGGCCGGACCCTCGACCACCACCCAGCCCACGCCGGCATCGGCCAGCCGGGTCCGATCCGCCCCCGCAAGCAGCAGGGCCTGAACCTCCCGCGCCTGGGCGCCCTCCCCTGGCACCAGACGGCCGCCGATCGACAGATCGCCGGTGCTCAGCACCTCGGCGCGCAGCCATCGCGGCAGCGGATCGAGGACCGGTGCTGTTCCCGCCCAATCGAAGTGCCGCATGCTGTCGACCGGCAGTACGGCCACCGGGGCCGGGTCGGCGTTGATGATCGCGGCTGCCTCGCGCCACGATGGCGGGTACTGCACGGGGTGGACTCGTCCGCCGACGCCCCACGCCAGATCGGGCAGGGTGGCGATCACTGCCGCGCAACACACCGCGGCGGTCGCGACGGCAGGCACCCGCGGCCGCAGCACGATCGTGGCGGCCGCGCCGGCCAACGCATAGGCGGGCATCGCCAACGCCACCCACTTCTGCCCGTCCCTGATCACCCCGAGCCCGGGAACCGCGTCCAGCAGCATCGAGACCGCCGCCAGACCGGGTCCGGTCGCCATCAGAGCGGGAACCAGTACGGCCGCGAGGGCGACCACCAGCAGCGGCCTCACCATCCGGTGTCGCACCAGCAGCGGCACTCCTGCCGCCACCACGGCCAGCAACACCAGCGTCGCCACGACGGCGAACAGGGTGGTGCGGGAGGCAGGCACGGCATCGGCATTCCAGATGCCGGCCAGGCCCGCGAGGCTGCCGAGCGTGCCCAGGCCGGGCTCGGCGCGCGCGGCGAACGCCTCGACCGCGGGCCCCTGATCGACGCCGGGGGACCACCCGACGGCGGATGCGACGAGCCACGGCAGCGCCGCCGTCGTCGCGGCGGCCAGGCTCAGCGTTGCGCAGAACCGCCGGGAGCGGCCCGCACCCGGGGCGGCAACGCACGCCAGCGCGATCGTGGCCGCCATCATCAGCCCCGTCGGGGTCAGGCCGGCCAGAGCCAGCCAGAACACCAGGGCCCCCACGCCGGCGGACCCGGCGGAGCGCAAAGAGAGCACGACCGCCGCCACCCACGGCAGCGCGCCGTAGCCGACCAGCAGGCTCCAGTGCCCCTGCAGAAGTCGTTCGGCGACATACGGATTCCACACCGCGACGGTGGCCGCCACGCACTGGCCCGGCAGCCCGGCCTGGGGCAGCACCGTCGACACCAGGTGCGCCGCACCCCAGCCGGCCAGCCACAGCCCGAGGATCAGCAGCGCCTTGACCACGACACCGCCGTCGACCACCGATGATGCCAGCGCCACCGCGACGTCCTGCGGCAGTGCCCGCGGCGCGGCCTGCGTCAGGCCCAGCGCAGCATCGGTGAGGTAGGAGCGCGGCGTCGACACCGCGTCACGCAGCAGCAGATAGCCGGGCCCGAGCAGCGGTGCGGTGACCGCCAGCGCGAGCGCCAGCGCGTAGGCCGGCGCCGCCAGCGAACGGACGCGGGTCAGACCGGTCGGTCCGGGGGTAGGTCGGTGGGCCGCTGGGCGGGCAGCTTCTCGGTCTTGGCCTCCGCACCGGGCACCGGTTCGCCTTCGTCGCCGCGGCCGCCGTAGAAGCGGCTGCTGGTGTCGTCGAGACCCGGATCGATCAGCGTGGACTCCGCGCGCAGGCTGAACGAGCCGAGCAGCGCGCCACCGAGCAGCGCGACGATGCCGAGCGCGGTGAACGTGATCGGCAGGATGCGGCCCCACAGCGACACGCGATCGCGCTCGTCGGATGCGGCGGCCACCTGGCTCTCCACCGATTCGTCGTTCGTGGTCACCGTGTAGTCGGCGAAGGTCACTTCGGGCTTGAGGGCCTCGCGGGCGTAGTAGTGGTACCCGCGGTCGGTCTCCTTGACGATCGTGCCGGAGACCGGGTCGACCCAGAACGTGCGCTGGGCGGCGTAGTACCGGGTCATCGTGATGGATTCCTCGGGGTCGCCTTCGAGCCCCCACAGCGCGGCACGCGCGGTGACCTGGCTGTCGGCGTCGTCGTCGTACAGCGAGGCGTACTTGACGGGTTCGACGAGCTTGCCGTCGTTGTCGAAGCCCACGTTCTGGGTGAACTTGTAGGTGGTCAGGCCGTTGACGTCCTCTTCACCGGCGTAGTTGGCGTCGTAGGCCTTCTGCGCGATCGGATCGAAGTAGGGGTAGGTCTTCTTCTCGGTGTCGAACGGGAAGCGGTAGGCCAGGCCCTCGTGCGGCAGCGCGATGTTCGTGGGCGGGTTCTGATCCTCGATGGCGCGAGGCTTCTGCACGGCTCCGCCCGGATTCGACTCGCTGGAGACCGCCTCGGCCGTGGCCCGGTCCAGCGTCACGGTGTCGACCATCGCGAGCAGCAGGCCGCGGTCACCCTGCTGGTCCGAGCGCCGCAGCGAGTCACCGACCTGCAGCGTGACGACGTCGGCATTGGCGGGTGACTCGACGCTGATCTGCCGCTGCATCACCACCGGGATGTCTTTGTTGACGACGAACCGCTGGGTGTTGAGCGAGGCGGGATCGAAAGCGTCCCCAGTGCCGTCACTGACCAGAGTGGTGTCGATGTCCAGGGGGATCTTCGAGATCTTGCCCTTGGTGTAGGTGGTGAGGAGCAGCGCTGCGATGAGCAGCGCGGCGCCGAGTCCCATGAGTCCGCACGCGGCAAACCTCAGCGCAACTGCGCGGTTCAATACCGTGTCTCCTCTCGCGCGCGGCAAAACCCGTTCGACCCTAACAGCACAAATTAAGGCCGCCTCGGTGGCGACGGGTTCCGGGCCCGACTCGACCAGGTGGAGTCGGACCAGCGGTCCCGTGTTCCCTTCCTTGATTACTGAGGATTTCGTCAGAAACTCTTGACTGACGCTTCGAGCGTATGTGACGATTTCCTCAACAAAGGAGGGTCCGATGGCGATGCCGAAGGTCGACGTACACGCTGACCTGCACAGCGAACAGGGCGCCCTGCAGGGCGAGCACCCCGGACGAGCGAAGAATCCGATCATCCGGGTTGCTGACATCGCATGGCTGGAGTTCGACAAGCCCGACCTGGTCCGGGCGGAGGCGTTCGCGCGGGCCTTCGGTTTCGGGATCTCGCAGCGGGCACCTCACGAGCTGCATCTGCGCGGGACCGCCGCCGGCGCACCGTGCGTGCTCTTACGGCAGGGGCAGCGCACTCGATTCGCGGGTCTGGCTCTGCGGGCGGCCGACGAGGTCGACGTCCTGCGCCTGGCCGAGGCGACCAACACTCGGGTGCATGCGCTACCGGAGGCGATCGGCGGTGTCTCGGTGCAGCTCGTCGACCCGAGCGGCATGGCGGTCAAGGTCGTCGCCGGGATGCACGAGCTACCCGCCCAGCCCGATCAGCCGCCGCAGCTCCGCAACGCCGGACCCACCACTGCCCGGATCAATGCGACGGTGCGCCCGCCGCGGGTTCCTGCCCGCGTGCAGCGGCTCGGTCACGTGGTGTTGCAGTCCACCACCTATCTGACGACGCTCAACTGGTATCTCGACACGTTCGGGATGATCGTCAGCGACTTCCTCTTCTTCCCGGGCCAACGCGAGCGCGGACCGGCGATGAGCTTCATCCGCTGTGACCTCGGCTCCGTCCCGGCCGACCACCACACGCTGGCGCTGGCACTGGGACCGGCCAACCGCTACATCCACTCGGCCTACCAGGTCAGCGATCTCGATGCGCTGGCCGCCGGCGGCGAGTACCTGCGTGAGCGCGGCTACGTCCGGTCCTGGGGCATCGGTCGTCACATCCAGGGCAGCCAGCTCTTCGATTACTGGCGAGACCCCGACGGATTCCTGGTCGAACATTTCGCCGACGGCGACATGTTCGACAACACCCTCGAACCGGGCTGGGCTCCGTTCACCGCGTCCGGCCTGGCGCAGTGGGGGCCGCCGGCGACGAAGGATTTCCTCGATGCCGATCCCCGTGCCGCCCGCCACCAACTGACGTCCATGGTCACCGCCCTGCGTGGTGACAACGAGTTCGACCTCCACCGCCTCATCGGCCTCCTGAAAGTAGCGATCTCATGACCACATCTGTCCTGCGCACCTCCGAGGGCTGGTGGGTGCAGACCCCCGCGGGCGCCGCCCGAATCGCCACGTCGGCGAGGACCACCGCCGAGTTGCTCGCCGACCGGGCTGCCATCGATGCGGCCACCGTCGGTGGTGACACCGTGCCCGTCGCCGACCTGACACTGCTGTCCCCGGTGACCACCCCGTGCCGTGTCATCGCCCAGATGACCAACTTCGAGTCTCACGTCGTCGATGCCGGGATGAACCCCAAGACGGTGCCGCTGACCTTCTTCCGCAAGTCGTCGGCGTCGATCACCGGACCGTTCGACCAGATCGTGCGCCCGGCGCACGTCACGCTGCTCGACTACGAGATCGAGATCGGACTGGTGATCGGGCGTGACGTACCCGCCGGGTCGACGATCACCGGGAACGACCTGCACGATGTCATCGCCGGGCTGACGATCACCAACGACGTCTCCGCGCGCGACATCCAGCTCCCGCAAACCCAGTTCTACGAGGCGAAGTCGTATCCGACGTTCACCCCCGTGGGGCCGGCGCTGGTGCTGCTCGACGCCGCGGAGCTTGCGCGCTTCGGTGACCTCCGCCTGCGACTGAGCGTGACCGGCCAGGAGCGGCAGAACGCGCTCGTCGAGGGCGACATGCTGTACCGACCGCTGCAGGCGCTGCAATCCCTGACCCGGTTCCAGGACCTCGCCGCCGGTGATCTGGTGCTCACCGGCACCCCGGCGGGCACCGCGCTGACGGCACCGCCGAAGCCGGTCGAGATGATCGGTAATCTGCTGCCGCCCGCGGTCAAGTGGAAGGCCTTCTTCTCCCGGCAGGCCAAGAACCCGAAGTACCTGCAGCACGGCGACGTCGTCGAAGCGTCGATCGGTACCGATGACGGGAAGATCGACCTGGGCACCCAGCGGCTGCCGGTGCGTCACGCGCGATGACCGCGGTCCCGGTGCCCACCGAGCACGTGCAGGTGGCCGTCGTCGGCGGCGGACCGACGGGCGTGACGGCCGCGACGCTGCTGGCCCAGTACGGCGTCGACACCCTGGTGCTGGACCGCTGGGCGCGGGTGTATCCGCAACCGCGTGCGGTGCACCTCGACGACGAGGTGTACCGGATCCTGTACCGGCTCGGGGTAGCTGAGGAGTTCGCGGGCATCTCCCGCCCGGCCCAAGGTCTGCGCCTGGTCGACCGAGACCTGTCGGTGCTGGCCGAGTTCCACCGCGATACGGCGATGACGCGCAACGGTTTCCCCGCGGCCAGCATGTTCGATCAGCCCCAGCTCGAGGAGTTGTTGCGAGCCAACCTGGCCCGGTACCCGCACGCGCGATTCCGCGGGGACACCGAGGTTCTCGAGGTGGTCGCCGATGCGCGTCCGGTGCGGCTCCGGGTGCGCGCCCGCGCGACGGGCCACGAGTCGGTGATCACCGCCGATGTGGTGCTCGGCTGCGACGGCGCGAACAGCATGGTGCGCGCGGCGATCGGCAGCCGGATGCGGGACCTGAAGTTCGATCAACGCTGGCTGGTCGTCGACATCGAGACCGACACCGATCTGCATCAGTGGGAGGGCGTGCACCAGCTCTGCGACGACCATCGCGCCGGGACGTACATGCGGATCGGGCCCACCCGGTACCGGTGGGAATTTCGCCTCCTCGACCACGAATCGGTCGATGACTACGCGACTTTCGCGGCGCTGCGCCCGTTGATCGCGCCCTGGACACGCCGCGTCGACGATGCTGACCTACACCTGATTCGGGTTGCGGAGTACACCTTTCGCGCGCAGCTCGCCGACCGGTGGCGCAAAGGCGACGTCTTCCTGCTCGGTGACGCCGCGCACCTGACCCCGCCGTTCATCGGCCAGGGCATGGGGGCCGGCCTGCGGGACGCGGTGAACCTGGCGTGGAAGATCGCCGGGGTCTTCCGCGGCGATCTGGCGGCCGCCGTTCTCGACAGCTATGAGGCCGAGCGTCGCCCGCACGCCCGTCACATGATCACGCTCGCGCTCAACATCGGGCGTGCGATGACCTCTGGTGGCCGGCTCGGAACCGCCGCCCGCTCCCTGATCCTGCCGTGGCTGCACCTGGTCCCGGGATTGCGGGCGAAAGTGACCGATTCGCAGACTCCGCCGCTGCGGTCCTCAACCCTGGTGCACCGTTCGCTGCGCACCCGCGGCATCACGGGCCATCTCTGTCCGAATGCACTGCTGGACAACGGCTGCCGCCTGGATGACGAGCTGGGCCTCGGCTTCGGTCTGCTCACCACAGTGGCGTTGACCGCCGAACAGGCCGAGACCGTGACAGGCCGCGGTGCGCGGGTCGTGCGTGCGGCGCCGGGCTCCGAACTCGCTCACTGGCTCGAGAGTCACCGTGTCACCGCAGCCGTGGTGCGCCCCGACCGCACCGTGCTGACTGCGGCGCGCGACCTGGACACGGTGTGCCGTGCTCTCCCGATGTTCTCGCTGGACCACGCCCACCACGGAGAGGACTGACCACGTGTTCCGTCGCCCCTCTACGGTCCCGGTGTACCGTCCCGACATCTACACTCGTGCAGCCATTCTCGACCCGTATCCGCACTACCATGCGCTGCGGGACCTGGGCTCGGTGGTCTGGCTGAGCCGCCAGCGTCTCTACGCCCTCCCGCGCTATGCCGAATGCAAGGCCACCATGCGTGACGACGAGCGCTACGTGTCCGGCCATGGTGTCGCCGCCAACGTCCTGGCCAACCGATTGTCGGGGGGCACCACGCTGTGTAGCGACGGCGCCGACCACGCCCGGCGTCGCAAACTGGTCGCACACCGGCTCCTGCCGCGGGCGCTGCGCAGCGTCGGCGACGATGTCGCACGGCAGGCGCGAGAACTCGTCGACAGCGCCGTGCGTGACGGCACCATCGACGGCGTGACGCTGGCCAGCGCGCTCCCGTTGGCCGTCGTCCCCGACCTGGTGGGCTGGCCGCGAGATCGGCGCACCCACCTTCTCGACTGGGGCGCAGCGACATTCGACATCCTCGGACCCGCCAACTGGCAGGCCGCCAAGGCGGTGCCGCGAACCCTGCACATGCTGCGCTTCGCGCGCCGGGTCGTCCGCGAGCGGTCCGTGCTGCCGGGCAGCATGGCGCATGAGCTTCTCGCCGCTGTCGACGACGGCAGCCTCGACGCCGCTGAGGTTCCGCCGCTGCTCGTCGACTACATCGCCCCCTCGCTCGACACGACCATCAGCGCGATCTCCAGCGCCCTGTATTTGTTCGCCGCTCACCCGGACCAGTGGCAGCTGCTGCGCGCCGAGCCGGAGCTGCTGTCCAACGCCGTCAACGAGGTGGTGCGCTTCGAGTCGCCGCTGCGATCCTTCACGCGAAAGGTCCTCCGCGACAGCGACATCGATGGTGTCACGGTGCCCGCGGGTGCGCGGGTGCTGGTGATGTACGCCTCGGCCAACCGTGACGAACGGGAATGGGACACTCCCGACGTCTTCGACATCCGCAAAGACGCCGGCCGCCACGTCGGCTTCGGTAACGGCGCGCACGCCTGTGCCGGTCAGGGGTTGGCCCGGTTGGAAACCACGGCGATGCTCAGCGCCCTGATGGAGCGGGTCGAACGGATCGACCTCGTCGGGGAGCCGACCTGGGCGGTGAACAACATCATCCACCGACACGAGCACCTGCCGCTGCGGCTCGTTCCCGTCTGACGGGGCCTGACGGTCCGGCAGACACCTGCTCCTGAGGTCAGGACAATCGCACCGCGATGTGCCGCGCCAGTTTGGTGGCGAGGATGTAGGGAGTGGCCCCGAACGGCCATTGCGAGACGATCTTGCCGGTGCCGGCACGGAAGTAGTTGTCAGCCGTCGCCCACACCGTTTTCGCGAGTTGGGCCTGAATCAGATCGTTGTAGATGACGAAGGCTGAGCGGCGAACGTCTATCACGGTCTTGCCTGACTTGGCGGCCTTCGTGATCAGTCCCGCGGCGAAGCTGGCCTGTGCTTCGTAAAACGACACCAACGGCACCGAGTTCGTGTTCGGACCGTACATGATGAAGAAGTTGGGGAACCGCGGAACCATCATGCCCAGCAGCGCCTCGGGTTCACCTTTCCAGGTGTCGTGCAGGTCCGCCCCGCCCACCCCGTGAACGTCGAAGTTGCCCAGATAGTTGGCGGCGTCGAAGCCGGTGGCCATGACGATGATGTCCAGGTTGTGCTCGTCGCCGTTGGCGTCGACTGCGCCGTTGCGGGTCAACCCTTTCACCCCGTGAGGCACGAGCGTGACTTTGGGACTGCGAAGTGCGGCGTAGTAAGTGTCGCTGAGCACGGTGCGCTTGCCTTCGAAGGCGAACTTCGGGGTGACCAATTCGATCAGCTCGGGATGCGATGCCAGTTCGTGCTGCAAGAACGCTCGGGCCTTGGCATGTCGGCGTTGGTGGTCGCGGCCGTCGATGCGAGCGTGTCCTGAGCGCAATTGGCGTCGGTCGTATTCGACGAACAGGCGGTACCGCCGCCAGGCGTAGACCAGTGGATTGCGGTTGAGGCGGCGTTCCCGCGGTGTGAAATCGCGCGACTCTTTGGGAAGCACCCAGTTCGGCTCCAGCTGGAAGATCTTCACCTCGGCAGCGACCTTTTCAGCCTCTGTGACGATCTGCACGGCAGACGATCCGGTGCCGACCACTGCGACCGACTTGCCGGTCATGTCCAGCCCGTCGATCCAGCGCGACGTGTGACACATCGCGCCCTCGAAATCGTTGTCCTCCCGCGCGAAGGGCGGCAGCAGTGGGATGTTCAGGAAACCGACAGCGCTGATGACGGCGGTGAACGCGCCGTGGTCGGTACCGGATGAGGTCATGACGGTGTATGTGTGCTCGGTGTCGGACCATGAGACGTCCTGCACCGATTCGCTGAACAGGATCCTGCGTGGCAGGTCCCATTTCGCGGCGACGTCTTCGAGGTAGCCGCGCAGCTCCTGCCAATCAGCATGGGTGCGGGTCCAGTCATGGCGCTCGAATGAGAATGAGTAGATATGGGATTCGAGGTCGACCTCGGCACCGGGATAGCGGTTGTGGAACCAGGTTCCGCCGATTCCGGGTGCCTGCTCGAAGATCACAAAGTCTTCAATACCTCGGCGGCGCAGAGCAACAGCGGCGGCGATCCCGCTGAATCCGGCGCCGATGATCGCCACGCGGGGCGTCTGTCGTGCGTGTGCGCTCATCGAGCTGTCTCCTCGCAGTGTCGAGCTGTGATCAATTAAGCCCTATAGGCTCAGTATTTAGACCTTTACCGATGTTGTCAATAGACGCACGCGCGGGCGTGATCGTTACCTGATTTGAGCCGTCCATCCGCCATCAACGATGAGGTCGGTGGCAGTGATGAACGACGCTTGCTCCGAGAGTAGAAATTCGATGGCACCTGCGATGTCGGTGGGTAGTCCAAGGCGTCGCAGTGGGGTGCGCTGCTCCATGTTGATGCGCCGGTCCGGGCTCTCGAGGTACAGCGGTTCGATCATCGGCGTGAGGATCGCGCCCGGACAGACAGTGTTCACGCGGATTCCCTCAGGCCCCAGTTGCAGGGCCAGGCTGCGAGTCAGCGACACCACCGCGGCCTTGCTCACCTGGTAAGCATCCAACGGGTTGTCCATGCCGCGCACACCGGCCGTACTGGCGACGTTGACAATGGCCTTGCCACCGGCGCGGCGCAGGAATGGGACCGCGGCCGCGGTCAGGCGCCGCAGCGCGTGGAGGTTCACTCCGAGCGTCAGATCCCACACCTGCTCGTCCGTGTCCAGAAGGGATCCGTCGCGGTCGAACAGCGCGAGACCGGCGGCGTTGACCAAATAGTCGAGCTCGCCGCCCGGCAACGCGGACAGCAGATCCGATATGTCACCGTGCAGGAGGTCGAACTCTAGGTAGTCGATCTCGTTGGGTAGGTCATGCGGCCTGGGTTTGACGTCGGTGGCCAACACGCGGATGCCGTTGGCGGCGAGCCGGGCAGCGGTGGCCAGTCCGATCCCGCCCCCGGCGCCGGTGACGAGCGCCGTAGGGCTCATGGGCCGACCGTGTCGAGGGCGGCGGCGAGCTGCTGCCCCGCGAACGTCATTGCCTCGGTGGCGCTGGGGAACACCTCGTCGAGTCCGAAGAAGCCGTGCACCATGCCCGGGGTCAGGTGGGTGCGCACGCGGACGCCCGCGGCCTCCAGTGCGGCCGCGTAGAGCTCGCCCTGCGGGCGGATCGGGTCGCACTCGGCCAGGATGACGGTGGTGTCGGGCAATCCGGCGAGGTCGGCGCCGAGGATGTTCACTCGCGGGTCGGAGGCCACGTCAGGGCTGGGTAGGTAGTTGTCCTGATGCCATTGCAGCTCATCGCGTTCCAGCATCACACCGTCGAATTCAGGGTCCATGCCGCGCTCCAGGTCTGTGGTGGTGACCGGGTACACCAGCAATTGGTGCCGCAGTGCGGGAGCGCCAGTGTCACGAGCGTGCAGTGCGACGGCGCCGGCCAGATTGCCGCCGGCGCTGTCGCCGGCCACGGCGACGTGGCTGTGATCGACGTCGAGGCCGGACGCTGGGTCGGCGGCCCATGTCACCGCGTGGATCGCATCATCGACCGCGGTCGGGAACCGTGCTTCGGGGCCTCTGCGGTAGCCCACCGACAGCACTGCGCTCCCTGATGCATTGGCCAACATCCGGGTCGCCACATCGTGAGAATCAATGCTGCCCAACAGCCACCCACCGCCGTGGAAGTACACCGTCAGCGGTAACACGGCAGTCTGTTCGGCGGGTAGATAGAGCCGACCGGGAATCGTCTCTCCGTCACGGGTCGGGATGGTGACGTCGACGACGCGATGAACACGCGGCTTTGCCAGCGCTCCGAAGGTGTCCTCGAAATTCTGCCGCGCTGTCTGCACCGGCAGCAGATGGGCGTTGGGGCGGCCCGACGCCTTTGCGTCGTCGAGCATCTTCTGGGCAATAGGATCGATCGGCATGAGGCTCCTCGTGAGAAAAGGGCGGCGACGGTGAATCAGGTTGTCGATCAGACGCGTTCGTAATAGCGGCGCGACTCCCAATCGGTCACGGTGTGGGAGTCGAACGAGGTCAGCTCCGCGTGCGCGGATGCCAGCAGGTGGTCGAACACCTCGTCGCCGAAGGCGGCGCGCAGCATCTTGCATTCGGTGAATCGGCGTACAGCCTGATGCATCGCAGTGGGGACCAGCGACACATCCTCACCGGTCCAGGCGTTACCGTCGAAGATTTCCGGAGTGGGTAGCTCGCGATCGATGCCGTCGAGGCCGGCGGCGATGGTCGCCGAGTAGGCGTAGTAGGGGTTGACGTCCCCGCCGGGAATACGGTTCTCGACACGGTACGACGGCCCGGTGCCCACCAGGCGGAATGCGCACGACCGATTGTCGTTGCCGAGCGCGATCGCCGTTCCGGCGAATTGATCAGGTTGAAAGCGCTTGTACGAGTTGATTGTCGGAGCGAACATCAAGGTGACGTCGGCGGCGTGCGTCAATTGCCCGGCGACGAACGCCCCGAACTTGTCCGACATCCCACCGGCAGGTTGCGGTGACCAGCACAGGCTGGCATCGCTGTCGGTGGACCACAGGCTGACGTGGAGATGACAGGAGGAACCGACCTCGTCGATCTTGGGCTTGGCCATGAAGGTGACGGTGAGGTCGGCAGCGTGGGCGAGTTGCTTGACGCCGTACTTGAAGAGCACGTGTCGGTCTGCCATTTCCAGAGTGTCGCAGTAGTCGAGGGTGACTTCCTGTTGACCCAGGCCCCACTCGGGCTTGGACGACTCAACGGACACCCCGAAGGCCGGCATCTGATTGCGGATGCGTTCGATGAACCAGTCGTCACGGCTGGACTGGATCATCTGATAGTCCGAGCGGTAGTCCGACAGCATCGTCAAATTCTGGTAGCCCAGGTTCCAGGCCTCGCGGGGCGGTGTGGCGGCCAGGAAGAACTCGAGTTCGGAGGCGAACTTGAAGCGCAGCCCCTGCTGCTGCGCGCGTGCGATCTGACGACGCAGGATGGTCCGGGGGGCGACTTCCAGCATGGTGTCAGATGCTTGCTCGTACGCGTCGCAGATGACCAGTGCGACATGGGGTTCCCACGGCACTCGCCGCAGCGTAGTCAGGTCGGGCACCAACCGGATGTCAGCCCAGCCGTTGGCGGCGTTGGACACCGGCAGGTCCAATGGTGACATCTCCAAGTCGACCGCGAAGATGAAGCTGCTGGCGTTGATGCCGTCACCGGACAGGCCCATCGATCGGAACGCCTGCACGGTGAGCCGCTTGCCCACTAGCCGTCCATACGGGTCGGGGGCTGCGCAGACGACGGTGTTGATCTCGCCGGCATCGGCGAGGCTGTTGAAGTCGTCGACGGTCAATCGGTTGTGCGCGGTGTTCATTGGTGCTCCAAATGACGGTTGAGTTCCCAATCGGTGATCGTGTGGCGCAGCCACCGGTCGTAACGCTGCGCCTCGGCGCGCCGCGTCGCGGCGTAGGAACCGCAGAATGGCTTACCGAGAAGTGGTGCGGCCCAGGCGGAATCCTCGAACGCGGCGACTGCCCCGTGCAGGTCGGCGGGGAGGTGGGCGGCGGTCTCTCCGGCGCTTGGCAGCGGCAACCGCTCGGTGAGGCCGTGCAATCCCGCCGCCAGGATGGCCGCAGCGACGAGGTACGGACTGGCGTCGGCGCCTGGGCGGCGGTGCTCTACCCGGGCGGACGCCGCGTCGTTGAGGATGACCCGGCATGCCGTGCTTCGATCGTCATGCCCCCACGCGGCCACCCCGGGTGTGAACATCTCGGGATCGATGCGTTTGAAGGAGTTGACGTAGGGATTGAGCATGGCCACGGTGTCGGGCATGCCCGCCAGCAGACCGGCCAGGTAGTGGCGGCCGTCCTTCGACAGTGCGCGCCCACCGTCGGAGAACACATTCACGCTGTTGCGGACGAGACTGGAATGCACATGCCCGCCGGCCCCGGACTTGTCGGCGAATGGCTTGGCCATGAAGCTGGCGTGCAAACCGCGTTCGGCGCACAGGTCCCGGAGGTACTGGCGAGCCCGTACGGCGTTGTCGGCGGCCTGCAGCGCCGGCGCGGGCGCGAGCGTGAATTCGAAGAACCCCGGACCCAACTCGGCGTGGAACATCTCGACGGGGATGTCGATGGACTCCATCCGGTTGATGAATTCGAGGGCGAGTTCTTCGGCTCCCGCGGAACGGGTCAGGCTGTAGGCATTCTCGGTGCCGCCGAACGTGCGTCGGGCCCCGCCGGCCTGGTCCCGGTCGTGGAAGAGCCACAGTTCGTATTCGAAGCCCAGCACCGGCGTCAGGCCGAGACCGGCATAGCCGGTGAGCAGACGCTGCAGAGTGTGGCGTGGCGACATCTCGACCGGCTGGCCGTCGGCGCCGGCGAGATCGGCGATCACCGCATCGATCCCGTTGCGCCAGGGCAGGTCGATCCGGGTGCTCTGGTCCGGAACCAACACGGCGTCGGGATATCCGTTGCCGACATTGCTGAACGGAGTGTCGGTGACCTCATCGGTCACCGACAGGCCGTAGAGGATGGTGCACATCGCCAACGTCGACGTGGTCTGCGTCTTGCCGCTACGGACCAGCTTTCCACGCACCCCGAGGTCGTAGTCGGGGATCTCGAGCTGGGTCATCGCCACGCGGTCAGGCATCGTCGTCCCCTTCGGTTGCTCGGCGGCCAGGCCGTCGGGCGGGATCGCGTCCGACCCGCGTGTAGACGTGGTCGGGAACGTCGGCGGGATCGCGGTACACCCACCAGGTGCAGGTGGTCACCGGGGCCTCGGGCAGCCACGTGGGCGCGTCGATGACGCGGGTGGGAAAGCCCAACCGATCAATAGGCATGACCTCGTTGAGTTGGCAGCAGTGCACGCAATACGAGCAGATCCCGACGGTGTTCCATGCCCAGTCATGGGGTTGGGTGGTCACGGCGAATCCGAAAGGCGCACCGGCACGGGGTTGGCCGTCTGTGATCAGCCCGTCGAGCGATCGTCCGCCGGAACCGCAAGGCGCGAAACGAAATCCGACGCGGTCGGGCTCGTCGATGATTTCGATGTCCCCGTCGCGGCCGGTACCGGTCAGGTGGGCGTGGAATCCGTCGACGATGGCGACCATCAGCTGGTGCGCCGATTCCGACCACGGTTGGTTGGCCAGCGAATAGCGACGCGCGTGGATGGCGTACCAGTCGTCCATCAGGAAGTCCCACAACGCCCCGAGGCTGTCCTCGCCGACGAGTCGCACCGCGATGTCGATCATTCCGGAGACTCGGTCCACGGCGCGATCGTGGATCCGCAACCACACCATGCGTGCATGCTCGATGCGTTGTGCGGCATTGTCTGAACCCGACCTGCACGCGGCCGCGGCCGACGCGACGGCGTCGGTGAAGCTCGGCCATTCTGCTTCGATACCGGTCATCGCACGCGCGCCGATCACCTCCCGGAGACGATCGGTGGTGACGTCGAGGTCCGAGGCCGGGATTCCCCGCCCGCGGATCCAGTCAGCGGTCGCCTGCGGCCAGCGCTCATAGATGTCGCGCAGCTCCTCGGCTTCCAGAACCGCGACCTCGACCAGTTGGGCGGCGGCTTCTGCGTCGCCTGCTGCCAGACGCTCATCGGCGCTGCGAAAGGTGCCCTTGGCCAGTTCTTTCCAGGTTCCGACGCGGGCGGTGCGCCCCAGTGCCGGTTGGTACCCGACTGGGGAGGTGAACTGGTGGGCGGTCATGTCAGCGCATACCCGCCGTCCACGCGAAGGTCGGTGCCGGTGATGTAGCCGGCTTGATCCGACAGGAGAAAGGCGACGGCGTGGGCGATGTCGGTGGCCGTGGCGAATCGCCCGGCGGGCACCCGGGCAGCCAGCGCCGGCGGGAGTGCCGAGGTGTCCCCGTGAGCAGCGGCCATGGGGGTGGCGACGAAGCCCGGCGAGACACTGTTCACCCGTACGCCGTCGGCGGCCAGAGCGCGCGCCGCTGTCTGCGTGAGCATGCGCAAGCCGGCTTTGGACGCCGCGTACTGGGGGGTTGGGTCCGGATCGGTCACAGCGATGACGCGTTCGGCTTCGATGGAGGTGATGTTGACGACGGACGCACGGTCGTTGGCACGAAGCCCCGGTGCGACCGCGTCGATGACGTTGTACGCCCCGACGAGGTTGATCTCCAACGCGCGCAGCCACGCAGCCCGATCGACGCCGGCGAAGCCGGTGTTGTCCAGGACTCCCGCGCAGTTCACCAGGTAGGAGACAGTCTGGACGTTCACCCCTGCCTCAAAGAGTCGTTGAACGAGGTTGGAATCGCGGACGTCGACACCGACGCGAACCTGCAGCTCGTCAGCGTGGGCGGATAAGCGAGCGGGAGTCCGCACGTCGAGCAGGATCGTACGCACACCGGCGCCGAGCAGAGTTGATGCGACGGCCGCGCCGATCCCGGATGCGGCGCCGGTGACCAGCGCATCACCGCCGCTGAAAGTCAGCGGGAGGCTTCTTGGGGACGCGACCGTCATCATCAGGCTCCGAACCGACGCCGGTGTTCGGCCATGGCGTCGGCGAAACATTCACGCGGGGCGCGGATCACGCCCGCGCCGATCTGTCCGCCGTCGCGACCGGCCAAACCCACGTCCATCACCGGCAGCACGCCGGTCTCGAGTACCTTGCGGGCGTCGATGCCGGTGGGCGTGCCGCGGAAGCCGAACTGGGGAATGCGGTAGCTGCTGTTCTCGCCGTGGGTGATCGAGTACATCTCGAGGTTGCGTTCGATCATCACCTCCGGTGAACCGCCCTGGTATTCCTGCAATGACAGCGCACAGGCCTGCGCGAAACCGCCCAGGCCGATCGTCTCGGTGATCGGCGACTCCCCGCCCATCCAGGTGATCTCGTCCTCGGTATGGTCGGCGAACAACTTCCCCTGGTGGATGGGCGGGGGTCCTTCGAACCAGGTCTGGCCGGTGCCGGCCAACTTGATCGCGAACCCGCGGCAGGAAAACGCCATGGCTGCGACCAGGGTGGAGCCCGGCACCATCATCGCGTCTGCCGAAGCCTTCGCCGCGGCCATGGACAACCGCAGGAAGAAGTAGTCGTTCTCGGCCAGGTGCAGCATCGCATCGCGGACGCCCGGCACCTTGTCGTCGACCATGTCCAGGATGGCCGGCAGGATTTCGCGGTTGAAGAGGATCGACGCCGCCGCGTTGCGGCTGTGTACCTCATCGCCCATGCGCAGAGCGCGAGCAATGAGTGGCTTGAGCGCGATTCCGCCGCTGCGCCGGATCGCTTCGCCCACGACAGGGGCCAGCTCGTTGTTGACCTTTAGCAGGCGCTGGTGCACGCCTTCGTCGTAACAGCCGTAGTTCAGCCGCCGCGGTTCCTTGCCTTCGTAGAAATTGCAGAAACCGCGATTGCCCTGAGCTCGGTTCTCGACGACGAACACCGGCATCGACGCGGTGTAGATTCCGGCCAGCGAGCCAACGGCCGAATAGTCCTGACACGCACCCACTTCGATGTCACCGGCGGCGAACCGGGCAATGGCCTCGTCGCGATCGGCGGCCAATCCCTCGAACAGCGCACCCCCGATCAGTGCGTCGCGCTGACCACCGGTGTACTCCGACCACGGCATCGGCGCCCCGGAGGTCAGGACGACGTTGTCTCGGTAGCCCGGCAGCACCTCACCGGCGGGGCGAACATCGATCACCCATGGGTCGGCGTCGTTGAGTCGAGCGAAAGACTCGGCGTTGGCTGCTTCGATCCCGTCGAGCGTGCGGTGGGCAGTGGAGTCGGCCCGCTCGGCGCTCACCATGCGACCACACCGCCGTCGACGAGCAAGGTTTGGGCGGTGATGAACGAGGCGCGGGGCGAGAGCAGGAATTCAACGGCCTCGGCAACCTCCGCTGGTTCCCCGATGCGCTTCAGCATCGCGTACGAGGCGCTGACTTCTTCGCCGCCGGACACGCGCGCCATCGACGGGCTCATGGGCGCACGGATCACCCCGGGGGCGACGTTGTTGACACGAATGCCACGCTCGGCGAGCTCCTCTGCGAGGTAACGCGTGTACGCGGCAATCCCCGCCTTGGTCGCCCCGTACACCGATGCACCGCGGAAACGCCCGAAGTGACCGGTCAGACTGCCGACGTTGACGATCGCGCTGCCGTCGGTCAGCAGTGGTGCCACCGCATCGGTGACCCTGGCCATCCCGGCGATGTTGACCTGGAACATCAACTCGAGTTTGGCCTCGTCCAGCTCTCCCAGGAAGGAGTCGCGAAGGATGCCGGCGCAATTGACGAGACCGAACAGGGACTCGCCCGGTTCGACGACCGCAGCGACCGCCGATGCCACGCTTTCACGGTCGGTGACGTCCATCGCGACCACGTCGGTTCCGGTCAGCCCTGACCGGTCGACGTCGAAAGCGTCGATGGAGGATTTCAGGTCTGCCGCGACCGGTGCATAACCACCTTGCAGCAGACGACGGCAGATGGCCTGTCCGATGACGCCGGCCCCTCCCGTCACGATGACCTTGTTGCCCAACGTCTTTTCCTTCCCCGAGCATGTGGTGCGGCGCGTGTGAGACACAGTCTCCGACACAAAGAACTATTGGTCAAGTATTTAGGACTTTAACGTGGATTGGTCCATTGGGCGAGGCATAACCATTTACCTGCGACGCCCTGGGCTAACCTGTCGGTGACACGGGAAGGAGCGCGACATGGCGGCACACAACGGGGTGGTACTCAGCCCTGTCCGGCAAATTCCTGCCCATGAACTGGTGGTCGATCAGATGCGCAGGGCCCTGGAGCTGGGTCAGTTCCGTCCCGGTGATCGGCTGCCGACGGAGCGGGAACTCTCCGAGATGCTCGACGTCTCGCGCACCACGGTGCGCACCGCGGTCGCGGTGCTCGAACGAGAGGGCCTCATCGGCGTGCGTCGGGGCCGCGGGGGTGGCTTCACCGTGCTCTCGCCCCAGATCGACGCTGCTCAGATGCGACGGGAGATGCGTAACAACAAGCGTGCCATCCGGGATGCGTTCGACTACCGGATCATCGTCGAGACCGGTGCCACGCGGCTGGCCGCGACGCGCCGTCGCGCGGCACATCTGACTGCCTTGCACAAGCTGCTGAGCGGCATGGATGCTGCCCTCGAGGTGGCTCTTGGTGACCAATCGGCGACCCACACCATCGAATTCCAAACGCTCGACTCGGCATTCCACATGGGTATCGCCCAGGCCGCCGACAACGATCGGTTGCTTGATGCAGTGGCCGATGCGCGCCGCCGCATGTGGTTGCCTGTCGGCGCCATCTTCGGTCGCCTGGAGAGCAACGCCAATGATTACCACGCATCGATCCTGCAGGCCATCGAGGACCGGGACCCCGAATTGGCCTCCGCCCGTATGGGGGAACACATCGACGACACCCGGTGCACGATCGAGGCGTGGTTGAAGAGGTAGCCCGCTGCCGGGGCGCCTGTGTGGCGGCCCCGGCAGTTGCAGCGTCCCGTCACTTGATGGGTTCGTGCTCGATCTGGTTGTCGTCGAAGATCGTGGAGCCGATGCGGGCGTAGAGGTCCGGCCGCGCAGTGCGCCAGAACAATGCCAGACCGAACGACACGACGAGCAGGCCCACCACGATGAAGGGAATCATCTTGAAGAACAGGGTTCCCGACGCCGCGCCCGCCGCCGCGCTCATGTTCGACGCCATCAGGTAGATGACGTACACCATGCCGGCCCCGCCCAGGATCGGCGCGGCCAAGGTCCGCCACCAGCTCGCGGTTTCCGGATGTTGCTTCTTGACGTGGAAGTACACCACAGTGGCAACCGAGGACATCGTCTGCACGATGAGCAGGCAGATGGTGGCCAGGATGCCGACCAGCACGAAGAGCACAGCGTACGGGTCCGCACCGCTGACGGCGCAGATGATCAAGACGACGCCGGCGAAAATGCTCTGAGTCAGCGACGCGATCCAGGGCGAGGCGTGCCTGGGATGGGCCTGCCCGAGGCGGCGCGGCAGCAGGCCGTCGCGACCGAAGGCGAACAGGTAGCGGGCGGCGGAATTGTGAATCGCGAGTGCGCACGCAAAGGACCCGCCGAGCACCAGCCATTCGAAGACAGTCACCGCCCAGTGTCCCAGGTATTGCTCAGCCGGTGCGTACAGCATGTCGAATGGCGTTGCACCCGAGGCTAATTCCACAGCTTTGGCGGGACCGTTACCGACGATCACGCCCCAGGCGATGAAGGTGTAGAAGACACCGATACCGATGACCGCGATGATGGTCGCGCGGGGGACGATGCGTTTGGGGTCCTTGGACTCCTCACCGTAGATGGCCGTGGACTCGAAGCCGACCCAGGACCAGAACGCCATCAGCAGACCCAGACCTACCACGCCCCCCGCGACCCCGTTGGCACTGAGGGCGGTCGCGGGGTTCAGCGAGGTGAAGCTCATCCCGTCGGGGTGGTGAAGAAGCGATGCCAGCGCGCTCAGCGTCAGCATCGCGATCTCGGCGACGAGCACCACACCCAACACCTTGGCCGCCACCGAGATGTCCCAATGTGAGAGCAGCGCAATGACTATCAGGCACGCGGCGGCGTAGACGATCCACGGGATGTCGATGCCGAACTGCGCGGTGAACGCCTGGTCGGCGAACGCGGAGAAGATGCCGATGAGTCCGGCTTCCATCGTCATGTAGGTGAACATCGACAGCACACCGGCGGGGAGGCCTGGAATTCTCGACCATCCGCGCGAGACAAAGGTATAGAAGGCTCCCGCAGCGGTGATGTGCCGAGCCAGAGCGACGAATCCGATGCTGAAGACCAGCAGGACGACTGTCGCGATGATGAACCCCGCAGGCGCGCCGAGTCCGTTTCCGAAACCCACTGCGACGGGAAGATTGCCCGTCATCGCGGTGATCGGGGCGGAGAACGCCACCACCATGAACACGACGCCGGCCAGGCCGATGGCGCCTCGTTTGAGAGTGTGTCCGCCCTGGGCGCCGCCGAGTGCGTCCGCCTCCGGGACTGGTTTGACGGCCATGGAGCCCGCCTTTCATGTCGGGGGTGAGCTGCGTCACCGCTGTCGGCGAGCGTAGATCTCAAAAGAACTAAAAACAAGACCTATAGACCAAAGCTCACGTTTCGTGACATGCTGGTAACAGCAGCGCCTTCCGCTCAAAGAGCTAAACACCGGGCCTTTGGGAGAAAGCTGCCGACGCCCGATCCCCTGAGGAGGAACGACGTGCCTGCCTGCGCCGGACCATTCGTTCTTGACCAGGTGCTCACCACGCACCTACACGCCGCGGCCGACGTCGGCCGAAGAGCAGCGCAGGGCGGAGTCGTCAGCGCGCAGATCCCCGCACTGGCTGCCGTACCTGCCACCAAGTTCGCGATGGCCGTCGCCACGATCGACGGGACCGTCATACACACCGGTGACAGCACCGAGGCGTTCTCCATCCAGAGCCTGTCGAAGTTGTTCGCCCTGTGTGTACTGCTCACCCACCGCGCTGACGCGTGGACCGACGTCGGCTGGGGACCCACGAACGCCGGCTACGGCTCGGTCGCGGAGCTGGAACGGAACAACGGCCGACCCGCCAACCCGTTCGTCAATTCCGGCGCAATCGTCGTCACCGACCGCCTCATCGCCCACTGCGGCGATGCCGTCGCCGCGACCATCGGCCTCTTGCGGCGCGCCAGTCCGGTTGCCTCCGTGGGATCAGACGCCGCCGTCGCACTCTCCGAGTCGTTGACCGGGCATCGGAACTCCGCCATCGCACACGTCCTGGCCGAACATCGTGTGTTGCGCAACCCGATCGACCGCGTGCTCGAGCAGTACTTCGGTCAGTGCGCCATCACCGCCGACGTGCAGACCGTCGCCCGCGCCGCCCTGTTTCTCGCCGACCGTGATCACGGGAACAACCCGCTCGGCGAGGCATCGATCCGACGGGTCAACGCTGTCCTGCTCACCTCAGGGATGTACGGGGCGGCCGGTGACATCGCCTACCGGATCGGGTTGCCCGCCAAGAGCGGTATCGGTGGAGGCGTTCTCGCGGTCATGCCCGGACGCGGCACGATCTGCGTCTGGAGTCCACCGCTGGACCGCGATGGCAACTCAGCCGGTGGTGTCGCTGCGATCGAAGAGTTCGCGCGTCTGGCCGGGTGGTCGATCTTCTAGGACACCAACGCAAAGATCCCTCCCCGACTCCGGCAGACTGGTCGCCGTGACGTCCCCGCAGTCGGCAGAAGTCGGCGGCACGCGCAGCTTCCTGCCCGCCGTCGAGGGTCTGCGCGCCTGCGCGGCCATCGGCGTCGTCGTCACCCACGTCGCGTTCCAGACCGGCCACACCACCGGCATCACCGGCCGGTTGCTCGGCCGCTTCGACCTGGCCGTCGCCGTGTTCTTCGCGCTGTCGGGGTTCCTGCTGTGGCGCGGACACGCCGCTGCCGCCCGGGGCTTGAGGAAACGCCCGGCCACCGCCCACTACCTGCGATCGCGCTTCGTCCGCATCATGCCGGGCTACCTGGTCGCGGTCGTGGTCATCCTCACCCTGCTGCCCGACGCCAAGGCCGACGCCACGGTGTGGCTGTCCAACCTGACGTTGACCCAGATCTACGTGCCGCTGACGCTGACGGCCGGGCTCACCCAGATGTGGAGCCTGTCGGTCGAGGTGGCCTTCTACATCGCCCTGCCGTTCCTGGCGCTGCTGGTACGGCGGGTCCCGGTGCGCGCCCGCATCCCGGTCATCGTGGCCGCCGCCGTCGCCAGCCTGTTCTGGGTGCGCATCCCGTTCGACCCCGACTCCGGGCACAACCTGTGGAACTGGCCGCCGGCGTTCTTCTCCTGGTTCGCCGCGGGCATGGTGCTCGCCGAGCTCACCGTCTCACCGGTGGGCCTGGCTCATCGGATCGCCCGCCACCGGGTGCTGACGGCCGGCATCGCGGTGGCCGCATTCCTGGTCGCGGCGTCGCCGCTGGCGGGCCGGGAGGGCCTGCAGTTCGGCACGATCGGCCAGGTCACGATGAAGACCGCGATGGGTGCCATCGTGGCGGGCGCGCTACTGGCGCCGTTGGTGCTCGACCGTCCAGACACCCCGCACCGGCTGCTCGGACACCCGGTCATGGTGACGCTGGGCCGCTGGTCCTACGGCCTGTTCGTGTGGCACCTGGCCGCGCTGGCCATGGTGTTCCCGATGCTCGGTGAGTTCGCGTTCAACGGCCATTTCGTGCCGGTGCTGTTGTTGACGGTCGGCTTCGGATTCGCGATCGCTGCGGTGAGCTACGCCCTGGTCGAATCACCGTGCCGCAACGCACTGCGCCGCTGGGAGCGGCGCAACGACCCGACCCCGCTGGACAGTTCGGTCGACGACGTCACCGAGCCTGCGATCGCACGCTAGTCCGATTGCGCGGCCCGCGCGGCGATCTCGTCGCGCACCGCCGACCTGCGCGCCTTGCCCGCATCGTCGCGCAGCGGCCGATCGACGAACTCGATGGTGCGCGGCCTCTTGTAGGAGGCGAGCCGTTCGGCCAGGAACTCGGCGACGTCGTCGGTGTCCAGACCCGGTGCCTGCACCAGCACGTAGGGCACCTGCCCGAGATCCTCGTCGGGGACGCCGACGGCGAGGCTGGACAGCACGCTCGGATGTTCGGCCAGCGCTGACTCGATCTCCGCCGGATAGACGTTGCGGCCGCCCACGGTGAACATGTCGACGCGGCGGTCGGTGAGATACAGAAAGCCGTCGTCGTCGAAGTAGCCCAGATCGCCCAGCGACTCCCAGCCGTCGCGGCTCTTCGCGGTGCTGCCCACGTAGCGATAGGTGGGTCGCGCTCCCGGATCGCGGCGCAGATAGATCTCGCCGGGCACCCCGGGCGGGCACTCGTTGCCGTCGTCATCGAGCACCCGCATCGCACCGGCGACCACCACTCCGACCGAGCCGGGATGGCGCAGCCACTGCTCGCCGGAGATGAACGTCAGCGCCTGCAACTCGGTGCCGCCGTAGAGCTCCCAGACCACTTGTGGTCCCAGCAGGTCGATCCACGCGCGCTTGACCGCCGGCGGGCACGGCGCGGCGAGGTGCCAGAACCGGCGGATCGACGACAGGTCGTAGGCGTCGGGGTTCTCGCGGTGGACCGGCAGCAGGCGCTGCATGATCGTCGGCACCGTGGTCAGGAACGTCACCCGGTGTTCGGTGACCAGTCGCAGGAACTCGTGCGGATCGAACCGCGGCATCACGACCAGGTGATGACCCTGCAGCAGGCCCACCGCGAACGTCGTGAACCCGGTGTTGTGGCTCAGCGGCACCGAGATCAGCGAGACATCGCCGGGTTCGGCGCCCAGCGGGGTGCCGATCGCGGCGGGAATGCGGCTGTCATTGCCGGCCTCGATGAGTTTGGGCCGTCCGGTACTGCCGCCCGAGGCCATCGACTTCCACACCGGAGAGACGGCCTCCGGCATCGGCGCATCTGAAAAATCCTGCGCTGCATCGATGGTCGTGTCGGGCGTGGCACCGGTCGGGTCGGTGCGACCGATCAGCACTGCCGGCCGGCGCAGCTCCAGCAGGGCCGCCAGTTCGGCGTCGGGCAACCGGGCGGACAGCGGTTGGGGCACCGCACCCAGCTTCCAGCACGCCAGCACCGCGTAGACCCAGTCGAGTGAGTTCGGCAGCACGATCGTCACGTAATCGCCGACGCCGACGCCCAGGGCCGCCAGACTCCGGGCCAGTCGGTTGGTGGTCGCGTCGAGTTCGGCCCTGGTGACGGTGACCCCGGCGCAGGTGACCGCGGGTGCGTCTGGATCCTGTGCGGCGAGCGTCGACACCTGGGTGCTGATCGGGGGAACTGCAGCGCTCATGTCAGCCATCTTGCGGGGTGGACGTCCCCGGGCGGTGGGGAACCGCGGAGACCGCGACGGCCACGACGGAGACCAGCGCCAGGAACTGCACCCACGGCGAATGGCCGATGTACCCGTCGACCGAGCGCCACGGGTGCGTGCTGAGCGCCGCGCCTGCCAGCGTCAGGCCGCCGGCTGCTGCGGCGACGATGGCCTTGTCGCAGAACGTCTCTCGGCGGCGCAGGACGAAGCGCGCGGTGAACGCTCCTGCGGCCAGCGCCGTGCCGACAGGCCCGGCGATCAGCGTCGCGGCCACCGCGGAGGCGACGCCGATTGTGATCAGGCCAGGTGACCAGGGTTGCGCGGGTGGCCCGGGTGCGCGGCGTCTGCGCACCGGGACGAGGGCCAGTGCGGCCAACAGCGGGAGCAGAGCCAGCCCGCCGATCAGGCCGACCCGGTAGGGGGTGTTGGCGGTGAACTCCAGTGTCACCGTGCCCCCGACGCCCGGGGGTAACAGCCAGCCCTGCTGCCAGCCGTTGACGGTGATGGCGCGCAGCGCCGTTCCGTCCGGCCCGCGGGCCGACCAGCCCGGGTTGATGCTCTCGGGCACCACCAGCACCCGCGACCGGTCCGACGGTGCGACGCCTACCTGCCTGCGGTCATTGCCCCAGTGCTCGGTGTCGACGGATCGTGCTGCCGCGGGACGGATATCGGCGGATTGCGGAGTGTTCAGTGCCACCCCGTCGACGACGAGCGCCGCGCCGGGGCTGATCACGAGCTCCTGCTGACCGGCGGGCAGCGCGACGGGTCCCCGGCGGCAGGGTTGGGCGGGAATCGGGGCGTTGTCGAGCAGGGCGCCGACGGTGGTGCGGACAGAGGTCTGGATGAACTGTCCGGCCACGGCGATGATCGGACCCTGGCCGCACTGGAGTGTCACGGTGCGATCCCGGTTGGCGGCGGCATCGGCGGCACCGATCGGCCGGCCGCGCGGATCCAGCGCGACCACCTCGGCCAGTCCTGGCGGTTTGAGCTGATCGAAACCCAGTGCGGTGCGGTCGATCACATCGTGCCAGTCGAGCAGAGAGATCGTGATCGTGTCGGTCACCCGGGTCGCCAGCCGCAGCGTCTCGGTGCCGTCGGTGAGGCGGCGCACCTCCGGACCGCCACCCAGGTCGACGGCGATCAGTGTCGGATGTGCCGGCAGCGTTGATTCGCTCGGCGTCACCCGCAGTGCCGAGACAGGTTGCGCTGAAGGCAGTTTCAGCACCAGGGTGGCGGGGGATCGGGGTTGGGTCACCCGCTGCGGTGCCGTCCACGCCGTGGCGGGATCGCCGTCGGTGGCCGCGTACGCCGAACCGAGGACGTCGATCAGGTCGGCGTCACCGCCGGCGCGGGTGGTGTCCGGCTCGGCGATCAGTTCGGCGAGCGCGGGTCCTTGGCGGGCGCGCACCCATACTGTCGGGGTGATGTCGGTCGCGCTCGGCACCGTGAGCGTGCGGCTCAGGTTGACCGGCTCCTCGGATGCCAGCGCCATCGCCGCGGCGCACCGCAGGCCGGTGTCGGTCGCGGCGCAGCCGAGACGGCCCAGCAGTTCGGTGCCCAGATCCCATTGCGCCACAACCGAACCGGGCGGTGGTCCGGGCACCTCGACGGTGTGGCGCAGATTCACCGGATGGGCGAATCCGTTGGCATCGTATTGCGTGACCGACAGGTCGGTGATGCCGAATTGCACGCCCTGGGAACCGTCGTCGGTGGCGACGGCGGTGATCCGTACCCACGGCGATTCGCCGTAGGGCAGTGCCACGGTCACCGGTTTGCCCGGCTCGTCGAACCGCACCGTGCTGGTCCCGGTGAGGGTGGACACCTCGACGCGACGGACCTGCGCGCCGAGCGCTGTGGCGCTCGGGGTCAGTGTCAACGTCGCGTTGGTGACCGGATGGTCGAAGTCGATCTGCAGCCACTGCCCGATCGCGCTCTGCAGCGAGTTGGACACCCAGCTGGTCGACGAGTCGGCGTCTATCGCGGCGGGCGGCCCCGAGGCCGGTGAGACATTGGGCAGCGCAGTGGAATCCGAGGCTGCGCTCGATACCGTGATCCGCCCCCCACCCCATGCGCCTTCGACGGGCGTGGCGCCGCGCGACGGATAATCGGGCACCCGGTTGAAGGTGTTGCGCGCGTCGCCGGGGGCGCGCACGGCCGAGCTGTGATCGTCGACCCGGCCGTAGTCCGTCTCGCGCGCCATCGGGGTGTCGGTCACCGTGACCAGGGGGGCCGTCAACCCCGCTCGCAACGCATCCTGGGTGAGCAGGGCCGGGCCCAGCGGCGGCCGGCCGGTCAGGCGGCGACGTTCGTCGAGACGCAACAGCGCTTCCGGGGCGCCGTCGACCCGCGGCATGGCGTCGGCGTCGACCACATAGGGCGCCATTGCATCGGAAGGCCCTGCGACGCGGTAGATCTCGACGGCCGGGAAGCGGGGTCGCAGGCCGCTGTCGGTGACGAAACCCTCCAGGGTGCCCGGGCCCACCGGTGCGCCGAACTCGGCGACCTTCGTCAAGCCGGGGGAGCCGTCGATGGCGCGGTGTACCAGGATCGGGCGGGCCGACCTGCTGTCCTGGTCCAGGTCGTTGCGCACCACGACGTACGAAATGCCCTGACGGACAAGGGTATCGGTGAGCCCTGCCGAGGGCCGGCCGGCGGCGAAGAGCCGCTGCACCGAATCGAGTGCCCGGATCGTCTCCGGTGGCGTCAACGGGATCGAGTCGCGCACCCCCCACGCACTCTCACCGAGCACCTGCAGCGGCTCGTCGTGGCTGTTGCCCCACACCTGCGTCGCGAACGGCGCACCCGGGGCGACCAGGACGCGGCCGCCGGTGTCGTGCTCGTCCAGCCACGCCGCCGTGTCGTGCCAGTACTGCGGGATCGCGTCGAAAGTCCCCGGCGGCGTCAACCGGCCCGTCCACGCCAGCGAGGTCGCGGCGACCAGCGCCGCAAGCACCACGACGCCGACGGCGACCCGCTTGTCGTCCTCGGGATGGGCGAACGCGCGCCGCCACACCGGCCGCGGCACGCTACCGGGCAGCGGTATCCGGCCCAGCAGATGCGCGATCCCGAGCGCCAGCGGCAATCGCAGCAGGGGCTCCAACTTGTGCAGGTTCCTCAGCGGCGTGCCGTCACCGTCGAGGAACGCCTGCACCTGCTGCGCGATCGGCGAACCCAGGCTGCCCGAGTAGCCGACGGCCAACAGCACCACGCCGACCAGGAGCATCGCCACCAGCCGCCCGCGGGCAGGCATGCCCCGCAACGCCAGACCCGCCAGCCCACCCGCTGCGACGAGCGTCGTCGCCAGAACGGCGGCCGAACCCGTCACCAGCGTCGACCCCGCGGTCGCGGTCGGCGCCACATACGGGGTCCATGCGCCCGTGCCACGCAGCATCTCGGTCAGCGACATCCACTGGGTCGTCACCCCCGACGACTCGATGAAGTCGAGGAACGGGGGGCTGATGCGGCCCAGCTGCAACAGTGCGACCACCCACCACGCCACCGCCAGCGCCACGCACGGCAGCCACCACGCCACGAAGCGCCGCCACGCCGGGCCCGGCCGGTGGCAGGCCAGCCACACCACGGCGCACAGGCAGGCCGTCAGCGTCGCGACCGCGTTGACCGCGCCCATCAACGCGACCGCCGCCGCCGAGCGGGCCGCCAACAGGCGAATCCGCGGATTCCCCTGGAGCGCCAGGATGACCGGCAGCAGAACCCACGGCGCCAGCATCATCGGCAGGGTCTCCGACGAGATCGCCCCGATCGTCGTCAGCACCCGCGGAGACAATGCGAACGCCAGTGCACCGATCACCCGCGAGGCCGTGGTGCCGATCTTCAGGGCCTCGGCGACGCGCAGCACACCCCAGAACCCGGCCGCCAACAGCACCGCCCACCACAACCGCTGGGTGATCCACCCGGGCACCCCGAGCAGATCGCCGGCGAGGAAGAACGTGCCGTGCGGAAAGAGATAGCCGTACGCCTGGTTCTGCGCCTGCCCGAACGGCAGCTCGCTGTTCCACAGCGTGAACGCCCGCGTCAGGAACCGCAGCGGGTTGGCGGTGAGATCGAGCTTGGTGTCCGGTGAGATCTGGCCCGGGGACTGGGCGAACGTCAGGACCAGCGGCGCCGCAGCGGCCACCCACAACCAGCGCCGCGACAGCGGCTGGATCGGCTCAGCTACGGTCGCCGTACTCGACCCTGTTGAGCACCGAGGACGCAGGATCGCCCGCCTGCAGAGGGGGCCTGTTGTCCTGCTGGACCATCAGCGTCACCCCGAACACGGCCGCCGCGCCCAACAGCAGGCCGACGACGACGCTGGCCGCCGCAGGTACGAGGAACCGATCCATGGGCCACAAACTAGCACGGCAGCCCTACAGCTCCGGGGGCACGATCAGCACCGGCCTGTGCCCCCGGCGCCGCACGTGGTCGGCGACGCTGGACTGCACGAGCGAGCGAAAACCGGTGATGGCACGTGTTCCGGTGACGATCAGATCGGCATCGACGTCATCGGCCGCGGCGATGATCGTCGCCCACACCGTCGACGTCTGCGCGGCACACATCGGTTCGGCGGGCAGTCCCGCCGCGGCCGCCAGCGCGACACCGTCGGCGTTGGTGCGCTGCGCCTCGGCCAGCGCGATGTCCATCTCGTCGGCGGCCGGCGGATCGGGCGGTCCGTCCAGGTCGTAGGCCATCGGTGGTGAGCCGCGGTCGATCGGCGCCCAGACCGTGAGCACGACCGCGCGGTCGACGGTCAGGAACCGGCTGGCGTGCTCCACCGCGCGGCGGGCCGTCGGGGAGCCGTCGAACGCGATGAGCACGACGGTTTCCTCGCCTGGCATCGGTCCTCCTCCTCGCGCCGGTTTCCCCCGAGACTATGGCTGAGGCGTGCCTTGCGGTTAGGGTCGAGCCCCATGGTTGTTTCGAGAAACGCGTTCAGGGCCGTGACCGGAATGCTCGCGACATCGGTGCTGCTGGCCGGGTGCGCTTCCTCGGACGCCAACCCGCCGTCGCAATCCCCCACCGCCGCGACCATCGCCCAGGCCGCCGGCCCGCTGCCCGGCAACGTCCCGCAGGCCCCTGCTGCACCTGCGTGCGGCGATCCCGGCGCCGCGGTGGCCGCCATGTCGGTCCGCGACAAGCTGGCCCAGCTGCTGATGGTCGGCGTGACCGGCGCGGCTGATGCCCGCGCCGTCGTCGAGAGCCAGCACGTCGGCGGCATCATGATCGGCAGCTGGACGGACCTGTCGATGCTGAACGGCCCGCTCGCCGACATCGCCGCGAACGCGGGACCGCTGCCGCTGGCCGTCAGCGTGGACGAGGAAGGCGGCCGGGTGTCCCGGCTGGCGAAGTTGATCGGCAGCCAGCCCGCTCCCCGGACGCTGGCCGCGACCGACACGCCCGAGCAGGTCTACCAGATCGCACTCGACCGGGGCCGCCAGATGCGCGGCATGGGCATCACCATCGACTTCGCGCCCGTCGTCGACGTCACCGACGCCCCCGACGACACCGTGATCGGCGACCGCTCCTTCGGCTCGGATCCCGCAACCGTCACCGACTACGCCGGTGCCTATGCCCGGGGGCTGCGGGACGCGGGTCTGCTGCCGGTGCTCAAGCACTTCCCCGGCCACGGCCACGGTTCCGGCGACTCGCACGCCGGCAGCGTGGTCACCCCGCCGCTGGCGGATCTGCAGGCCAACGACCTGGTGCCCTACCGCACGTTGACGACGCAGGGTCCCGTGGCGGTGATGGTCGGCCACATGGAGGTGCCGGGCCTGACGGGCAGCGAACCCGCGAGCCTCAGCCCCGCCGCCTACGCGCTGCTGCGCTCCGGTGACTACGGCGGCCCGCCGTTCGGCGGTGTGGTCTTCACCGACGACCTGTCGAGCATGAAGGCCATCTCCGACCGGTTCGGCGTCGCCGACGCGGTGCTGCGGTCCCTGCAGGCGGGCGCCGACGTCGCGTTGTGGATCACCACGACCGAGGTGCCCGCTGTGCTGGACCGGCTCGAGAAGGCTGTCGCGGCGGGCGAATTGTCCCAGACGGCGGTCGACGCGTCGGTGACCCGATTGGCCGCGCTGAAGGGGCGTTCACCGCGCTGCGGCGGCTGATTCGTCAGCCAGTGCTTACCCTGTGTTGGTAAGCACGTCGACGAAAGGTCAGAGAGGGCGCGTCATGGCAGGTGGTACCAAGCGCTTGCCCCGCGCCGTCCGCGAACAGCAGATGCTCGATGCGGCCGTGCAGATCTTCTCGGTGAACGGCTATCACGAGACGTCGATGGACGCGATCGCCGCTGAAGCGCAGATCAGCAAGCCCATGCTGTACCTGTACTACGGCTCGAAGGAGGAGCTGTTCGGCGCGTGCCTGGATCGGGAGTTGGGCCGCTTCGTCGACGAGGTGCGCGACAAGATCAACTTCGAGGACCCGCCCAAAGAACTGCTGCGCAGCGCGGTGCTGGCGTTCCTCAAGTACATCGACGAGAACCGCTCCTCGTGGATGGTGCTCTACACCCAGGCGACCAGCTCGCAGCGCTTCGCTCACACCGTGCGCGAAGGGCGCGAGCGCATCATCGAGCTCGTCGGCCGGCTGCTGCGGTCGGGCACACGATTCCCCGGGCCCGACACCGATTTCGACATGATGGCCGTCGCACTGGTGGGTGCCGGTGAGGCAGTCGCCTCCCGGGTGAGCACCGGCGACGCCGACGTGGACGAGGCCGCGGCGCTGATGATCGACCTGTTCTGGCTCGGCCTGAAAGGGGCGCCGGCGCCCTCTGAGGCGCCGGCAGAGGCCGAAGCCGTCTCCCAGGCCTGAGCCCCGTCAGGCCGGCGAGACCGTGCCCGTCAGGTGCGGGTGCCCCTTGGTCAGGTGCCGCAAAGTCAGCTCCCACCCGTCGCCGCGCCGGTCCACGTACAGTCCGGCCTTGGCCGGTAGCACAACGGGTTTGGCGAACTTGACCGAGTAGTTGACAGCGTCCGGAAGCTGGCCTTCGACGTTCGCCAATACCGCCGCGGCGGTGAACATTCCGTGCGCGATGACGGTCGGGAAGCCGAACAGTTTGGCGGCGACAGCGTTGGTGTGGATCGGGTTGTGATCGCCGCCCACCGACGCGTAGTGCCGGATCTGCCCGGGTGTCATCGACAGCACCGCGTTCGGCGGCCCCAGCTTGGGCTGCTTCGTCGGCGGTGGCTTCGGCTCGTCGGACAGGCTGGTGCGCTGCTGGTGCAGGAAAGTGGTCACCTGATGCCAGGCCGTCTCGTTGCCGACCTTGACGTCGGTGATCACGTCGACCAGCAGCCCACGTCGATGCTCACGCATGTTCTCGGCGTGCACTGCGGCAGACACGGTGTCGGTCACCGCGATCGGGCGGTACTGAGTGATGTGGTTCTCCACGTGCACCGAACCCATGGCGGCGAACGGGAAGTCGAATCCCGTGATCAGCGCCATCACCGTCGGGAACGTCAACGCGAACGGGTAGGTCAGTGGCACCGTGTTGTCGAATCGCAGCCCGGTGACGTTCGCGTACGCCGCGACGTGGGCGGGATCGATGCTCAGCTCGTCGACCGTCAGCCGGCGGTCGGGCAGCGTGTTCCCGCGCGGGACGAACGGCAGCGCGCCGGCGGCGGCCAGGACCAGGTTGCGCAGCCCCGAGGGCTGCCCGCCCTCGATCATGCGCCCAGCAATGCTTGGCCGCACACGCGAATCGTGTTGCCCGTCACCGCGTTCGACGCCGGGCTGGCGAAGTACGCGATGGCCTCGGCCACGTCGACCGGCTGCCCACCCTGGAACAGGGAGTTGAGCCTGCGGCCCACCTCGCGGGTGGCCAGCGGGATCGCGTCGGTCATCTTTGTCTCGATGAACCCGGGCGCGATCGCGTTGATCGTGATGTTCTTCTCGCCGAACTGCGGAGCCAGCGCGTCGGTCAGGCCGATCATGCCGGCCTTGGTGGCCGCGTAGTTGGTCTGTCCGCGGTTACCGGCGATGCCGGCCATCGAGGAGAGCCCGACGATGCGGCCGCCCTCGCCGATCGTGCCGTTGCCCACCAGTCCTTCGGCCAGGCGAAGGGGGGCAAGCAGATTCACCGCGATCACGGAGTCCCAGCGGCCCTCGTCCATGTTGGCCAGCAGCTTGTCCCGGGTGATACCGGCGTTGTTGACCAGGATGTCGAGCGTGCCGCCGTGGTGTTCCTTGACGTGCTCGGTGATGCGGTCGACGGCGTCGGCAGCGGTGACGTCGAGCGTCAGCGCAGTGCCGCCGATCTTGGTGGCCAGCTCGGCCAACGGCTCGGCTGCGCCCTCGATGTCCACGGCGATGACCTTCGCCCCGTCCCGCGCGAACACCTCGGCGATCGTCGCACCGATGCCACGGGCGGCACCGGTGACCACTGCGACCTTGCCGTCGAGCGGCTTGTCCCAGTCGGCGGGCGGGGTGGAGTCGGCCGCGCCGACCCGGAACACCTGCGCGTCGACATAGGCCGACTTCGCGGACAGCAGGAAGCGCAGGGTCGACTCGAGGCCCGTCGCCGCCGGCTTCGCGTCGGGGTGCAGGTAGACCAGGCCGATGGTGGAGCCGTTACGCAGCTCCTTGCCCAGCGAGCGGGTGAATCCCTCCAGCGCGCGCTGGCACGTGCGCTCGTGCACGTCGTCGATCTCGTCGGGGGTGGTGCCGATCACGACGACGCGGCCCGAGTGTCCGAGATTGCGCAGCAACGGGGTGAAGAACTCGTACAGAGCCTTGAGGCCTTCCGGCTGGGTGATGCCGGTGGCGTCGAAGACCAGGCCGCCGAACTTGTCGGCCCAGCGACCGCCTATGTTGTTTACCACCAGGTCGTAGTCCTCGGCCAGCGCGGCGCGCAGCGGCTCGACCACCCGGCCTTCTCCGCCGATCAACAGGGCACCGGCCAGCGGCGGCTCGCCCTCCTTGTAGCGGCGCAGCGGCTCAGGCTGAGGGACGCCCAACTGCTTGGCGAGGAAGGACCCCGGTCCGGAATTGACGACTTGGGAAAGAAGATCGGAAGCCACGGTGCTGCCTTTCGAGAATCCGGGTACATGAACGTCGGCGGTGATGGGGTTACCCAGCACTGTCGTATCCATCACGAACTTACTCCAGAGTAAGAACGGTGGGTAGTATGACCCTCGACACCCAACATCCTCGCGACGCCGGGAGGCAGACGTGGCCGACAGCAAGACAACCCGACGGGTAGCCATCCTCGGTGGCAACCGGATCCCGTTCGCGCGCTCGGACGGCGCGTACGCGAACGCATCCAACCAGGACATGTTCACCGCCGTCCTCGACGGGCTGGCCGAGCGGTTCGACCTCAAGGGTCAGGCCCTCGACGCGGTGATCGGCGGCGCGGTGCTCAAGCACAGCCGCGACTTCAACCTGATGCGCGAATGCGTGCTGGGCAGCTCGCTGTCCTCCTACACGCCCGCGTTCGACCTGCAGCAGGCCTGCGGAACGGGCCTGCAGGCGGCCATCGCCGCTGCTGACGGCGTCGCGGCGGGCCGCTACGAGGTGGCCGCCGCGGGTGGTGTGGACACCGCCTCGGACGCGCCGATCGCCCTCGGTGACGACTTGCGCTCGGTGCTGCTGAGCCTGCGCCGGGCCAAGTCCAACGTCGACCGGCTCAAGCTGGTGGGCAAGCTGCCCGCCGCGGTGGGCATCGAGATCCCCGTCAACAGTGAGCCGCGCACCGGCATGTCCATGGGCGAGCACGCCGCGGTGACGGCCAAGGAGATGGGCGTCAAGCGCGTCGACCAGGACGAGCTGGCCGCTGCGAGCCACCGCAACATGGCCGCCGCCTACGACCGCGGCTTCTTCGACGATCTGGTCAGCCCGTTCCTCGGGCTCTACCGCGACAACAACCTGCGTCCCGACTCGTCGCCGGAGAAGCTCGCCAAGCTCAAGCCCGTCTTCGGGGTGCGCAATGGCGACGCGACGATGACGGCAGGCAACTCGACCCCGCTGACCGACGGCGCCTCGGTGGCGCTGCTGGCCTCCGAGGAGTGGGCCGCGGCGCGGAACATCCCGGTGCTGGCCTACTTCGTCGACGGTCAGACCGCCGCGGTGGACTACGTCAACGGCCGCGACGGCCTGCTGATGGCGCCGACGTACGCGGTGCCGCGGCTGCTGGCCCGCAACGGCCTGACATTGCAGGACTTCGACTTCTACGAGATCCACGAAGCGTTCGCGTCGGTGGTGCTGGCCACGCTGGCGGCCTGGGAGTCAGAGGAGTACTGCAAGGAGCGCCTCGGGCTGGACGCTGCGCTGGGCTCGATCGACCGGTCCAAGCTCAACGTCAACGGCTCGTCGCTGGCGGCCGGGCACCCGTTCGCGGCGACCGGCGGGCGCATCGTGGCGCAGCTGGCCAAGCAGCTGGCGGAGAAGAAAGCCGAAACGGGTCAGCCCGTGCGTGGCCTGATCTCGGTCTGCGCTGCCGGCGGCCAGGGCGTGACGGCGATCCTGGAGGCTTAGCTGGCCCGGCCGTCGAGCCACTCGGCGATCGCCGCGACCGCGTCGCGGAAGAAGATGCGGTAGGCCCGGTCGGCCACGTAGCCGATGTGCGGCGTGGCCGTCACGTTGGCCATCGTGCGCAACGGGTGCGTCGCGGGCAACGGCTCGGTGTCGAAGACGTCGAGACCGGCGCCGGCGATGACACCGTCGCTCAGCGCTTCGATCAGTGCGGCCTCGTCGACGATCGGTCCGCGTGAGGTGTTGATCAGGATCGCGGTCGGCTTCATCGCGGCGAGTTCCGCGGCGCTGATCAGACCGCGGGACCGCTCGCTCAGCCGCAGGTGCACGGTCAGCACGTCGGCGGTGGCGAAGAACTCGTCGCGCGGCAGGTACCGCGCGCCCGCTTCGGCCGCGGTGTCGGCGGTGAGGTTCTCACTCCAGGCCACCACATCCATGCCGAAGGCCGCCCCGATGCGGGCGACGCGCGAGCCGATCCGCCCGAGGCCGAGCACGCCCAGCACCCGGCGGTCCAACTCGAGCCCTACTGTCGTCTGCCACCCTCCGTCGGCGATGGACCGACTCTCAGCGACCAGGTGCCGCGACGCCGCCAGGATCAGCGCCCAGGTGAGTTCCACCGTCGATGCCACGCTGCCGCCGGTGCCGCTGACGTGGATGCCGAGCTCCTGGGCTGCCGCCATGTCGATGGACGCATTGGTGGGACCGGTCGACGCGATCATCCTCAGCCGGGGCAACCGCTCGAGGACGGTGCGCGGCAGCGGCGTGCGTTCGCGCATCACGAACACCACGTCGAACGGCGCGAGCCGAGCCACCAGATCGTCCTCGTCGGACACGTGGTCGGAGAAGGTGGTGACGTCGACTCGTGCGGTGACCGGTGACCAGTCGGCCGACGCCAGCGCGACGTCCTGGTAGTCGTCGAGGACGGCGATCTGGATTCGCTGGCTGCTCTCGGGCGTGCTCATGCTGCGACGATATGCCGCCAAAAATTTTTCCCCGACGCTGTAACGCCTCGGCTCGGGTCATCGATACACGTGATAGCTCCGTGTTGCCGTCTGACCCCCCGACCCGACGGCAACACGGGGCTCTTACATTTTGAGCATGCAGATCAGCATGTTCGGACAGCTCTCCGGCCTCACCGGCGGTTCCCCGATCGACGCCACCATCGACTACCTGGCGCAACTGCGCGACGAGGGCTTCGGCCGGGTGTGGATGAGCCAGCTGCCCCACGAGCCCGACCTCCTGACGATCCTTGCGATCGCGTTGCGAGAGGTCGACACGATCGAGGCGGCCAGCGGCGTCATCCCGATCCAGAACCAGCACCCCATGCACATGGCGCAGGCCGCGCTGACCACCAGCCTCGCGTCGGGCGGCCGCTTCGTGCTCGGCCTCGGCATGACCCACGCCGCCGTCACCGAGGGCATGTGGGGCATCCCGTGGGACAAGCCGGTGCGGCGGCTCAACGAATACCTGGACGGGCTTCTTCCGCTGCTCGCCGGGGAGCACGCCTCCGCGTCGGGTGAGACGGTCACCACGCGTGGGGATCTGGTGATCCCCGGCGCGCCGCGTCCCGCGGTGTACATCGCCGCACTGGGGCCGCAGATGCTGCGGCTGGCGGGCCGGCGGACGTCGGGGACGTGCACCTGGATGACGGGGCCGGCGACGCTGAGCGGGCACGTCAGCCCGTCGCTGCGCCAAGCCGCCGCCGACGCCGGCCGTCCCGAGAATGCGGTGCGCGTCGTCGCGGCGCTGCCGATCGCGGTCACCGACGACGCGGATGCGCTGCGCGCCGAGGCCGCCGAGCAGTTCGCGATCTACGGCACGCTGCCGTCGTATCGGGCGATGCTCGATCGCGAGGGGTACGCCGGACCGCAGGACGCGGCGATCATCGGTGACGAGGCGACGGTGCGTGACCGCCTCGCAGAGCTCCAGGCCGCCGGCGTCGACGAGTTCGTCGCGGCGACGTTCGACCGCTCCGAGGAAGGCCGCGCCCGCACCCGCACCTTCCTCCGCTCCGTCGAGGGCTGAGTTTTTCCGGCGACCAGACGCGAACTCGAGCAGACACGCCGCGAAAACACTCGAGTTCGCGTCTGGTCGCGCAAAAAAAGGCGCCCCCGGGAAGAGTCCGGGGGCGCCTTTCGTGGTGAAGCGGTCTAGAAGGCCGCTTCGTCCAGCTCCATGATCTCGTTGTCGAGGTTCTCGACGATCGCGCGGGTGCTGGTCAGCATCGGCAGCATGTTCTTGGCGAAGAACGACGCCACCGCGAGCTTGCCCTCGTAGAAGGCCCGCTCGTCACCGGCGGCACCGGCGTCGAGCTTCTCGATCGCGACCGCGGCCTGACGCTGCAGCAGCCAGCCGATCATCAGGTCGCCCACGCTCATCAGGAAGCGCACCGAGCCCAGGCCCACCTTGTAGATGCTCGCGGCATCGTCCTGGGCGGCCATCAGGTAGCCGGTCAGCGACGCGGCCATGCCCTGCACGTCCTCCAGAGCGGTCGCCAGCAGCGCGCGCTCGGCCTTCAGCCGGCCGTTGCCGGTCTCCGACTTCACGAACTGCTCGATCTGACCGGCGACGTGCGCCAGCGCCACACCCTTGTCGCGGACGATCTTGCGGAAGAAGAAGTCCTGCGCCTGGATGGCGGTGGTGCCTTCATACAGCGAGTCGATCTTGGCGTCGCGGATGTACTGCTCGACCGGGTAGTCCTGCAGGAAGCCCGAGCCACCGAAGGTCTGCAGCGACTCGGTCAACTTCGCGTAGGCCTGCTCCGAGCCGACACCCTTGACGATCGGCAGCATCAGGTCGTTGACCTTGACGGCCAGTTCGGGCTCGATGCCGTGGATCGCCTTGGCCACCTCGGCGTCCTGGTGGGTGGCGGTGAACAGGTACAGCGCGCGCAGGCCCTCGGCGTAGGCCTTCTGAGTCATCAGCGAGCGACGCACGTCCGGGTGGTGCGTGATGGTCACGCGCGGAGCGGTCTTGTCGGTCATCTGGGTCAGATCGGCACCCTGCACGCGGGACTTCGCGTACTCCAGCGCGTTCAGGTAGCCGGTCGACAGCGTGGCGATGGCCTTGGTGCCCACCATCATTCGAGCCTGCTCGATGACATCGAACATCTGTGCGATGCCGTCGTGCACCTCACCGACGAGCCAGCCGACGGCGGGGGTGCCGTGCTGACCCAGCGAGAGCTCACAGGTGGCCGAGACCTTCAGGCCCATCTTGTGCTCGACGTTGGTGACGAAGACGCCGTTGCGTTCGCCCGGCGCGCCGGTCTCGGGATCGAAGTGGAACTTCGGTACGAAGAACAGCGACAGGCCCTTGGTGCCCGGTCCGGCGCCCTCGGGGCGGGCCAGCACCAGATGCATGATGTTCTCGAACAGGTCGTCCGAGTCGGCCGAGGTGATGAAGCGCTTCACGCCGTCGATGTGCCAGGTGCCGTCGGGCTGCTGGACGGCCTTGGTGCGACCGGCGCCCACGTCGGAGCCGGCGTCCGGCTCCGTCAGCACCATCGTCGAGCCCCAGCCGCGCTCTGCGGCGAGCATGGCCCACTTCTTCTGCTCCTCGGTGCCGAGGTGGTAGAAGATGTCGGCGAAACCGGCGCCCATCGCGTACATGTACACGGCCGGGTTGGCGCCCAGGATGTGCTCCTGCAGAGCCCAGGACAGCGCGCTGGGCATCGGCGTACCACCGAGCTCCTCGCTGACCGAGAGCTTGTCCCAGCCACCGTCGGTGACCGCGCGCACCGACTTTTTGAACGCCTCGGGCAGCGTCACGGTGTGGGTCTTCGGATCGAACACCGGCGGGTTGCGATCACCCTCCTCGAAGGAGGCCGCGACCGGGCCCTCGGCGAGCTTGGCAATCTCGCCCAGCATGTCTACGGCGGTCTCGACGTCGAGGTCGGCGAACGAACCCTGACCCAACGCCTTGTCCAGTCCGAGAACCTCGAACAGGTTGAACACCTGATCACGAACATTGCTCTTGTAGTGGCCCACTTTTCCTCCTCGTCGAGAACGCCACATGCGGTTGGGTACTCACGCTAAGTTACCCACCAGTAACTGCGCGCTACTATACCGTCCGGTAACTTCAACGCAAGATCACTGTGAGCAATTTCTGCGCGCTGACCAACCCAGCAGTTGGCCGGGCTCCGATTTTCGCCTGAAATCACACCCTGACCAGGCAAGACACCCCCTTGTGATGATTGTCACGTTTGGTTGTCTAGGGTGTGGAGGATGTCTTCCAGCATCGATGTCGCGGTATGGGGAACGGGCAACATGGGCGCGGCGGCGATCAGGTCGCTCACAGCGTTTCCCGGGTTGCGGTTGACGGCGGTGCTCACGTCGTCAGAAGACAAGGCCGGCCGGGATGCGGCGACGTTCGCCGGTCTGGACGCACCGACGGGGATCGAGGTGACCACCGACGTCGACGCGGTGCTGGGGCAGGTCGACGCCGTGGCCTACATGGCCTCGGGCGACATCCGGCCCGACGACGCGGTTGCCGACATCGAACGCTGCCTCCGGGCGGGCGCGCACGTGGTCACCCCGTCGCTGTATTCGCTGTACGACCCCGCATCGGCCCCTCCTGAGTGGGTCCAGCGGCTGACCACGGCCGCTGAGGAGGGCGGGGCCTGCTTGCTGGTCAGCGGCGTCGACCCCGGCTGGGCCAACGACGCACTGGCCGTGACGGCCGCCGGGCTGTGCACCCGCATCCGCACGATCACCTGTCAGGAGATCTTCGACTACTCCACCTACGACCAGCCCTACGCAGTCCGGGTCTCCTGCGGTTTCGGCGGCGCGATGGACGAGACGCCGATGATGCTGCTGCCGTCGATCCCGACGATGGTGTGGGGCGGCAACATCCGCCTGATCGGCCGCGGGCTGGGCCTGGAAATCGACGAGATCACCGAGGAGGTCGAACGGTTACCGCTGGAGGAGACCGTCGACACGGTGATGGGCCGCTTCGACGAGGGCACCCAGGGCGCGTTCTTCCTGCGCGTGATCGGGTGGGCCGGCGGCCGCCAGCGGGTGATCGTCGAACACATCACCCGCATCCACCCCACGTGCGCTCCCCACTGGCCGCAACCCGATCAGGGCGTCGGCGACCACCGCGTGATCGTCGACGGTGACCCGCAGTTGACGATCGTGACGAGGGCCGACGTGCCCGGCGGCACCCGCGCCGACGGCGGCAACACCACCGCGGCCAACCGCCTGCTCGGCGCGATCGGGTGGCTCGCCACCCAAAAACCGGGCATCTACGACGGACTCGACGTCCCGCTGCATCCTCCGCTCGCTCCGGAGGTGGAGGCGACGCGCTGGGTCTAGTGCGCGGCCAGGCGCTTGTTGACCAGGCGGGTCAGCCACGCCGGGGAGAACCGCGCCCCGGCGGCCAGCGCCTTGGCCTGGGTGCCCACCGGGAAATGCACCTGCCGCAGCACCTTTCGCGGCAGCGTGGGCTCGATCGCGGCGGCGATACCCTCGGCGATGTCCTGCGCGGTGAGCCGGATACCCAGCGAGGTGGTGGTGCCGGTGCTGACGTCTTTGGTCATCGCGGTGTTCACGTAGAGCGGCCACATGTCGATCACGCGGATGTCGTGGCGGGCCCACTCCAGGTTCAGCGCCTCGGTCATCGCGCGGACGAAGAACTTGGTGGCGCTGTAGTTGGCCAGTTCGGCCTGGCCGTAGATCGCCGATGCGGACCCCAGGTTCACCACCACGGCACCGCGGGTGCTCTTCAGATACGGGAAGCCGGCATGCAGCCCGTTCACCACGCCTTTGACGTTCACCTCGACCTCGCGGTGGTGCACGTCCAGTGGAATCTCCTCGAAGCGGCCCGCATTGAGCAGCCCCGCGTTGTTGATCAGGACGTCGAGCCTGCCACCGGCGGTCTCGTGGAACTCGGCCAGCCGGCGGGCGGTCTCGTCGGCGTCGGTGACGTCGAGGTGGCCGACGACACCGCGCCCGCCCACCGCCTTGAGGTCACTGTCGAGGACCGCCAGCCGCTCGTCGTCGATGTCGTATGCGCCGACGAAGTAGCCGCGCTGAGCGAGGAGCAAGGCGGTGGCCCGACCGATGCCGGTCGCTCCGCCGGTGATGAACACCGATCTGGTCATGAGTTGCCCCTTCTAGGAATTGAGTTGCCAGACAGCGAAATTGAGGCACAGTGCGAACACGGACCACGCCAGGTAGGGCACCATTAGCCAGCCGGCGACCGCGCTTCGGCGGAAGAACAGCACGACGGTGCCGAGCAGGATGAGCACCAGCACGCTCAGTTCGGCGAACGCGATGCCGCGCCACCCCAGTCCGAAGAACAGCGGTGTCCACGCCGCGTTCAGCAAGAGCTGGGTAGCGTAGGCGACCAGCGCGGGACGGGTCTGCGACCACGGGCCGCTGCGCGACACCAGCCAGGCCGCCACCGCCATCATCGTGTACAGCAGCGTCCACACCGGGCCGAACACCCAGGACGGCGGCGCCCAGCCCGGCTGCTGCAGCCGGGCGTAGTCTTCGGCGGATGTGGCGGACGCGAGGCCACCCAGTGTCGAGGCAATGACGACGGCAGCCACCGAGATGGCGAGCGCGATAACGTTTTTCGACCGCGCAGGCTGGTAACTGTCAACCATGCCGATCCACCCTACCGGGCGGACGGGCGCGGTCGGACGGCGCGGTCACGACGTTTCCAATCCGTTCGATTTACCCAGCCGGCTCTGCGTCGGCCGACGGTTCGGCTGGTTCGGCCGGTGGTTCCACAACTGGTTCCGCGTCGGGCAGCTGGCCCACCAGGTACTCGGCCAGCCCACCGATGGTGGGGTAGTCGAACACCGCGGTGGCGTTGATCGTGAACGCGCCGCCGAACTGGCTGTGCAGCCGGTTTCGCAACTCGATCGCCATCAGCGAATCCGTACCCAGGTCCAGGAACCGAGACGACGCCGCGGGCGGCTGCGCCAGGCGCAGGAAGTTCTGCACCTCGCGCTGCAGGAATTCGGTGACGAACGCGGCCCGCGCGGGCACGGGGATCTCCTGCAGCTGGCGCAGCAGCTCACTGTCTCCGGTCACCTCGCCGCCGTCGCGGGGCAGCACCAGGTCCAGGATCGGCGGACGGGCCGCGCCCAGCACCTTGGCGGCGCGCGCCCAGTTGGCCTTGATCACCGTCGCCTGCCCGGTCCCGTTGGCCACGACCTCGGCCAGTGCGCCGAGCGCCGCCGACGGTTCCAGCGGGATCAACCCCTGGGCGCTGATGTTCGCGCTCGCCGCTTCCGACGACGCCATCCCGCCTCGGCCCCAGGGGCCGAAGTTGACTCCGGTCGCCGGCAGGCCGGCGGCGCGGCGCTGCGCGACCAGCCCGTCGAGATAGGCGTTGGCGGTCGCGTAGTTCGCCTGGCCCGGTGAGCCGAAGATGCTCGACACCGACGATGACGCGATGAAGAACTCGAGATCGTCGTCTCGGGTCAGCCGGTCGAGATGGGACGCGCCGAATGCCTTCGGCGCCAGCGTCGTCCGGAATCGGTCGAGATCCAACCCGGAGAGCAGCGCGTCGTCGAGCACCCCTGCGAGGTGCAGGATCCCACCGAGGGGCGGTAGCTCGGCACGGATGTGCGTCAGGAGCCGGCGCACATCGTCTTCGACCCCGACGTCAGCGGTCACGACGTGCACCCGGCAGCGGTGCCGCTCGGTGATGTCGTCGATGAGCTGCTGGGCGTCGGCCGACGGGGCGCGGCGGCTGGTGAGCACCAGGTCCCCTGCGCCCAGCTGCGCCAGATGTGCCGCGGTGTGCAGCCCGATCGCCCCGAGTCCGCCGGTGATCAGATAGGTCCGGTCGGGCCGCGGCTGCAGCGGTGCCGGCATCTGCAGCACGATCTTGCCGATGTGGCGCGCCTGCTGCATGCGCCGGAACGCCGACCGGGCCTCGGTCAGCGGATAGATCTCGGCCGGCAGCGGTGTCCACTCACCCTGGGCCAGCCCGTCCGACACCTCGGTGAGCAGATCGCGGATGCGGTCGGGTTCGGTGAACATGACGGTGTCCAGCGCGACGATCTCGTAGGCGATGTCAGGGCGGGCGGCGGTCATCTGCTCGGTGGTCCAGATGTCGCGTTTGGCGATCTCGGCGAACCGGCCGCCCTGGGCCGTGGCACGCAGCGTCGCGTCGATGAACCCTTCGCTCGTCAGGCTGTTGAGCACCACGTCCACGCCGGCGCCGTCGGTGTCGGCCAGGATCTGATCCGCGAAATCCGTTGTGCGCGAGTCATAGACATACTTGACGCCGAGGCGGCGCAACGTGTCGCGCTTGAAGGTGCTCGCGGTGGCGAACACCTCGGCGCCGCAGCGCTGCGCGATCTGGACAGCCGCCAGCCCCACCCCGCCGCTGGCGGCGTGGATCAGGACCTTGTCACCCGGCTCGAGCTGTGCCCAGTCGAACGACAGCCGGACCGTGAGCGCGGCCGCGGGGATCGTCGCGGCCTCCACCGCGCTGATGCCGTCGGGTATCGGCGCGAGGAATTGGCCGGGCACGTTGAACCGGCTCGCGAACGCACCCTGCATCGATCCGTAGACGCGCTGCCCGACAGTCAATCCGGTGACGCCGTCGCCGATCTGGGTGACCGTGCCGGCGAAGTCACCGCCGATGGGCCCCGGATCGCCGGGGTAGAGGCCGAGCACGTTGAGCACGTCGCGGAAGTTTAGCCCCGCGGCCTCCACCCGCACCTGCACATAACCGTCGGCGGGCGGCTCGACCTCGGTCTCGGTCAGCCGCAGGTTGTCGATCGCACCGCGCTCGGTGGGCGCGAGCACATAGTCGCTCGACCGCGGCACACTCAGGTGTCCGCTGCGGGACCACGGCAGCAGCCGCGAGGCCAGCAGTTTGCCCTGCCGCACAGCCATTTCCGGTTCGTCGACGGGCGTGGACACCAGACCGGCGAGCACGGCGACCGCCTCGGAAGACCCGTCGCAGTCCACGAGCCGGGGCCGCAGCGCCGGTTCCTCGTTGACGGCGGTGCGGCCGAAGCCCCACAGCGCCGCCTGTACCGGATCGACCGGTTCGCCCGACTCGCAGGCCACGGCGCGCTCGGTCGCGATCCACAGGCCGCCGGGCAACTTCACCTCGCCGCTCTGAACGGCATGCACGGCGCCGAGCAGTTCGGAGATCTCCTGCTCCAGGCGGGCGTCCGGCATACCCTCCTGCGGCCCGGCGGCACGCCAGACGACTCCGGAGAAGCCGACGCCGCGCTGCTGGGCGTCGGTGAGCACCTGGCCCAGCGGGGTCGGGTCCGAGCTCCGGTCGACGGCGATGGCACCGGGGACCAGCGCCGCCAGCTCGGGGAAGTTGGCGATCAGCCAGGCGCCGCTCGGCGGAACAGGATCAGTTTCGGGGAGTGGGACCTCGTGCCAGCCCACGGTGTAGAGCAACCGTCCGGTGTCCCCGCCCAGCCCGCGCAGCAGGGCCTCGCGGGGTGCGCGCTTGACCGTGAACTCCCGGATGCCGCCCAGGCGGTTTCCGTCCCGGTCGACGAAATCCAGGTCGAACACCTGGGTTTCGCTGTCGAGGGCGCTCTGGTGCCACGTCGCGCGGCAGTAGAAGCGCCGGGGCATCGGCTGTTCGACGGAGACCTGGCCGTAGCGCAGCGGCAGGTAGAGGTCGGAGACGCCCTGCTCGGCTGCCAGCACGGCCGGGAACGCGGGGAACGCCACGCCGGTGCACAGATCCATCAGCACCGGGTGCATCGGCTCGCTGCCGAGGTGTTCGGCCAGCTCCTCGCCGACCAGGATGTCGCCGATCGCCTCACCGTCGCCGAGCCACAACGATTTCAGCGAGCCCGACCAGTTCGGACCCCACGCCAGCTCGAGATCGGCGAACGTCTCGAAGAGCTCCTGTGGCCGCATCCTGGTGAGCCGCTCGAGCGCATCGTCCACGGGGCCGCTCTCGGACGGTGTCTCGTCCCGTCCTGCGACGACCGTGCCTTCGGCGTTGAGCGCCCACTCGGCGCCCTGCTCGCCGTAGGCGCGACTGTGCACCTGGAACGACCACTGGCCGGCGTCGGCAGCCGGGTGAAGGGTCAGTTGCACTTCGCGAGAAGCCTTCTCCGGCAAGATGATCGGCTCGTAGAAGAACACGTCGGTGGCTCGCGCCGGCGCTTCGACGGCGGCCAGTGCCATCGCCGCGTAGGTTGCACCCGGTACGACGACGGTGCCGTAGATGACGTGGTCGGCCAGCCACGGCTGGGTCTTGACCGACAGCCTGCTGGTGTAGATCGTGTCGCCGGAGGCCAGATCCTTGCCGGCGCCCAGGATCCCCGACCCGATGGCGGTGGCGCCGCCGTCCACCGCGATGGCGGCGGTCTTGGGCCAGAACCGGCGGCGCTGGAACGGATAGGTGGGCAGCTCCAGGACCCGCCGCTCGCGACGGGCCACCGCGGCGAAGTCGGGTCGGTGGCCGGCGATGTACACCCCGGCCAGCGCGTCGGCGATCTGCCGCTGATCGGCGACACCCTTGCGCAGTGAGGCGATCGCACGCGGCGCAGGCAGGTGTTCCGGCCAGACCTGCACAGCCGCGCCCGTGAGCACCGGCTGTGGGCCGATCTCCATGAGGACCGAGCACCCCAGCCCGGCCACGGTGCGCACGCTCTCGGCGAACTGCACCGGCTGACGGGAATGGCGGCGCCAGTACTCGGCGTCGAGTGTGGCGTGCCCGGTCAGCACCGCCCCGGTGCGGTTGCACACCAGCGGCAGGGTCGGGCTGGCGAAGTCGAGTCGTGCCGCATACGACTGGAATTCGTCGAGAACGGGATCGAGCAGTTCCGAGTGGAACGCGTGGCTGGTCTCCAGCCACGTGCACCGGATGCCGTCCTCGCTGAACGTTTCGACGATCTGCTCGAGATCCTCGCCGGGCCCGGACAGCACGGTGTTGGGCCCGTTGTAGGCGGCCACCGACACTCGCGGATGCGCGCCGGCGGCCTGTTCGACCCGGCCGGCGTCTGCGAACACCGCCACCATCCGGCCGCCCTCGGGCAGCTCGCCGAACAACCGTCCGCGCTGCGCCATGAGCCGAGCACCGTCGGCCAGGCTGAACACCCCGGCCACGCACGCCGCCGCGTACTGCCCGACGCTGTGGCCGAGCACGACGTCGGGTTCGACACCCCACGACTGCCACAGCCGGGCCAGCCCCATCTCGATCGCGAACAGCGCGGGCTGCGCGAACGACGTGTGCCGCAACCGTTTCCCGGCCTGACCGCCGGTCTCGCGATCGGTGGCGAACAACACCTCCAGCAGCGGGGTGGGCAGCAGGTCCTCGATCGCGGCGGCGCACTCGTTCACAGTGTCGGCGAACACCGGCTGGGTCTGGTACAGCTCGCGAGCCATCCCCGGGTACTGGCTTCCCTGGCCGGTGAACAGCCACGCGGTCGTCGGCCGGTGGGTGTGCTCACCGCGAACGACGCCGGGACGCAGCCGGTTCGCCGCCAGGTCGGCCAGCGCGATGCGGGCGTCGGACGCCGACTCGACCACCAGCGCGGCACGGTGCTCGAAGTGGGAGCGTCCCGTGCCGGCGGTGCGGCACACGTCGGCGATGTCGGCCTCGGGATGCGCGGTCACCCACGTCTCGTAGCGCTGCGCCAGCGACACGAGCGCCTCCGGCGAGCGCGCGGACAGCGGCAGCACGCTGACGGTGACATCAGTGGATTCAGTCGCCGGCGCCTGCCCCGACGCTCGGGGAGCCTCCTCGACGAGCACGTGGGCGTTGGTGCCGGTGAATCCGAACGAACTCACCCCGGCGCGGCGCGGCCGGCCGTTGGTCTGCCACGGCGTCGCATCGCCCAGCACCCGGACCGGGAGCGTGTCCCACGGGATGTGCGGGGACGGGGTGTCGAAGTGCAGGCTCTTGGGCAGCATCTCGTTCTGGAGGGACAGCACGACCTTGATCAGACCGGCTGCGCCCGAAGCGGATTCGGTGTGACCGATGTTCGTCTTCACCGAACCCATCAGCAGTGGCTCGGTGCGGGAGGCGCCGTAGGCGGCCGCGGCGGCCTGCACCTCGATCGGGTCCCCCAGCGGGGTGCCGGTGCCGTGGGCCTCGAGGTAGTCGACGTCACCGCCGGACAACCCGGCACGCGCGAGCACCGATCCGATCAACCTCTGCTGGGCGCCGCCATTGGGCACGGTCAGGCCGCTGGATGCGCCGTCCTGGTTGACGCCGCTGCCGGCGATGACGGCGGCGATCGGATCACCGTCACGCTGGGCGTCGGACAGCCGCTTGAGCACCAGCACACCGCAGCCCTCGCTGCGCACGTAACCGTCGGCGGACGCGTCGAAGGTCTTGCACCGGCCCACCGGTGAGAGCATCCGGGCCCGCGACGCGGCCACCGTCGTCACCGGACTCAGCAGCACGTTCACGCCACCGGCCACGGCCAGGTCGCAATCGCCGGAATGCAGGGCCTGGCAGGCCTGGTGCACGGCCACCAGCGCGGAGCTGCACGCGGTGTCGACGGCGACGGCGGGTCCTTCGAGGCCGAGTGCGAACGCCACGCGGCCCGAGATCGCGTTGAGTGCGTTGCCGGTGATGAAGTGCGGCTGGATCTTGTCGATCGACTCGGCGGACAGCAGGTGGGCGTACTCGTTGGCGGCGACGCCGGTGAACACGCCGGTGCGGCTGCCGCGCAGCGCCGCCGGCGAGTAGCCCGCGCGTTCCAGTCCCTCCCAGACGGTTTCGAGCATCAGTCGTTGCTGCGGCTCGATCCAGACGGCCTCGCGGGGGGAGATGCCGAAGAACTCGGGGTCGAATCCGTCGATTCCGTCGAGGAATCCGCCGAACCGGGTGTAGATCTTGCCCGCGGCATCGGGATCGGGGTCGTAGAACTCGTCGATGTCGAAGCGGTCCTCGGGGACCTCGCGGATCGCGTCGATGCCGCCGGACAGCACCTCCCAGAAGGCTTCCGGATTCGGGGCGCCGGGGAAGCGGCACGACACGGCGACGATCGCGATCGGCTCGTCGGCGCGGGCGGCGGAGGCGACCGTGACCGGGCGGGCCGTAGGAGCGTCGGTGAGACCGAGGACCTCGCCGAGCAGGTAGTCGGCGACAGCGTCGATGCGCGGATGATCCATGGCCAGCGTCGCGGGGATCTCGCGGCCCACCCCGGTTTCGATGCGTCGGCGCAGCTCGACCGCCATCAGTGAGTCCATGCCGATGTCGAAGAAGCCGGCGTCCTCGCGGATCTCGTCGACGTCCACCCGGGTCACCTCGGCCACCGAGTCGCGCAGGTAGCCGATCAGCAGCCTGCGGCGCTGCTGCACCGGCGCGTCGGTGAGGCGCTTGACCAGGTCGGTGGGACCGCCTGCCGACGAGGACGACACCTGCTGTGGCACTTCCTTGTTGAGCTCGGCGAGAAAGCCCCGTCGGCCGGTCTGCTCGTACAGCGGGAGGAAGCGGGCCCAATCGACGCGCGCCACGACGGCCTGTGCTCGATCTCCGGCGATCGCGTCGGCGAGGCCGGCCAGCGCGTCGGCGGGGGACAGGGTGAGGACGCCGCGCTCCTCGAGCCGCGCCCGGGCCTGTGCGTCGGCCATCCCGGCCGATGCCCACGGCCCGAAGTTCACGGCGGTGGCGGCGACACCGCGCTCACGCAGGGACCAGGACAGCCCATCGAGGAACGCGTTCGCTGCGCCATAGGCCGTCTGCCCGAAGCTGCCCCAGATCGAGGCGATCGACGACGTACTGATGAAGAAGTCGAGCGACAGGTCACGGGCGGCCTCGCTGAGATGCCATGCACCCCAGACCTTTCCGGCGAACACCCGGTCGGTCTCCGCGTCGTCCTGTGCGCTCATCGGGCTCGCGCCGATCTCGCCGGCGGCATGCACGATGCCCGCCAGCGGCGGACGGCCGGCGGGCGTTGCGAGCAGTTTCGCGACATCGTGGGCGTCGGCGACATCGGCGGTGACGCACTCGACCTGGCAGCCGTACTGGTCGGCGAGTGCGCCGATCCGTGCACTGACAGCCTCGCTCGGCGCGCGGCGGCTGGTGAGGAGCAGGTGGTTCGCGCCGTGGGCGGCCAGATAGGTGGCGATCTCCAGGCCGATCGAGCCCAGCCCGCCGGTGACCAGATACGTGGCGTTCGGACGGATGGGCAGGGCATCGGTGACGGGTTGCCCGGTGCGCCGGGTGAGCCGCGGGGCGTGCACGCCGGCGGCGCGCACAGCGAGCTGATCGTCGCGGGGGCCGGCGTCGGCGGCCCGGCTGATCTGGCCGATGAGGGCCGACCATTCGTCGGCGGTGCCGGTACCCAGGTCGGCGAGCCCGCCCCACAGCTGCGGGGCCTCCAACGCGGCGGCGCGGCCGAATCCCCACAGGCAGCTCTGTTCCGGGGCCACGACGTCGCCGTCGGCGACGTGCTGCGCGCCGCGGGTCAGCACCCAGACGGGTGCTCGGACGTCGGCGGCCGCGGCGGCGCGGAACAACCGGCGCGTACCCGGCAGCACGCTGTGCTGCACCCGCAGCAGCGAACGCATCGAGGACCCCGCGCCATCGAGTGCGGCGACGTGCAGGATGCGCAGGTTCGGATCGTCCGCGGCGGCGCGCAGCGTGCCGGTGAACGCGGCTTCCTCGGCGTCGGAGGCGGGCAGCCCGACGATGCGGTGCTGCTGGCCGCGGGCGGCCAGCAGGTCGATCAGCGGCCGGATCGCGTCGGTGTCGTCGCCGACGACGAGCCAGGACGGCGCGTCCGCGCCGTCGAGGCGTGTGGCCGGGAGCACGTCCCAGCGGATCTCGTAGCGGGCATCGCTGATCGACTGGGCATCGCGCTGCCGATTGTGCTGCGCGGCAAGCTTGCTCAGCACGTCGCGGGTTTGCGGATCGTCGGCGGGGGAGCCCAGCAGCGCGGCGAGTTCGTCGATGCGGCCGTCCTCGAGCAGCGCGACGGCGGCGGTGCGCGGTCCCTTCTCCTTCGGCGCCTCGGTCCGCTCGGTGTCGTCGCGGAACCAGTACCGCCGGTGCTCGAACGGGTAGGTCGGCAGGTCGAGCAGGCGCGCGGTCGAGGAACTGACGGCGCCGAAGTCGGGGTGCAGGCCCAGCACGTAGGCGTCGGCCAGGGCTTCGGTGATCTGTCTGCGGTCGGCGACCGTCGGCCGCAGCGACGCGATGACCCGCGGTGCCGTTGCCGGGTCGGGCCAGGCGGACAGAGCCGCTGCGGTCAGAACGGGTCGGGGCCCGATCTCCACCAGGACCTTGCAATTCATCTCCGCCAGCGTGCGGATGCTGGCGGCGAACTGCACGGGCTGGCGGGCGTGCCGGCGCCAGTACGCACCGTCGAGGCTCGTGCTGCGGCCCAGCGCCGCGCCGGTGCGGTTGTCGATGAGGATCCGCTGCGGTGTGCCGAAGGTGAACTGGTCCGCCGCGGCTTCGAAGTCGTCGAGGATCGGGTCGAGCAGAGCAGAGTGGAACGCGTGGCTGGTCTCGAGCCAGTCGCAGCGGATGTTGTCGGCGGTCAGCGCGGCGACCGCTTTCTCGAGGTCGGCACCCGGACCGGACAGGACGGTGTTGGCGCCGTTGTAGGCGGCCACCGAGAGCGTCGGGATGTCGTCGACGACGGCCTCGACCCGGTCGGCGGGCGCGAAGACGGCCGCCATCCGACCGCCGGCGGGCAGGCTTCCGAACAGCTTGCCGCGCAACGCCATCAGTCGCGCACCGTCGGCGAGGTCGACGACACCGGCCACGCACGCGGCGGTGTACTGCCCCACGCTGTGGCCGAGTACGACATCGGGCTGCAGGCCCCACGACTGCCAAAGCCGGGCCAGTCCCATCTCCACCGCGAACAGCGCGGGCTGGGCGTAGCTCGTCTGCCGCAGAGCTTCCTGCGCGTCGGAACCGTCGACGGCGAACACGACGTCGAGCAGCGGTGCGTCCAGCAGGTCGGCGACCGCGTTGGCGCAGGCGTCGACGGTCGCGGCGAACACCGGCTCGGAGTCGTACAGCTCGCGCGCCATGCCGGGATACTGGCTGCCTTGGCCGGTGAACAGCCAGGCCGTCTTGGGAATGTCGTGGGCCTCGCCGCGCACCAGTCCCGGCGCGGGCCGGTCGTCGGCCACCGCACTCAGCAGGTCGAGCGCGGCGTCGCGGGAGTCGGCCACCAGCGCGGCCCGGTGTTCGGTGTGCGCGCGGGCCACGCCCGCGGTGAAGCACACGTCGGCCAGCGTGGCCTCGGGGTGTGCGGTCCACCAGTCGCGGTACTCGCCGGCGAGCGCACGCAGCGCGGTGGGTGTGCGTGCGGACAGCGGGAGCAGTTGCGGACCATCCGCCGGCTCCGCGGCGTCGGCGGGGGTGGGCAGCGGCGCCTCTTCGACGATCACGTGGGCGTTGGTGCCGGCGAAGCCGAACGAACTCACCCCGGCGATGCGCGGCCGGTCCTGGCGGGGCCAGGGCGTCGCCGAGGTGACCACCTCGACGGGCAGCCGACGCCACGGGATGTGCGGGGACGGGTTCTCGAAATTGAGATGTCGGGGCAGGGTTTCGTGCTCGAGGGTGAGGATCACCTTGATGACACCGGCGATGCCGGCGGCGGCCTCGAGGTGCCCGATGTTGGTCTTGGCCGAGCCGATCAGCAGGGGCCGGTCGGCCTCGCGGCCCTCCCCGAGCGCGGCGCCGGCGGCCTGCGCCTCGATCGGATCACCCAGTGAGGTGCCGGTGCCGTGCGCCTCGAGGTAGTCGACGTCGCGAGGGGCGACGCCTGCGCGCCGCAGCGCGGCACCGATGACGCGCTGCTGGGCGACGCCGTTGGGGACGGTCAGTCCGCCCGACGCACCGTCCTGATTGATCGCGCTACCCCGGATCACCGCGCGGATGTGGTCGCCGTCGCGCACCGCGTCCTCGAGCCGCTTGATCACGATGATCCCGCAGCCCTCGCCGCGCACGTAGCCGTCGGCGGCCGCGTCGAAGGTCTTGCATCGGCCATCGGGCGCCAGCATGTGCGCGTTCGAGAACGTGATCATCGTGGCCGGGGTCAGCAGCACGTTGGCGCCGCCGGCAAGGGCGAGGTCGCACTCGCCGAGCTGCAGCGCCTGGCAGGCCTGGTGGATCGCCACCAGCGACGAGCTGCACGCGGTGTCGACGGCCACCGCGGGCCCCTGCAAACCGAGTCGGTAGCTGATCCGGCCCGCAGCAGCCGCATTGGACGTTCCGATGGCCATGTAGGCCTCGATCTCGGGATAGTCCAACTGATCGGACATGATGCCCAGGTAGTCGTGGGTGGCCAGCCCGACGAACACGCCGGTGTCGCTGCCCGCCAGGGTCGACGGTGCGATGCCTGCGTGCTCGAGCGCATGCCACGAGGTCTCCAGAAGCAGGCGGTGCTGCGGATCCATCTGCCGCACTTCGCGCGTCGACATCCCGAAGAACGGCGCATCGAATCCGGTGACGTCGTCGACGAACCCGGCCCGCCGTGTCGCCACCTTGCCCGGCGCACCCGGCTCGGCGTCGTAGAAGGCCTCGGCGTTCCAGCGGTCCGCGGGCACCTCGGAGATGGCGTCGCGGCCCTCGCTGAGCAGGTCCCAGAACGCGTCCGCGTCCGGCGATCCGGGCAACCGTGCCGCATAGCCCACGACGGCGAATCGCGGTGCCGGCTCGTTCGGACCTGCAGCGGAGACCATGCCGCTTTCCCCCCTCATCAGCGGTGAACTTACTCGGCGGTCAGATTAGCGTGATCATCGTGCACAATGTCACCCGAACGTCATTGTTCGATCTTGGTCAATGGGGAGGACGGCGCAGTGCGCATCGGCAAGATCACGGTTGGCGCACTCGACGAATGGTCGGTCGCCCCAGGTTCGGTGACCTCCTGGCACCCGACGCCGGCAGCCGTCGACAAGGCACGTCAAGCCCCCGTCAGCGCGGTTCCCGTGAGCTACATGCAGGGCCAACACCTGCGCAACTACAGCGAGCGGCACGCGGCCGGGCTGAACTTCTCGCGGCAGATCATCGCCAGCTGCGACGTCGCCGGCCAGTGCGACATCGCGGCGATGGACCACGCGGTCAACAACTACCTGCGCCGCCACGACACGTTCCGCAGCTGGTTCGCCCCGACCGGAGACGGCCAGTTCGTCCGGCACGCCCTGACCGATCCGGCCGACATCGAGTTCGTCCCCGTCGAGCAAGGGCACATGACGATCGAGCAGATCCACGAGCACGTCGTGGACATCCCCAGCCCGCTGGAGTGGGGATGCTTCACGTTCGGTGTCATCCAGGGCGAGGACCACTTCAGCTTCTTCGCCTCGATGGACCACGTGCACGGCGACGCGACGCTGATCGGCACCACGATGATGGAAGCCAACGGCATGTACTCGGCGCTCAGCGCGAGCGGGCAGGCCCTGCAGCTGCCCGACGCCGGGAGCTTCGACGACTTCTGTGTCCGCGAACGTGAATACACCGATCAGCTCACCGCCGACTCGCCCGGCGTCACAGCGTGGCTCGACTTCGCCGAGAACAACGCCGACGGCTTCCCGGAGTTCCCGCTGCCGCTCGGTGATCCGGAGCAGTCGACCCGCAGCACGATGACGTCGCTGATGCTGATGGACAGCGCGCAGACCGACCGCTTCGAGGCGGCGTGCGCCGGCGCCGGGGCCCGATTCGTGGGCGGCCTGTTCGCCTGTCTGGCCCAGGTGGAACACGAGCTGACCGGGGCGCTGACCTATTACGGGCTGACCCCGCGGGATTCGCGCAGCGCGTCGGACAACTTCATGACCCAGGGCTGGTTCACCGGGCTGATCCCGATCGTGGTGCCGATCGGCGCGGCGTCGTTTTCCGACGCGGCCTGGTCGGCCCAGTCGGCGTTCGACGCCGGGCTGGCCATGGCCAAGGTGCCCTACTACCGGGTGCTGGAGCTGGCGCCCTGGCTGCGGTGGCCGCAGGCGAACTTCCCGGTGACGAACTTCCTGCACGGCGGCGCGGCACCGATGAACGCGATCCTGGCGGCCGGGGAAATGGGGCTCGCCGACAACATCGGCATCTATCCTGACGGCCGGTACTCCTACCAGTTGACGATCTACATCTTCCGCTACGGCGAGGGCACGGCCATGGCGATCATGCACCCGGACAACGCTGTCGCCGCCAAATCCGTCGACCGCTACATGGCGGCGATGAAATCGGTGGCGATGCGTGTCGCCGACAGTGGCCAGTGGGGACGCGTCGCCTAGCGTGGCGCACGGCGAGGGCTCGGGGGTGAGGACGACATGGGGCGGCTAGCCGGACTGGTGGTGCGCTTTCCCTGGGTGGTGATCGCCATCTGGGCGGCGCTGGCCGTGGCGCTGCCGCTCAGTTTCCCGTCGCTGAACGAGATGGCGCAGAAGCACCCGCTGCAGATCCTTCCCTCGGATGCGCCGTCGAGCGTCACCGCGACCAAGATGGCCGAGGCGTTCAAAGAGCCGGGGTCGGACAACCTGCTCGTCCTCGCGTTCATCAACGAATCCGGGCTCACCCGCGCCGACGAGGCGGTCTACCGCAAGGTCGTCGACGCGCTGCGCGACGACGTCACCGACGTGGTGTCGGTACAGGACTTCATCGGCACCCCGCAGCTGCGCAAGTTCCTGACCAGCGACGACAAGACCACCTGGGTGCTGCCCGTGACGCTGGTCGGCGAGCTGGGCACCCCGCGCGCCTACGACTCGTTCAACCGCGTCACCGACGTCATCTCCCATGCCGCGCCGCCGCGCGGCAGCCCGCTCACCGTGCACGTCACCGGGCCTGCCGCGACCGTCGCCGACCTGACGGTCGCGGGTCAGCAGGACCGCCTGCCGATCGAGCTCGCGATTGCGATCCTGGTGCTGACCGTGCTGCTGGTGGTCTACCGCAATCCGCTCACCATGCTGCTGCCGCTCATCACGATCGGCGCGTCCGTGCTGATCGCCCAGGGCGTGGTCGCCGGCTATTCGCACCTCACGGGCGCGGGGGTGTCCAACCAGTCGATCGTGTTCCTCAGCGCCATCCTCGCCGGTGCCGGCACCGACTACGCGGTGTTCCTGATCAGTCGCTACCACGACTACATCCGCGATGGATCGAGCGTGGACGATGCCGTCACCCGCGCGATGATCTCCATCGGCAAGGTGATCACCGCCTCGGCGACCACAGTCGGCATCACGTTCTTGGCGATGAGCTTCGCCACCATGGGCGTGTTCAAGACGATCGGCGTCTCCGCGGCGATCGGCGTGGCGGTGGCGTTCCTCGCCGGCCTGACACTGCTGCCAGCGATCATGGTGCTGGCGGGGCCGCGCGGCTGGATCGGGCCACGTCGGGAACTGACCGCGCAGATGTGGCGGCGTTCGGGCATCCGCATCGTGCGCCGGCCAGTGCCGCACCTGGTCGCCAGCGTGCTGGTCCTGGTTCTGCTCGCCGGGGCGGCGGCGTTCGGCTCGTTCAACTACGACGACCGCAAGGCGGTCTCACCGTCGGCGCCCAGTTCGGTCGGCTACGCCGCGCTGGAGCGCCACTTCCCGATCAGCCAGTCGATCCCGCAGTACGTGCTGGTGCAATCGCCGCGCGATCTGCGCTCGCCCGCCGCGCTGGCGGATCTCGAGCAGATGGCCTCGCGCATCGCCCAGCTCCCGAACGTGGGGCTGGTCAGTGGCGTCACCCGCCCGCTCGGCGAGGTTCCGCCCGAGTTCCGCGCCACGTTCCAAGCCGGGATCGTCGGTGACCGGCTGGCCACCGGCTCCGCGCAAATCGGGGAGCGCCGCGGCGACCTCAACCGGCTCGCCGGCGGCGCGGACACGCTGGCCGACAGCCTCGGCGAGGTGCGCTCCCAGGTCAACGACATCGCGCCGAGTCTGAAGGGGCTACTCGACACGATGTCCTCGATCCGTGTCCAGTACGGCGGGGACAAGCTGGTCCGCGACGTGGCGACCGCGGCCAAGCTCGTCGACAGCGTCAACAAGCTCGGTCTGTCGATGGGCGTGAACTTCCGTGCGGTCAAGGACATGTTCGCCTGGATCGGGCCCGTGCTGACCGCGCTGCAGGGCAACGCGACGTGCGATGCCAACCCGTCCTGCGTGGACACCCGCGCCCAGTTCCAGAAGCTCGCGGCGGCGCGCGACGAGGGCCGTGTCGACGAGATCAACCAGCTGGCCGGTCAGCTGCAGGGCGTCGATGACAAGGGCAATCTCACCTCGACGGTGAACCAGCTCAACAGCATGTTCACCAAGCTGACCAAGACGATCTCCGATCTCGGCCTGGACAGTCCCGCCGGCGCGCGCTCGGGGGTGAACGAGCTGCAGCGCAACGCGAACCGGCTCGCCGACGGCAGCAGGCAGGTCGCCGGTGGCGTGGATCAGCTGGTCGAGCAGATCCAGGTGCTGGCCGCCGGCCTCGACCAGGCCTCGACGTTCCTGCTGACGATGCGTAAGGATGCCGCTGCCTCGTCGATGGCGGGCTTCAACATCCCGGCCGAAGTGCTGGCCGCGCCGGAGTTCCAGAAGGCGTCGGCGGCGTACATCTCGCCCGACGGGCACTCGGCGCGCTATCTCGTGCAGACGAAGCTCAATCCGTTCAGCCCCGAGGCGATGGATCAAGTCAACGCGATCGACGACGTCGCGCGCGGTGCGCAACCCAACACCACGCTCGCCGACGCGACGATCTCGATGGGCGGCTATCCCGCCGCCCTGCGGGACACCCGTGACTACTACGAGCGCGACATCCGGTTCATCATCGTGGTGACGCTGGTGATCGTGCTGCTGACGCTGATGGTGCTGCTGCGCTCCCTCATCGCGCCGCTGTATCTGGTTGCCTCCGTTGTGCTCTCGTACTTCGCGGCGATCGGCATCGGGGTGCTGACATTCCAGTATCTGCTCGACCAACCGCTGCACTGGACCGTCCCACCGTTGGCGTTCGTGGTGCTGGTCGCCGTCGGCGCGGACTACAACATGCTCTTCGTGTCGAGGTTGCGCGACGAATCGCCGCACAGCGTGCGCTTCGGCGTGATCCGGACGTTGGGCTCGACAGGCGGCGTGATCACCGCGGCCGGCCTGATCTTCGCGGCCTCGATGGGCGGGTTGCTGTTCTCGTCGATCGGCATCGTCGTGCAGGGCGGCTTCGTGATCGGCGTGGGCATCCTGCTCGACACGTTCGTGGTCCGCACCATCACCGTGCCCGCGATCGCCGCGCTGGTCGGACGGGCGAACTGGTGGCCGTCCCGGGTGCCATCGGGGACGACGCGCGCCACCGAGAGAGTCGAGGCGAGCTGACGTGGCCGAGGTATCGCGCCGACGGGCGCGCTGTGTGACACTACGACGACGGTCGGTCGGGGGTTGAGATCATGACGCACACGGGACTGTCGTCTGTGCTGTCGATGCTGCACGGCAGGGCCGCGATGCGGCCCGACGGCACCGCGTTCACGTTCACCGACTACACCGACGATCCGGCGGGCCGCGCGCAGACCCTGACCTGGTCGCAGCTGTCGCGGCGCACCATGAGTGTGGCGGCGCAGATCGCCGCACACGGCGCCACCGGTGATCGCGCGGTGATCCTCGCGCCGCAGGGTCTCGAGTACATCCTGGCGTTCCTCGGCGCGATGCAGGCCGGGCTCATCGCCGTGCCGTTGCCGCTGCCGCATCGCGGTTCAAGCCACGACCGGGTCAGCGCGGTGTTCGCCGACACCACCCCCGCGGTGGTGCTGACCACCTCGGCCGTCGCCGCCGACGTCGCCGAATACGTCGACCAGTCCGGGCTGCGAGCTGCCCCAACGCTTCTCCGCATCGACGTGATCGATCCGCACGCCGAGGGCGCCGCGTTCACCCCGCCGGCCGAGACGCCCGACACCGCGTACCTGCAATACAGCTCGGGGTCGACGCGGCTGCCCACCGGCGTGATGATCTCGCACCGCAATCTGTCGTCGAACTTCGAGCAGTTGATGCGCAGCCTGCTCGGCGGCCGGCAGCTGCCCGACCTGACGGTCGTGTCGTGGCTGCCGTTCTATCACGACATGGGCCTCGTGCTGGGAGTGTGCGCACCAATCCTCGGCGGTTTCCCCGCGGACCTCACCAGCCCCGTCGCGTTCCTCGAACAGCCCTCTCGCTGGATTCGGGCGCTGGCCACCGCGAAGAACGCGTTCTCCGCGGCGCCGAACTTCGCCTTCGAGCTGGCCGCCCGCAAGACCACCGACGCCCAGCTCGCCGGTCTGAATCTCGGCGGAGTCGCGGGCATCATCAACGGGGCCGAGCGCGTCGATCCTGCCACGCTGGCCCGGTTCTCGGATCGCTTCGCGCACTTCGACTTCCGTGACGACATGCTTCGGCCTTCCTACGGTTTGGCCGAAGCCACCGTGTTCGTCGCGTCGGGAGTGTGGGACGACTCGGCGGTGGTGGACCGGTTCGACACCGACGAACTGTCCGCAGGCCGCGTCCAGCGCTGCAGGACAGGGGGTTCGGCGCTGGTTCGCTACGCGGTGCCGCAGTCGCCGATCCTCCGCATCGTCGACACCGACACCGGTGCGGAGTGCCCGTCCGACGTGGTGGGGGAGATCTGGGTGTGCGGCGACAACGTCGCCGCTGGGTACTGGAGTCGCGGGGCCGAAGAGCAGCAGTGCTTCGGCGCCACCATCACCGAACCCTCACCCGGCACGCCGTCGGGGCCGTGGCTGCGCACCGGCGATCTCGGATTCGTCCACGACGGTGCGCTGTTCATCGTCGGCCGGATCAAGGATCTGCTGATCATCCGCGGCCGCAACCACTATCCGGAGGACATCGAGGCGACCGTCCAGGAGATCACCCGCGGCCGCGTCGCCGCGATCGCGGTTCCGGTGAACAGCACCGAAAAGCTGGTCACCGTCATCGAACTCAAGAAGCCGGCCGACGTGCACGAGGTGAAAAGCACGGTGACATCGGCGATCTCGACGGTGCACGGGCTCAGCGTCGAAGATCTGGTGCTGGTACCGCCTGGCTCCATACCGACGACGACGAGCGGCAAGGTGCGCCGTGCGGCCTGCGTGGAGCACTACCGGGCCGATCAATTCGAACGATTGGATGCCTGAGTGCCGCCAGAGACGACGGGAAGAGTGAACATGCGCAGAGCTCTGGCATCGGTCACGGCGCTCATCACGGTCGGGGTCGCGGGCGGATTGGGCACGGGTATGGCGAATGCGGATGAGCCACCACCGCCGCCCCCGCCCGGTACGCCGGTGCTCGGGACGCCGGGACGGGCCTACGCGCTCGGCGGCGCGCACGTGCTCGGCATCCCGTACGACGAATACATCATGCGCACCGGCGCCGACTGGTTCCCGGGGCTCGAGCGGCAGATCGTCGACTACCCGGCCGGTCAGGTGCAGGGCCACACGCTGGAGCGGTTGTTCCCCGGCATCGGCGCGTTCGGGGAGCGCTTCGTGCCCGGTCTCGGGCTCGACGGCCCGAGCATCGGCGAGTCGGTCGACGTCGGTACGCCCAACGTCGTCAACGCGGTTCGCCAGGGCGGACGCGGCACGGCGATCGGGCTGTCCGAGGGCGCGATGGTGCTCAACGACGTCCAGGCCAAACTCGCCTACGACCCCGCCGCCCCGCCGCCGGATCAGCTGAGCTTCGCGATGTACGGCGATCCGGTGGCCAAGCACGCATTCGGCGAGAGCTTCCTGACGCAGAACTTCCCCGTCGGCAGCGTGGTGCCGTCTCTGGACTACCGCATCCCGGCGCCCGTGGAGAGCCAGTACGACACCTATCAATTCGTCTCGGCCTACGACAGCATCGCGGACTGGCCGGACCGGCCGGACAACTGGCTGTCCGTGGCCAACGCGATCGTCGGGCTGGCCACCGGCCACACCGCCGTCGCGTTCACCAAACCGAGCACCGTGCCGCCGCAGAACATCCGGACGACCGTGAACTCCCGGGGCGCGAAGACCACGACGTTCATGATCCCCGAGGAGCACCTGCCGCTGGTGCTGCCGTTCAAGTACCTCGGGGTGGACAAGCAGACCCTGATCGAACTCGACAAGGTCTTGCAGCCCTACGTCGACGCCGGGTACTCCCGCAACGACGACCCGGCGTCCGCGCCGATCACCGTCGACCCCGTGAACGGGTACGACCCGGCGGCGGTCACCGCTCCCGCGACCCAGGCGGCGTTCGGCGGTGGCTCGGACCCGGTGTCCCAGCTTCTCGCCGGGTTGCAGTACGTGGTGAACCACCAGGGCTGAAGCCCCGCTACAGGCCCGCCAACCCAGCCACGACGAGGACGCCGCCGACAGCGGCCACCAGTGCGGCGACGGCCCGCCGGCCTCCGGCGCGGATGCGTTCGTGTACCGACATCAGCGCGGCCCGCGTGCGGTCCGGCGCGACCAGGTACGCGAGCAGCGGCACCTCGACGAGCGCGAAGGCCACCACGTTGAACATGATCAGTGCACCGAGTTGCACGGACGCTTCGGCGCCCGACGCCACGATCAGCGCCAGCGCGGCGAGATAGTCCACCGACGGCAACGCGATCCCCAGCCCGGCGCTGCCCGCGATCCACAGCGAGCGACCCCCGAGCAGTTGCCGCACCCGCTGCAGAACCGGCCCGTCGCTGGCCGGCATCCGCCCGAGCACGCCGGCCGCGATCAGCGCTGCGTTGGCGAGCACCACCGCACCCACGACGATCTGCACGACCGGCAGGGTGAACCGCGCCGAGTCCAGCGCGGGCCGCAACACGAACAGCACCACCAAGCCCACGGCGGTGCCCATCAGGAATCCGCCTGCCAGGAACGCGAGCAGCTGCAGCGCAGGTCGCGGGCGATTCACCATCACGACCGTCATGCCGATGCGGAACGGCTCGAGGCTGACCGCGAGGGCCATCAGCAACAGCGGAATCCACATGATGGGCGTCAACTTACCGGGGGTTGCACTCAGCGGGATTCTCATCGTGGCGGTGCCCCGCGACCGCGTGTGAAGATGGGGAGTGATGACCGGAAGACACGCGCAGGTCGACCTGAGCCCGACGTCGCTACGGGAGGCGTTCGGTCACTTTCCGACCGGCGTCATCGCGATCGCGGCGGAAATCGACGGCACCCGGGTGGGTCTGGCGGCCAGCACATTCGTCCCCGTCTCCCTGGACCCGCCGCTGGTGTCGTTCTGCGTACAGAACACGTCGACCACATGGCCACAGCTGGTCGAGGCTCCCTACCTGGGCATCAGCGTGCTCGGCGAGGCGCATGACGCGGCGGCCCGGACGCTGGCCGCCAAGACGGGGGACCGGTTCGCCGGGCTCGAGACCGCGTCGACCGACCGCGGGGCGGTGTTCATCGAGGGCACCAGCGTCTGGCTGGAGAGCTCGATCGAGCAGCAGGTGCCTGCCGGCGACCACACCATCGTGGTGCTGCGGGTCAGTCACATCACGGTGCACCCGGACGTGGCGCCCATCGTGTTCCACCGCAGTACGTTCCGGCGGTTGGGCGCCTGACAGTCGGTCAGGGCCGGGCGCTCAGTTCCTCGCGATAGTGCCGCACGCGCTGGTCGAGTTCGGCGGCATCAGCCGTCCTGCCCTCCCGGCGTGCAAGGTCTGCTCGGCTGCTGATCTCACGGATTGCGGTTCGAATGTCGTTGACACTCAACGGTTGATGTAGCGACACGGCGCTGCCTTTCGACGGTGATTGGCTGCTGTCCGCGAGCGTACTCCCGGAGTGTGATGCCGGCCACGTTCGATCTACGGATTCATCTGATAGACGCCGTCATAGGCGGCCACCTCGTGCCACACCTTGTCGAAACGGTCGGAGTCGGCGACCGGTTTACGGATCGCCGAGAGTGCCCAGGCCTGCTGCTCCTCGGTCGAGCTGGGTTTCCCGTGCAGTGCGACCGCATAGGCGGAGAAGTCGCGCACCATCACGTCGAAGATCTGGTCGGTCAGGTCGGGGTCGAGGTTCGTCAGCTCGGCCTGCTCCAGGATCAGCTGGCCGTACACCACCAGCGAGAAGAGGTGGCCGACGACGAGCACGAAATCGAGGTCGCTCTGCTGGGCGGCGTCGGGCGCCGCAGTGGTCAGCAACTCCTTGAATGCGCTGACCTGCTCGTAGAAGCGACCCACGTTGGCGATGCCGACGTGGCGTTCGTAGACCGGCGCCCAGTCGGCGAATTGCACCTTCGACGCACCGCGGGCCGGCCCCTGCGACCAGAAGAACACGTCATCGGCCGGATCGTCGCGGGTGCCGATCTCCGGATAGGAGGCCGGGTTGAACATGTAGTTCGGCATGAACTTCAAGATCTGCGCGACGTTGACGTGCACGGTGCCCTCCAGCCGCGGCAGCGCGCCGATCAGCCGGACCACCTGGCTGAAGTAGGTGTTCTTCTCGAAGCCCTTGGCGGCCAGGATGTCCCACAACAGCGTGACCACCTTTTCGCCTTCGGAGGTCACCTTCGACTTGGTCACCGGGTTGAACAACAGGTAGCGGCGGTCCTCGGGGCCCGCGCTGCGGAAGTAGTCGATGGCGCGGTCGCTGAACAGCTTCATCGCGAGAATGCGGGCATAGGCGTCGACGAAGCTGGCCCGCACGTGCGGGAAGATCGTGACCGGATTGCCGTAGAGGATGCGGTTGTTGGCGTGATTGATCGCCTCGTAGAACGCGTGCTCGCACATGCCGATCGACCCGCTGCACAGGTTGAACTTGCCGACGTTGACGGTGTTCAGCGCGGCGGAGAACGCGTCGGGACCGGTGACGAGGATGTCCTCCTCGTAGACCGGGTAGTCGTGCAGCGCGAACGTGCTGACGAACATCTGGCCGTGCACGACGTTGCCGATCAACTCGTAGTTCTCGTGCGAGCTGTCCGCGACGAACCAGACGTAGCCGTCGGCCCCGTCGACGTCGGCGCGCCGTCCGAACACCGACACCATGCCGGCCACATTGCCGTTGCCGATGTAGTACTTCTCCCCGGACGCCCGGAACAGCACGCCCTCGCTGTCATCGCGAGTGGCCGGCGTCAGCACCAGATCCGTGTTGTAGATGTCCGCGCCGTGCTCCCGCTCCGACAGCGCGAACGCCATCACCTCGCCGGCCTCGAGCCGGGCGGCGGCCTTTTCCCTGGCTTTGACGTTGTCGCTCTGCCAGATCGGACCGAGCCCGAGGATCGTGACCTGCTCGGCGTACCAATAGGACAGCCCGTAGAAGCCGAGGATCTCGCTCAGCACGGCGTTGCGGGAGGTGTCCCACCGCTTGTCGGGATCGCCGCCGGCGAACTCCGACGGCGTCAGGAACGTCGCGAACAGCCGCTCCCGCTTGACGAAGTCGAGGAAGTCCGACACCCAGGCCGCGTCCAGGTCGTCGCGCAGCAGCCGCGTCTTGCCCCGCTGCTCGAACCAGTCGATCAGTGCCTTCAGCTGCCGGCGGGACTCGGGGTCGAGCCGGTCGGAGTCGAAGGTGTGCGGGTTGAGCAGGCGCGGGGTCGGCATGCGTGCCAACGTAGCGCCCTCGGCTGTCTGTCAGGCGTGAACGTCGCGAAGACCGACGGCGTTGCGCAACCCGGAGCAGTTCACACAGCCCACGCACCCGATGCAGTCGTCGCAGCTGACACAGCCGACGCAGGCGCGGCAGCGCGCGCAGTCGACGCACGCCAGGCAGGCCAGACAGCCCCGGCACGCGATGCAGAGCACGGCCAGCACGCATCCCGCGATGGCGGCGCTGCCGGCCGTGGCGATGGAACCGGCGACGCCCGCGCTGCCCGCGGTTCCGATCGCCCGCGCCACCGCGGCACTTCCTGCGGTGCCGACGGAACCGACGACGCCGACGCTGCCTGCGGTGCCGATGGACCCGGCGACGGCCGCGCTGTTGACGGTGCCGATCGACCCGGCGACGGCCACGCTGTCCGTCGTCGAGATCGACCCGGCGACAGCCCGGCCGTCGGTCACGTAACTACTTCCGCCTGAACAGCTTGTTGCCGAGCCACACCACCGGGTCGTACTTGCGGTCTGCCGCACGCTCTTTCATCGGGATCAGCGCGTTGTCGGTGATCTTGATGTGCTCCGGGCACACCTCGGTGCAGCACTTGGTGATGTTGCAGTAGCCCAGGCCGTTCTCCTCCTGGGCCTGCTCGGCGCGGTGGCCGTGCGTGTCGAGCGGGTGCATGTCCAGCTCGGCCTGCCGCATCAGGTACCGCGGGCCGGAGAACGCGAGTTTGTTCTCCTCGTGGTCACGGTTGACGTGGCAGACGTTCTGGCACAGGAAGCACTCGATGCACTTGCGGAACTCCTGGCTGCGGTTCACGTCTTCCTGCGCCATCCGGTACTCACCGGGCTGCAGATCCTTGGGCGGCGTGAACGACGGGATCTCCCTGGCCTTCTCGTAGTTGAAGGACACGTCGGTCACTAGGTCGCGCATCACTGGGAACGTGCGCAGTGGGGTCACGGTGACGGTCTCGTCCTCGCCGAAGGTCGACATGCGCGTCATGCACGCCAGGCGCGGACGGCCGTTGATCTCCACCGAGCACGATCCGCACTTGCCGGCCTTGCAGTTCCAGCGCACCGCGAGGTCACCGGTCTGGGTCTGCTGCAGCCGGTGGATGATGTCGAGAACGACCTCGCCCTCGTTGACCTCGACGGTGTAGTCCTTGAGTTCGCCGCCGGAGGCGTCGCCGCGCCAGACACGCATCTTCGCGTTATAGGCACCCATGGGTCAGCCCTTCCGTTGCGGGTGTTCGAGGAGTTCGTCGTCGGTGTAGTACTTCTCGAGCTCGGAGAGCTCGAACGTCTCCAGCAGGTCGGGCCGCATCGTGGGCTGCCGTTCCTTGGAGACGTTGACGTCGGGCACCACCGGGTCATCGCCCTCGCTGCGGCACACCAGGAGGTGGTTGCGCCAGCTGGCGTCCATCGTCGGGAAGTCGTCGCGGGTGTGCCCGCCGCGGCTCTCGGTGCGGGTGATCGCCGACTTGGCCACCGACTCGCTGACCAGCAGCATGTTTCGCAGGTCCATCGCCAGGTGCCAGCCGGGGTTGAACTTCCGCTCGCCCTCGACCTTGACCCGCTTGTACCGGTCGCGCAGCTCCTGCAGCTTGTCGAGCGCCTCCTGCATCTCGTCGGCCTTGCGGATGATGCCGACGAGGTTGTTCATGGTGTCCTGCATGTCCAGCTGCAGCGTGTACGGATTCTCCGGCACCGTGCCGTCCTGAGGCCCGTCGAACACGGCAAGCGCCATCTCCCTGGCGTTGTCGACCGCGTCCTGCGTGACGGCGGGCCGGTCGGACATCGCGCGCACGTAGTCGGAGGCGCCGAGTCCGGCGCGACGGCCGAACACCAGCAGGTCCGACAGCGAGTTGCCGCCCAGCCGGTTGGAACCGTGCATGCCGCCGGCACATTCACCGGCGGCGAAGAGCCCCGGCGTGGCGGCCGCACCGGTGTCTGGGTCGACCTCGATGCCGCCCATCACGTAGTGACAGGTCGGACCGACTTCCATCTCGTCGGTGGTGATGTCGACCTCGGCCAGCTCGATGAACTGGTGGTACATCGAGGGCAGGCGACGCTTGATCTCCTCGGGCGTCATGCGTGAGGCGATATCGAGGTACACACCGCCGTGCGGGGTGCCGCGGCCTTCCTTGACCTCGGTGTTGATCGCGCGGGCCACCTCGTCGCGGGGCAGCAGATCGGGGGTGCGCCGCGCCGAGTCGTTGTCCTTGAGCCACTGGTCGGCTTCTTCTTCGGATTCGGCGTACTGACCCTTGAAGACGTCGGGGATGTAGTTGAACATGAACCGCTTGCCCTCGGAGTTCTTCAGCACTCCGCCGTCACCGCGTACGCCTTCGGTGACCAGAATCCCCTTCACCGACAGCGGCCAGACCATGCCGGTGGGGTGGAACTGGATGAACTCCATGTTGATCAGCGACGAGCCGGCGCGCAGCGCCAGCGCGTGCCCGTCCCCGGTGTACTCCCACGAGTTGGAGGACACCTTGTAGGACTTGCCGATTCCGCCGGTGGCGAGCACCACCGCGGGCGCCTCGAACAGGACGAAGTCGCCGGTCTCGCGGTAGTAGCCGAACGCCCCCGCGATCTTGTCGCCGTCCTTGATCAGTTCGGTGATCGCGACCTCGTGGAAGACCCGGATGCGCGCCTCGTAGTCGCCGAGTTCACGCATGTCCTCCTGCTGCAGCGAGACGATCTTCTGCTGCAGTGTGCGGATGATCTCCAGGCCGGTGCGGTCACCGACGTGGGCCAGCCGCGGGTAGGTGTGCCCACCGAAGTTGCGCTGGCTGATCTTGCCGTCCTTGGTGCGGTCGAACAGCGCGCCGTAGGTCTCCAGTTCCCACACCCGATCGGGGGCTTCCTGGGCGTGCAGCTCGGCCATCCGCCAGTTGTTCAGGAACTTGCCGCCGCGCATGGTGTCACCGAAGTGCACCTGCCAGGAGTCCTTGGTGTTGACGTTGCGCATGGCTGCCGCGCAACCACCCTCGGCCATCACCGTATGTGCCTTGCCGAACAGCGATTTCGTCACCACAGCCACGCGCAGGCCGCGCTCCCGGGCCTCGATCACGGCGCGCAGTCCCGCGCCGCCGGCACCGATGACGACGACGTCGTATTCGTGCCGTTCGATCTCTACTTCTGCTTCGTGCGAAGCCATCAACCCTCACTCGTCATTGATTTACGAAAAACTCTGTGCGCGTACGCTTCTCAGCCGACAAACCGCAGATCGGAAATGGTTCCGTTGGCCACCAGCATCACGTAGAAGTCGGTGAACATCAGCGTGCCCAAGGTGACCCAGGCGTAGAGCTTGTGCCGGACGTTGAGCTTGCTGATCTGCGTCCACATCCAGTAACGGACCGGGTGCTTGGAGAAGTGCTTGAGCCGGCCGCCTGCGACGTGACGGCAGGAGTGGCACGAGATCGTGTACACCCACAGCATCACCACGTTGATCACGAGGATGACGTTGCCGAGCCCGAAACCGAAGCCGCCGGGACCGTCTTCGGAATGGAAGGCCTTGATCGCGTCCCAGGTGTTGATCAATGAGATGAGCGCCGCGATGTAGAAGAAGTAGCGGTGCAGGTTCTGCAGGATCAGCGGGAAGCGCGTCTCACCGGTGTACTTGGCGTGCGGTTCGGCCACGGCGCACGCGGTCGGCGACTGCCACACCGAGCGGTAGTAGGCGCCCCGGTAGTAGTAGCAGGTGATCCGGAACAGCAGTAGGAACGGCAGCGACAGCAGCGCGTAGGGCAACAGCGAGAGCGGCCCCGAGGTGGGCAGGATCTGCGGCCAGAACTCGCTGGCTTCGCCGCAGGCCTTGCTCAGGCAGGGTGAGTAGAACGGCGTGAGGTAGTGGTACTTCTCGACGAAGAAGTCGTCGCGCATGAACGCACGCACCGTCGCGTAGATGATGAACGCGGCGAATCCCAGATCTGTGACGATCGGCGACTTGAGCCAGTTGTCGGTGCGCAGGGTGCGCGCCGCGATCTGTGCTCGGCCTGGGGAGAAGACGCCGGTCGCCTTGCGGTCGGCGGTGGGTGCACTCACGTTTCCCTCTCGATGAATGTTTGCGGGCAGACCTGTCCGGCCGGCCCCGAGCTCAGCGCGTCCCGCCGAGACCCTCGTCGTCGACGCCGCGCCAGAAATCGGTGTCGTACTGGGTGTCTGGAATCGCGATGCGCTCGCCGACGTGATGATGCCGGGACAGCCCGCGTGCGAGTTCCAGCTCCTCGGCGTCGATATCGAGGCGATCGATATCGTTGAGGATGCGCTCGGCATCGTTGACGATGCGACGGGTGGCAGGGCTGTCCCCGTATCGCGACGCCAGCGTGGTCACGCATCGCCGCAGGTTCCCGATCAGATCGTGAAGTTCGGCGAGCTCGGTGGTGGTGGACAAGTGACCTCCTTGGGCTGAAGGGTGTCGTGCATCACAGTACGCACTCGATGCTAGCCACATCACCCACTAATGGGGTGAGACAGATCACTTTGATGCATGGAGGTAACAATGACGCAAGACCTGCTGAAGACCCGCGCGGAGACGTTGCTGGCGTTGCACCGGCCCGGCGATCCGGTGGTGCTGCCGACGGTCTGGGACGCGTGGTCGGCCCGGCTGGCCGAGGGGGCGGGCTTCGCGGCACTGACTGTCGGCAGCCATCCGGTGGCCGACTCGGTCGGCAAAGCCGACAACGAAGGCATGACGTTCGACGACCTCATCACGCGGGTCGCCCAGATCACCGCGGCGACCGACCTCCCGGTCTCCGTCGACATCGAGTCCGGGTACGCGGAGGCGCCGACCCGGCTCATCGAGGGGTTGCTCAGCGTCGGGGCCGTCGGTCTGAACATCGAGGACACCGTGCACAGCGAGGGGGGCCGGTTACGCAGCCCCGAGGAGCACGCCGAGCTCGTGGGCGCGCTGCGTGCGGCAGCCGACGCGGCGGGAGTGCACGTGGTGGTCAACGCGCGCACGGATCTGTTCCTGCGTCAGGACGGTGACGAGTCGGATCGGGTGGACCGCGCGATCGCCCGGTTGAGGTTGGCCGCCGACGCCGGGGCCGACGTTCTCTACCCGGTGGGTCTGCACGGTCCGGAGACCATGCAGCGGTTGACGTCCGAGCTTCCGCTGCCGGTCAACGCCATCGGTGCGCCGGACAAGGCCGACCCCGCGTCGTACGGACCGCTCGGCGTGGCGCGCATCAGCTTCGGCCCGTTCTGGCAGGCAGCACTCGCGGAGCGGGCGAAGGAGATCCTGGCGCGCTGGCGCTGACGTCAATCGGTGTCGACGACCAGCACCTCGGTGCCGGCCTTGCGCTTGACGAGGCGCGGCACCGAGCCGACGAGGCGGCCGACCATCGAGTTCATGCCGACGCTGCCAACCACCAGGAGATCGGCGCCGACCTCCTTCGCGAGGGCCAGGAGCGCATCAGCGGGTGCTCCCGTCACCGCACGTTCCGCGACGTCCGTGGCGCCCGCTTTGCGCGCGCGCCGGGCGGCGTCGCGGAGCAGGTCGTACACGGGAGCGTCGCCTTCGGTGCGGTAGCCCTCACCGCGCGGCTGGTCGGGATCCGGGCCTGCCGCGTCGCGGTGTTTCGACGAGTAGGCCGACGCGATGATCAGCCGCGCTCCGGACTCCGCGGCCAGCGACGCTGCTTTGTCCACGGCGCGCAGTGAGGTGTCCGAGCCGTCGGTTCCGACGACGATGGTCTGGTACGAGCTCACGAGATGCCCCTTCCCTGGTGTGAACGTCAGCGTACAACTGTTCACTCAAGGCTCTACCCGGAACGGGCCGACTCGAACCGGCGTCAGCGGTGTACGTCGGTGATCGCGACGTCGATCGCGACGCCGGTGGCGTCGCCGACGACCTCGGTGATCACCGCGAGAGCCTGCGCCCGGACGTGGTCTGCGCTGAGCGCGAGATCGGTGCCGAACAGTCCGCTGACCTCGATCCGCACCTCCCGCAGCACCGTCTCGTCGACTGAGACACTGATGTCGACGAGCGTCACATCAGGCATCGAGCGCAGCACGCGGGCCACGGCGGCCCGCACGACGAGATCGCTGACCTGAATGCGGCCCGGCGTCTGACCCGGCCGCGGATCGACGACCGCCACCGGCCAGCCGGAGCGCGGGGTGGTTCGCACGGCGTCGATCACGCGGCGCTCGACGGCCGGCCAGCCGCGCTCAGGCACCGCGCGCAGCGTGCGGGACGCCCGGGCCAGCACGTCGTAATCGCCTATCGCCATCGTTGCAGCCTCTGCTGGAGGGTGGTTTTGGCGCGGTGATGATGCCCCCGCGCCCCGTCTGGGCTCAGACTCAGGATCGTCCCTATCTGGGGGAAGGTCAATTCTTCGACCTCGCGCAGCATCCAGACCGCCCGCTGCCTCGGCGGCAGCTCGGCGAGCGCCTCCTCCAGCGCCGCGAGGAATTCGGTGTTGGACAGGGTGGCGAACGGGTCAGCGGCCGCAGAGGAATCGACGGGGTCGATGAGCCGGTCGTCGAGGGGAATGGCGCGTTTCACCCGATGTGAGTCGGCGACCTTGCGGGAACAGATCGCGAACAGCCACGTCCGCGGGCTCGAATCGCCGCGGAAGCGGTCGATCTGACGCCACGCGGCCACGAACGTCTCCTGCACGATGTCCTGCACGGCGGCCTCGTCGCGGGTCATGCGGCGCGCATAACGATGCAGTGCAGGACCGTGGCGGCGGATCAGGGTCTCGAAGGCGCTGCGGTCACCGGCGGCCGCCGCGGCAGCCAGCTCGCGGTCATCGACATCGATCTCGACCAGGAACTCAACGGTGCCCTCGACCGTGGGGTCGCCGGCAGACATCGTCGGTATCGATCCTTTCGGCTATCCATTACGCGAAACCGCGTGACGCCGCGAGCCTAGTCATCCGCGGGATGATGATGTGGGCGGTGACACATAAGTCAGAGATTCGGATCGGCGCCCCCGCTGCGACTCACCCTCAGGAGAGATCGAGGACAGGAGAACCATGAGCACGGAACGAGGCAAGACGACGATCGCCGACACGGTGGTCGCGAAGATCGCCGGCCTGGCGACGCGCGAGGTCACCGGGGTGCACGCACTGGGCGGCAGCGCCACACGCGCGGTCGGCGCGCTGCGCGACCGCATCCCGGGCGCCACGGTCAATCACGCGCAGGGCGTGTCGGTGGAAGTCGGTGAGAAGCAGGCCGCGGTCGACGTCGACATCGTCGCCGAGTACGGCGTGTCCATCAGCGATCTCGCGGCCGGCATCCGGCGTAACGTCATCGCCGCGCTGGAACGGATGACGGGCCTGGAGGTGGTCGAGGTGAACATCACGGTGCACGACGTGTACGTCGCCGACGACGACGATTCCGAAGGTGGCCGTGCCTCCGACGATCTCCGGGTCGTATGAGCGCCCGCGAAGCCGCCGACACCGTCGCCGACGTCGTGCTCGCCACCCCGGGGGTGGCCGGTCTGCATCCCGGCATGTTCGGTGAGGTGGGCACCTATCTGCCCGGTCGACGGGTCGACGGTGTCCGGCTCGGAGACACCGACATCGATGTGCATCTGACCGTGCGAGAAGGAGCGCCGGTACGCGAAACCGCCGCCGCGGTCCGCGAGGCGGTGGCTCGTCAGTTCCCCGGGCAGGCCGTCAACGTGACTGTCGAAGACGTGATCTCGGCAGACTGACGCTCACAACGACCGCCTGCGCCCGGTGAGCACACCGTGATGGGCCCTTCACACAGCAGAACACAGCGGCAATATGCGGTTCTTAGCGTGGCCCCATGGCAACTTCACGCGTTGTGGTCGTCGGCCACGGCATGGTCGCCCACCGGTTCGTCGAGGCATTGCGGTCACGCGACACCGAAAACCGCTGGCAGATCACCGTGCTGGCCGAAGAATCCGATGCCGCCTACGACCGGGTCGGTCTGACCGGCTACACCGAACACTGGGAACGTCCGCGACTCGCGTTGGCCGGCAACACCTATGACGGCGACGATCAGGTGGACCTTCTTCTGGGGCAGCGCGTGGTGTCCCTCGACACGGTCGCGTCGACGGTGACCACCGCCGCCGGCGACCGATTCGGCTACGAGGCGCTGGTGCTGGCCACCGGTTCGTACGCCTTCGTGCCGCCGGTGCCCGGCCATGACCTCCCGAACTGCCACGTCTACCGCACCCTCGACGACCTGGACGCGATCAAGGCCGACGCGGTGCGCGCAACTGCCGCCTCCGATGACGCCGCCGGTGTCGTCATCGGAGGCGGCTTGCTCGGGCTCGAAGCCGCCAATGCCCTGCGCGGCTTCGGAATGACGCCGCACGTCGTGGAGATGGCTCCGCGTCTGATGGCCCAGCAGCTCGACGAGGCCGGCGGCGCGCTGCTGGCCCGCATGATCGGTGAGCTGGGCATCGCCGTGCACGTCGGAACGGGCACTGAGCGTATCGAGTCTTCGCCTGCCGGGGCCCGGGTCACGCTCAGCGACGGCACGGTCGTCGACGCCGGCGTGGTCGTCTTCGCTGCCGGTGTCCGGCCGCGTGACGAACTCGCGCGCGAGGCCGGGTTGGCGATCGCCGAGCGGGGCGGCGTGCTGACCGACACGTCCTGTGCCACGCGCGATCCACGCATCTATGCCATCGGCGAGGTCGCGGCCATCGACGGCCGCTGCTACGGCCTGGTGGGGCCGGGATACACCAGCGCAGAGGTCGTCGCCGACCGATTACTGGGTGGCGCAGCAGAATTCGGCACCGCCGACATGTCGACCAAGCTCAAGCTCCTCGGTGTCGACGTGGCGAGCTTCGGAGACGCGATGGGCGCCACACCAGGGTGCCTCGAGGTCGTGGTCAACGACGCGGTCGCGCAGACCTACGGCAAGCTGGTGCTCTCCGACGACGCCCGCACCCTGCTCGGCGGCATCCTGGTCGGCGACGCATCGGCCTATGGACTGCTGCGCCCGATGGTCGGCGAACAGCTGCCGGGCGACCCGATGTCGTTCCTCGCGACGGCCGGAAGCGATTCGGACGCACCGGCTCTGGGAGTCGGGGCGTTGCCCGCAGCAGCTCAGATCTGCTCCTGCAACAACGTCACCAAGGGCGACATCACCGACGCCATCGGCTCCGGGTGCTGTGACGTCCCCGCGCTGAAGTCGTGTACCAAGGCCGGTACGTCGTGTGGATCGTGCGTACCGCTGCTCAAACAACTGCTCGAAGCCCAGGGTGTGGAACAGTCGAAGGCGCTCTGCGAGCACTTCAGCCACTCCCGTGCCGAGCTGTTCGAGATCATCAGCGCCACCGAGATCCGCACCTTCTCCGGGTTGGTCGAGAGGTTCGGCACCGGAAAGGGTTGTGACATCTGCAAACCCGTCGTCGCGTCGATCCTCGCGTCGACGAGCAGTGATCACATCCTCGACGGGGAGCAGGCGTCCCTGCAGGATTCGAACGACCACTTCCTGGCCAACATCCAGCGCAACGGCAGTTACTCGGTGGTGCCGCGCGTGCCCGGTGGGGACATCACCCCGGAGCACCTGATCCTGATCGGCGAGATCGCCCGCGATTTCGGGCTGTACACCAAGATCACGGGCGGTCAGCGCATCGACATGTTCGGTGCCCGCGTCGAGCAGCTTCCCGAGATCTGGCGGCGGCTGGTCGAGGGTGGCATGGAATCCGGGCATGCGTACGGCAAGTCGCTGCGCACGGTCAAGAGCTGTGTCGGTAGCGACTGGTGCCGCTACGGGCAACAGGATTCGGTGCAGATGGCGATCAACCTGGAGTTGCGCTACCGCGGTCTGCGCGCACCCCACAAGATCAAGATGGGGGTGTCGGGGTGTGCCCGCGAGTGTGCGGAGGCGCGCGGCAAGGACGTCGGCGTCATCGCCACCGAGACCGGGTGGAACCTCTACGTCGGCGGCAACGGCGGGATGACGCCGCGGCATGCCGAGCTGTTGGCGGGCGATCTCGACGACGACACGCTGGTGCGCTACATCGACCGCTTCCTGATGTTCTACGTCCGCACCGCCGACCGACTGCAGCGCATCGCGCCGTGGGTGGAGGAGAAGGGGCTGGACCACATTCGCGAGGTGGTCTGCGACGACTCCCTGGGTTTGGCAGCGGAATTCGAGGCCGCGGTGGCCAGGCACGTCGAGGGCTATGCGTGCGAATGGAAGGGCGTGCTCGACGATCCCGACAAGCTGGCGCGCTTCGTCTCGTTCGTCAACGCGCCCGACGCCGCGGACCCGACGGTCACGTTCACACAGAATGCGGGGCGCATGGTGCCGACCCCGCTGGGATTGCCGAAGGTGGTGCAGCGATGACGGTTCTCAGCGACATCGGGCGGGTCGGTGTCTGGACGACGGCCTGCCCGTACGACTTTCTGCTGCCCAACCGCGGCGTCGGGGTGCTGCTGCCCGACGGCGCGCAGGCCGCGCTGTTCCGCCTGGACGACGGCAGCCTGCATGCGGTCGGCAACATCGACCCGTTCACCGGTGCGGCGGTGATGTCGCGGGGCATCGTCGGGGACAGGGGCGGGCGCGCAGTCGTGCAGTCGCCGCTGAAGAAGCAAGCGTTCGCCCTCGACGACGGGGTCTGCCTGGACGATCCCACCTACGAGCTGCCCGTCTACGCCACGCGTATCACCCCGGCCGGCGACGTCGAAGTGGGCTCACCCCCCGCGGAATACCATTCCGGGTTGCTCACGGGGCGAAATCACAGCCGGGAATGATATTCCGCGACGGCCAGCTAGGGACTTTCGACCCGCGACACCGTGCTCTGAACTACCTACCGTCGTAGGTATGACGTATGTGATCGGTAGTGCCTGCAGGGACATCGTCGACAAGTCGTGCGTGCAGGAATGTCCCGCAGACTGCATCTACGAAGGCGCGCGGGCGATGTACATCAACCCCAACGAGTGCGTGGACTGCGGAGCGTGCCGCCTCGCGTGCCGGGTCGACGCCATCTACTACGAAACCGACCTGCCCGACGAGGAATTCGCGCACCTCGAGGACAATGCGGCGTTCTTCAGCCAGGTGCTGCCCGGCCGCGACGCCCCGATCGGGGATCCGGGTGGCGCGGCCGCACTGGGCCGCATCGGCGTCGACACCCCGCTGGTGGCTGCACAGCCGCCTTCGACTACGGATCATCCCTGACGGGTGAGGCTGGGCAGCCGCGCCCGGAGGAATCGGTTCGCGATCAGCCGCGTGATGCCTGGGTGACGGCCCAGCGGCTCGGTCACCACATCGGCGCCGCTTGTGCGCAGACGATCCTGAAACAGCCCTTCGGACAACAGATACGACGCGACGACGACGCGCCTGCCGCGCCCGCGGAATGCCGTGACGGCCTCGGCCACCCGCGGTTCCCCGGTCGCGGCGAACGCCAGTTCCACGCGGGTGCCGATCGTCGCCGACAGCCACGCAGCGGTGGTGTGTAGGTCACGCATCGCAGCCGGGTCCGAGGTGCCTGCGGCGGCGAGGATCACCGAATCATCAGCACGCCAACCGGATTCGACGAGCCGGTCGACGAGCACCCGCACCAGCGCAGGGTCCGGGCCCAGCGCCGGGGTCACAGTGACGGCGGGATGGCCGCTGGCGCGCACGTGCGCGGGGATGTCGGTGCTCACGTGATAGCCGCGCGCCAGGAACGCCGGCACCAGCACAGCGGGTTCGTCGGTGTGGGCGTCGAGAACCTCGTTGGGCGTGGGTCCGATGACGTCGACGAAGGCCACGTGTACGGGGTGCTCCACCAGCTCCGACACCCGGGCCGCGAGATCACCGATCAACTCGACGCCCTGCGGCTTACGGGTCCCGTGCGCCACCAGCACGTAGCTCATGACGCGTGCGCCTCGTCGACGGGCAGCCGGTAGCCGCGCTTGACGACGGTGGCCACCATCTTCTTGTCTCCCAACGCTGTTCGCAGTCGCAGCACAGCTGTCTCGACGGCATGGGTGTCGGTGCCGCTGCCGGGGAGCGCACGCAGCAGGTCTGCCCGCGACACCACCGCGCCCGGGTGCTGGGCCAACGCGCGGACGGTCGCCATCGCCGCCGGTGACATCGCCTTGACCGCGCCGTCGACCAGCACGCAGTTGCCGCGGATCTCCAGGAGGTGCCCGGCCACTCGGACAGTACGGGCCTGCAGCAGCGGGAGTTCGTCGGTGATGTGTCGGGCCAACGCGCCCAGCCGCATCCGTTCCGGCGCCGACGTCGGTACGCCGAGACGGACCAGCGGCCGGGCGGTCACCGGGCCCACGCACATCGCGTGCACGCTGCCGCGCAGCGCGGCCAGCAGTTCGTCTTCGACGCCGAGTTCCTGCGCCCTCATCAACACCGAGGCCACCGCCGGCGCGGAGGTGAAGCTGACGGCGTCGAACTTCTCCTCGGCGATCCCGACGACCAGCGCATCGAAGTCACCGTGCCGCGGTGCCGGGTGCCAGCGGTACACCCGGATGGGCACCACATCCGCCCCCGCGGCGCGCAGCTCGTCGAGGAACTCGGGGAACGGGTCCCAGTCGGCGGTCGCGCCGTGCAGCTGCACGGCGATGCGGGTGCCGGCGATGCCGCCCTCCAGCAGATAGTGCAGGACCTCGCGAGAGGATTCCGAATCCGGCGACCATTCCTCGGGCAGGCCGGCCGCGCGCAGTGCCCCGGTGGCTTTGGGCCCGCGGGACACCACGCGGGCCTTGCTCAGGGCTGCGGTCAGTTCGGTGGCCAGACCCCAGCCGTCGGCCGCGGCCGTCCAGCCGCGCAGCCCGATGCCGGTGGTGGCGACGACGATGTCGGGCGGTTCGTCGATCAGTGCCTGGGTGCGGTGGCGCAGCTCGTCGTCGTCGGGCAGCGGCACCATCTCGATGGCGGCCGCGCTGGTGACGGTCGCGCCGCGCCGGGTCAGGAGGGCGGCGAGCTCGTCGGCACGCCGCGCTGAGGTCACCGCGACTCGGAATCCGGTGAGCGGCGACCAGTCCGGCTCACTCATGACCACTGTCTATTCAGGTCGTGTTTCGCGCCGGTTACCTCGCAGTTGCCGCGCGGTGTCACCGCCGGACAGGCCGTGAATTTCCGCTCACCTCCGGCCGGGCCTCTGTGTGAGGTGTCACCAGACGTCACCGTCGCGCCAATCGCAAGCGAGATCGGCGGCTGCGTCCAGCTCCACGCTCGCGTTCAGGGGCAGCACGAACACGCAGCCGTCGTCATCCGGCGTGCGTGTCACTCCGCTGGGCGCCAGCACCGACGTGGTGCCGGGCCACGGCGTCCAGCCCCGGCTGGCGTAGAGCGGTCGCCCCAGATCGCTGGTGCTCAGCGCGCCGATCGCATAGCCGCCGCGGATCACCTGTTCGGCCGCCTCCATCAGCGCGTGCGCCAGACCCTGGCCGCGGTGGTCCTCGCGCACCGCGACCGCTTCGACGTAGCCGCACCGCAGCGCCGTGTCGCGATGGAGCAGTCGCCGCTGGACGACGGCGGCGTGCCCGATGATCGCGCCGCGCTGACAGATGACGGCGTGCATACCGCCCAGGCAGTGCTCCCAGTCGGTGTCGGTGAACTCGCCGCCGTACGCCTCGGTGAGCATCCGCCGGGCATCGGCTCGGGAGTCGTCGTCGAGATCGGAGGTGTGGATGAGGCGGGCACGCACACCTGCAGGTCTACCAGGCGAGGCGCTCATCCGGCGGCGAGAACGGTGTCCTAGGGCGCGCCCAGTGCAGGCGTACCGTCTGGCCCGGCCGGGCCTGCGCGATCGCGTCCGTGTCGTCGTCGACGACGACACCGATCACCGGGTAGCCGCCGGTGACGGGATGGTCGGGGCCGAGGATCACCGGAAAGCCGTTGGGCGGCACCTGGATCGACCCACGCATCGCGCCCTCGCTGGGCAGCTGACGGCCCGGCCAGCGGTAGTCCAGCGGCATGCCGACCAGCCGCATCCCCACCCGGTCGCTGCGATCGGTGACCTGCCAGTTGGTGCGCACGAGGACGTCGGGGTCGACGAACCAGTCGTCGCGGGGGCCGGGCACGACCCGGAGCTCCACGACGTCGTCGTCGAGCGCGGCGACCGGCGCCTGCTCGAGCTCGGGGAAATCCTCGGTGTGCTCACCGACGCGCAGCACGTCCCCGGATGTCAGGGGCCGCGGTCCGATCGAGGAGAGCACGTCGAAGCTGCGCGATCCGAGCACGCGGTCGACGTCGAACCCGCCGCGCACCGCGAGGTAGGACCGCAGACCCGAGCGGGCCGGGCCCAGGGAGATCACCTCGCCCGCGCGTACGTGGTGAACACTGTTGGTGCCGAACGGGATTCCGCTGACCGCCGGATCGGTGTCGGCGCCGGTGACCGCTATGGTCACGTCACCGCCGCACACCCGAGCGGTGAACCCGCCCAGCGTCACCTCGACGGTGGCCCGGTCGTCGGGGTTGGCCACCAGCCGGTTGGCCAGCGTGTGGGACCGCCGGTCGGCCGCCCCCGAGCGAGTCACGCCGAGGTGCGACAGACCCGGCCTGCCGAGATCCTCCACCAGGGCCAGCGGGCCCGGCTGCAGAATCTCCAGCGTCACCCCGGTCACGGCGTCACCGCCCGGAACTGCACCCAGCGTCCCGGCGTCAGCAGCGCGGGCTCGTCGCGATCGACGTCCCACAGCACGGCCTCCGTCCGGCCGATCAGCTGCCAGCCGCCGGGCGATTCCCGCGGATACACCCCGCTGAACGAACCCGCCAGCGCGACCGCGCCGACGGGCACCTTGGTGCGGGGCTCGGCGCGCCGGGGTACCTCGAGCCGCTGGTCGCCGCCCAGCAGATAGCCGAAACCCGGTGCGAAACCACAGAATCCGACCCGCCAGGGTCGACCGGTGTGCGCGGCGACGACCTCGTCCACCGTCAGCCCGGTCAGCCGGGCCACCTCGTCGAGATCGGCGCCGTCGTAGATCACGTCGAGGACGACGTCGGCCGTCCCGTCGGGAAGTGAGCTCGATTCGGCGACGGCGTCGGCGGCGGGCGTGAGCCGGCCGAGGTGGTGGCGGGTCGGGGCCTGGTGGTGGGCGCCGGCCAGAATGATCAAGACGGTCTGCGCGGCGGGCACCAGGTCCACCACGCCGGGTAACTCGGCCGCCCGTAGCGTCTCCGTCCAGGCCAGCACCTCGGCCGTGTCGCCGAATTCGAGGAGCAGGCCGCGGTCGCCGTAATCGCGGATCGCCTCAGCTGTCACACCCATCTGCCAACGCTACCGTCGCGCGCAGGGTTGAATGCAGCAATGGGTGGGGGGTCGGCGCGCGCCGGCGCGCTGATGACGGTGACCGCGATGATCTCAGTGCAGCTCGGTATGGCGGTCGCGGTCAAGCTGATCGACCACATCGGCTCGGACGGGACCGCATGGCTACGCCTCGCGTGGGCGGGCGTGATCCTGCTCATCTGGGTGCGGCCTCGCCCGTCCGCGTTCACGGCCAAGACATTCGGCATGTGCGTCGTGCTCGGCGTCGTGAGTGCCGCGGTGTCGCTGTTCTTCATGGCGTCGCTGGACCGGTTGCCGCTCGGGACCGCGACTGCACTGGAGTTCCTCGGCCCGCTGACCGTCGCCGCCGCGCACGGCCGCGGACTCGCGCGGGTGCTGTGGCCGGGGCTGGCCGCGCTCGGGGTGATCCTGCTCAGCCAGCCCTTCAGCGGCGGCGTCGACCTCAAGGGGGTCGCGCTGGCGCTCGCCGCGGGCGCGGCCTGGGCGCTGTACATCCTGCTGACCCAGAACGTGGGCGATCAGGTCGCGGGTGTGACCGGGTTGGCGGTGTCGATGCCCATCGCCGGGCTGGTGTCGACGTTCACGGTGAGTACGACGGTGTTCGAGCGGATGACGTGGCAGGTGGTCCTGATCGGTCTGGGCATGGCGATCCTGCTGCCGGTGGTCCCGTTCGTGCTGGAACTGCTGGCGCTGCGCCGGTTGACGACGGCGGCGTTCGGCACGCTGATGTGCCTGGAACCGGCGCTGGCGTTCGTCGTCGGGTTCACGCTGCTGGATCAGGAGCTGGGCGTCTCGGCGATCATCGGCATCTTCGTGGTGGTGATCGCCGGGGTGGGGGCGGCGCGCAGCGGTGGCCGGCAGGCTGACATGCACATCGAAGTGGGTTAGCTCACCAGCTGATACGTCGGCTCGCGTCGCTTGATCACAGCGATCACCCGGTAGGTGATCGGAAGCATGACCACCTCGACGGCGGTCTTGTAAACCCACCCCAGCGCGGTGTAGACGGCGAAGTCCTTGAATGTGGTGATGCCGATCGCGCTCGCCGCGATCGTGCAGAACACCAGCGTGTCGCCGAGCTGACCGACGAACGTCGACCCCACCAGTCGCGCCCACAGGTGCTTCTCCTTGGTGCGCTCCTTGATCGCCACCACCACCCACGCGTTCAACGTCTGGCCCACGATGAAGCCGGCGAGCCCGGCGACGATCAGCTGGGTGTAGGCGTGGACGACGTTCTCGAAGTGCTCCTGATTGGTGTAGAAGTCCGCGGCAGGCAGATAAATGGTCACCCAGAATGCAAGCGCAGCAAGGATGTTCATCGCGAACCCGGCGAAGATCGCCCGCCGCGCCGCCTTGAAGCCGTACACCTCGCTGAGTACGTCGCCGATCACGTAGGTCAGCGGGAACACGATGAACCCGCCGTCGGTGATGATGGGCCCGAACGCGACGCCCTTGGTGGCGGTCACGTTGGAGATGATCACCAGCGCGGTGAACACGGCGGCGAGGATCGGATAGTAGGCCGAGCCGACGCGCGCGAAGGTGGCGTGTTCTGCGGTCTGGGGCTCGGTCACCGGCCCATTAGATCAGCTCAGCGCGGCCGCGATTATCGGTGGCAGTTTGTCGACCACCACCGGGTAGGACAGCACCGAGGCGTAGGCGATCGCGCCGGCGAGCTCCTTGCCGGTGAAGACGGTGTGCTTGCGGGTGGTCGCCCGCGACGCGGCGACGACGGGGTCGGCGAGCAGCGCGGCCTGCTCCTCGTCGCTCTCGGTGGTCCAGATCACGACGTCGGCGGAGTCGAGCGCCTGCCCGAGCCGGTCCCGCGCGATGGCGCCGTCCGCATCGGCGAGGGTCAGGCCCATCTCTGTGAGGAACGCCCGTCGCCAGGCTGGTCCGGCGACGCGAGCACCGGCGTCGTCCACCCGGCCGTCGAGCAGCAGCACCGTCTTGTTCGCGAATTCCGGATGGTTGTCCTTGACCTTTTGCAGCGATGCGTCGATATCCGAGACGAGCTTGGCCATGTCGTCACGGTGAAAGGTGGCCTGCCCGATCAGCGCGGCCTGGTCGCGCCAGGGCTCGAAGAAGGCGTCACGGCCGGATTGCGCGATGGTCGGCGCGATCGCTTTCAAAGCCTGGTAGGTGTCGGCATCGAGGCCCGCGTTGGTCGCGACGATGAGGTCGGGCCGGGCCGCGGCGACCTGCTCGATCTGCACGCCGTCAGCCAGGGAGAGCACCGCCGGGGTGGCGCCGCGCAGCCGGGCCTGTGCCCACGGCCAGACGCCGAAAGGCTCCCCGCCGAACCAGTCGGTGACCGCGACGGGTACCACGCCGACCGCGAGTAGATCGTCGGCGTCGTTGAGCCCCACACTGACGACGCGCGTCGGCGGTTTGGGAATCCTGGTCTCTCCGAACGCGTGCGTGACGGTGACCGAACCGTCGGAGGCCACCGCGCCGGGCTTCTCGGACCGACAGGCGGTCAGTACCGCCGCCACCGCCGTCAACGCCAGAACGTTCCGCCGGGTCCACACTTCGGGCACCCGGCGAGACTATCCCTACAGTGGCGGGGCTTCGTGCCATCCGGTGAGCACGTCACCGGACTTGATGTCGGCTTTGTCGATCTCTTTCACGAGGATGCCCACCTGATCGCCGGCCGAGGCTTCCGTCTGCTTCTTCGGAAACATCTCGATGCCCGCAACGGTGACGCTCCGGCCCCCGTTGATCTGCACGGTGTCGCCGACTCTGACGACTCCGCTGTCGATGCGCCCCGTGGCCACCACTCCCCGGTTCCGGATGGCGAACACGTCCTCGACGGTCATGCGCATGGGTGCAGGCTAATGGTTCGCCGGGCGCGCCGGCCGGTCATCAGTCAGCGGCAGGCCCGCGTCGAGGAAGTCGAGCCCGGCGATGATCGCGGCGGGATCGATGGGGGTGTTGTGCAGCGCGGCCATCATCACGCCGGTCATCGCGCCGGCGGTGATGCGTAGGCGCGGATCGTCGGTCGGGAGGCCGAGACGGGTCGCGAGGGCTCGGGTGATCAGCTCGATGGTCTGGATGTAGGTGGCGTAGAGCGGTCCACTGGCCTCGGGCAGCGAGTAGAGCAGCCGCTGGCGACCCATCTCATCGGTCCACTCCGGATTCGCAGTGTCGCTGAAGACTTGCTGGACGGCGTGCCGGTAGGCCGCTATCGGGGACATGTGAGCGGGTGCGGCGAGGAAGAGGGCGAGAATCGGTTCGAGGAACTGATCGGGGATAAGCAGTGCGGCCTTGGTCGGGAAGTAGCGGAAGAACGTGCGCGGTGAGATGTCAGCCGCATCGGCGATCTGCTCGACGGTCGTATTGGGATAGCCGAATTGCTCGAACAGTCGGAAAGCGGCAGATCGCACCGCTTCGCGGGTCTGACGCTTCTTGCGCTCTCGAAGCCCCTCAGCGTTGTTCAGGGACATCCCTCGATTGTGGCCTAGTGTCCTGCCGACATCTGCGAATCGGGTTAGCTGAGGACCAACGTCACACTTAGCGCGATCATCACTGCCGCGATGGTGCCGTCGAGTATCCGCCAGGTGCGCGGGGAGGCGAAGTAGCTGCGCAGCCGCGTGGCCCCGAAGCCCAGGGCCGCGAACCAGACGGCGCTGGCGGTCACGGCGCCGACGCCGAACAGCCAGCGCTGATCACGGTGTTCGTTGGCCAGGGTGCCGAGCAGGACCACGGTGTCGAGATAGACGTGCGGGTTGAGGAAGGTCAGCGCGAGGCACGTGGCGAGGACCCCGGCCAGGCGCGCGGGCTGGGCGTCGGCGGGGGTCAGCGCACCCGGGTGCAGCGCCCGGCGCGCGGCGAGGAGCCCGTAGCCGAGCAGGAATGCCGCGCCGCCGTAGGTGGCGACGTCGACGAGTCGCGGGTGGGCGCTGACGAGGGCCCGGAAGCCGGCGATGCCGGCGGCGATCAGGACGAGGTCGGAGACCGTGCAGACGGCGACGACCGGGAGGACGTGTTCGCCGCGGATGCCTTGCCGGAGGACGAAGGCGTTCTGCGCGCCGATCGCCGCGATGAGGGCCATCGACGTGGCGAAGCCGGTCAGCAGGACCAGGGCGGCGGGCGACATGACGACGACGCTAGGCAGCGAAGCGGGAGTAGTACAGCTAAAGATTCTTCGGCTGATTAAGCGACTCTAAAGCGCGACTCGCGACGGGAGTGACTTCGCACAGCGACGGGTCGCGACTGCGTTCATGCGTACCGCCGATGATGACGGCGAAGTCTCGCCGCAGTCGACCGTCGGCGTGTCAGCGGCAATAATCCAATGCTGCTGACACATCGCCGTAGACGGGGAGGTCATTTTGCCACCCGCAGGTCGCCACGATGCGTGTGAGCCGAACAGGGTCGCCGACCACGCACACCGTGACGCCTCGGTCGCTGCACCGCATCGATGTTGTCGCTATGGCGGCGAATCCGCGTGCCCCGATGAAAGCCAGGTCGCTGAGGTCCACTATCAACGCGCCACCGACGGCTATCGAGTCGGCGATCTCGTCGAGCAGGCACTGCCATGTCGTGCTGTTGAGCGCATCGATCTCACCTGCCGCGCGCAGCATCGCCGCGGTACCGATACGTGCGACGACGAAGCGTATGGAATCCGGGCTCTCGAAAGCGGCGGTGACACAGCCGTTCAGGTACACGTGCGGGCGAAAGAGCGTCGCTTCAGCCATGAGTCTGCCGTCCAGAAATCAGTCGATGTAGCCGTATGAGACCGCTGCGTGGAGTCGACACGCGCGGGTGATTCGCCCGTCCTAGGCGCTGAAGACGGCTCCGATTGACTGAATCTAACCCCACGGAGTTTACGTTGTAAACTGTCGATCGGTGTGACGTGGTCGGCCCGATCGGCGCACCTGGAGGGAGCGGATGGTGAAGCAGAGCCTTGATGGGCCGCAAGCCGGCGCAGTGGAGTCCGCGGCTACGCGCAGCGGCGGCTCAGAAGACGGCGAAACGGCGAGGCTGAGCCGGGAGGGGATTCTCGAGGCCGCCATTGACTTCATCGATCGAGACGGGCTCGACCGGCTGACCATGCGTCGTCTGGGTGCCGCTTGCGGCGTGGAAGCAATGGCCCTGTACCGGTACGTTCACAGCCGCGGTGACCTGCTGACTGGGGTGGTGGACCACCTCGTCGACCGGCTCTACGACGACCAGCTGGCCGCCCGGCGCCAAGAGGACGGCTGGCAGGACTACTTGATACGCCTTGCACACGGTGTTCGCCGGATTGCCTTGGACCATCCGCAGGTGTTCCCCCTGCTGGCTACCGCGGCGCCAGAGGCCCCGTGGGTACGCCCGCCGCTGCGCAGTCTGCGGTGGATGGAATCCTTCTTGGACACACTCATCTCCTACGGGTTCACCGACCGCACCGCAGTGGCCGCCTACCGCTCCTACACCACCTTTCTGGTCGGTCAACTGCTGCTCGAAGTGTCAACGCACGGCGCCGAATTGAGCCCCGAGGAGGCACTTCTCGACAATGAACGCCCAGAGGTAGACCTCAGCGACTATCCGCATCTACAGCGCCTGCATCGCAGCTTGTCTGAAGACCGCAGCACCGCTGAGTTCGAAGAGATGCTCGAAGCCATCCTCGATCGACTCGAACTGCTCACCGCGCGCCGTTGACGGGTGCACACAGGACTCACCTGCAAGGAGTACCGATGTCGCTGCTGAGCTGGACCCCATCGAGCGAACACCATGATCCGGGTTTTAGAAGCCTGGAAGCTCTGTCGAATGTCGGCGCGCGTTACACCGTTGCGTCCCTGCACGATTCGGCCGATGTCATTGATGGCTGGTCTCTGTCTCGTGAGCTCGATGGGATCACGGAGGATCTCGGGCGCTTCAACGACGCCACCAGCGCTCAGCTGGAGGCCAGCAGCATCACGATCGGACTACCACCTCCTCAGACCGTGACGGCGCGGCCGAATACAGGGAATAGTTACTGATGGGTGACGACCGCCCCGCAGGCGACGAGACGATCGAATCAGCACGGCTGGCTGCAGTCGCGCGGTACCGCGGCCTGCTCGACGACTCCGATGGCGTTTACGGCCAGATCGCAGCGCTGGCTGCGCGGCTCTTCGATGCGCCCATGGCCAAGGTGACCATGGTGGACCGGGACCACATTCATTTCGTGGCGACACACGGATTCCAGTCGCCTGACGGTCGGATCCCCCGTGGCGAGGGCGTATGCGACTTGATCGTCACGGGGCAGATGGGCCATCTTGTCGACGATGCGCTCGCCGATGCCATGACCTCGAGCAGGGCTTTTCTGCGTCAGCTGCACGTGCGTTTCTACGCGTGTGCACCCATCGTGGACTCCCACGGCTACCGCCTCGGAACAGTCACCGTGATGGACACCGCACCACGGACCGCATCGACAGAACAGCTCGGCATGCTCGAAGACTTGGCGGCTGTCGTAGCCAAACAGCTCGAAATCGCCGTGTCGTCTCAGGATTCGATTCGCACCGAGCAACGCATCCGCGGTGACGCCGAATCGGCACGCGACGACGCGCGCCTGGCCCGCGACGCAGCGCGCACCGATCGAGACACCGCAGTGCGCGAACGCGAAAGCGCCGAACGGGAACGCGACTCCGTCGAGGCGTATGCCAGCGCTCTTCAAACCACGTTGTTGCCGCCACGGCTACCCGTCATCAACGGAGCCGACATCGCCGCCCACTTTCGCCCCGCGTCGCCGCGTCAGGTAAGCGGTGATTTTTACGACGTCTTCCCCTTGGGCGAGGACCGTTGGGGATTCTTCATCGGCGACGTCACCGGTCACGGCGTCGAAGCGGCAGTCACGACCTCGTTGATTCGCTACACCCTGCGCTCAGCTGCCTGGCACTACGACGATCCCGAACAGGTACTGACCGAGCTCAACACCGTCATGATGGCCGAGCTCGACCCGCGCAGAGCCTGCACCGTGATCACGGGCACCCTTCGACCCGAACCTCACGGAGCAGGCTCCTACATCACCCTGGGCACTGGAGGTCACCAACCCGGATTGTTCATCGATCCCGACGGCGACACCGGCACCGCCCATCCCGTTCGGCCCAGCACCGGAATGATCGTCGGCGCCATCCACGACGCCTCGTTCAGCACATGCTGCCTGCATCTACGACCCGGGCAAACGCTGTTGCTGTTCACCGACGGGATCATCGAAGCCCGAAGAGGCGAGGACGCGTTCGACATCGACAGCCTCGCCGCCTTCGTCCACCAACGAGCGCACCTGAGCGCAACAGAGCTGACCCAAGACCTCGCCACCTTGGCCGCGAAACTCGAACCCGATGACGACGTCGCCGTCCTCGCCATTCAAGCCGCCATACGACGCGATTGAACGACGACCATCCATCGGCGCGAACCCGAGCCGGCCGCGTTGGCGCTTCTTCTCACCAACCGATGGTCGCGGCCGAACCCTTGTGACCACGAGGGTACGAAGACGCGGTGCCGGTTCCGAAGTCAGTCGGCGTCCGTGGTGAATCCGCCTCGTTCGAAGCGGGACTGGCGCGACATTCGTCCAGGATCGCGGCGAGTCCAGCGCATCTGCTCGGCGCACGTTGTCGTCAACGTCGCGAGTTCGCGGGATCGCTCACACGCGCGATGAGCACGCTCGACGGTGTCGTCGATGGTTGCCTTCAGCTGCAGACGCCGCAGTCGAAGTTCCAGAAGCGGTTCACCCAGCGCGACGGGTACGCCGGCTGACCTCGTGCGGTACGCCTTCTGCCGGCAAGCCGGCGAGCAGTATCTGGCGTCGGCACGTGCCACGAATCGATGACCACATCCGATACACGCCACGTCCGCCATAGCCGTAACGTTACATTTGATGTGGCGAGCGGTGCCGCCAAACTCACGCAGCAGAGCTTGGAGGGTCACGACGATGAGGTCAGCCGGTGCTGACAACGCCTGACGGCGATCCGCGCCACTTGGCCCTGCGGATGGCCGAGGTCGCCCGCGTCGTCGCCGCGCCACGAACCGCAGCCGAAATCTGTATGCGCATATCGACGACGGCCCTCGAGTTGATTCCTGGTGTCGATGCTGCGGCGGTGCTGCTCGTGGGTAAGAAAAACGCTCTGCAGACCGTCGGGCCGACCGACCGCCTTTCCCTCGAGTCGCATGAACTTCAACGTCGATTCGGCGAAGGGCCATGCTTGCAAGCTCTCCGGGACGACGTCGTGGTCTGCGCCGACGACTTTGCCGCCGAACCGCGGTGGCCCACTTTAAGCCCTGCCGCAGTCGAGTTGGGCATCCGCGGCGCAATGTCACTGAGACTGTCCACCGCCGACCAGACGGCGGGAGTTCTGAGTCTTGTCAGCTACGCCGCGCGCGGCTGGAGCAACGACGCCCAAATCACAGGGATGGTGTTGGCGGCACACGCCGCCGCCGCAATCACCGCCAGCCGCCAAGCTGAGCAGCTGACCTCGGCGTTGGCCAGCCGCGACCGCATCGGCCAGGCCAAAGGCATCGTCATGGAGCGCTACGCCGTCGGTGACACGCAGGCGTTCGACATGCTCCGGCAACTATCGCAGGAATCGAACAGGCGACTCACTGACATCGCAGCCGACGTCATCGACACCCGCACAACCCATTCACCTGACCGAGACGCACCGCCTCCGGACAAATGCAACCGCTGATCACGGTGACAAGCAACCGCGTCCACGCGTGGTGCCGCTGACACACAGCGGGCGTCACGCACACGCTCATCCACAACACGTGCCTGTCCCGGGTCGGGAATCAGGTGTGGCGTGAGCGACGTCGGCTCGTTCCGCGTGAATCCGCCACCAAGATGAGAAGGACGCTTTCGACATCTTCACTCGGTGAGTTTCCTGGTCAAGCTGGGCAGAAGCACCGTGTCCACGAGCGTACGTACGGTCTCCTCGGTCGGCGGTCGGTCGGCGACCAACGCTCGGAACACGAGGTATCCCGGCAGCAGATCGAAGATCTCCTCGTTGATGGCCGATGCGTCGATCTCGCCGCGTTCCACCGCGGCGGCGAGTACGCCGTCGATCACCAGTTTTCGTTGTATGACGAACTTCTCTTGCAACGCCTGGCTGAGCCGCGGGTTGTGCGACATCTCGTTCAGCACCGCCCGCATGGTGGGAGTGTGTTCGCGCGAGTGCTCGCACACTGCGCGACCGATCTCGAGAAGATCCGTCCGCAGCGCGCCCGTGTTGGGCGGCATCGACGAACCGCGAGTGCCCTCGATGAATGCTGCCAACACCAGGTCGGCTTTCGAGGGCCAGCGCCGGTACACGGTCGCCTTGCTCGCCCGTGCTGCCGCCGCGACGGCATCGACTGTCAACCGGTCATAGCCGTGCTGCTGTAACTGCTGCAACGTGACGGCGAGGAGTTCAGCTTCCCGCGTCGTCCATGGACAGTGCGCGGTGTCAGCCGTGGACTCGGTGTGCACGATCTCTGCCTTCGGTCGCGAACTCGGAATGCATCCGCGATCACTGACGTTCGCAGCGAGGAGAGCAGCCATTCGTGCACGCGTCAAGCGGTTGCGATGCTTCGTACGGTACCGTACCGTTCTCATACGGTCCACAGGATGGCCATCAGACACCGCCAGTGCCGGTTGTGTCGGCCGGATGCGAAAGGCGCACCAGTGAGCGGGTTTTCGGTCGGCCGGCTGGCGCGACGATGGTGGACGATCATCGTCGCCGTCGTGGTCGTCGCCGTGGTCGCGTTCACCGTCGTCCGATTGCACGGCATTTTCGGATCCGACAACGAAGTGTCCCGTCCGGGTTCGGACGCGTTGGAGAACACGGGGTTCAACCCCAAGCAGGTGATCTTCGAGGTCTTCGGGTCCCCGGGGTCCGTGGCCACCATCAATTACCTCGACATACACGCCCAACCGCAGCGCGTCGATGATGTGCCGCTGCCGTGGACGCAGACGCTGACCACCGACGACCCGACGCTCTACGCCGATCTGCGCGCTCAGGGCGACGGCGCAACCATCGGCTGCCGCATCACGGTCAACGGGATAGTGAAGGACGAAAGGTCCACGAACAACGTGAACGGGTACATCTCCTGCCTGGACAAGACCGCATGAGCAACCACAGCGCAGAGGCCGTCGAGGGGTCTCGGATGGCCCGGCTGATCCGGCGGCTCGCACTTCCCATCGTGTTGCTCTGGGTGGCAATCGCAGTGATCTCCAACGTGATAGCCCCGCAGCTCGAGGTCGTCGGCGCCGAACGCTCGGTGGGTCTCAACGCGCCGGACGCACCGTCGATCATGGCGATGCGCCATATCGGGCAGGTGTTCCACGAGTTCGACTCCGACAGCGCGGCGATGGTCGTCCTCGAGGGCGACAAGCCGTTGGGTGCCGACGCGCACGAGTTCTACGACCGGTTGGTCAAGCGCCTGTCGGCGGATACCGAACACGTGGAGCACATCCAGGACTTCTGGGGTGATCCGCTCACGGCCGGCGGTTCGCAGAGCAAGGACGGCAAGGCTGCGACCGTGCAGATCTATCTGCACGGCAACCAGGGTGAGGCGGCGTCCAACGAATCGGTGGACGCGGTCCGCGAGATCGTCGCCGACACTCCAGCGCCCCCGGGTGTGAAAGCATATGTCACCGGCGCATCGCCGCTGGTGACCGACAACTTCGAAGTCGGCAGCGAGGGCACTCACCAGGTAACGGCCATCACCTTCCTCGTGATCGCGGTCATGCTGCTGGTCGTCTACCGCTCGGTGGTGACGATGTTGATCGTTCTGGTCACGGTGGCCGTCGAACTGATGGCAGCCCGCGGGGTGGTCGCCGTGCTGGCTCATTCCGGTCTGATCGGCCTCTCCACGTACTCCACGAATCTGTTGACGCTCATAGCCATCGCGGCGGGCACGGACTACGCGATCTTCGTCGTCGGCAGATATCAGGAGGCGCGAAGCAAGGGGCTCGAACGGCTACCGGCCTACTACGACATGTACAAGGGCACCGTGCACGTCATTCTCGGCTCGGGCTTGACCATCGCCGGCGCCGTCGCATGCATGCAATTCACCCGGCTGCCGTACTTCCAGACCCTGGGCATCCCGGCGGCGCTCGGGGTCGTGGTCACCTTGGCCGCGGCGTTGACGATGGGGCCTGCAGTTCTGTTGATCGCCAGCCGTTTCGGGTTGTTGGAACCCAAGCGCAAGCTACAGGCGCGCGGGTGGCACCGGATCGGCACCGCCATCGTGCGCTGGCCCGGCCCCATCCTGGTCGTGACACTGGGCATTGCCCTGATCGGTGTGCTCGCACTGCCCGGCTACCAGACCAGCTACGACAACCGTCCCTACATCCCGGACAGTGCGCCCGGTGTGGTCGGTATGCAGGCCGCCGAGCGGCACTTCACCGAGGCTCGGATCAACCCGGAGCTGTTGATGATCGAGACCGATCACGACATGCGTAACCCGGCCGACATGCTCATCCTGGAGCGCGTCGCCAAAGCGGTCCTGCACACGCCGGGCATCGCCCTGGTCCAGTCCATCACCCGACCCCTCGGCACGCCGATCACGCACAGCTCCATACCGTTTCAGATCAGCGCATCCAGTGCCAGCCAGATCATGAACCTGAGCTACCAGCAAGACCGCGCGCAGGATCTATTGAAACAAGCCAACGAAATCGACAACACCATCAACGTGCTCCGGCAGCAGCTGGCGCTGCAACAACAGAGCGCCGCGGTCACACACGAGCAGACCGAAGCGTTCCACGACACCGTCAACACAGTCACCGATCTGCGTGACAAGCTGGCCAACTTCGACGATCAGTTCCGGCCGCTGCGCAACTACTTCTACTGGGAGCCACACTGTTTCGACATCCCCATGTGCGCCGCGCTGCGGTCGGTGTTCGACGCGCTCGACGGGATCGACAAACTCAGCGATCAGTTCGGGCAGATCACCGCGAGCCTGGACAAGCTCGACGCGCTCCAGCCGAAACTCGTGGCGCTGCTGCCGCCGCAGATCGCCATCCAGGAACGCAACCGCGACCTGACCTTGTCGAACTACGCGACCACGGCGGGCACCAACGCGCAGTCCCAGG
>JAEXZY010000164.1 GCA_023404955.1 Actinomycetes bacterium
TCACCGGAAGTGCCTTTCTGACCTGGACTGATTAGTGCGTAGAGAACACCAATCTTCCCAGTTCAAAGGGCACTTTCCTCATTCCGACACCCTGCGACCAGCCGATACATCGGTGGATCGAGGCTAAGCCTGCGAGATCCAGGACCCCGGCGTTGTTGACCAGTGCGTCGAGTCTGCCCTCGGCCTCACTGATGCTGTCCATGACGCCGGCCCAGTTCGACGAATCAGTGACATCGAGGTGGTGGTAGGTGACGTCCAATCCCACTGCGGACAACTCAGCGCAATACTTCTCGCCGAGCTCGTCTGCGATGTCACCGAAGTGAACTCGCGCCCCCTGTTCGGCCATCCTGCGGACGTGGGCGGCACCCATACCCCTCGCACCGCCCGAGACGAAGACGACTTTGCGGGCCAACATCTCGGAGATGGTCATGCGGTCAGGTGGGCGACGAGTTCAGTCACCTTGGTCCCGATGAGCTCGAAACTTCTACGGTATACGTCTGGATCTGCGGCGTAGTCGTGACCGAAAGAGATGAGGGTCCCGAACCCTCCTACTTCGTCGTACATTTCGGTGATCTTTTCGGCGACGGTTTGCGGCGATCCGACGATATGGAAGTTGTCGACCATCCACTCGGCGTCGAGGTCCTGTGTGGGGACGGTGCCGCCTGAAAGAAGATCACCGATGCCTAGTTCGATGAACGTGGGGATGTTGTAGTTGCCCCACAAATCGCCCATGGCGCCGTTGAGGTATGCGTCGCGCGCCTCTTCATCGCTGTCTGCCACCAGTACGTCGCGGCACACGCGCCACTGTGAGCGGTCGGCGGTGTGGCCTGCTTGTTCGGCCGCCTCTGCATAAGTTCGCCAATGCTCCTTGAGCACACTGTTGTGGACCTGTTGGCTCATAGGCAGAAATCCACGTGCGCCGGCTGTCGTCAACGTCGGCGAGGTGGCCTGCATACCGGTCATGATCACGGGGATACGGGCCTGATTCGGCTTCAGGTGCGGTCCGTGGATGCTATCGCTGTAGGCGGGCATGTCGACGGTCCAGAATTCACCCTCGATGCGGAACGGACCGGTTCTGGTCGAGATGGCCTCGACGATGTCCATCGCCTCGACCATCATCTGCGGATTCTTCTTCCCGGTGTTGAAAAGTTGGGCGTCGCTCGGAAACGCTCCAGGAGCGAATCCGGCGATGTATCGACCACCGGTCATGTGATCGAGCCACATGATGCGGTGCGCCAACGAGATCGGGTTGTGGTAGGCCAGCAGGTGTGCCGCCGCACCGAGGCGGACGTTGCTGGTGAGCTGCGACGCGGCGGCGATCATCGCGTCGGGCGCAGGGCTCGGTTCACCGCCCAAGGTGTAGTGTTCGGCGAAGTACACTTCGTCCCAGCCGAATTCGTCAGCCCACTGTGTGAGCTGCAGATCCCAGTCGATCACCTCTCTGGCCGAACGCCTTCCGTGTGCATAATCGCGCGAGTATGGGATGTTGAAGAGGCCGAACTTCATCGCGGTCGTCATCCTTTCATCGGTACGTATCGCAGTTCTGCGACCTGAGGATCAATTACGCTGTCCCACAACTAGTTCGGATGACTTCACGCAGGGCAGGCGTCACATGACGAATTCGTACATTTGTAGGAATTTGTAATGTGCGGCCACACTAAGACGGCCGAGCGAGGGTGTCAAGACCTGCAACCGGTGCCCATTCACCGCCAGCTGTTGACACGCACGCCACCCGAGGTTAGTTTGAGCCCGCTGGAAGTTTCTACAAACGTCCAAATTTTTGCTGAGGCCACAATCTACTCGATCGCGAGCGCGATGTGGCCAGCGACCATGTGAATGCCGATGCCTTGCCCGAGGGAAGGAAGCACCTCATATGTCAGAGTCAGTCATGCCACCCGAACCGGCGATCAAGCCGGAATCGGTTCCACAAGAGGACTTCAAGCGCAGCATCGGACTGGTATCCAACTTCTCGCTCGGCTTCACATACCTTTCGCCCGGCGCCGGCGTACTGTCCATCTTCGCGCTGGGCCTCGCGACTGCGGGACCACCATCAATCTGGTGGTTTCCGATCGTCGCCGCCGGACAACTCCTCGTCGCACTGGTCTTCGGAGAGGTCGTCTCGCAGTATCCGATCACCGGTGGCATCTACCCCTGGGCCCGGCGTCTGTGGGGCCGACGTTACGCCTGGATGGCCGCATGGATTTACATCGCGGCGCTCATCGCCACCACGACAGCAGTGGTGCAGTTCGCAGTTCCGTTCCTAGCGAACCTGTTTCACGTGGAGCTCACGAACGTGACGGGTCTGGTGATCGGTCTGGGTCTGCTTGCTGTGGCATTCGTATTGAACAGCACCGGAACCAAGACCTTGGCCTTCGTCGTACGCATCGGCTTCTACTGCGAATTGATCGGCGTGGTGGCACTCGGACTTTTCCTCCTCCTCTTCGAACGGCGCAATTCCTTCGACGTCCTCTTCGACACGTTCGGCGTGACGGGCGAGAGCTCGTATCTGTGGGCGTTCACCCTCGCTGCACTGGTCGGTCTTTGGCAGTTCTATGGATTCGAGGCGTGTGGCGATGTCGCCGAAGAGGTGAAGGACCCGGAACGCCGCATCCCGGTCGCAATGATCCTCACAATCGTAATCGGTCTGATCGCCGCCTTCATCGCATACGCGGGCTTCGTACTGGCAGCACCCAATCTTCAGGAGATCGTGAACGGTGAAGTAGCAGATCCCATTCCGGCGATTGTTCGTGGCAGCACCGGCGAGTTCGGCATGACGCTCCTCCTCGTCGTCGCCGCAACCATCTTCCTGTCAGCTGCGTTATCCCAGCAGGCGGCGCTCAGCCGATTGCTCTTCAGCTTCGCACGGGACAACATGCTGCCGGGCAGTACGTGGCTCGCAAAGCTGCACCAGGAGGTCGCTGGTAGCGGATCGGTCCCACGCAACGCGATGATCGCCGCGTGCTCGGCGCCGATGCTGATCACGGTGTGGCTGTACTTCAAGCCGGACAGCGCCGTGCAGGTCACGGCGTTCGCGGTGCTGGGCATCTACGTCTGCTTCCAGATGGTTGTCCTCGCCGCTCTGCGCCAGCGCATCAAGGGCTGGCGACCGGCCGGACCGTGGTCGCTGGGAAGGGCGGGCCTCCTGATCAATGTCCTGGCGCTCATCTATGGCGTATTCGCGATGATCCTGCTTGCGCTACCGGGCGACCCGAGTCTCGGTTTCATCGACAGGTGGATCGTTCTCATCGGGTTGGCTGTGGTGTTGGTCGCAGGCGTGCTCTACATGACGTTCGTCCGACCGTACGGCAACTCCAACGCACCCGAGAACGACGCGATCGAAACCGCCGAACGCATCAGAGCGCAGCGGGGATGAGCCGTGACATTGATTTCCGCGACGTCGTCGGTCACTTCCCCACGGGAGTGGCGATCGTGACCGGCGTGGGTTCGCAGGGACCACTGGGTCTGACAATTCAGTCATTCATGGCGCTGTCACTCGACCCGACGATGGTGCTGATATCGATTGATCGTGGGTCGTCCAGTTGGCCGGCGATCCGCGCGACGGGCAGATTCGTCGTCAACATTCTGTCCAGTCGGCAGGAGGCCCTCGCGAGATCGTTCGCCGTCTCCGGCGGTTCGAAATTTTCTGGAGTCCCGTGGGCCCCAGGCAACTGCACCCAGGCGCCGGTGATCGCCGACTGCCAGGCGTGGGTCGAATGCGAGGTCGATGAGTGCTACCCCGGTGGTGATCATGAGATCGTCACCGCCCATGTTCTGTCGCTCGGATCGGTCGAGGACCCACATTCGCACCCCCTCGTCTACTTCAGGTCGAAGTTCCCGCGGCTGGATCGTGACCACTGGAGGGCGCTCATCTCATGACCGGTGTCCTCGACGAGATGCCCCACGGACTCCGCGATCTGCCGTTGCCAGCGGTCTCGAAGGCCCTCGATGCACTGCGCCGTGGTGAGCCTGTGATCGTGGGAGCCACACCGTGGGCGTTCATGATGCTTGATGCGCGCTTGGCCACGCCCCGAGGAACCGCTGGCCTGATCCGGCACGGCTCAGGGCTGCTTCATGTCGCGCTCAATGCGGGCCGTATGCGCGCGCTCGACATCCCGCCCATGCCTGTCGACTCTGACTCGCGATGTCCCGATGCACATGTGGCCATCGATGCCAGGACAGGCGTGACCACGGGGATCTCGGCGGCAGATCGTGCCGAAACCATTCGGCGGCTGGGCAATTCCGATAGCGAACCGGGTGACTTCGTGCGGCCTGGTCATGTTCTTCCCGTCGCCGCAGAGACCACCCCGTCGTCGACTCCGGCCGATCTCGCTCTGGCGCTGTCGGCGCTGACAGGCGCTTCCCCGCCGGCGGCGGCATTCTGCGCACTGGTCTCAGTGACACAACCGATCGACGTTGCTGATTCAGCCGAGGCGAAGCAGATCGCTACCGAAATCGGCTGTCCCTACCTCACTGCGCAAGACGTGGTATCGGCGTTCTATCGCTCGAGTTCGTAGTGTTTCAGCTCTTGTCCAAACGCGTTATCTGAGCCTCGTACAGGGCCGGAAGTCGTTCCGCCAGTGCGGAATCGAAGCCAGCGCCTCGGGGGCCGGGAGTGTATTCCGCCGTCACCAACAGTCCGCGGTGGACGCCGACGATCATGGCGATGTCCCACGCCAGCGACTGCGTCTTGGTGGTCGTTCGCGTGTGCATCAACACGCTGATCGCCTCCGCGGGTATCGGACCGAAGTCGGCGGGCTCGGCGCGGGTGGCGGACTTCAATTCGGGCGTGGCGACTAAGAACGAGGCGCAGCGCTCTTGGAGGCCGTGCACCTGAACCGGTCGCGGTGTGACTGCGAGTTCGATGCCGATCGCCGCACCACCCGAGGAGCGCATCGCGAGCGCCTTCTGCGTGACCTCCCCCTGTGACAGGAACACACCACACTGGGGCGGCTCGACCGGAGCGGGTCCACCCCGCGGCACCGCAATGATCGTGCCCCACTGCGTGCCCGGCAGCGCCGGCACCGCGCTCTCGTCGACGGGCATGCTCTCGGTCAGGACATGAAGGTCGGGCAGCACGGGCGGACCAGCGCCTCGCTCTGGGTGCGACGCATCATCAGAGAGGACGAGGAATCCGCCCACCATCACGGCGACATGCAGGACCGCCACCGATGCGCGCAGTGCCGTCGCGCCCACTGTCCGGCGTGGACCATCAGCGGGGCTGCGTGTCATCTCGACCCCCGTCGGCCGGGTGACGGTCCACCCGCTCGACCAACACTGGGACAGTCACACTGCCGCCGCCTTCGATGCTGGCGATCAGCGCCACGCGTCCTGTCGCCCGGGTGGTCAGCCCGAACGCACTGATCCAGAAGTGGTTCTCTCCCTCGAGATGTCCACCGGGAATTTCCTGGTCACCGAGCACCATGATGTCGCCGTTGGACGAAACCACTTCCAGCGTCATGCGGTAGGGCCGACCCTCGTCGTCGGGCCCGGCCTGCATCAGCGTCACCAGGCTCAAAGGGAGGGCCAACTGCTCCCCGTGCTCGTTCGTCAGGCCCACCGCCGGAGCTTTGACAACGTCGAGAACGCCTCCCGTCACGTTGAGCTTGCCGTCCACGATTTCGGCGTGCTCGGCGAGGAAGGCGCCGGTGATCTGCATCATTCGAGAGTAGCGATGGCCTCGGGTGGCGACTCCGTGAGCGGCGATCAGGTGTCGGCGGGGTCCTGTTGCGACGCCCGCAGGTGTCGGCTGCGCAACACCCACCTCTGGGCGGTCTCGGTGGGGAGAAACGCGAGGTAGAGCACGAACATGGCAGGAGAGAAGAAGCCGACGGCGATGGTCGCCATGATCGCCAGGTGCAGCGTCACTCCGATCGTCGCGACGGCCGGCCGGAGACGTCGGAACCAGATCAGTATCCCGATCAGCAGTTCGGTCACCAGCACGGCCCACGTGCCCACGTTCATCAGCAGGGGGTTCTCGGAGATGAGCATTGGGACGCGGAGAATCAGCATGTCGTCGAGCCGGAGTGCGTACGACAGAGCGGTGCCTTCGGGCCACTTCTCCCCCGTCAGCCGCGCGACGAAAGTCGCCGTGTAGATCACCGTCAGCTGAATCTGCAGCAGCCGCAACGGCCATGGCGCCCTGGACTGTGCCGACCAGAACGAACCGGTTCGGCGTCGCTCGTCCAGGGACAGGGCCGCACCAGCGGGCGCCAGCGCGATGAACAACGCCTCGATCCGGATGAGAACGTCGCCGGCATTGAACACCAACGGGTTCCGGTATTGGAAGGACAGCACGAGCACGAAAACGACCAGTGCGGACAGCTGACTGTGCCAACCGACCGTCAACGCGATGCCCGCCAGCAGGAGGGCCCACCAGCCGATCGGCACGAGGATGTCGTTACCACGGTGGAAGACGCTCCACTCGAACGGATCACTTCGCGGATGCGCGACAACACCATTCGAGGTGAAGAACTCGGCGAGATCAGGCCGGAGCGACAACGCCCATGCCACGATGACGACCCCGAAGACGATGCGGACCATGCCGAGGACATGGACGGGTTGGGGCCGGAACCAGAACTCGAGCCAGCACGTTCGCGCCCGGTCGACCGACATCGTCACGGCACTGCGCGTACCTCGGTGCGGTACACCTTGTGCACGGTCACCGCGCCTGGGCGGTGCTCACCGGGTGCCTGCATCGCTTCCCGACGCACCAGCACCGTTGCGCGGACGGGATGTTCGCCCGGCGATGTCAGTTCGCGGACCACCCATCTCACGAAGTCGGGCACCGCCGCATCGTTCCGGATGAGTTGTTCCTTCAACTTCTGCCAGTGGTACCAGCGCAGGGAACTGACTGCTGGGTGGGTGCGCTCAGACGTCCACGTCCGGACTCCACCTCCTGCCATCTCGACGTTCACCTCCAGTGTCTCCACCACCGAGATGGGGTCGGGCGCATACATGCTCCACTTCTGTTGCAGGCCTGTGGATTCGGCGATGGGTTGCAGCGGTTCGACGAGTCGTTGTCTGAGGTGGGAATTCGGCAGGTTCCAGACGATGCCGATCAGGACGGCGACACACACTCCGACGCTGATCAGGCATTCGCCGGCCGGAGACCGCTCGAATCGCAGACCCAGCGTCGCCGGCGTGGCCTTGGCCCTCATTCGAACCTGTTGCGTCGCCAGCCCAGGAAGGAGATGAAGCCGAGAAGCAGGGCGCAGAGCAGGGCGACCGAGATCAGCAGCTGATCGTCTCGCCCCGAGCCCGTCGGGGACGCGGTGGACCTAATCTCGGGCGCTACGAATGGCGTCACCGTCGGCGCCTGGCCGCGGGCCACCGGAACACCGCCGGCGAGGAGTTCCAACGCCGTCGGGGGTGATTGCCGCTCTGTCGGAGGCGGGGCAGTCCACGGACCAGACGCCGGCAGTAAGGCCGCCCAGATGGACGGCGGCGCAGCGTTGGCCGGCGGTGGCACCGGTGCGACGCGTGGCGGTGGCGGTGGCGGTGGCGCGATGGCCTCGGGAATCACCGCCTCCAATACCGGGTCCGGGGTCTCCCACGTCGGGCTGGTTTCGGCCGTCGGACCGTCCGACTGGACAGCTGGGGCTCGCCCGCCGCCCGAACCGCCGCTGTCGCCGGAGGTCGAGGTGCCTCCGGAGGTGCTGGTGTCACCCGAGGTGGCCGAGTCCCCGGTCGTCGAGTCACCCGACGTGGAGGAGTCTCCACTGCCCGAGTCACCGGTGGAGGTGTCACCGGTGCTCGCGTCGCCGCTGGTACTGGCGTCACCCGACGTGCTGCCCGTCGTGGACGCGTCGCCACTGCCCGAATCTCCGGTCGAGCTGGAATCGCCCGATGAACCCGCGTCGCCGGATGAGCTCGATCCGGTCGAGCTCGACCCGGTCGAGGAATCGGAGTCCCCGCCGCCGGGCTGGTTCGTCAACACGATCCTCGGGCGCCCACTGTCGGGTACGTCGAAGAGGTTGACGCCGGTCATCAGCGCGACGACCGCGAGTGCGGCACCGGCCGATCGACCGACCGACGCCCGATACATCCCCACATTGCCCCCCGGCGGACTGGTGGCGACTCCGTCTGCCGATCCCCCATCGGGCAGTGACCCGTTCTCAGGCCGCGGGGTCGCCGCTGTTGCCGTGAGCCTACCGCAGAGCTGAAGGCACAGCGTCGTTCTGCCAGAACGCCATTGCCCAGTGGTTGCTCGTTCGGTGCACGTGCGTCAATGTCGAGGCCGGCCGACGGCGGGGGCATCCTTTTGGTGGCCGGCGAAGACCTTGCGATAACTCGACGGCGACATGCCCAGGCCGCGCCGAAGGTGGTGCCGCAGATTGCCACCAGACCCGAGACCCGACCGTCGGGCTACCTCGTCGACACTGAGGTCGTGGCCCTCGAGTAGTTCCCGGGCGCGGTCGATGCGGCGATTGCGAATCCACTCGCCGGGCGGCTGGCCGGTCTCCTCCCGAAACCGACGGATGAACGTGCGTGTGCTCATCCCGGCATGCTCGGCGAGCCGGCTGATCGTCAACTGCTCGTCGAGATTCTGCGCCGCCCATACCCTCGTCGCCGCCGTGGACTGGAGATCGTCCAGAGGAAGGTGACTTTCGATGAACTGCGCCTGTCCGCCCTCGCGCCACGGCGGGACGACGCAGTAGCGGGCGACCGCGTTCGCGACCTGCGTTCCGTGGTCGCGCCTGATGATGTGCAGACACAGGTCGATACCTGCGGCGAGGCCCGCGGAGGTCAGCACGTCACCGTCGTCGACGAACAGCACGTTCTCGTCGAGTAGCACCCGCGGATACAGCGCGCGCAGCGCGTCGGCGTGCTGCCAGTGGGTAGTGGCGGGCCGGTCGTCGAGGAGGCCGGCCGCGGCGAGCACGAAGGCGCCCGTACAGATCGAGACGACGCGGGCCGCGGGTGAGATCGTGGCCAGTGCACCGGCCACCTGCGGTTCGAGTCGGCCGTCAGCGCGGGCAGGCTCATACCGCGTGCCAGGAACCACCACCGTGTCGGCGGTGGCCAGGACCTCGACTCCCGCCGCCGGGATCATCGCGAACCCGGTGTTGGCCAGGATCGGATCGGTCGTCAGCCCGCAGGTGATCACCTCGTAGAGCGGGGCTCCGTCCGGGCCGCGGGCCGCGCCGAACAGCGTCGGAGCGATTGCGGCGTCGAAGCCGATGACGGGCTCGAGCAACAGCACGGCTACCCGGTGGGCACACATGACCGCCATGATGGCATGTTTTTGACGAATAACGGCAGTCTTGCCACTGGTCGCTTGGGCCGAGTGCCGCCATAGTCGAGCGGTGACCGTGACCGACCGCGCCGCGCGCGACACCGTCCGCCTTCACTGGGCCTGGGTGGTGGCGGCCGTCAGCTTCGTCGCGCTGCTGGGTGCTGCCGGCTTCCGCTCGGTGCCCGGGGTGATGATGAACCCGCTGCATCACGAGTTCGGCTGGTCGCACGGGACGGTCGGGCTCGCGATGTCGGTGAACATGACGCTGTTCGGCCTGACCGCGCCGTTCGCGGCGGCGCTGATGGACCGCTTCGGGATCCGCCCCGTGCTGACCGTCGCGCTCACGTTGATCGCGGCCGGCAGCGCGCTCAGCGTGACGATGACCGCGAGCTGGCAGCTGGTCCTGCTGTGGGGTGTGCTCGTCGGCGCGGGGACCGGCGCCATCTCGATGGGGTTCGTCGCCACGATCGCGACCCGGTGGTTCGACGCGCATCGCGGGCTGGTCACCGGTGTCCTGACCGCGGCCAGCGCGACGGGTCAACTGATCTTCCTGCCGGTGGTCGCCGCGATCACCACGCACCACGGCTGGCGCTGGGCCTCGCTGCTGGTCGCCGCCGCCGCGCTCTGTGTAATCCCGCCCGTCCTGCTTCTCATGCGAAACTGGCCGCAGGACAAGGGCCTTGGCCGCTACGGTCAGCAGCCGTCCGTCGACGCGGGACCGGCGCCACGTCCCCCCGGCAGCAGTTTCGCGGCGGCGTTCTCGGGGCTTCTTCTCGGTGCGCGGGTGCCCGCATTCTGGCTGCTGGCGGGCAGCTTCGCGATCTGCGGCATGACGACCAACGGACTCATCGGCACACACTTCATCCCCGCGGCCAACGACCACGGGATGCCGACGACGGTGGCCGCCGGCCTTCTGGCCGTGGTCGGCGTCCTCGACGTCGCGGGCACGGTGTTCTCCGGTTGGTTGACCGACCGTGTGGACGCCCGCGTGCTTCTGGTCGTTTACTACACTGGGCGCGGGCTGTCGCTGCTCGCGCTTCCGGCCTTGCTCTCTCCCCATGCAGAGCCCGGGACATGGGTGTTCATCATCTTCTACGGGCTGGACTGGGTGGCGACGGTGCCGCCGACAATTGCTCTGTGCCGCAATTACTTCGGGGACAAGACGCCGATCGTCTTCGGTTGGGTCTTCGCCTCGCACCAACTCGGCGCGGCGGTCGCGGCCGCGGGTGCCGGCTGGATTCGCGACCTTCGTGGCGACTATGACCTCGCGTTCTACCTGGCGGCGGGGCTGTGCGCCGTCGCGGCGGTCATGTGTCTGTCGGTGCGCAGAGTAAGCGCAGAGCTCGCTAGCCCGGGGCCTGCACGATAGCCTCGAACACCGCTTCCAGGATGTTCGTGAGCCCGTCGGCATCGCGGTTGTTGAGAGCTCGAGTGCCCACCACGCGTCGCATCAGGAGCACGCCGCTGATCACCGAAAGCACGACGTCACTGCGTAACTGACGACCGGAGCCCGGAAGTTGCCTGGTCAGTCGTCTGCCCACGTGACGCTCGATCGCATCGACGACGATCTCGGCGGACCGCGGATTCGACGCCGATCGGAGCATGATCAGGAAAGGGGCCAGCTCATCGCCGTCCGGCGCGGAGCGGGCCACCAGCGCGGCCGCGGTCTCCCGCGCAGAGAACGTCGACTGCTCGGCGACGAAAGCCGGCGTCGAGAACGATGCTTCGACCGCCTCTGTGAACAGCTGCTCCTTGGAGCCGAAGTACCTGTTCACCAGCATGGCGGTGACTCCAGCGTCGCCGGCGATCTCGCGGACGCCCACCCCGTCGTACCCAGCGCGGGCGAAGTTGCGTATCGCAGAATTCAGGATGGCCTCACGAGTGGCCGCCGCATTGCGGGGTCGCGACGGACGGGTGGACACGTCTTCATCGTAGGGAATAGCCACACGCAAATCTACGTCTGTATACCTAGTAAGTATACGAACGTAGATTTGGAGTACGCCAGTGGACATGGGACTGACCGGGAGACAGGCGTTGGTCACCGGGTCGAGCGCGGGCATCGGTCAAGCGATCGCCGAAATACTGGCCGCAGAGGGCGCTTCGGTGGTGGTGCACGGACGCCATGAGGCCAGGACTCACGCAGTGGTCGACACCATCCGCGCGCACGGCGGCGAGGCCGTCGCCGTGGTGGGCGACCTGACATCGCCGGCCGACGCCGCCGCGGTCGCCGACGCTGTCGGCGAGGTCGACATCCTGGTCAACAATGCCGGCTACTACGACGGCCTCGGTTGGTCGGACCTCGCCGATGACGACTGGGCGGACATCTACCAGGCCAACGTCGTGACGGGCGTCCGCATGATCAACCATCTGGTTCCCGGCATGCGTCGACGTGGGTGGGGTCGCGTCATCACGATCGGTGGCGGCCTGGCTCTTCAACCGGTGGCGCTGCAGCCGCACTACAACGCCACGCTCGCGGCGCGCCACAACCTCACAGTGAGCCTCGCCCGCGAGCTGGCCGGCACCGGAGTCACCGCCAACATCGTCGCCCCGGGTGCAATCCTGACCGAGCCTGTCCGCGACATGACCGTTCGGGTCGCAGCGGACAACGGCTGGGGTACGCAGTGGCCGGACATCGAAAAGGCTGCGGCCACCCACTGGTTCCCCAACGACATCGGGCGGTTCGGCCGGCCCGAGGAGATCGCCGCTGCGGTCGCCTTTTTGGCGAGCGAGCATGCCGGCTACATCAGCGGCGCCGACCTGCGCGTCGACGGCGGCACCATCCGATCCGTTTCCTGATCACCCATCAACCACGAGGAGTTCCCATGACCGATCCATCGCACGTCTTTCTCATTTCAGGGGCGTCCCGCGGTCTCGGCCGCGCGATCACCGAAGCAGCATTGCGGGCAGGGCACCGCGTCGTCGCCGGCGTCCGGTCCACCTCGGCGCTCGACGACCTGGCCGCTCAGTACCCTGACGCACTGTCGGTCGTCCCGCTCGATGTGACCGACGACGATCAGGTTCGCGCCGCAGTCACGACTGCTGTCAACACCTTTGGGAGGCTCGACGTGCTGGTCAACAACGCCGGCTACGCCAACATCGGCGCGATCGAAGACGTCGACTTCGACGACTTCCGGACCCAGATCGACACCAACTTCCTCGGAGTGGTGCGACTGACCCAGGCTGCGCTGTCCGTCATGCGCACGCAACGCGCCGGCCACATCGTCCAGATCTCGTCGGTGGGCGGCCGAGTGACGCGCCCGGGCCTGGCCGCATACCAGTCGGCCAAATGGGCGGTCACCGGCTTCTCCGCCGTCCTCGCCCAGGAAGTGGCCCCGCTGGGTATCAAGGTGACGGTCCTGGAGCCCGGCGGCATGCGCACCGACTGGGCAGGGTCGTCGATGCGTGTGGACCCGATCCGCGAGGAGTACCAGCCCACGGTCGGAGCCGCCGCGGCGATGAGCAATACCGCGACGATAGGAGCGAGCGACCCCGCCAAAGTGGCCGCCCTGCTGCTCGATGTCATCGCCATGCCAGATCCGCCGACTCGGCTGCTGGTCGGTCCGGATGCTTACCGCTACGCGACCGCCGCGGGACGGGATCTGCTGGCCGCGGACGAACAGTGGGAGAAGCTGAGTCTCTCCACGGCTGCCGACGATGCGACCGACGATCAACTGGACCCGCTGGGCAGCCGGCGTTGATGACGATGAGCATGTGCGAAACAACGGAATTACGCATCTACACACTGCCGAGCGCTGCGGCGGTGCGTGACTACACACTGTCGTTCTGGCCGCGCCACATCGCGAGCCTGCGCAAGTACGGCATCACGGTGCACGGCGTCTGGGTGGATGTCGACCCGGCGAGACACTGCGTGCTCGTGCTCATTGGGTATCCGCCTGACGCCGATCCGGTCCTGGCCGCCGAAAAGTACCGTGCAAGCAGTGATTTCATCGACGATCACGCGGGCTTCGACATGTCCCTGGTGAGTCGGACCGAGGTTGCGACGCCCGTAGCCGGAACGACGTGACCGCCTCGCCGGAAGGGGTGTCGAGTGGGGCCCTTCCGGCGACGGCCGGTCAGTCCGCGGCCGTCGAACTCCCGAGGAGATCCCGGACCCGGTTGGCGACGCGGATGAACTCCGGGCGCTCCATCGTGTCGGCGTAGTCCCGGTCTGCCGGCAGGTCGACGTCGAGCGTCTCGACGATCCGACCGGGACGGGGGCTCATCACCACGACGCGGTTGGCCAGGTACACGGCCTCGGCCACGGAGTGGGTCACCAGCACGACGGTCGTCTGCGTCTCCCGCCAGATGCGGTGCAGTTCGACGTTCATCTTCTCGCGAGTCAGCGCGTCGAGCGCGCCGAACGGCTCGTCCATCAGTAAAACGTCGGGTTCGTGCAGCAGTGCCCGACACAGCGAAACCCGTTGCTGCATCCCGCCCGAGAGTTCGTACGGCATCGCATCGGCGAAGCCGTCGAGCCCCGTCATCTCCAAGAGGTGATCGCACCGGCGTGCAGCGGCCTGCCGCGACATACCGCGCATCTCGGCCTGAAGCAGGATGTTCTTCCGCACGCTGCGCCATTCGAGCAGGGCGGCGCGTTGGAAGACGTAACCGATCTCGCGCTGTGGCCCGCGTACGGATTTGCCGCGCAATCGCACCTCACCGCTGGTGGATCCGGTCAGGCCGGCGATCACCTTGAGCAGCGTCGATTTTCCGCATCCGGACGGACCCGCGATGGTGACGAATTCACCGTCGGCGACCTGCAGATCGATGTCCTGCAGCGCGGTGGTGGTCCCGCGCTTCGAGGAGAACGTCACCGTGAGGTTCTCGACGGTGATGCCGGCGGGGGTCACTCCGGTCGACGGATCGATGGTGGCGGTGGTCATCTGCTGTCCTCTATTCGTTGCCGCGCGGGCTGATGGAGGAGTCCCAGTACTCGCTGGGTTCCTTGGCCGTCTCGAGCAGACCCGCTTCGTTCAGCGTGGCGATCGTGGACTTCCAGTCGGCTTCGGAGTTGATCCCTGGCGCCTGACCCGCGGTCGCGGGGGTGCTCAACAGCGGAATGGTCTGACGCCACTGCTCGAGCAACACCTCACGCGGCGGCATCTGCGGGTCCTTGCCCGCCATGGCGTCGACGGCTCCTTCGGGGTCGGCGACCGCGGCCGCGAAGGCCTCACTGGTGGCCTCGACCATCGACTGCGCGAGTTCTGTCTTGTCGGAAAGGGTTTCGGTGTTGGCAATGAGGCCGTTGCTGTAGAAGTTCAGCCCGGCGTCGCTGTAGCGCAGGTAACGCATCTCGCGGCCGCTCTTGTTCGCGATCGTCGGCCCCTGATCGTGCGCGAAGCCGATCAAACCGTCGACCCGACCCGACATCAGGGCGGACATCTTGCCCGCGGCATCCAGGCTCTGCTGCTTCACCTGATCGGCGGGGACTCCCACCTTTTCGAGGTAGATCGGGAAGGTCGTGGTCGGCGCGTCGCCGGCGGACACCGCGATGGTCTTGCCGGCGAGATCCTTGGGGGTGTTGATTCCCGAGTCCGCGAACACCTGCACCGCAGACGGCGTCGTCTGCAGGAAGACGCCCATGCTCTTCACCTTGACACCCTTGTCGATGTTGCTGAGGACGGCGGGCGTATCGGCCCAGCCGAAGTCGACCTGCTGGGAACCGGCCGCCTGCACGGTCTTCGTCGAACCCTGCCCGGCATCGATTGTCAGGTTGATTCCGTGTTCGGCGAAGATGCCCTTCTCGACGCCGTAGTAGAACGGGGCGTGCTCACCGTAGGGGTACCAGTTGAGCATCAGGGTCGCCGGTGAGGTCGAACCGTCGGCGGCGGTGGTGTTCTCGGATCCGCTGCCGCCACAGGCGGTCAGCGTCAGCAAGGTGGCGGTGGCTGCGGCGGCGATGCCGACGGCCCGTCGGTGCAACGACATGGTGTCTCCTGGTTTCCGGGTCAGGCTTGGGTGGTGGATGAATTGATACGGCGCGACGAGTGCCACGGGATGAGGAGCTTCTCGGCGATCTCGATGATGGCGAAGAGCGCGATCCCGAGCGCGGACATGATCACGAGTGCGGCGAACAGCATTGCGGTGTCGACGTTTCCGTTGGCCTGGAGGATGACGTAGCCGAGTCCCTCGTTGGAGCCCACGAACTCGCCGACGACGGCGCCGGTGACGGCCAGTGTGGCTGCGACCTTGAGTCCCGACATCAACTGGGGCAGCGATGCGGGAAAACGGATCTTCGCGAAGGTCTTGAGCTTGCTCGCGCCCATGGTCGAGGTCAGCTCGAGGATCTCGGGATCGACCGACCTCAGGCCGGCGAGTCCCGAGATGACGATGGGGAAGAACGCCATCAGGACAGCGACCAGGATCTTGGGCGACGTGCCGAAACCCAGCCAGACGATGAACAGCGGCGCGATCGCGATCTTGGGGATGACCTGAGCGAACAGGATCAGCGGGTACACGGTCTTCTCGATGTTCGACGAGTAGACCATCACGACCGCGACGAAGACACCGACCACTGCAGCGATCGCGAAGCCGACCATCGTCTCCCAGGTGGTGACCCAGGTGTTCTGGGCGAGGTACGCGGCATTGTCGACGGCGGTCTGCCACGTATCAGCGGGTGAGGGCAGGATGTAGGGGGCGACGAGCTCAGCCTCGGTGACGGCCCACCACGCGACGAGGAGGGCGAGCAGGAGAGCAGACGGACGCCAGAGGCTCGACAGCGTGGCCATCGGCGACAGCGACCTCCGCGGGCGTTTCTGTGGGGCGGCGGGGCGCGTGGCCCGGCGCGATTCCGCGGGTGCGGTTACGGCCATGGATGAATCCTTGATTCGAAGGTCCGGGTGGGTGGCACCCGTTGGGAATGCGCTTTCCGAAGTGATTCCGACCATAACGTGATGCAGCGCACACTGTCAACGAACCACGCGGCCGAGCGTTGTCGGCCCTGGTCAGAGCTGTGTACTGGTGCGGAGCACGACCTCGCCGGCAATGCGTTCGCGAAGGTCGTCGGCCCCCGGATCGGTGCAGAGCGCGAGCTCCACGGCCCGCTCCCCTATGCGCTCGAGGGGAAGCGCCACCGTCGACAGGCTCGGCCAGTGGTCGCGCAGCGTGGGGATGTCGTCGAAACCGGCGATGCAGACGTCGCGCGGGACATCGAGTCCCAGCTCCCGCCACGCGGCGATGGCGCCGATGGCCATGACGTCGGTGACGGCGAAGACGCAGACCGGCGGAACGCCCGTGGCGGGGCTGAGCTGCAGCGCAGCGGCAAGCCGCCGGGCGGCCGAGTGTCCGCCGTCGCGGGTGAAGTCGCCAGAGACCTCCACCAGCGGAGTGATGCCTCGCCTACCCAGTGCGTCGACGAATCCGTTGCGGCGGTCCACCGCGGTGCGGATGCTGCCCGGTCCGCCGATCACGGCGAACTGGGTGTGTCCCAGCTCGACCAGTTGGTCTGCGAGCTGCGCTGACGCAAAGGCGTTTTCGGGTTCGACAGCGCCACCGAAGGCGAGCGGTTGACCGATGACGACGATGCGACCGCCGTTGTCCCGGTAGCGGCCGAACTCTGTCTCGATGTCGCGGTCGAGGTGTCCGCTCTGACGGGAACCGGCCAGCAGGATGGCGTCGGCGCGGTGCGAGATGAACGTGCTGACCGCGTCGCGTTCGACGTCGTAGTCGCGGTCGGTGCTGGCGAGCAGCACCTGCTTTCCGGCCGCGCGCGATGCCTTCTGCACGCCGCGGGCGATCGACGAGAAGTACGGGTCGGCGATGTCGTGCACGACCAGGCCGAGGAGTCCGGTCGACGCTCGCGCGAGCGCCTGGGCCTGCGCGTTCGGTACGTAACCCAATTCCTTGGCCGCCGCCCGGACGCGGTCCGCGACACCCTCCCCGGGTACACGTGCGGACCCGTTGAGCACCCGCGACGCCGTCGCCTGGGAGACACCCGCGCGTGTCGCCACGTCCTGCAGGGTGACCGCCATCCGCTCGCCTTCCTCATTCGCCACGTCGTGGGCGAGTTTCGACGCATGGGTTGACCGATGCGCGGCTGTCAGCTTACCTTGGAAAGCGCATTCCGAAGTGCAATCCACCGCCCTTCCACGCGGCGTCGTCGACGCCGCGCCCCACGATGGAGCACCTTCCCATGACCACTCCCCGCACGACCCTGCGCATCGCCATGAACGGCGTCACCGGCCGCATGGGCTACCGCCAGCACCTGGTGCGCTCGATTCTGCCGTTGCGCGACTCGGGCCTGGTGCTCGACGACGGCACCCGCGTCGCCGTCGAGCCCATCCTCGTCGGCCGCAACGCGGACCGTCTCGCCGACCTGGCCGCACAGCACGGGGTCGAGCACTGGACCACCGACACCGCCGCGGTCATCGCGGATCCGAGCGTGGACGTCTATTTCGACGCCCAGGTGACCTCCCGCAGGGTGGAGGCGCTGACCGCCGCGATCAAGGCGGGCAAGCACGTCTACACCGAAAAGCCCACGGCCGAAACGCTGGTCGAGGCCATCGAGCTCGCCCGGATGGCGGAGAACGCCGGCATCGTCGCCGGCGTCGTGCACGACAAGCTCTACCTGCCCGGCCTGGTCAAGCTGCGCCGCCTGGTCGACGAGGGCTTCTTCGGCCGCATCCTCTCGATGCGCGGCGAGTTCGGCTACTGGGTGTTCGAAGGTGACGGTCAGGCTGCGCAGCGGCCCAGCTGGAACTACCGCGCCGAGGACGGCGGCGGGATCACCGTCGACATGTTCTGCCATTGGAACTACGTCATGGAGGGCCTGCTGGGCAAGGTCGAGGCCGTCACGGCGAAGACCGTCACCCACATTCCGACGCGCTGGGACGAGGCGGGCAAGGAGTACGCCGCCACCGCCGACGACGCCGCGTACGGCATCTTCGAGATCGCCGGGGGTGTCATCGCGCAGATCAACTCGTCGTGGGCGGTGCGCGTGCACCGCGACGAGCTCGTCGAGTTCCAGATCGACGGCACGCATGGTTCCGCTGTTGCGGGACTGCGCAATTGCGTCGCGCAGCAGCGAGCGCACACGCCGAAACCGGTGTGGAACCCCGACCTGCCCGCCACCGAGAAGTTCCGAGACCAATGGCTCGACGTGCCGGCCAACGCCGAACTCGACAACGGTTTCAAGCTGCAGTGGGAGGAGTACCTGCGCGACGTGCTCGCCGAGCGGCCGCACCGCTTCGGACTGCTCTCGGCCGCACGCGGTGTCCAGCTCGCGCAGCTCGGCCTCGACAGTTCCGCACGCGGCGTGCGCCTCGAGGTTCCGGAGATCGTGCTGTGACCGTCACCGCGGACACCACCGCCCGCATCGCGCTCCCCCTCGACGGTGCCGTGCGTCCCTACCAGCTGTCCGCGCCGGGTGCCTGGCGACGGCCCGACGGTCCGATCACGTCGCGGATCGCCTACGCCGCAGCGCACGTCGTGCCGAGGGTGACCGCTGACAACACCCCTGGTGCGCCTGCCGATCTCGACTGGGACGCGACGATGGCCTACCGGCACGAGTTGTGGTCCTACGGCCTCGGCGTCGCCGATGCGATGGACACCGCGCAACGCGGGATGGGCATGAGTTGGACCGCCACGGCCGAGCTGATCCGCCGCAGCGCAGCAGAGGCTGCCTCCGTCGGCGGGCGCCTGGCCTGCGGCGCCGGCACCGATCAACTCGAGCTCGCTGACGTCCCGTCGGGGACGGCGGGTCTGACCACGGTTGCCGACGCCTACCGCGAACAGATCGCCACCATCGGCGAGGCGGGTGCGCAGGTAGTCGTGATGGCGTCACGCGCGCTCGCCGCCGTGGCCACCTCGGCCGACGACTACCTGTCGGTGTACCGGGCTCTGCTGTCGGAGGTGGAGCGCCCGGTGATCCTGCACTGGCTGGGTGAGATGTTCGACCCGGCGCTGCGTGGCTACTGGGGAAACACCGACATCGGTTCAGCTACAGCCACATTCGTGCGGCTCATCGAGGAGAACGCGGACAAGGTCGATGGCGTCAAGGTGTCCCTGCTGGACGCCGAACACGAAGTCGCACTGCGCCGGGCGCTGCCCGCGGGAGTCCGGCTGTACACCGGAGACGACTTCAACTATCCCGAGCTGATCATGGGCGACGAGCACGGACACTCCGACGCCCTGCTCGGCATCTTCGCGGCGATCTACCCCGCTGCATCGACGGCCCTGCAGGAGATCGACGCCGGTGACCCGGTGCGTGCCCGCGAGATCCTCGACTCGACGCAGGAACTCGGCCGGCACATCTTCGAGGCCCCCACGTACTACTACAAGACCGGCATCGCATTCCTCGCCTGGCTCAACGGTCATCAGCCGGGGTTCGCGCTTGTCGGGGGTCTGGCCTCCGGTCGGTCGGTGACGCACCTGACGAAGATCTTCGTCTTTGCCGACCGGGCCGGACTACTCGCCGATCCCGACCGCGCAGCCCATCGGATGCGAGTGTTCCTCGAGCTGAACGGGATTGCGCAATGAGCGGCACGGATTTCGCCCGGCTTTCCCTGAACACCAAGACCACGAACTCGTGGACGCTGCGTGAGGCGGTCGAGGGAGCAGCAGCCGCGGGGCTGCCCGCAGTCGGGTTGTGGCGCGACCGCGTCGCGGAGACCGGCGTCGCCGAGTCGGGCAAGATACTGGCCGACAACGGGATTCGCGCATCCAGCCTGTGTCGCGGCGGCTTTCTCACCGGGCTCGGCGACGACGCACTCGACGACAACCGGCGTGCGATCGAGGAGGCCGCCGCCCTCGGGGCCCCGGAACTCGTCATGGTCGTTGGTGGAATACCAGATCGAGACCTGGCGGGGGCGCGCGCACGGGTGGCCGACGGAATCGGCGCGCTGGCGCCTCACGCTGCCGCGTGCGGCGTCCGGCTGGCACTGGAACCTCTTCACCCCATGTACTGCGCCGATCGCGCCGTGATCTCCACGTTGGCACAGGCACTCGCCCTCGCCGAACCGCATCCGGCGGAGGCCGTCGGCGTCGTCGTGGACACCTTCCACGTGTGGTGGGACCCGGAGCTGGGCGCGCAGATCGCCGAAGCCGGGCGGCAGGGCCGCATCAGCAGCTATCAGATCTGCGACTGGCTGGTGCCCATGACCGCCGACCCGCTGATGTCGCGCGGCATGATGGGCGACGGCGTCATCGATTTCGCGTCGGTGACCGCGATGGTGACCGCGGCGGGGTACCGCGGTGACGTGGAAGTCGAGATTTTCAACGCCGACGTGTGGTCCGCCGATCCGCGCGGCGTCGTCGAGACGATGAAGCAGCGCTACCGCGAGTTGGTACTGCCCAGTCTGTCGGCGTGAGGGTGCTCGTCGCGCCGGACTCCTTCAAGGGCTCGGCGTCGGCGTCCGACGCCGCCCGCGCCGTCGCGGCAGGCTGGCGATCGGCGCGCCCGCACGACACCGTCATCGAACTACCGCAGGCCGACGGTGGCGAGGGCACGCTTGACGCCATTGCCGCCGCGGGGTCCTGGCGCAGCCACCGCGAGCGAGTCAGCGGCCCCGACCGCAGACCCGTGCACGCGCGCTGGATCCGCGACGAAAGTGGTTCCGCAATAGTGGAACTCGCCGAGTCATCGGGCATCACGCTGATGCCGGCGTTGTCGCCCGTGGCGGCCACCAGTCGCGGGACGGGTGAGGTGATCGCGAGCGTGCTCGATTCCGGCGTTCACGACGTTCAGATCGCCCTCGGAGGATCAGCCAGCACCGACGGCGGCTTCGGCTTGCTGTGCGCGCTCGGCCTGCGCGCCTACGATTCGCGCGGTCGGTTGCTGGATGACACGGCCGCCGGCGACCTCGATGCCGTTGTGACCGTCGACCCGACCGGGCTGCGGCCGGCGCCTGCGGGCGGAGTCGTCGCGCTGGTCGACACCACTGCCCCACTGTTCGGTCCTCGCGGAGCGGCTCACGTCTTCGGGCCCCAGAAGGGCGCCGGGCCCGCCGCACTCCGATACCTCGACGATCGCCTGCGGCACTGGTCGGATGTACTTGCCGCCGCAGGGCTCACAGCAGACCCGGTGACGCCCGGGGCCGGGGCGGCCGGCGGGGTCGGCTACGCGCTGCTGTGCTGGGGCGCCCGGTTGGCCTCGGGCGCCGACCATGTGGTGCGGAGGTCGGGTCTGGGCGATGGCATACCGAGCGCAGACCTGGTGCTGACCGGCGAGGGTCGATTCGACGCCACGTCGCTCAACGGGAAGCTCGTGGGCAGGGTGCTGCAGGCGTGCGAGGCGGCAGGAACGCCCGCGGTCGTGATCGCCGGACAGATCGCGACGGACGCCCCCGGCCATGCGGTGTCGCTCGCGGACCTCGCGGGGACCGTCGACGCCGCACTGGCAGAACCATTTCGGTGGTTGCGCGAGGCGGGGGCGGAGGCCGCTCGCCGCGAGCGCTGAAGGTCCCAGCTGGCACCAGGTGGTAACCGCGATAGCCGAGCTCGACATTCCTGCACCCAGACGTCATGTTTTTGCTTTGCTGTTGCGGGGCACACCCAAGGCAGGCAACGAGCGGAGCAGGTGACGCGGTGATCGACGACTCGGCGGGGAGCCATCTGGCGGAGACCGAGAGTTGCGACCTGTGCATCGTCGGAGCCGGGCTGGCCGGGATGAACGCCCTCGCGGTGGCGTCGGAATACCTGGGCCGGGGGCAGCGAGTGATCCTGGTCGACCGTCGCCTGCGCGCCGGCGGCATGTGGGTCGACGCCTACCCCTACGTGCGCCTGCACCAGCCCCACCCGTGGTTCACCGCCGGCGACATCCCGTGGACCCAGGGTCACGACCGAAGACACCTCGCGACACGATCCGAGGTGCTCGACCACTTCGCCCACTGCCTGGATGTCGTCCGACGGCGGGTCACTGTCGACACCCTGTTCGGTTGGGAATTCGATGGGTTCACCGAATCCGACGGCATGGCCACACTGCGAGTGAGCGCCGCCGACGGCCGCACCCGCACGATCACCACGCCGCGGCTCATCAACGCGGCCGGCTTCGCCGTCACCCCGAACGACCCGCTACCCGTCCAATCCCATCAGGTGCGCTCGGTGTCGCCGAACTTCTGCGACGTCGACGAGATCGCCTCGGACGGTGCGCCGGTGTGGGTGATCGGCGGCGGGAAGACGGGGATGGACACCGCGCACGCACTGATCATTGCCGACCCACACCGTGAGGTATCGATGGTCGCCGGTTCGGGGACGTACTTCCTCAGCCGCGACGAGACCTTCCCGCGGGGACGCAGGCGGTGGTGGTCGGGCACCCCGGCGAGCGTCTCGGGAGCGCAGATGCTCAGCCACTTCGACGGCACCAACGAAGACGAGGCCAACCGCTGGTTTCGGGACACCTACGGCGTGTGGCCCACCGAGGGTGCCGACACCTACGTGCTGGGCATCATGTCGGACGAGGAGAGCCACGCCATCGCCGCGGGTCTGCGAGAGGTTGTGATGGACCGCTTCACCGACGTGGTCGACGGACCCGACGGCCCAGCGATGACGTTCGCCAGCGGCCGAAGTCGTGCGGTCGCGCCCGGCAGCTGGATCATCAACTGCACGGGCTACGTGCTGCGCGACGCCGGGCCCTATCAGCCGTACCTGTCGCCCGGCGGGTCGGTGCTGTCGATTCAACCGCGTTCGGCGACAATGCATTTGACGTCGTTCATGGCGTACTTCATGACGCACATGCTGTACCGCGACCGACTGGCGGACGCCCCGCTGTATGAGATGGACGCCATCGATCTGCGCGCGAAATCGAAGGTGATCCTGCCGTTCGGCATCCTGTGCCTGTCGCAGCACAACCTCAGCGTCATGTTCGAGCGCTTGCCGAATTCGGTGTTCCTGCGGTGCGGGTCCAACGTCGACTCGTGGTATCCGCTGACCCGGCAGCTGCGGGGGTCTCTGACTTTCCTGCTCCGGCACCGGCGTGACCGCGACAGCGCCCGGCGGACGTTGGACACGTTGCGCGAGCGCTTCGACCTGCGCTGCGGTCCACTGGGCGCCTCACCCCGTCCGGCGAGCGATTTGCTGTAATCGCACCAAAGCGCGCGAGCGAATGGCCGGTTCGACGTAGCATTCTGTCCAGTCGTCGGCCAAAGGTCGAGGAAGCGATCGAGGGGGCGGATAGATGTTTGACCGTGTGAAGTTTGCTGCTTGCTGCGGCCTTGCCGTGAGCGCGCTTGCGATGTGTGCGCCGACGGCACTTGCCGACGATTTATCGTGCGATCAACAGCCACCAGATCAACAGCAGCAATGTCAACAGCAGCAGGGGCCAGGTGTTCCGCAGCTGCCGCAGAACCGTGATGCCGGCAACGGCAATTCTCAACCGCCGCAGCAGCCTGACCAAGCGCCCCAGCAGCCTCCCCAGGCCCCGCAGAACAACCCTCAGCAGAACGGGATCGATCTGTCTGACAAGAACTGCTGGGTGATCAACGGCGTTCCCGTCATGTGGAACCCCGCGCTCTCCACCAAATACGGTGACGTCGTCGGATGGTGCCCGCAGGTCTACGGCCTCCAGCCGCATTGAGGACCTTGCTGTCGATTGTCCTTGTCACTCGTCAGATGAGTTTCACGCCGACCCACAGCGCGAGCACACTGGCCACCAGTGCGGTGGGCACCGTCAGCAGCCCCAGCACCGTGTAAATCCGCAATTGCGGTTCGGCACCTGCAGCGGCAGATGCCCTGCGCCACAGCATGATCGCCAGCGAGCCGACGTAGGTCAGGTTGGGGCCGATGTTGACGCCCAGCAGCACGGCAAGGATCAGGGCCGGCGGCGCATGAGCCCCGATCGCGGCGAGCAGTAACAGGGTCGCGGGCAGGTTGTTCACCAGGTTCGAGATCACCGCAGCGACGGCCGCCACCACCACCAACGCCAGCAGGGTGGACTCGCGCGGCAGATGCTCGGCAAGCGCACGGCCGATCGGACCGTCGGACACGGCGGCCACCACGACCGCCAATGCCAGGACGAACCCGCAGAAGAGCACGTCCGCCGCGGCGAGCGTGCGACGCACCGTGGTCCGCCGGGCCCGCAGCGCGAATCCCGCCAGCACCACGGCACCGGCAGCCGCCACCCAACCCGGTGCGACCCCGACGAACCCGGAGACCGCGAAACCGGCGAGCGTCAGGGCCAACACGGCCAGCGCTGCCGCCGGCATCGGCGGCGAGGTCACGTCGTCCGCGACGACAGCGCGCGCCGCACCCGGCGCATCCGCCGGCGTCCGCAGCTGCCGGGCGAAGAAGATCCGGAACACGACGAACTCGGCGGCTATCGACACCACCCATGGCAGCGCCATCACGGTCGTGAACTCCACGAACGTCAAACCCGTTGCGGCGAAGGCCAACAGGTTGGTGAGGTTCGAGACCGGCAGCAGCGTGGAGGCGGTGTTCGACAGGTGCGCGCTGGCATAGGAATGCGGCCGCGGGTTCATCCGCAGCGCCTGCGCGGTGGCGATCACCACCGGCGTCAGCAGCACGACCGTCGCATCCAGGCTCAGTATCGCCGTGGTCGCCGACGCCGCAACGAACACGAGGCTGAGCAGTCGCGTGGGAGATCCGCGCGATCCGCGACGCAACTGATGGGCGATCCAGGCGAAGACCCCCATGGCATCGGCCAGATGCGCCAGCACCAGGATGGCCGCGAGAAACCCGACCGTGGGCGCCATGTCGGCGACCGCGGACCGCGCCGCGGGCCAGCTGACCAGTCCGGCTGCCACCGCGACGACGGCAGCCGGCAACGCCGCGGTGATCTCGGGCAGCCCGCGGGGCCGCACCACGGCGAACACCATCACGGCCGCCACCAGGGCGACCGACAACACGGTCGCGCCGCCAAGTCCAGAGATCATCGGTATTAGCCGACCGCGGTGGGTTCGGGTGCGACGTCGGAGGTCTCCGGCGGTTCGTCGGACGACGCACGGGTCTCCGGTACCGCGAGCACGAGCAGGACCAGAGCCACCACCGCGATACCCGTCAGCGCCCACATCGCCGCGCCGTACCCGGCGGCGGCGTCGATGGCACCGGCGAGCGTGGGGCTGAGCGCGCCGCCGATGCCCTGCACCATCGTGGCCGCACCGAAGGCGATGTTGTAACGGCCGCTGCCGCGGGTCAGGTCGGCCACCATGATCGCGAACAACGCACCCTGTAGTCCCGCGCCGATACCGTCGAGGGCCTGCACGGCGATCACCTCACCCGGGTACTGCGCCATGATGAACAGCACGCCGCGCACCGGAAGCACCGCAAAGGCCAGCACCATCAGCGGTTTTCGGCCCCACCGGTCACCACGGCGGGCCACGAGCATGGCCATCGGGATCATCACGACCTGCGCCACGATGATCAGCGCGGCCTGATACAGCGCGCCGTCGTTGGCGTCGCCCACAGCCAGTTTCTGGCCGGTGATGGGCAGCATCGCGCCGTTCGCGAGCTGCCACAGGCCCACGACGGCGGCGAGGATCAGCAGCGGGCGGTTGCGCAGCAGCACCCGGAAACCCGATGGCTTGTCGTCGCCGTCGTCGGTTTCGTCCTTGGGCTTCATCCCGCGCGCGACGTCGTGGTTGATGAGGTTGGGTTTGATCAGCAGCGTGGAGAGCACGACGAAGATGCCGAACAGGCTGGCCAACCAGAAGCCCATCCGCAGGCTGATGAGGTAGCCGGCCAGCCCGGCGACGGCCGAGCCCACCACGTTCCCGGCGTGATTGAACGCCTGCATCCGACCCGTCTGCGCGGCATACCGTTTCGGCCCGACCATGCCCAGCGCGATCGCGGCGATGACGGGACCGAGGACCACCCCGGCGATCCCGGTGAGCAGCTGGGCGGCGGTGACGACCGCGAACGTCGGCTTCAGCGTGACGATGAATGTGCCGAACGATGTCAACGCAGCGGCCCCGGCCAGCAGGGCCCGCTTGTGCTTCGTGGCGTCGATCAGGGCGCCGGCCGGGGCGTTGAGCAGCAGCCCGACCGCGCCTCCGAGGGTCAAAATCAAGCCGATGTTGGCCGGGTTCCAGGTCTCCTTGTTGATCAGGTAGACCCCGAGGAACGGGCCGAGACCGGCCTGGACGTCGGCGAGGAAGAAGTTGACCCCGTCGAGCGCACAGAGCGATCGCCGGAGTTCGGGGCTGTCGGTGGTCACATCGGGTCCCCGGTCAGCGTCCATGAGCCGTAGCGCCGGGTGCAGGTTCCGTTGGGCGCCATGCCGTAGAGGGCGACGTCGGTGAGCCGGCCGGTGAAACCCGCCGCGGGGCGCAGGGTCGCCAGGTCGACGCGGCTGGTCTCGTCGACCGGCCAGGTGAGCGTGACATGCGGGTTGAACCGGTCGTCCTGGTCGTCGGAGACATCGTCGAACCCGTAGGTGCGCAACTGCCGTACCCGCGCGGGATCGTCCGGATCCGGGTCGTCGAGGACGGCCGCCAGGGGGTTGCCGCCGGGGTCGAGCTCACGGATCCGGCCGCGGCGCAACGGTTCCGCCGCCGCGATCACTGCACGCTGGACCGCGCGGAACTCATCGGAGCGCGCGAAGAAGACCTCGGGAGCGCCCTCGTGGTTGTGCCGGTATTCGACGGCCGCGGCCGAAACCGGTGCGACGGTTCGCGCGGCGTCGGCCACCGCCGCGGCGACCTCCGCCACCTCGGTGGCGTCGACGACCATCATGAACAGCGAGATGTGCGGTTCGCACGGACCGTCGTCGCGGCCCGGGAAAGGCCGGCCGAGGCGGAACGCGGCACCGCCGAAGTCCGACATCGCATCGGCCAGTTGATTGCTGGTGGCCACCGAGAGGTCTCGCAGTGGCGGCGGCAGGATGAAGACAACATCCACAGTGATCACGCTCAACGTCAGTTCCCCGTGTCTAGAGGCCGGCGGCAGGTGGACACGCGCCTTGTCTCGCGTGGGCTCGGATCTTTGCCGTCAGTGATGTTGACCGTGCGGCCTGAAGCCAACCTGAAGATGACGAGATGTCACCTGTGAGTTTCGCTGGCAGGTTGCTGTGAAAGAGATTGCGGCGCAGCATGATTTGACGGTCCCCGGTGTAACGACACAGATGGGTCGATCGACTACTTCTGTGACTGCTGTGGCCGACGGTGCCGCAGCGCGGGAGTCACGGAGGACGCTGATGACGCGCCACAGCACCCATTTGACCTCTTTCGCGCGAACGCATTGCCTCCGGTTACCCCCGCCCACGGAGGACGCGTGGAGCTGGCAACTGCGGGGAAAGTGCCTCGGGTACCCAGTCGAGGTGTTCTTTCCGGACGACTCCTCACGAGCGGTGATCCACAGAAAAGAGAAGGCCGCCAAGCTGATCTGCCGTCGGTGTCCGGTTCTCCAACAGTGTCGCGATCATGCGTTGCGGACACCCGAGCAGCACGGGGTGTGGGGCGCCATGACTGCCGGTGAGCGCGCGCGTCACCTTCTCCACCGGTCCGCTGTCTGACGGCGGCGTATGGCAAATGCACAGCTAGCGTCGCCACGATGGGTGGATGCCGCCGCCGACGCCGACGCCGCCACCACCGTTGCCGCAGCTCCCGGCTCCCGACTTTCACGAATTCCGGCGAGGGATCTCACTGCTCGGCGGCTGGTTCCCGATCACTGTCGAGATCGTCGCCGTCGTGGTGTTGATCGCCGTCATCGGCTGGCGGACCAGTCGGTGGCGGCTGATCTGGGTGCCGGTCTCCGTCGTCGTCGGCGTCCTCGTCGCGCTCGCGACCCGCACCTACATGAACTCCGAAGGGCTGGCCTCGGACCCCGCACCGTTCGTGCTGTGGGTGCGGACGGCGATGTTCGGAGCGACGGTCGCCATCGCGGTGCTGGGCTGGCGCAACGCCCGATGGTGGCGGCGGGGGCTGTCGGCGCTCGCCGTACCGCTGACGTTGGTGGCCGCGGGGATCTCGCTGAACCAGTGGGTCGGCTACTACCCGTCGCTGCAGTCGGCCTGGGGTGCGATCACCGCAGGCCCGCTCCCGCACGAGGTCGACGTGTCGGCGCTACCGGCGCTGCGCAACACCGCGCCGAATTCGGGCAAGCTGGTGAAGGTCGACATTCCCGACACGGCAAGCGGTTTCACGCATCGCAGCGAGTACATCTACCTGCCGCCCGCCTGGTTCGCCGGTGACACCCCACCGCGACTGCCGGTGGTCATGATGATCGCCGGAGAGTTCAACACCCCGGCGGACTGGATGCGCAGCGGTGACGTCATGCCGATCATCGACCAGTACGCCAGCCAACACCAGGGCCAGAATGAGGGCCAGACACCGATTTTCGTCTTCGTCGACGCCGGCGGCAGCTTCAACAACGACACCGAATGCGTCAACGGGCCTCGCGGCAACGCCGCCGACCATCTCACCGAAGACGTGCGCCCCTACCTCGTCGCAAACTACGGCGCATCCGACGCGGCGTCTAACTGGGCGGTCGTGGGTTGGTCCATGGGCGGCACCTGCGCCGTGGACCTGACCGTGATGCATCCGGATCTGTTCGCCACGTTCGAAGACATCGCGGGCGACCACGGGCCGACGGCGGGCTCCAAGCAACAGACGATCGACCGGCTCTACGGCGGTGACGCCGCACAGTGGGATGACTTCGATCCGCGCACGGTGATGGCCACGCACGGTCCGTACACCGACGTCGCTGGCTGGTTCGAGGACACCGTTGCACCGGCGAACGCCGACCAACTGATGAAGAACGCCGGAGTGCACCGCCCACAGTCGAGCTCCCCGTCAGGGTTCGGCGGCCATGACGGGGAACGCGACACCGACGAGTTGGGCGCGGCAGAGGATCTGTGTTCGACCGGTCAGGCCGTGGGGATCTCGTGCTCCATTCACAAGATCATCAGCTTCCACACCTGGCAGTTCGCCGAGCGCGCATTCTCTGATGCGCTGCCCTGGCTGGCCCAGCGGGTACAGACACCCGGCACCACGAGCTCGTAACCGTTACCGGTCAGGGTGCCACCGCGAAGCTGGCGCCCGTCTTGTCGGCGACGTTCTGGCCCGCGGTGATGACGGGATACTTCGACGGGATCGACGCGCTGACACAGGTCGGGACCGTGTCGATGACCGCGTCGTAGTTGGGTTGGCAGAAGAACGGCAGCGACAGACGTCGGCTGCACGGGCCGGTGAGGGCTGGGTTCTGCACCCTGTGCAAAGTCGAGGTCCATCTGTCATCTGTCCACCGGGCCATCAGGTCCCCGATGTTGACGACGAAGCTGTCCGCGATGGGGGCGATAGGAACCCACGCGCCGTCGAGCCGCACTTCGAGTCCGCCGACCACGTCTCGCTGATAGAGCAGGGTGAGGCTGCCGTAGTCGGTGTGCTCGCCGATGCGCAGCTGCCCGGGTTCGGGCGTGCCGTCCAGCGGCGGAAAGTGATTGGCGAACAGGTTGCTGATCGGTGTGTCGACCTTGTCGTCGAACCAGCGCTCGTCGAGGCCCAGCGCCAGAGCGAACAGCCTCATCATGTCGAACGCCAGTGCCGCCATCTCGGCGTAGTAGCGCTCCCAGATGTCACGAAACCCGGGGACTGCCGGCCAGATGTTGTCGTGGAAATGCCCGTGCCGCCGGGCCTCGACGAACCACGGGTCGTCCGCGGGAACGTCGGGTAGACCGATCGAGAAGAATTCGACAAGATCCGCCGGGGTTGCCTTCCCCCTGGTCCGCGCGAGTGCGCGCGATTTCGGCGGCATGTAACCTCGGCTCGTGCCGGATTCGGCACGGACTGCGTGCTTCACACTCTCGTCGCTGTCGAAGAACTCGGCAGTCACGGCGTACATGTCGTCGAGCAACCGCGTGGAGACACCGTGATTGACCACGGCAAGGAACCCGATGTGGCGGTTGGCGTCGTCGATGTCGCGGGCAAGCCGCCGGCGGTTGTGCGCGCCGCCGCGGGCCTGGGCGAGGTCGATCAGGGGGACGATGTCAGACATGGGTTTCTCCGAAATTCTTCGAGACCGGCCACCCGGGCCGGCACTTGGGACACGGGGCCGCACAAGTACGAATCTTGCTGCTGCTCAGTGAGAGACAGGAGACTCTCGGCGGTGGATACGGCCGCTGCGACGCCGTCGACGACGACGGATATTCCGAATTTGGCTGCCAGGCCTCGAGGTCGGTGCCGGATCGTGCATATGAGCGCGCGTGACGTTCGATCTCGCGCGTCATCGATTCGCTGATGTTGCAGTTCTTCTCAACGATGCAACTCATGCCGTCACCTCTGCGGCCTGCCGGGTGCTCCACGCGATCGGCACGTAGAACGCGGTGGCCAGGATCGCGCCGATGGCCCAGGAGAACGGTGCCCAGACCCCGAACGCCGGAACCAATGCGAGTACGGCGGCGACGACGGTGGCGGGGACCAACGCGACCAGTGCCCTCGGGTTGACTCCGCGGGTGTAGTAGTACTTGCCTTCCGGGTCAGCCCGGAACAACTCCGCGACGTCGACGCGGCCCCGGCGGATGATCCAGAAGTCCGACATGAGGACACCGAACAGCGGTCCGAGGAAGGCGCCGAGTCCCCCGACGAAGTACGCGATCGACTCCGGATTGTTGTACAGATGCCACGGCAGCGGCAGGACCGAGAGCACGGCGGCGATCAGGCCGCCGCGGAAGAAGTTGACGTGTTTGGGGGCTACATTCGAGAAGTCGTAGGCACACGAGATGAAGTCGGCGACGATGTTGATGCCGATGGTCGCGATCGTGAAGACCAACGCGCCGAACAGAATGACTGCTGTGCTGTCGGTCTTCTCGATGAGCTTGACCGGGTCAGTGATCGCCTCGCCGAACACCACGATGCTGGCGGAGGTCACAGTGACGGCGACGATCGCGAACATCACGAAGTTGACCGGCAGTCCGAAGAAATTGCCGCGGCTGATGGTCTTCTGGTTGGGCGCGAGTCGCCCGAAGTCGGCGAAGTTGACCAAGAACGTGGCGAAGAACGACACGTTCAGGGCGATGGCGGCGAACATCTCGTAGGTGAGATCCCAGCCGTGCGCCTGGTCGGGGCTCAGGTCGAATGACACGTTGCCGCCGGCCTTGACGACCATCCAGATGGCCAGAGCGAACATCACCACCCAGACCGCGGGTCCAGCCCAGTCCTGGAACCTGCGGACAGCGTCCATGCCATGGCGCACGACCAGAAGCTGGATCACCCACATGGCCGCAAAGCAGAGCCACCCCAGCGCGTGCAATCCGAGAAACGTTGGCCGGGTGAGCGGTTCAACGGCATCGTGGGCCACCCGCAGTGCCGCGATCTGCAGTCCAGTGGAACCCAGGTAGGTGAGAATGCCGTAGTAGATGACGGCGATACAGGCGCGGATCAGGGCCGGGATGTTGGCTCCCCAGATCCCGAAGCTAGAGCGTGCAAGCACAGGGAACGGGACGCCGGTGCGCTGTCCGGCGATACCGCTCAGGTTCATCAAGCCCCAGATGATGAGGACACTGACGGTGAGTGCGATGAAAACCTGGCCCCCGTTGAGCCCCATGAAGAACAGCGACGCGGCGAACGTGTAGACCGTGATGCTGTGGATGTCCTGCATCCACATGGCGAAGAAGTTGTAGACACCCCAGTTGCGGTTGGTGACGGGGGCGAGGTCGGCGTTGTAGAGGCGTGTGGATGTGGCCGACGGGGCGGCGACAGTCGACGTTTCGGGTAATGAGCTGACGGACATGATGTTTCGCTTCCAGCTGTGCAGACGGTGCTGCGAGATTCGAGTGGGCCGCGTGACCGAATTGGGGCTGACCCAAAGATGTTCGATTGCGACGATGACGACGAGTGATCCGCTGGTGTGCAGGACCGGCTCGGTGCGTGTGATGCCAGGGGGACGGTGCCCTATCACGGGCACACGGGTGGCGCGGTTAGTGGTACTCGCGCTCTCTGGTGATCGACAGCAGCGCCATCGGCACCCGCTGCGAGGAGATGGCGCGCAGGCACTCTTCGACCGTGAAGGTGATGCCTGACATCACCATCGCGAACGAGCTGCCGCGTACGACCATGCTTCCCGTTACTCCTGTCGTGCAACCTCTGAAACCGAGGTCTGTCGCAGAGGAAACTAGCGGGCGTGTGCTACCAGCGTGTTACGCACGGAAACATCAGCGTGAAAGGTGAGCGGTCGCCGCCGCGGGTGCCCTGCGGATCATCCAGGGCCGCCCTTGCTAGGAGACGCGTTCCTGGATGTCGTCGAGCGAGGCGTCTCGTGTCTCGCGCATCACCAGCAGCGCTATGCCGGTCAGCGACGCGGCGCACAACAGATAGACGCCCACCCACGCCACCCCGTAGGAGGTGGCCAACCACGTCGCGACGAACGGTGCGATGGCCGCACCGAGGATGCTGGCGACGTTGTAGGCGACGCCGGAACCGGTGTACCGCACGTTGGTCGGAAAGAGTTCGGGCAGAACGGCGCTCATTGGCCCGAACGTGAGCCCCATCAACAGCATGCCGATGATCAAGAACACCAGCGTCGAGGTGGTTGTCGCCGACGCCGGGTCGAGCAGCAGTCCGAAGGTGGTGCCGTAGATCATGATCGCCACGGTGATCACCAGCAGCGTCACCCGGCGGCCGAACTTATCGGCCAGCAGTCCGGTGACCGGGAGCATCGCCGCGAAGAAGAGCACCGAGATCAGCTGCAGCTGCAGGAACTCGAGGTACGGGATGCCCAGTCCCCCACCGGCGGCGGTCTTCTTGCCGGTACCGAAGCTCAGCGCCCAGGTGGTGACGACGTAGAACAACGTGTACGTGGCCAGCATGACGAACGTGCCGATGATCAACTGACGCCAGTGGTTGCGGAACACCTCGGCCAGCGGGGCACGCACCCGCTCCCCGCGGGCGATCGCGCGGGCGAACACCGGGGTCTCCGTCAAGCGCAGCCGGACATAGAGCCCGAGGGCCACCATGACCGCGCTGAGCAGGAACGGGATGCGCCAGCCCCACGTCAGGAACGCACCGTCCAGATCCGGGCTGGCGGTGTTGAAGCCCAGCCACAGCACCAGGATGAGGAACACGCCGTTGGCCAGCAGGAAACCGAACGGGGCGCCGAGCTGCGGCCACATGGCCGCCCACGCGCGCCTACCGGGTTTGGCGGTCTCGGTGGCCAGCAGGGCCGCGCCGCTCCATTCGCCACCGAGCGCCAGGCCTTGGCTGAAGCGCATGATCGCAAGGAGCGCCGGGGCGAACAGCCCCACCTGGTGGTAGGTGGGCAAAACACCGATGAGGAACGTCGCAATGCCCATCACCAGCAGCGAGGCCACCAGCGTGGTCTTGCGTCCGATCCGATCGCCGAAGTGTCCGAACAGGATTGACCCGACGGGACGCGCGACGAAGGCGAGGCCGAAGGTCGCCAGCGATGCGAGCAGCGCCGTCGTCGGGTCGCCCTTGGGGAAGAAGAGGTGCGGGAAGACCACGACGGCGGCGGTCGCGTACGCATAGAAGTCGTAGAACTCGATGGTGGTGCCCACCATCGAGGCGACGACGATCCGCCTGCGGGGCACGCCGGCGACCAGGTCCGGTTCGCGTGTGGTCATGGGTGAACATCCTCGCACCCAGCGGGTGTCCTGAGCGTGTCCGGGGCGTGTCCGACGCCGTGGCTACCCTCGACGAGGTGGAGTCGTTTGCGGTGTCTCGGCAGGACGTGCTGCAGCTGGTGTCGCGGATTGATGCCGCGCGCTATGCCAGGACGCGTAACTTCACTGACGGCGGCACGCAGATCTCGCCGTACCTCACCCGCGGATTGGTGACGTTGCCGGAGGTGCGCGATCTGATCCTCGAGCGGCACACGCCGGCGCAGGCGTACAAATTCGTCTTCGAGTTGGCGTGGCGCGAGTACTGGCAGCGGGAGTGGACGTTCCTCGGCGACCGCATCTTCACCGACGTCAAGCGGGCGCAGCACCCCGTCAGCTCGCGACAAATGCCCCGCGCGGTGCGCCACGGCGACACAGGAATCGACGCGCTCGACGCCGCCGTCGGCAATCTCTACGGCACCGGCTACATGCACAACCACGAACGAATGTGGTTGGCGGGCTTGACGTGCAATCTCGGCCGCACGCACTGGTGGGAACCCAGCCTGTGGTTGTACTACCACCTGCTCGACGGCGATCCTGCCAGCAACAGCCTGTCGTGGCAGTGGGTGGCGGGTACCAACAGCGGCAAGAAATACGTACCGGCCCAACAGAACGTCAACAAGTACTCGCCGCTGACGCAGCACGACACCATCATCGACCACGGTTATGGTGTGCTCGCCGAGATGGCGGTTCCCGACGTCCTCACCGAACGGGTGGCGCTCGACCTCACGTGGACGCCGCCGCCGAGCGACGAGCCGGTGGTCGACCCGGCCAAGCCCACGGTGCTCTATCACTCGTTCTGGCTGAACGCCGCCTGGCGCCAGGACGTCGACGCCAACCGGATCGTCCTGCTGGAACCCAGCTGGTTCGACCGCTTCCCGATCTCGCCGAAGGTCACCGACTACGTCGTGCGGTGCGCGCGTGAGATTCCTGACGCTCAGGTGGTGGTCGCCGAGTTCGACGACCTCGACCTCGGGGACGACGTCATCTACATGCGGCATCCCTCGGTGTCGCATTGGCGCGGCACCGCCGACGAGATGCCGCGGATGTTCCCCGACGTCCCGGAGAAGTCGTACGCGTCGTTCACCAGCTTCTGGAAGCAGTGCGAGCGGACGACGCGGTAGGCGTCACCAGCGGTAGTCGAGAAACTTCCCGTCCAGGGTGACCACGACGCGGTCGCCGTCCGGATCGGCGCGGCGCTTGATGTCGACCTTGAAGTTGATGGCGCTCATGATGCCGTCGCCGAACTCCTCGTGGATCAGCTCCTTGAGCGCCGGTCCGTAGACGGCGAGCGCCTCGTGGAATCGGTAGATGGTCGGATCGGACATGAGCGCGGGGTCGATGCCACGGCTGGGTTGCAGCTGCAGGCTTTCGGCCACCGCACCGTCGAGGTCGAGCAGCGCGCACACCCGCTCGGCGTGAGCGGCCTGCATGGGGTGTTGCCCGAGCAGGGCGGCCACACACCACACCAGGGGTGCGTCGATCTCCGCCGCGATATCGGACCACTCGAGCTTCTTGCGAATGCGAGCGGCCCTGATCAGCTCCGCGGCCTCGGTTTTGGGCATGATCGGGGTCATCGAGCACTCCGTCCTGTTGTCATCAGCGAGCGATCCTCTGAGGGCAGTTCGACCAGTCGCGTGTCGCCGGTGCGGGCGTGCGTGGCGAACAGCGTCAGCCCCACGAAAGTCAGTCCGCCGACGAGATTGCCTACCACCGTCGGGATTTCGTTCCAGATCAGGTAGTCGCCGATCGAGAAGTCGCCGCCGAGCATGAGTCCCGACGGGAACAGGAACATGTTCACGATGGAATGCTCGAAGCCCATGTAGAAGAACAGCATGATGGGCATCCACATTGCGATTACCTTGCCCGAGACGCTGGTCGACATCATCGCAGCCACGACGCCGGTGGAGACCATCCAGTTGCACAACACCCCGCGGATGAACAGCGTCAACATTCCTGCGGCACCGTGTTCGGCGTATCCCACCGTCCGGCTGTGCCCGATCTCACCGAGCCGCTGGCCGACTTCGTTGGGGTCGACGCTGAAGCCATACGTGAACACCACCGCCATCATGAGGGCTACGAGGATGGCGCCGGCGAAGTTGCCGACGAAGACCAGACCCCAGTTGCGCATCATCGACCGGAACGTCACACCGCGGCGCTTGTCGAGCATCGCCAATGGGACAAGTGTGAAAACGCCTGTCAGAAGGTCGAATCCGAGCAGATAGAGGAGGCAGAAGCCGACGGGGAACAGGACCGCGCCGAGCAACGCGTTGCCGGTCTGCACGGTGATGGTCACGGCGAACGCTGCCGCGAGGGCGAGGATGGCACCTGCCATGAACGCTCGAATCAAGATGTCGCGGGTCGACATCAGTGCTTTCGACTCACCGGCGTCGATCATCTTGCCGACGAACTCGTTCGGACTCACATAGGACATGGAGAACCTTTCGGGGAGGACCGTTGCCCTCAGAGTTCCCGGACCGGATTGCCGGTTCGCAACAGCGCGTGGACAGTCGTGTTGCCACCACCTCACAGCCAACCCCCAGGTTGCGTGAGGAACTCGTCAGCGGGGCGAGACGGCTGTCCGGTCGACGGGGAAGCCGAAGAAGGTGTCGCGGTACGGCTCGTCAGCGAGCGTGAAGTGCCACCACTCGCTGTCGTAGAACTCGAACCCCTGCGCTTCCAGTGCATCCTTGAGGAGGAGTCGATTAGACAGTTGCGCGCCGTGAATGCGCGGGTCGAAGGTGTGACTGAGCGTGTCGAAGCAGTCGAAGCCGGTCCCCATGTCGATGCTGTTGTCCTGGAAGCGAACCGGTTGCGGGGCAGCACAATCCACGAGGGGTTGACTGACGACGTAGGGCGCGGTCGTCGCGGCGGGCAGCCGGATCAGGGTCACGTCGACGGTGCTGCCGCGGCTGTGACCGGATTTGTCGGCGATGTAGCCGTCGGCGAAGAGGGTGGTCTTGTCCACCCGGGGGTAGAACTCGGACTTCATCCGCTGATCAGGGATGTCCTGGGCCCAGGAGACGAAGTCGTCGACCGCGCGCTGGGGCCGGTAGCAGTCGTACACCTTGAGCGAATAACCCTGCGGCAGGAGGACCTGCTGCGCTCTGGACAGCGCGTCGGCTGCCGCTCGGGTCAGGATGCACAACGGCTCCACATAACCCGTGACTGGTTCGCCCGTGAAGTTGTGCGGCGTCGAGTAGCGGATGTCGTGCAGGATCGTCGGGTCGACATCGGACAGCACGACGAAGTCGGAGGGTGCGGTTGGCGCGGCGGGCTGCGCCGCGGTTGTCGCGGGCGTCGCGACGGCGGCGATGAGGAGTGCCGCGAGCAAGGCGAAGAAGCGGGTCATTGGGCCGGAGTACCCACGAAGGTTGGCTTCTTCTCTGGCCGCGGCAGGCGCCGGGTAGGGCCGGGTCAGCGCCGCCCACCCTTTGAGCCGTCAACGGTCTAGTAGTTAGGTCTCCGTTCGTGCCCCCAGTCGGACTCGAACCGACACTTGGCGGATTTTAAGTCGCTCTTTCCAGCCCCCTAGCAGTAGCTGCTATGTCCCGCGCAGATCCACCAGACGCCACAAACGCCCATTTCAGACCTGCAAAAAGCGGCACCAGCCATCTATTGGCTCCTGCACGATCCGTTGCCGCATGTCCGCAAGTTAGAGATCGTCTGCTGACGCGCTGCTGACGCGGACGGTGTGCCGCCCCCCAGGTGTCACCTCCTGCCATTAACGTGACAGCCGTGTTGATGGCCGAGAGTTTTTTGGAGCGCAATGGGACTCTGTTTCAGATACTCGCGGCTGTGTTACTTGCGGTCATCACCGGCTTATTAACCTGGTACATCGGTTATCGCAACAGAGCTACGAAGACGCTTGACTACTGGGTAATTTCCGATCTGGCCATTGTTTCGAGCCATAACCGTCCCGACCGACTCAAGATCATGTTGGGAACCATTGAGGTCGACAACCCGTTCGTGACCCTTATCCGATTCAGGAACACCGGCAAGCAGGTTATCGAGCGTGATGACTTCCTAAGACCTATCGAAATCTGTCGCGGCAACACCGAGGTCGTCGACTGGAATGTTGTTAACCAGACTGAGCCAAACTTGGCCGACGATATAGGGCTGGTAGCACCCGTCGCTGGTGATAAGGAGTTCGATGAACACATCTCGATCAAGCCCAATACGCTAAATCCGGGCGATACTTTTGACGTCCAGATTACTTATGACGGCACGCTCGAATGCCAACCCGAAATAACTGTGCGAATCAAAGGCCAGACTCGCAAGATGGAAGCCTTGGTTCCGAGGTCTGCGGCTCGGGAGATGGGATTTTATATAACCCTGGTCGGGGTGGCGGTCGGTGTTTTTTCAGGTTTCTTCGCTAGTAGGCTCATCGCCGGGGGTGGAAACCAACTGCTCACATTTTCAAATCTAGTGGTGGTGGTTTCAGTTACCACGGCGCTCATCGCGGTTGTCGGCATAGTGAGAAGTTTAGAGCGGAAGCGATTCTGGGGATGACTATGGCGAGGCGAGTACAGCAAGTCGCCAGTTACATTAGCGGTGCTGACAGAACACCGGCGCGCGCGTCCAAGTGCGTCAGCATCGCCCATTAGCGTGTCGATTGTGTTCGGCCCGCCTCAACCTCCGACCAATGACACTGCGCCTGGGAAACTGACGATTGCTCTGATGCCTACGGGTGTTGTGAAGTCGAATGCCGAGGATGCTCAGTCTCTCGAACAACTCCGCCTCAAGCTGACTAACAGAAAATACACCGGTCTCATTCAGGTGGCCGACTACCCGACGCCGCCGCCAGATGGACCGATGAGTGGGGTCGGAATCGTTCTCAAAGACATTGCAGCTGACGATTTACGGCTCAAGCCAGCGATCAAGCACGTAACGAAGTGCCTGAAAGCATGGCTGCCAGAGCGATATAGGACGAATCCAGAACTTCCGCCGCTTCGAATCACGATCTGGAGCAAGGACGCGCGCACGTCGAAGGATATTTACAGCACGCGAGAGGCGCCGTACCAAGACATCACCCCCGCACCACCGACGCCCGCATCTCCTACGCCAGTCAAGCTGGTTGGGTTGTGGGACACCCTCCGCGGCTTCACATGGTTGACGCGCATATTCCTAACCGCCTCGCTCGTGTCGGGAATCGCGTTGACGGCTTACCTCTGGGTCACCGATGCCGATATTGATGTGTGGGTAGGCAGCCACGACCTGAAGCGTCCTCAGTCGCTCCTGCCTTACAACCACGAGTGGCTAAACAGCCACGCCTATATTCCAAACGTCTTGGCTGCCGCCACCGGCTTTCTTATCGGGGCACCGTTCGCACTTATTGTGCTAGCCACATTCACTGTTCAGCGCGAGGAACGTGCTGCCTTGGAACGCGTGAACAAGCTGTCAGTCTTGGCGTGGGACAAATTCAAAGACTCGGTATACGATCTATGCAACGATCGCCGGCAGCGCGGCCTCGATCTCGACGCCTACTTGGTCCGGTTTGTACACGATCAGATCCTTTCTGAGTACCAGAAATATATTAGCTTGGCTCAGACGTACCGGAAAGACGAGCGCACCTACCGGGGGACCACTGACGCCGAAATTGCAGAACTTCAATCATTCCTGACTGAGCGATCGAACCTAATGCAGAAGCAAATTTACGCCGGATTCGAAACGATCGGCACGCAATATTGGCTCCAGATTAAATGGTCCATCATTCGAACCAACTGGAACACCTTGAATCAGTATGTGCGCCTGCAACGCCTTGAGCGCAGCTTGGCCTGGTTCGGCGACGAGCCTGACGCTGAATTCATGAATCGATTGTCAGACCAGAAGCATCCGATGACAGCCTTCATGGAGCTGCACGAGTTAGACCACAGCACAACGAGTGCAAGCATGTCAGCCGCTCTCGCGGCTGCGCAAAAAGATGCTCGCGGGCCAGGCGAAAATCTTAAGAACAAGTTGCTGGCAAGTACATATCCTTATGGCACAGACGACCCAGCGTCACACACGTACCGCGACGAGTTCGGATACACGAGTGTGAAAGGGCACGCTCAGGCCGCCCAAGACGCACGGCTTGCACTCCAAGATCTGCGACGGGTAGTAGATGATGTCGAACGTGAGGGCTGGCCTAGGAAGCACACACGACCGGTGGAGCCTCGCTAGCTCACCCGCGCTCGCGGAGTAGCTCAACAACATTCGACGTCGCGTCCACGACTCCCCTGCTCACCTTCGGTGCCACTTGCACGTCCTCAATGATGTAGTCAGCGTATGTGGTCAAAGTAAGCACAAAGGTGGAGTGCCCCAGCCACTTCGACACTTGCATGTAGTGTTCGCCAGCGGACAAGTTCATGCTCGCGAATGTATGGCGCAGGTCGTGGGAGCGAACGCTGGCCAGGCCGAGAGCCTTTGTCGCGGGTTGCAAATAGTGCTCGCACAGAGAGGCCGCGCAGACGGGTTTGGCCCAATCGAACACATAGCGATTCCGACGCCCCGGAAACAGCGGCGCGTGAGCGATTCGGTTTTTGCCGGCACCGAACGGATGAACCGTAGCGAGGTACTCGCGAAGCTCGTCGGCCAGCCACGGGGCTAGCGGCACTACGCGATCCGCGCTGGCATCACTCTTCGGCGTGCCGTAAACCCACTGACCCTGCTTACGCGCGGCGGCGCGGGACACTGTGATGCGTCCGACGGCGCCAGGGATGTCCGACAGCGTCACGTCCTGCACCTGCAGCCCCTGCAGCTCGGCCGCGCGCACACCGGTATGGGCAGCGAACAGCACGGCCAGCGCGTACACGGCGTTTCCCTGTCGGACATAGGTGCTGCCCTTCGGCCCCGACGAGTTGGCAGCTTCCCGGACCATGACCTGGTCCGTAGCGATCCAATCAAACACTGCCGCCACCTGATTGGCGGTCAAGGGTCGGTGCTTGAATGGCGTTCCGCTGCGCTTAGTCGTGCGGCGGCGACCAGCGACCACGGGATTGGCGGCGATGGCTTGATCGTCTACCGCTACATCAAGAATCCGCTTCAGAGCTCCGACAATATGCTTCACCGTTTTCGGGCTGCGCGTCACCAGGCAGGTGCCGGGGGTCGTGGTTGGTTTCGCCCTGCCGTGACGACGAACATGCGGGGCCAGAAGCTGCGCCCGAAATGCTGTCACGTCGGCTGTGGTGATCGCCGCGACGGGCCGACTGCCGAACACCGGCCCGATGTGAGCGCGGTACACCTTCTCGTAGTCCTCGATGGTGTTTGGATCGATTGAGCCCACCAGGCCGTCAAGGTACTGCCGGGCATAAGTTCCCAACGACGTGTTGGCCTTCGCCTTGGCGTCTGACGGACTCACGCCAGCGGCGGACTCCAGATCGTTCTCGACCTTGCGCAGAGCCGCCTTGGCCTTGCGCTCAGTCGGGAATGTCTCCGAGCTCTGTTTGAGCTTGCCGGTGGGTGCTCCGAACTCGTCGCGCACAGGCTCACGCCACACCACCTGATAGCTGACGATCGGGTTGCCGAATTTGTCGCGCTTGCCGGTCTCGCGCTTCCTGATGTACGCCATTACTCGTCGTCCTCTTCGTCGCCGCCCAGCACATCTGCCATACCGCTACAGGTGGGCTCAGGAAGCTTGCTTTCCTGCTCGTCGTCACCGCGCTCGTCGTCTTCGCTCGTCCGCTTCATGCGTTCACTGCCTCAACCGTGGCGCTGGTGTAGATCCGACGAACAGTGCTCGGTTGCCATGTCGGCTTGCCTAGTGGCGATAGGACCCTCTCGGCCGAAAGAGCCGCGGCGATAGCGTCATATGTGGAGCCGGCCTGCCTGTCCTGCACAATCCGACGAACCACCGAAGCTGATGCAACTCTAGGACGTCCGATCCGCTCGCCTCTGCGCTTCTTCGCCGCCAATGCGGCCTTCGTACGCTCACTAATCAGTTCGCGTTCGTACTGTGCGAAGTTAACCAGCATCATCGCCTGCATTCGGCCCGCAGCTGTGGTCAGGTCCACCCCGAGGTCCAGAATCACCAGCGACCATCCTTGCGCCTGCGCTGACTCGATGATGTTGGCAGCGTCAACGATTGATCGGCTCAGGCGATCCAGCTTCGACACAACCAGCCCGTCGCCCTGTCCAGAAGCCAGAAGCTGCAGCACTTCTGACAGCTTCGGGCCGATGGCCTTCCCCGACAGGCCTTCGTCCGCGAAGTGCTCTACCGTCCAGCCGCGCCGTTGAGCCTGAACGTCGAGCGCGTCTCGCTGCGCCTCAAGACCGTTGCGACTCATTGCCTGTTCGTCTGTGCTCACTCGCGCATATCCGAACATCAACGGTTGCAACACTTCTCTCGCCTCACTCTTGCTCGGCATGTCGTGTCCTTTCAGTCGGGGCGTAACCGTCCGGTTGCGCCTTACGCCCTACTTTTTAGCCGACCGGTACAAAGGTCGCTACAATGCCTGACCTGTGCAAATTCGTGCCTCAACGGCGTCGACGGTCACTTTCACCCCAGGGCAGGCCGTACCTATCCGCCATCGCTTGGTTCGCCCAGTTCGCGGCCTGCATCGCGGCCTCGCCTGTGACGTGCCGAGAGGGTGGCTGTGGCTGCGTGTCGCGGGCGCGAACGCGCGGGCGGGACGGTGGTGGCGGGGCCGCATCGTCAGGCGCCTTGCCGTGCTCGTCAGCTGGCCGGTATCCGCCGTGCTCGCCGCTATCGCCGCGGAGCCCCGCCGTCTGAGGGCGGAATGTATACGGGTACTACGCCCGAGGGTGCGCCGCACATCGGCGTATCCCGCCAATAGACAGGCTGCGCGCGGACCTAGCCTGAGCCGCAGCGCGCCACAACTTGACCGCCTAGGTGTTATCCCGCCGCCTGGGCGGTCAAGTGCTGTCTAGCGTGAGGGCAGATGCCGGGGCGTTTGAAGACACGCCGGGGACGGGTTGCGTGCGTCAATCGGATCCGTATGCGAATCTGTAGGGCTGCCAACCAGCGGGTAGCCGCACACGATGTGAGGGCATACAGGAGGCGCGCCAACATGGAAGAAGAACTGGGAGCTATCGACCTAGTCCGAGACTGGATCGGCCGACTGGAGGCCTTCGCTGACGCTCTCGACGACGTTGAGGGAGACGATGCGACTGATTTCTGCGACAGCGCACTCGACGCTTGGAAGAGCATTGGCCTCCCAGGCATCAAGCACGCGAGTCCGGACGCCCTGGTCATCTTCGAGGCCTTGAATGCGTTGGCAAGTGTGGGCACTGCAGCGGCAATGGATTGGGCAGATACACCGGATGTCAGGGATCGCTACACACGGGAGTCAGCTCAGCAGCTGGTGGCAGACGCCCTCGACGATGTCGTGAACGAGTGCAAGCTCTGGTTGAGTCACGGATTACCACCGTCCGACGAAATTCAACAGCGGTTCTCTACCGTTGCGGAAGAACTACATCGGTCGATGGAAGTCCTGGAAAGCAAAAACTCAGAACTAGAGGCCCAGGACGCCGAAGCTGATATGGACAGGTACGGAGCGATCGTGATTCATCGTGATCGGACGCGCTCAGATGCGCCAATCTGCGAAAAGGTGTGTTCGTTCACTGACGAGGAAAACGCTCGGTACGTCGACGCGTATAGCCGTATCCGGCGGATGTTGGGTAGTGATCTGTTGCGGCACATCGAGTACGAGCGCGATCGCATCTTCGACGCTGTGTACGGTGTCCGGGCTGAGCTGGACAGTCAGCGCGCTTCTCCAACCGGGTCGGCTGCGATGGAAGAATGGACACGCAGGCTGCGCTCAGCTCTGATCTCGTATACCGCCGCTCTCCAGATCCACGAGTATCAAACTGTCCGCGCCGCGCGACGGACGTTGCGGCTGGACCGTACACAGGTCAACGCCATAAAACATGTCTTCGAAGACTTCAAGCGAAATTCGTTTGAGTACCGCTGGCTAGAGGCTCTGCGCGACGCTTTGCAGCATGGAGATATCGGCGCTTGCGATTTCACCTTCAACGTCAGTCGGCGGGCCGAATCAGAGGTGACCATCACCATGGATCGCGCATTCATGCTGGAAGACCGCATGGCGGATAACCGAACTAAACCTCGATCCGTGGACTTGAGTGATTGATGTGTCTGCCGTGGCTGGTTGTCGTTTGGTGGGCTTGTGAGCGTGACGTAACCGCTGGTCTGCCCAGCTTTTCCCTGTGCGCTCCGGTAGGGGCCTATTCGGCCAGGTGGTCAGGCTGTGGCCAGTAGAGGTGGATCGTAGCCGATGATGTTGCGCCACAGCGTAAGCCAGTGGTCAGCCCAGGGCCAGTGGCTCGGTAGGTGCAGAAGGGGTCGGCGTTGCGGTCGGACCAGGCGTGCGGGGACGGTGATGAGCTTGCGGCGCAGTGTGGCGCCCCGGGCGACTGCGTGGGCTCCACCGGCCAGGACGCCGGCGGCGCGCAGCAGGTTGTGGGCAATAGCGGCGCACAGGATCCACGCCGAGTTCGCTCCGAAACGTCCCGAAGGCATGTGAGCCAGGGGTCCATCGATCAGGTCGGCGAACACGGTTTCGATGATCGCGTGGCGGCGGTGGGTGATGTCGGCCGCAACGGTGGGTTCGTCGGTGTCGGTGAAGAACGGGTGATACCGCCACACCGGAAACAGCGCATCAGGAAAGCGGGCATCTTTGACCCGACGCACGATCAACCGGGCGGTCATCGGGTTGTCGGTGGAGGTGAAGGCGGTGTAGGTGGTCTCGGCGACTTCTGCATCGGAGATCCAGGCTCCCGTGTCGGGATCACGGACCGCTCCGGGGTATTCCACTGCAATCCAGGCGCTCTCGTCGATGGACTCGATGGCTGCAGCGACGGCGCGGGTCTTGGTCAGCACCAACGAGAACTGGGCACCGGCGCGGCGGCAGGCTGTGGCCACGGTGCTGTTGCCGTAGGCCGAATCGCCGCGCACCACAATCTGGCCGGTGACCCCGGCGGTGCGGGCGGTGGCGACGGCTTGGGCGATCATCCGGGCCGCACCCTTGCCGGAGTTGGCCTTCCCGGCTCGCAACCGGGCGCCGGTGATCACCGGCGCACTCGTGGCGGTGCTGATCGTGGTGACCAACGGCGACAGGCCCTTGCGCAGGATCTGCTTGCCCGCGATTTTGGTGTGTCCGTAGGAAGCACCTTGTTTGGCGTGGCCATAGACCGGACGCAGCAGTGAGTCGATGTCGAGGAACGCGCGCTCGTCGGCGCCAGGCAACAGATCGACCCGCGCGCAGAGTCCGGCCAGGTGCTCGCGCAAAACCGATTCGAGCTGGCGGGCGTGTCCGAAAGTAAACTCGCGCAACAAAGTTCCGATGGTCGAGGGTGCATACACGCCGCCGAACAGTGTCTTCATCCCACCTGCCCGCACCAGGTCGAGATCGTCAATGCAGTCCGCACCGGCACACATGCCCGCGATGACTGTGCTCAGCTTCGGTGCCGGGTTGGCCGCCCCGGACTTGATCCTCGGCTCGGCAATGACCACCTTGTCACGTAATAGCTGCGGCAAGGCAGTCTGGGCCGCCAGGGTCATCACCGGGACCAATCCAGCACAGGACACGAGATGGTCATCATCGAAGACCGCCGACGACACAGCGAAACTATGGGACACTTTCACCGGAAGTGCCTTTCTGACCTGGACTGATTAGTGCGTAGAGAACACCAATCTTCCCAGTTCAAAGGGCACTTTCCTCATTCCGACACCCTGCGACCAGCCGATACATCGGTGGATCGAGG
>JAEXZY010000003.1 GCA_023404955.1 Actinomycetes bacterium
TTGGTTCGGCTCAAGGCGTACTCGGTTGCCCACCCGGAGGACACCAGCCAGGTTTACAGAGAGTTCAGCGCAGCGGGGTTCGAGGATCACTCGCCGTCGTGTGAGCACTGTTGGGAGCTGGCGAACCCTGCTCTTGGCGACTATTTGCACCGGGACGCGCTACGTGCGTTGTTGCCGCCGAAGATGAGCGAGAACCACTTTCGCCGAGCGCGGCTGTGCCAGTTCGTTAGCAGCAATGAGCATCCGTTCATCGATGCCGACGCCTGGAACGGGTTAAGCACCGGCTTAGCCATCCCGAACGGTGCCGAGGTGGTCTTAGGGGTGGACGCGAGCCTTAAGGACGACTCGACGGCAATCGTGGTTGGCACGGTGGCCGCTAAGCCGCACTTCGACAAGCTCGCAGTGTGGGAGAAGCCCCGCGACGACGACGGGTGGCAGGTGCCGATCTTGGACGTTGAGCAGGCTATTAGGGACGCAACCAAGCGGTACAGGGTTCGGGAGGTCGCATTTGACCCGGCGTACTTCACACGTTCAGCTTTGGTCCTTGAGGCCGAAGGGCTGCCGATGGTGGCCTACGCACAGTCGCCGGTTCGGCAGACCGCCGCGACCAACGATCTGCACAGTTCGGCGGTCGCGGGTCTGTTTACACACTCCGGTGACCCTGACCTGACTCGGCACGTCCTTAGTGCGACGGTTAAGGAGTCCGATAAGGGCATCCGCATTGCTAAGGCTTCGCGTTCGCGTAACGCTCCGAAGATTGACCTTGCTACAGCTTTGATGATGGCGCACAGCCGGGCCACTTGGCTTGCAGCCCAACGGAAACCACGCGCTCGCTACGGCGGTGCGTAGAAAGAAACAACTACATATGAGTTCATCTGACCTACTGGTGGAACTGTTGCAGACCCTCGACGGGCCACAGCACCGCTATACCGAGCTTGACCGCTACGCCAGCGGTAAACAGTCATTGGCGTACTTGAGTGCCGAAGCACGGATTGCCCTACCAGCGTTTAACCGCATCGGGGCCAACATTCCGGGGCTTGCCGTGGACTGCCTTACCGAGCGGCTGGTGATCACCGGGTTTAAGGGTGCCGAGGTATGGCCGGATTGGCTGCGCAACGATCTTGACCAGACCAGCACCATTTTGCACCGCGAAGCGCTCACGTTTGGCGATGCCTACGTGATCGTGTGGGCGCGTCCGGATGGGTCGCCGCTGGTGACGGTGGAGTCGCCTAAACAGGTGGCCGTGATCCGCGATCCGGGCACCCGCGAGATCGTGAGCGCCGTAAAGCGCTGGCGCACAAAGACGGAAACGCACGCGATGGTGTATCTGCCTGATCGCTTAGAGCATTGGCGCGCTAACAGCGCGGGTGCGGCGACGGCGGGTTTTGAGCTTGTCGAGACGTTGGATAACCCGTTGGGTGTGGTGCCGGTTGTCGGATTCTGCAATCAGTTCCGCATCGTTGGATGTGGCCGCAGCGAGATAGACGACCTTGTCCCGTTGGTGGACGGGCTGAACAAGACGCTGGCTGATCTGGCCGTGGCCCAGGAGTACGCGGCGCGGCCACGTCGGTGGGCAACGGGGATTGATCTGATCGAGATTCCCCGGCTCGACAGTGACGGAAACCCGGTGCTCGATGTGAACGGCGACCCGGTGACAGACACTGAAAACCCAATTCCCGAGGGCTGGCGCACGATGTGGTCGGAAAAGGCCGAATCAAAGTTCGGGCAGCTGGACGGCGCAGACCTTAGCGGCTACGCCGAATCCGTGCGGATCTGGTTGCAAATGATCATGGCGGTATCGGCATTGCCGGCCCACATGGTTGGCGTGACCACGCAAAACCCAAGTTCCAGTGAGGCTATCCGTGCGTCGGAGACCGCGTTGACGGCCCGCGCTGAACAGCGCCAGGCGGTGTTTGGCCGGTCATGGGAGCAGGTAGCCCGGTTGATCGTTGCAGTCCGCGATGGCGTGCCGGTGGAATCGGTAAACGTCACAGTGCAATGGCGTGACCCGTCGTCTACGTCGGTCGCGGCGGAAACGGACGCGGTAACCAAGCTGGTACAGGTCGGCATCCTGTCTAAGTCGGGTGCGCTGCGCCGGTTGGGGTACAGCGAGGCCGACATTCAGCAGGAGTTGCACGACGCCGAACGGGACGCTTTGGCGAATGCTAATCCAGAGTTTTCGATGGCGGTTTCTAAGCACGCCGAATTGATGCTAGAAAACCATAATAGAACCGGAGAGTATGCGGCATGAGTGACGCAAATGCGGGGCCAGATGCCCCACCCGATGAACAGAATGAACCGACCGATACGGTGACCATGGAAACGCCGAATGATGCGCCAGAAGCGCAGTCGGGCGGCAATGCCGATAATCTCGCCGATAATGGCGACGGTGACACGTTCCCCCGCACCTACGTGGAGGAACTGCGCAAAGAAAACGCGGACTACCGGACTAAGGCCAAAGCAGCCGAGGACCGGGCCGACACGCTGGCCCGCAAGCTGCACACGGCTCTAGTCGCCGCGACCAATCGGCTGGAGAACCCTGCCGATCTGCCTTACAACGCTGAGCATTTGGAGGATTCCGGGCAGCTCGATGCGGCGCTTGATGCGCTTCTGACTGACCGGCCTTACTTCGCTAAGCGTGTCGTTAAGGGTGACGCGGGCCAGGGTGCACGCGGCAACGCGGGCAGCGGATTTAACCTGCTCGAACTGATGCGATCTTAAGCTGCTCTATCCCATTGCGCCCGGTGCGCGAAGCGTAAGACTTGCCCTGGTGGCAGGAATAACTACTTAAACACTTCATAAAGGAAAACTCAATATGGCTATTGAAACCACTTCGGGTAATACGACTCTTTTGCAGTCTCAGGTGCAGGAACTTCTGGTTACTCCGCTTGAACAGCAGTCAACTTTTTTGGCCGCCGGCCCGCAAATTATCGACAGTAATCAGCAGGTCCGTATCCCTCGCATTGTGTCGGGAACGACTGCCGGGTTTGTTGGCGAAGGTCAGCTTATTTCTGACGGATCGGTGACCTTCGATGAAGTGACCGCGCTGCCGTCGACGCTTGAGTCGATCAAGGTGTGGTTGCCGGTGTCGAATGAGCTTCTTCGCGGCAGCGCCGTCAAGGGCTTGGACGCCATCCTTAAGACGCGGCTGGTCACGGACGTGTCTAACGCGCTGGATTCGGCGCTGTGGGACGGTGCGGGCACGTCGAACACGATCAAGGGCATTCTTAAGCAGACCGGCATCGTGACCGGCGACCTGGACCTGACCGACGTTGATTCTCTGATTGATGCGCTGGCGACGGCGCAGGGCAATTTCGTCAGTCCGACCCATTGGGTGATGACCCCGGCATCGTTCGCAGCGTTCCGAAAGATCAAGGTCGGCACCACCGATGCCCGTTACGTGATTGATCCGCAGACGGTGCAGAACGGCACCAGCTTCCAGCTCTTGGGTCTGCCGGTGATCATCACGAACCACATTCCGAATGTGTCGGGCCGGGCGCGTATCGCGCTGGTGGACTTCTCTAAGGTCGCGGTGATCCGGGATAACGATTCTGAGGTTTACGTGGCTAAGGACACGCTGGCGAACTATGACACGCAGGCGATCCGGGTTACGTGCCGGTTTGACGTGGCGCTGTTGCAGCCCAAGGCCGTGACCGTGCTTACGGTCCCTAGCGGCGGCTAATCGTGGGCGCGCCTACGGCAAGTGATCTGGGCGCGTTCATGGGCAAAGAGCTAAACGCCGACCAGGCCAACGCAGTCATCGAGAATGTGAAGGCCAAAGCGAAGGCATACACGCGGGGACGCGGGTGGGGCACGGACGGGGAACCGTACAGCGATGTACGGGCCGTGATCCTCACCGCGTCTGCGCGGCTGCTCACGGACACGTCGCAGATCACTGCGCAACACGTGATGGGACCGTTCAGCGTGTCTTACCGCAACGGTTTCGACAGTTGGACGGTAAGCGAGCTTTACGTCCTTAACCGGTATCGGGAACGGGCACGCTAAAAGCTGCTCGGTTCCGTTACCGGATAACAAGTTTCATCCGGCCTAAGCGTTGGGTGATCGTCGCGCGGCGTAGGAACTGCGCGGCAGCGGTAAGGGCACCCGGTAGTCAAACACTGTGAAAGTTGGTGGGACTGCTTACGGAACGGTACGGGTGTACCTGCCGCACCCGCCGGGACACTGACGTTCCGGCGATATGGGTATCAAGATTGACTGACCGTGACCGGTTAGTGATGACCGATGACCTTGTGTGACACGAAAGCGAAGATATGCGCCAAAAGGCGGGCCGCGTGCCGGGATTTTCTCCCCCGGCATCCTTGAGAAGCGCGGTCTAGGTTCGGCCCGGTGAGACCTTAGGAAGCCTCACCGGGCCGACCGTGCCGCTAACCCCCGTTAAGACGTTCGATATCGTCTGCCGCGTTCAGGCACGCCGCCGCAAGCTGGCGAAGCTGCGCGGGCGACAACTCAGTTTCCGCGCTCACGTGCACCCACCGGTCGAGTACGTCGCCGGTCTGGACCTGCTCACCCGCGAGCCGCACGGTGACCTCACCGTTGCCGCCGGGGATGGTGACAAGACTTGTCGTGAAGAACCGGCGACGTTCGTGGTCGCTGTAGTGGTCCCACGATTCGGTGAGGGTCGCATCTGCGGGTGGCGGTACAGGGGTAGAAGTCATGGCGCGGGACGCTACAGCGTCCGGATTGGGTCCGCGAGTACATGCCCTGTATGTCGTGGCTAGCAAACGCCACCCGATGCGGTGGGCGGGCCGGGGGAGCGGCCGCGCAATGACCAGACCTGCGCGGACGCTGTTGCGCGTTTATTGCGCGAATCTTATCTAGTAGGACTAGATACCTACCCTGACCTGCAAAAACTGCGGTGCGCGATACTGGGATTGAACCAGTGACCTCTTCCGTGTCAGGGAAGCGCTCTCCCGCTGAGCTAATCGCGCCGGGGGTCGAACTTGGAGGTGGAGACGGGAATCGAACCCGTGTGCACGGCTTTGCAGGCCGTTGCCTCACCACTCGGCCACTCCACCATTGGGGTTGATGCCACTGCACCTTCGAGCGGATGACGGGATTCGAACCCGCGACCCTCACCTTGGCAAGGTGATGCGCTACCAACTGCGCTACATCCGCGTGCCACGGTCGAGTTCGTCGCCCGTCGCGATGCAGAACGATAGTCCACGCAGTTGGGCGTGCACAAATCCCCTCCTGTTCCAGGCGCTTCGGGGATCGGACCAGGGCGTATCCCCAGCGACAGACCGTGAATCCGCGGTCGTGCGGATCGGGACATTGGTTGTTCGACGGCTCGCTGGGGGAGCTGAACCGGTGCGGCGCTGTCTGGGAGGACGCTGGGAGGTGCCTGCGAGAGCGGAAGTCGGACCCGCGGATTCTCGGGTCTGACGACGACCGTGTTAGTGTTCTGGCCCGTCCGGTCTCGTAGCTCAGTGGGAGAGCGTCCGCCTCACACGCGGAAGGTCGCTGGTTCGAACCCAGCCGGGACCACCAGCAGAATCAGTTCGAAGCCGGCAATGGTCAGCGCCCATCTCGCGCGGCGGGTCCCGGTCTGGCACCGGGTCGTCTAGGCCGGCCAGTCGACGGCCTCTCGAGGTCCAAAGTGCTTGCGCGGCAACACCTACTGCTTCAGTGCGCTGCCCTTCACCCACTCGGCCCACGGCAGCGTCCAGTCCCCGTTCTGATCCAGCCGCAGCGACGGCCCACCCGTGTTGCGCACCTCGACGACGTCGCCGGGCCGGGAGAACGAGTAGAACCACTGCGCGTTGTCGCTGTTGAGGTTCAGGCACCCATGGCTGGTGTCGGTGTTGCCCTGCGCCCACACCGTCGAGTTCAGCTGATGCAGGTAAATCCCGTCGGAGCTGATCTTCGTCGCCCAGGGGATCGTCTCTCGATAGCCCAGCCGGCTGTTGACCGGCAGCCCGAACGTCGACGAATCCATGATCACCGGGTTGGCCTTGTCGATCACGGTGTAGACCCCCGGCGGCGTCCAGAACGACAGCGTGTTGCCACCGATGGTCTCGGTGCCGCCCATCCCCATCGACGTCGGCATCGTGCGCACCAGCTTGCCGTTGTCGAACACGCTCACCTGCTTGGTGGTGTCGTCGGCGATCGACACGTGCGCATCGCCGATCGCGAAGCTCACCTTCTGGTCCTCGGCGCCGTACAGGTCGTCCCCGAGTTCGTCGCCGTAGATGCTCGCCTCGACGCTGACCTTGGTGCCGGGGGCGTAGTAGCGCTGCGGGCGCCAGTGCGCGGTCTGGTCGTCCACCCAGTACCAGCTGCCCTGCACCGGCGGATCCGTGCGCACCCGCAGCTGCCGCTCGGCGGCCGCCTTGTCCACGCTCTCGTCGAAGTGAGCCACGATCACCATGCCGACCCCGTAGGTGCCGCCCTCGTGAATCGGCGCGTAGCCCACGGTGTTCAGGTACACCGCCGTCTGCTCGCTGGGCTCCACCGTGGTGAAGCTCGAGGTCTGCCGGGTCGGCATGCCGCCGGGACCGTGCCCGGTGATCGTCATCGTGTAGGTGCGGCCATAGCCCAGTTGCACCGTCGGCTTCCACGCCTTCGCATCCGGGGTCAGCACCCCGGGAATCTCTTTGTCCGCGTCGTTGACCATCGAGACGCTCTCGAGCGTTCCGCTGACCGCCGCCACGAGCACCCGGGTGTCGGGCTTGACGTCGTCGGCCCCGGCGCCCGGGGTCACGATGAGCCGCGCCGGCTCCGTCGGCGACGGGGGAGCAGGCGGGGCGAACGCGGAGGTTCTGCCGGCGGCCAGGGCCTGGCACCCGTCACTGCAGCGTTGCGAGCTCGACGAGACGACGCCGAACGCGGCGACCACCGCGAGCAGGGTTGCCAGGCAGGCAATGCGGGCACGACGATCAGACCTCAAGCGTTCTCCAGTGTTTAGCGGCGAATGGCCAGGCGATCCCACGTCGGATCGATGGCCCGATCTTACTGGGCCGTCGGCGCTTTGCGCGCAGTGCGCCCCGATCGTTATTCCCTGTGGCGTGCTCTGTGATCTCCGGTGCTCGCGGCCCAAGTTTGGGCAGCGATCAGGGCGGGCACCTCTGCCTCGCGCGGTAGGCTGCGGCTCATCGCAGCGGCGCGGAAAGGTGACGACAATGGCACTCGATGACGACGACATCACCACAGAATCCGGTGGCGAAGGTCCGGCTGACGGCGGCTCGAACCCGGGCGGTCATGATGGCGGCGCCGACGGCACCGCGGGTGGCGAAGGTCCGGCTGACGGCGGCTCGAACCCGGGCGGTCATGACGGCGGCGCGGACGGCACCGCGGGCGGCGAAGGTCCGGCTGACGGCGGCTCGAACCCGGGCGGTCATGACGGCGGCGCGGACGGCACCGCCTAGGGCGTTTGCGTGCTGACTCGCTGCGTAGCAGTCGACACCGACGTCTTCGCGGCGCAGTACTGGGGTCGACGACCCCTTTTGAGTCGGTCCGACGCGCTGCCCCGTGACTTCACCGATCTGCTGTCTCCGGCAGCGGTCGACGAGCTGATCACCAGTCGCGGGGTACGCGCGCCGTTCCTTCGGATGGCCAAAGAGGGGTCCCTGCTCGCCCGGGAGTGTTATGTCGACGCCGCCGGTTTCGGCGCCGAGATGCCCGACCAGGTCGATTCGGCACGGGTGCTCGCTCAGCTGGCGGGCGGCGCCACCCTGGTGCTGCAGGGATTGCACCGGCTGTGGCCCCCGCTGATCGATTTCGTCCGCGACGCGGTCGACGATCTCGGTCACCCCGTGCAGGTCAACGCCTACATCACCCCGCCCGGCAACCGCGGCTTCGACGCCCACTACGACGTGCATGACGTGTTCGTGTTGCAGGTCAGCGGCGCCAAACGCTGGATCGTCCACGAGCCGGTGCACCCCGACCCGCTGCCGAGTCAACCGTGGACCGACCACCGTGACGCCATCGCTGCGCGCGTCCACGATGCCCCGGTGATCGACACGACGCTGACCGCAGGGGACACCCTGTACCTGCCTCGTGGCTGGTTGCATTCCGCGGTCTCCGAAGACGCGACGTCGATCCACCTGACCATCGGGGTGTCCGCGACGACGGGTGTCGACGTGCTCCGAGCCCTCGTCGACACCCTCGCCGACACTGCCGAGTTCCGCGCGTCGCTCCCGATGGGCATCGACCCGTCCGATGTCGCCGAGATCGCCGCGCACGCGGCCAAAGTTCTGGCCGCCCTCACCGCCTCAGTGGGTGACCGAGGTGATGAACTCAGCGACGGTGTCGCTGCCCGGCTTGCCCGCCGGCACGCCGACCGGACCCGGCCCGTGGCCGTGGCTCCGCTGGCGACACTCGACGCGGTACACAATCCGGACACGACGCGGGTGCGGTGGCGTCGTGGGCTGTGGGCCACGCTGGCGGAGCGCGATGGTCGCGTGCGTCTGCGGCTGGCCGACCGCACGATGTCGTTTCCGGCGATCTGCTTGCCGGCGCTGGAAGCCCTGCACTCAGGCGTCACGCTCGACGCGTCGACGCTGCCCGGGCTCGACGTCCACGACGGCACGGTGCTGGTGCGCAGACTGCTGCGCGAAGCCGTCGTCGTGACCGCCTGATCCCGATGGCGCTACCGAAACGCGTGCCGTGCAGCGACCAGTCCGTAGCCCGCGGTGACCCGATGTACGGCACGGCCAGCGCCGGCCACGCCTGGGCTCTGCTGGAGCTCAGCGGTGGGTGGGGGCCGTCGGCTTTCCTGAACTCACCGTCGATCATCGACCCGGCGCTGGGCCGCGCCGTCGCTCGTCGCTTCGAGGCTGCCGGTATGCGCGTCGCCGCGATCCGCAAGCCGGGCCGCCGCATCGCACCGCCGCGGTGGCGCTGGTATCTGGCGTTCTCCGACGAGGGGGCCGAGGCGCTATATCACGGTGAGGTCGCCGACCCCGCCGGCTACCTCGATATCGCTCCCGACGGGAGTGACGGCACGCGCTGCGTCGAGCCCGTCGTGGCGGTGTGTGCCCACGGCCGCCACGATCAATGCTGCGCGGTGCGCGGCCGGGGTGCAGTCGCGGCGATCGCCGCTCGCTATCCCGAGATCACCTGGGAGTGTTCACATCTCGGGGGAGACCGGTTCGCCGCGACGATGCTGGTGCTGCCCGAGGGCTTGTGCTACGGCCGCATCGACGCCACCGACGCCGCCGGTCTCATCGACAAGTACTTCGCCGGCACCCTCGACAACACATTCCTGCGCGGCCGGACATCACTGCCGCACGCCGTGCAGGCAGCGCAGTACTTCGCCCGCGACGCCTTCGGTGAGGAGCGCATCCAGACGTTGTCACCGATATCGGTCGACCATCGGGACAATTGCATCCGGGTGGTGCTCGACGGAGTGGCCGGGCCGGTCGAGGTGGTGCTGATCGAGCACATGTCCGAGCCGCTGATCTCGATGTGCCGGTCCACCGTCGCCGGTCCGGTCCGCACGTTCGCCCTCGAATCGATCAGCCCTCGCTGACCGTCGCCTGATTCGCGTAAACGCGTATACACTGATCATGACGCGCCCCATCGTTATGGTTCAGAATCAGCAGCCCGTGAGACGCAGCGCTTCAGCACCAGCGATCGGGAGTTGCCATGTCGTCCATTCCATCCATGCCGGAGCCGGCGGCGACGCCGTCTCCGTGCATCATCACCGATTCCTGGCACGATTCCGTCGTCGTCATCCGATGCGTCGGTGACCTCGACATGTTGACCATCGGCGCCCTCGACCGTCAGATCGATTCGGCGCTGAAGAAGAAACCGTCGGCGATGATCATCGACCTCGCCGCGCTGGACTTCCTGGCCTCCGTCGGCATGGGGCTACTGGTGGACGCGCACGACCGATGCGGGGAGACAACGCAATTCATGGTCGTCGCAGACGGACCGGCGACGAGCAGGCCGATGCGGTTGATCGGTCTGGGTGAGCTGTTCGCATTGCACGCCACGCTCGAGGCCGCGTTCGACGCTATCCAGCGCTGAGCGGCTTCACCGAAGCGCTTCGCCCGCAATATTTTTCGACGCCAGCTGACAGTGGGCTGCTCCCGCCTGCGCGGCAGCAGCCCACTGCTCTCTCAGCTGGCTTTCTCGCGAATGGTCGACAGCGCGCGTGCGAGCAATCGCGACACGTGCATCTGGGACACGCCGATCTCGTCGGCGATCTGCGACTGGGTCTTGTTGTCGAAGAACCGCATCTTGAGCACGAGGCGGTCCCGTTCCGGCAGCCCCGCGATGAGCGGGCGCACCGTGTGGATGTCGACGACCTTCTGCAAGTTGGGATCCGGCCCACCGAGGGTTTCCATCATCGTCAACCCGTCACCCTCGGAGGTGATCTCCTGCTCCGTCGAGCGGGTCGAGTACGCGTCGGCGGCGATCAGTCCCTCGATGACCTGCTCACGGTCGAGACCGAGATGCTCGGCCAACTCGCTGGGTGACGGTGCGCGGTTGAGCTGATGGGTCAGCTCCGCCCGCGCGTTCTTGAGGCGGATGTTGAGTTCCTTGAGTCGGCGGGGAACCTTCAACGCCCACCCGTGGTCGCGGAAGTACCGTCGCACCTCGCCCATCATCGTCGGGACGGCGAAAGCGAGGAAATCGTCAGCCGTGTCGACGTCGAATCGGTTCACGGCGTTCAGCAATCCGACGCGGGCCACCTGAACCAGGTCATCATGCGTTTCGCCGCGCCCGCGGAACCGGCGGGCGATGTGGTCGGCCAACGGCAGGCAGCGTTCGATGATCGCTTCACGCTGGCGTTGATGAGCGGCAGAGCCCTCGTCGAGCTGACCGAGTTCGCGGAACATGTCGGCGACATCGGCGTAACCGCCGCTGTGGGAGGTCTTGCGGGTGATGACAATTGGCTTGTCGAGAGTGTGCATCAGAAATCACGACTTTCCGGTCATGACGGGACGCGTCCGGTGTCATCAGACGGTGGAGGGGCTCGCTGTTTTCTCAGCAAGCTGATCACGGTGAAACACCGGCGTCAGGTCTTTCGGACCGCCGGTAAGCGATTGGCATCGGACCAACGAGGTCACGCCGGATTCTCGACATGCGCTTACTGCGGTTAGTACGTCACCGCGGGTTCCGGCTGCTTACCGGCTCATCGTCTTTCTTGCGGTGACATCACACGTTTAGCACGTACGTCCGACAATACGGCCCAGAAAGAGAAGTGCAAGCGCATTGCTCTGAGAATGTCTGCCAGACAAGCCTTGGTGCAGTTCTGGCGGTTATGACGGCGTCATTGCGGTGTCCGTGCTGTCTCAAGGCCCACCGACACCAGCGTCGATGACACGATGCGCGATGTCCACGAGCTTGGTGTTGCTCTCCTGAGACAGCCGGCGCAGTAACTCGAACGCTCGAACGGCGTCGATTCCGAAGCGTTCCATCAGGATGCCTTTCGCCTGACCGATGACATCGCGGCTGGCGAGCGCACTGCGAAACTGTTGCTGACGGCGCAGCAGATTCCACGTGACGGTGGTGTGCGCCGCGTAGATCAGTGCTTGCTCGATCGATTCCGTGTCGAACACCCCTGACGACGAGGCGTAGAGGTTCAGGGCGGCCAGCCGCGTGCCGTCGTTGTGCAACGTCACCGACAGCACGGAGCGCACCGGCGTGTGGTCGAGTGCACTGCGTTGGTATCGGGGCCACCGGGTTTCGGTGCGCAGGTCGTCAATGAGAATGGTCTCGTTGTTCCACGCCGCCGATAGGCAGGGGCCCTCGCCGTACTCGTTCTGGATGCCGTCGAGGAGCAGGGCATATTCAGTCGTCGCGCCGAGGGTGGTCACACGGCGATCGTCATCCACCAGAGACAGCCCGGCCCCGTGTGCGCCAGGCACCGCGTCAACGGTGACCGCGTTGACGTCTCGCAGAACGGAGTCGATGTCGCCGCCGCCGGCGCGCTGGACCTCGTCGATGCGCTGAAGAAACTCGAAGATCTGCTGCCGATCTGACGACATCTGGGCTTCGGGAACGTCGGGTGACACCACTGCGCTCCTCGTGTCGCGAAAGAATCGGAAGAAGGACTCCCCATGGCGTACCCCGTGGACATGGCTGAGTTGGCCACATCAGCCGAAGCACTTCGTTTCGCGGCCGACGGTCCGATATGCGAAGCGCAGCTCACCCGACCGTGTCGTGCGGCGCGATCGTGAACCGCAGCCCGTCCTCGGTCTCCTCGGGTTCCACCGGTGTCTCCCGCCCGCAGACCGGGCAGGTCACCGCCTGGGCAGAGGGTTGATCGTCAGGCACGTACCGTCCAGTTCCTTCGCACGAGTTCACGGCGCGCGAGTACCCGCTCAGGCGTCAAGCATGTGTCCCTGATGAAGCCATGGTGGCGATCTCAGCGGCCCCGGCCGGCTTGCCGAACAGGTAACCCTGGCCGATGTCGCAGGCATGTCTGCGCAGCCAGTCAGCGGTCTGCTCGTCCTCGATCCCCTCGGCGACCACGGTGATGCCCAGATCGTGCGTCAGGTCGATCACCGCGCGGATCACGGCGGCTGCACGCGTGTCGGTGGTGACGGGCGCGACGAAATGGCGGTCCAGCTTCACCTCGTCGATCGGGAGGTCCCGCAGGTACGACAGTGAGGAGTAGCCGCTGCCGAAGTCGTCGATCGCCACGCGGATGCCGTGCGCGCGTAATCGCCCGAGCACCGCGGTCACCGTCTTCATGTCGCTGAGCACGACGTCTTCGGTGATCTCGACGGTCAGCAGATCAGCGGCCAGGCCGCGGTGTTCCAGCGCCTCGCAGAAGAGCTCGGGAAGATCGGTCTCGCGCAGGCAGGGGGCGAAGAGATTGACGGCGATGGGCATGCGCAGCCCGTGGGCGTGCCAGCGCGCCGCGTCGTCGAGCGCCAGGTCCACGACGACCCGTGTAACTCGCTGGATGAGACCGCGCTCGCGAACCAACCCGATGAATGCGTCGGGCAGGAGGGTGCCGAGGCGGGGGTGCGGCCACCGCAGCAGTGCCTCCACTCCGGCGATCTCGCCGGTACGCAAACAGATCTTGGGCTGGTAGGCGACGCCGAGCCCGTCGTGGTCGATGGCGTTGCGCAACTCGCCGAGAAGCTGCAGCTCAGCGGCGCCGCCGCTGCCCTGGCGCCGCTCCGCGAGCTCCTCTGCGAGATCGCCGTCGGCAGCCAGCATGTCGGCGGTGAAGGTGTGCACCTCCCGCGAGCGGGCCCGTTTGGCCGCCTGCATGGCAATGACGGCGCGCCTCTGCACGGTGTCGGGCACCAGATCGGGTTCGGTCATGGAGGCGACGGTGACCCCGATGCTGGGCCGAAGCAGCACATCCTGGCCGTCCACGCTGAAGGGGACGTCGAATGCGGCGCTGACCCTCTGGGCGACCTCGTCGGAGGCGTCATACGGGCCTTCGAGCAGGATCGCGAACTCGTCGCCGGCGATACGGGCCACGGTGTCGCCCGGGCGCACCGTCTCCGAGAGCCGCGTGCCCACATCGACAAGCAACTTGTCGGCGGCATCGTGGCCGATGTTGTCGTTGACGAGGCGGAAATCGTCGAGATCGAGAGCCAGCACGGCGACCGAGCGGTCGATGCGGGTCCGCAGCATCATGGCGTGGGCCAGCCGCTCACCGAACATCGTCGGGTTCGCCAACCCGGTCAGGGGGTCCTGCAGCGCGTGGTCGACGGCGGCCCTCATCAGCCGGCGGTTCTCCCAGGCGGCGATGGACTGACGCACGCAGACGGCCGCGACGATGGCCGGCACCAGGAACCGCTCCAGACCCGACATGATGACCATCGGCCCGATGGTTCCGGCCAGCAGTAGTGGCACGAAAGGTAGCCACACAGAAGCCCTCGACGGCGACGGCAGGCCCGGCGCGCGGGGGCTCGGCGCTGCGCGGCTGACCACCGCGGCCGCGGCGAACAGCGCCGCGGCCCAGGCCCACGCGGCATCGATCAGATCCCCGGACTGGTAGCTGTCCTGCGCCACGAGGCCGGCGTAGGCGCTGTCGGCGATCGTCATCACGGTGATGGCCGCGGTGAGCAGGCTGATCGCCACCCGTTGGACCCCGGTGGTCCGCATCAGCGTCACCACCGCCATGGTCAGCATCACGATGTCGGCGGCGGGGTAGAGGAAGGCCACCACCACGGCGGTCCGATCCGCCCGGTACGCGTCATAGACGTCGTTCAGCACCAGGATCCAGGCCAGTAGGAACAGGCACAGCGTCACGGTGATGCTGTCGAGCACGATCCGCAGGCGCGACTGACTCATCGGTTCCACCACGAACTGTGTCATCGCGGCGGCGGCCAGCGCTGCGAACAGCAGGTAGAAGCCGTCGGCGATCGAGGGGACAGGCACCTCTTCGCGCAGGATCACCTCGTAGACGAACCACGTCGCATCCCCGAGCGTCCAGGCCGACAGAGCCACCCCCATCAGCCCCCAGGCCCGCCGCAGCCGACCGGACGCGGCACGGGCGGCAAACCCTGCGCACGCGGTCGCGTACATCAGCAACGCGAGGTTGATGAGGTCGTCCGCGACACGCGATCCCGGCAACACGCGGCCCACGGCAAGGAGCGCCGTGAGGGCGACAACCCCCGCCAGCGGCGCGATCACCAGTGCGATTACTCGCCGGGTGTACCGGCCCATGTCCACAACGCTCCCATACTGCCTACTATCGCGTGCCCGACGTTCTTTGTCAGCAAATGTCGACGTGTCGAGCGCGGGAATCGACGCTAGCGCACATCGTTTCCGGGGCTCGGCGCGGCTCATAGTGTCCGATGCGGCGCGGGGTGGAGCGCGACCTCCTGCGCCTTGACGACGAAGAAGACGTCGCGGCCCGGTTCCAGACCCAGATCCAGCACGGCCGCCGGGGTGACGTCGGCGGCAAGGCCGGGGCTGCCGTCGGGCAGATCGGCGCCCCGGATTCGGACCGCGTCGCCCTGCAGCACCGCGTCGACGATGGTGACCGGGACGACGTTGCGCGGGCTGGCCCGCGGGGGTTCGGTGTGCACGGCGACCGCCGATGGCGAGAACAGCGCGACGGCGGCTGCGCCAATTTCCACATCGCCCGTTCCTGCCAGCTCGAGCCCCCAGGACGTGCGCAGTGTTGCGGTGCCGGCCACCCCGGACACCAGGTTCATCCCGGCGATGCCTGCCGCGAAATCGCTGCGGGGAGCCGACAGCACCGATCGGACGGCGCCCTGCTCGACGACACGGCCGCCCTCGATGACCACTGCGGTGTCGGCGATGGCCAGTGCATCGAGCACGTCATGGGTGACGATGAGCGCGGTGCGCGACTCCTGCTGCAGAAGATCGCGCACCGTGCGTCGCAACGCCGCTGCGGCGCCGACGTCGAGTGCCGCGAATGGCTCGTCGAGCAGCAGCACCCGGGGCTCGGCGGCCAGCGCGCGTGCCAGCGCCACACGTTGCGCCTGCCCGCCCGAGAGCTGCGCGGGACGGCGCGCGGCCAGGTCACCGGCGTGGACGGCGTCGAGCCATCGCTGTGCCTGTTCATGCGCCGCTCGGCGGGACAAGCCGCGGCACCGCGGCGCATACGCGACATTGGCGTGCACGCTCAGATGCGGGAAGAGCAACGGCCGCTGGGCCAGCAGCGCGACCCCGCGCCGGTGCGCGGGCACGAAGATGCCGGCCCGCACGTCGGTGACCACCTGGTCGCCGATGCGGACGTAACCGCTGTCCGGACGCACGAGGCCGGCGATGGCCTGCATCACCGTGGATTTCCCCGTCCCGTTCGGGCCGAGCACGGCCACGGCCTCGCCGTCGCCGACCGTGACTTCGAGATCGATTCCGCGCTCTGCGAGCACGATTCGAGCCTGCACACCGGTCATGACAGGGACCCCGCCGCCCGGCGCCCTGCGGTGACCACCACGATCACCGCCGCGACGGCGATCAGCAGCAGTGACAGAGCCACCGCGGCGTCGGCATCGGCTTCACGCTGCAGATAGATCTCCAGCGGCAGGGTCCTGGTGACTCCCTGCAACGAGCCGGCGAACGTCAGCGTCGCGCCGAACTCACCCAAGGACCGGGCGAACGCCAGCACGGCGCCCGAGATCAGGCCGGGCCAGACCAGCGGCACCGTGACGGTGCGCAGCACCGTGGTGGGGCCGGCGCCCAGTGTTGCGGCCACCTGCTCGTAGCCCTGTGCCGCGGTGCGCAGGGCGCCTTCGAGACTGAGGACCAGAAACGGCAGCGACACGAAGGTCTGGGCGAGCACGACCGCGGTGGTGGAGAATGCCACCCGGACACCGAGCACCTCGAGCTGGTGACCCAGCAGGCCCTGCCGGCCGAAGGTGTAGAGCAGCGCGAGTCCACCGACCACCGGTGGCAGCACCAGCGGCAACAGGATGAGCGCGCGCACCACCGACCGGCCGCGCAGCCGGCTGCGGGCCAGCGTCAGCGCCATCGGTCCGCCCAGTAGTACGCACAGTGCCGTGCTGGCGGCTGCGGTCTTGATGCTCAACACCAATGCGGCGCGGGCTGATTCGGAGGTGATCAGCGGAATGAAGTGCGCCCAGTCGACCCGGGCGACGATCGCCAGCAGCGGGACGATCAGGAACGCCGCGCCGAGCAGTGCCGGAACGTGAACCCAGCTGGGGAGTCCGACGGGTACCGCGCCCCCGGGGCGTCGCCGCTGCGTCACGGCGCTGCGAAGCCGGCTGCCGCCAACGTTTCGCGGCCGCGCGGACCAGTGACCAGATCCATGAATTGCTGTGCGCCTGAACGGTTTGCCGCGTCGTTCAGCGCTGCGATCGGATAGGTGTTGACGGCGCGGGAGGATTCGGGGAACGCGATCGTGTCGACTTTCGACCCGGCGGACCGCGCGTCGGTGGTGTACACCAATCCGGCGTCGGCCTGTCCTGACGTGATCTTGCCGAGGACGTCGGTGACCGAGGATTCCTCACTCACCGGTGTCAGCGTCACGCCGGTGGTCGTCTCCAGCCGTCGAGCGGCCGCGCCGCAGGGCACCTGCGGCGCGCACACGACCACCTGAACCCCCGGACGGGCCAGATCGGCGAAAGAGCCGATGCGCGAGGGATTTCCAGGGGGCGTCACGATGGTCAGCCGGTTGGCCGCAAAGTTCACCGGCTCGCCGGAGACCAGGCCCGCCGACACTGCCTTGGACATGTTGGTGGTGTCGGCGGAGGCGAACACGTCGGCCGCCGCTCCCTGCGTCAGCTGCGTCACGAGATCGGACGAGCCGGCGAAGCTGAACGTCACGGTGGTGCCGGGGTGATCCTTCTCGAATTCCTTACCCAGGTCGGTGAACACCGACTTGAGGGAGGCTGCGGCGAACACGGTGAGGCCCGTGCTCTGTGGCGGGGACGAACATCCGGCACACGCCACGACGATCGCGACCAGCGCAGCCACCAGAGCTCTCGTCACCGTTCGCCCGCCGTTTCGACGATCACCGTGGTGGCCTTCACCGCAGCGACGGCGATGACGCCCGGCTCCAGCCCCAGCTGGGTGACCGACTCCGTACTCATCAAGGACACCACCGTGAACGGTCCGCACTGCAGCTGGACCTCGCTCATCACCCGGTCGGAGGTCACCTTCGTCACCAGCCCGACGAAGCGGTTGCGCGCCGAGCTGGCCCTCCCGAGGGGATCGGGAGGCGGGGTGGCCTGTCGGACGGCGAACTCTGCCAGATCAACGCCGGCGATGACTTTGCGCCCGGCGTCGTCTGTCGACGCGGCCAGCGCGCCGCTGTCGACCCACCGGCGCACCGTGTCGTCGCTGACGCCGAGCAGGGTGGCGGCCTCTTTGATCCGGATCGCCGGCATGGGGCTTCTTTCGCAGATGCGGACAGATTGCCTGCATTGAAACACATCTGCGGTTGTTGCGGCGTCGGGCGACCGCGGACGTCAATCGTCGTCGAGCACGGCGAACGGCTCGGTCGGGATCTCGACCACTGCCAACTGCGCCGCCGACTCCGACGGCACCCCCGTGCCGGCCAGCGCCTGCAGCGCCCGCTCGGTTCCGACGTCGTGGCCGGCCCGCTCGGAGAGCAGCCACCGGACCTCGAGCAGATCGCAATAGGCCTGGATCGGTGTGCCGGTGCGGCCGAGGGCAGCGTGCGCCCGATGCATGGTGGGAGTCGCCACCTCCATCACCCAGAGCTGTCCCGCGGTGCGCTCGTCGACGTCGTGGCCCGCCTCTTGGCACAACTGGCCCTGGTAGGCATGCAGATCGCCGAGCAGGATGCGGGCCTGCCCTTCGCCGACGTCCAGGCCGGTCAGCCGCTGCAGCTGCGTGGCGTGGTAGCGCCGGTCGCCGACGGCGACGTGCAGACGCAGCTCGTCGGCGCCCGAGGTGACCGGTTGCAGGGAGACCTCGTCGACGGCGAAGCCGAGCTCGTTGAGCTTGCGGATCGTACCTTCCACTCGGTAACGGTCGGCGAAGCCGAAGGTCGGTGCCGCATGCAGCAGTTCCCACAGTTGCTCGTAGCGTTCCCGGATCGCGAGGGCTTCCGCGATGAAGCCCGATTGGAGTTCCGGCCGATCCAACCGCGCGGCGACATCGAGCAGGCCCGCGGCCACGTTCTCGACCGTGATGTCGATGTCCTGGGCGCGTTGGCCGTTGGACAGGCTGGGGTGCACCTCGCTGGTCTCGGCGTCGACCAGGAACGCTTGCAACACCTGCCCGTCGCGCGAGAACAACGTGTTCGCCAGCGAGCAGTCACCCCAGAACACGCCGTGACGGTGAAGTTCCACCAGCAAGGTTGCCATCGCGTCGAACAACCTCGCCCGGTGTTTGGGCGCATCGGGCGGCAAGCGCATGAACATCCGGCGGTACTGCCACGACCCGGTGAGGTAGCGGGTCAGCAGGATGGCGGTGTCGAAGTCGGGTTGGAACACCAGTCCGGCGGGCCGAACGGCATTCAGCCCCATGTCTTCCAGCGTCCGCAGCACGTCGTACTCGCGGCCGGCGATCCGCGGCGGCAGCTCCTTGAGTGCCCACAACTCACCGTCGCACTCGACGAACCGCACCAGGTGCCGGCTCGGCCCCACCGGCAGAGTCCGCAGCGGCACCTGTGGCGCGGCCCAGTCGCCCAGCGGCCGGTCCCAGGGCAGCGCCAGCAGTTCCGGGCACGGAGCGCGCAGCCGCAGCTCAGGGGCGGCCATGAGCGGGTTCGCTCGTGGGCTCAGCCGGCGGGCGCCGCGTGCCGGCCATTGGACTGGCTTGTCCGCGTGAGGTTTTCACCGCTCTGCGGATCGAAAAGGTGCAACCGCTCGGCGTCGAGCCACAGCGTGGCCGTGTCTCCGGCGCGGACCCTGCTCAGCGGATCGAGTTCTACGCACAGCTGAGTGCGCAGCTGCTCGCTGTCGAGGTCCTTGGCCAACTCCGCCAGCTGGTCCTTGATCTCCGGAGTCGCGTCGAAGGGCACGAAGGCGTATTGCTCGTTGCCCAGCCACTCCACCATGTCGACGGTGACGTCGAACGTCACACCGCGGGAACGCTTGTCGTCGTCGACGAATTCGGCGTCTTCGAAGGCGCCCGGCCGGATCCCGGCGATGTAGAGCGTGCCGTCGGAGACGGCGCCGCGCCATTCCTCGCGCAGCGGGATCGTCACGAACGGCAGTTCGAGCTCGTTGCCCCGGACCCGCGCCGGCACGAAGTTCATCGGAGGGGAGCCGATGAAGCCGGCGACGAACAGATTGACCGGCTGGTCGTAGAGTTCCCGCGGGCTGGCCACCTGCTGCAGCACACCCTTCTTCAGCACTGCGACCCGGTCTCCGAGGGTCATGGCCTCGGTCTGGTCGTGGGTGACGTAGACGGTCGTGACCCCGAGTTTGCGCTGCAGCCGCAGGATCTCGGTGCGCATCTGACCGCGCAACTTCGCATCGAGGTTCGACAGCGGCTCGTCGAACAGGAATGCGTCGGCTTCCCGGACGATCGCCCGGCCCATCGCGACACGCTGCCGCTGGCCACCGGAGAGATTGGCCGGCTTGCGGTCCAGGTGCTCACCCAGTTCCAGCGTCTTGGCGGCCTCGGTGACTCGCTTGCGGATTTCGTCGTCGGACAACTTGCCCGACAAGCGAAGGGGGAAGGCGATGTTCTCGAACACGGTCAGGTGCGGGTAGAGGGCGTAGTTCTGGAACACCATCGAGAGGTTGCGATCGCGTGGTGCTTTGTCGTTGACCCGATTGTCGCCGATCATCATGTCGCCAGACGAGATGTCCTCCAGGCCGACGATCATCCGCAGCAGCGTGGACTTTCCGCAGCCCGAGGGACCGACCAGGATCATGAACTCGCCGTCGGCGATGTCTAGGCTGACGTCGTTGACGGCCGGATACCCGTCGCCGTACTTCTTGACGATATTGCGCATCGTGATTGCTGCCATGGGGTTATCCCTTCACTGCTCCGGAAGTCAGGCCGGCGACGATGCGCCGCTGGAAGATGAGAACGAGGATGACGACGGGGATCGTCACGATCACCGACGCGGCCATGATGTAGGGGACCGGCGACTCGAAATACGAGGCGCCCTGGAAGAACGCCAGTGCCGCGGGCACCGTGCGTGCGCTGTCGGTCGACGTCAGTGAGATCGCGAACAGGAAGTCGTTCCAGCAGAAGAAGAACGTCAGGATCGCGGTGGTGAACACACCCGGCGCGGCCAGCGGCACGATCACCTTGCGGAACGCCTGCCACTGCGTGGCTCCGTCCACCTGCGCGGCGTGTTCCATCTCCCACGGGATCTGGCGGAAGAACGCCGACATCGTCCAGATGGAGAGCGGCAGCGCGAACGTCAGATAGGGGATGATCAGGCCCAGCCAGGTGTCGTAGATGCCCAGCCCGCGCCACATGTCGAACAGCGGACCGACCAGCGCGGCCTGCGGGAACATCGCGATGCCCAGGGCGAGGGAGAGCAGCAGCTTCTTACCCGGGAACTCCAGGCGCGCAATCGCATACGCGGCGAACATGGCGATGATCACCGAGATAACCGTCGCGATGATCGCGATGCCGATCGAGTTGATCAGTGCGCGCGTGAACAGCTCGTTGCTGAAGATCTGCTTGAAGTTGTCCAGCGTGAACGAACTCGGAAGGAACGACGGCTTGCCCGAGACGATGTCCGACGGCGGTTTGAACGCCAGGCTGATCATCCACAGCATCGGAAAGAAGCTGTAGATCACGATGACGATGCCGGCGATCGTCCACCACTTGGTGCTCTTGGTCACTGGTCACCCCTGACTTGCGACAGGTCGGTTTTGAAGACCTTGATGAAGATCCACGCGATGGCCACGACCGACAGGAACAGCAGCACCGAAACCGCCGAACCCATGCCGAGATTCACCAGCGTCACGTTCTGCCGGTAGGCCAGGAACGAGATCGTCTCGGTGTTGTTGGCGCCCGCCGTCATCACGTACGGGTTGTCGAAGATGCGCCAGGCGTCGAGGGTGCGGAACAGCAGCGCGACCATGATCGCGGCTTTCATGTTGGGCAGCGTGACCTTCCACAGGCGCTGCCAGGCGGTCGCGCCGTCGACCTTCGCGGCCTCCTGCATGTCCTCGGGCACCTGGACGAGCCCGGCGAGCAGCAGCAGCGAGATGAACGGCGTGGTCTTCCAGATCTCCGACAGGCAGATGACGAAGATCGCCGACCAGCGGTCGCCGAACCAGTCGAAATCGGTGAGGTTCAGCCACTGATTGACGAAGCCCGAGTCGATCGCGAAGGCGTAGCGCCAGATGAACGCCGACACGACGGTGACGATGCCGTAGGGGATCAGGATCGCGGTGCGCAGCGGTCCGCGTCCGCGCACGATGCGCAGCATCACGAATGCGAACCAGAATCCGAGGACGAGTTCGACCGCGACGGTGACGACGGTGATCGCCACTGTGGTGACGAAGTCGTTCCACCACACCGGGTCGGTGAGGATCACCCCGTAGTTGCGCAGGCCGACGAAGCTGCGGCCTTCCGGGTCGGTCAGCCGGAAGTTGTACAGCGACAACACCAGCGCATACCCAAGCGGGTACGCGGTGACCAGGAGCATGACGATGTAGGACGGCAGCGTCAGGTAGAGCCCGAGCCGGCGCTCACCTTTGGCGCGCTCGCTGACCGAGGGTTCGCCCGGCTCCTTCTGCAGCGGCGGAGTCTGGAGTGTCGTCACAGCAGCCGCCTGCCCGCCAAAACGTCAGCCATGAATTGGTCAGTCCTTTCCGGGGTGTCGCCGTTCACCAAGGCCGGCGGATGCCAGGTCTGCTGGATCGCGCCCGAGATGTCGGTGTAGAAGGGGGTCGGTGGCCGGGGGCCGCCGTCGCCGATCGATTCGCGGATCAGGTCGGCGTTGGCGTACTCCTCGCGGATCTTCGGATCGTCGTATGACGCGGCGTAGGGCGAGGGTTCGCTCTCGTCGAGCATGTACTGGGTGGCCTTCGGCTCGGCGTTGATGCACTCGACGAGCGCGACCGCCTGATCCGGATGTTTGGTGTAGGCGCCGACACCGAGGTTCGCCCCACCGAGCGGTGGCGCACTCGGCCGGTCGGGGGACACCCGGGGGTAGCGGGCCCAGCCGATGTCGTCGACGACGGACTGCTCGAGCGTGCCCTCCTCGACGCCGCTGCGCGCCGCGGCCAGCACGTAGGGCCAGTTGACCATGAACATGCCCTGGGCGGACTGGAAGTTGGTGCGGGCTTGTTCCTCTGACGCGTTGGACATGTCCGTCGGCGCGGCAGGGGAGCGTCCGAGGGTGCCGACGATCTCGGCGGCCTTCTCGCCGGCCGGGCTGGCCAGCGACGGCTTGGCGTTGCGCCCCGCCTGCACGTCTTCGAGGAGGGCGCCACCGCCGGAGAGCACGAGCGCGTTGATCAGCACCGTGTAGCCCTCGTAGCGCTGTGCCTGCACAGCGACCTTTTTCTGTTGTCCGACAGCCGCTTTGATCATTTCGTCCCACGTGAAGGTGGGGCTGGTCGGATCGACCCCGGCTGCGGCGGCCGCCGACTTTCGGTACCAGAGCAGCTGGGCGTTGGATTTGTAGGGGGCGCCGTAGAGCTTGTCCTCCCACTTGCCGGTCTCCAGCGGGGCGGGCAGCATTCCGGCGGTCAGCCGCTGCGTCTCCTCTGGGGTGTAGGGGCGCAGGAAGCCTGCATTCGCGAACTCGGCGGTGAAGACGACGTCCATGCTGACCAGATCGATGGAGGTGTCTCCGGCGGCGAGCCGGCGCACCATCTGCTCCCGCTGCGCGGTCGCCGTCGACGGAAGCGATTCGATGCGCACCCGGTAGGCGCCGTTCGAGGCGGCCTCACACTCCTGGGCTCGCGCGGCCGAACCGCCGTTGTCGGGAAGGATGTACCACGTCAGCGTCGGTGGCCCGCCGTCGCTGCCGCAGCCGGACAACAACGTGGCGGCGAGCAGAGGCGCGCTTGCCAGCGCTATTGCCCGACGTCGTCGCCCGCGGGCGAACTGGATTCGTTTCATCTCGTCCTCGTCTATGACGTCGCGGTTCCCGAGATCCTGCGCACGAGGGCCACGACCAGCACATTCGGTACAGCGACGAGTGTGTCACAGTTCACAGGAACTCCTGCGCCGTGGTGTCGCATCGGCGCGGCACGCGGTGGTGGCCGCCCCGAAAGTGGCTCAGCTGTCGTGTCGCTGCCGGGTTCACTACCGTGGACGCACATCCGCAAGTGTGCAGAAGGAGTGCCGTGGCCCCCGCCGAATCCTCGTGGTGGCAGACCGCCGTCGTGTATCAGGTCTACATCCGCAGCTTCGCCGACGGCAACGGCGACGGCATCGGAGATGTGGCAGGCCTTCGAAGCCGCCTGCCGTATCTCGCGCAGCTGGGCGTCGACGCGATCTGGATCAACCCTTGGTATCCCTCGCCGATGGCCGACGCGGGGTACGACGTCTCTGATTACCGCGACATCGAGCCGGCCTACGGCACGTTGGCTGATGCTCAGGCGCTGATCGCCGAGGCGCACGAGCTGGGTATCCGGGTGCTGCTCGACATCGTGCCCAATCACACCTCCGATCAGCACGCGTGGTTTCAGGCCGCGGTGGCTGACGAACCCGGGGCGCGGCAGCGCTACCACTTCCGCTCCGGCCGCGGGCCCGACGGTGAGCTGCCACCCAACAACTGGCAGAGCGTGTTCGGCGGGCCGGCGTGGACGCGACTTGCTGACGGGCAGTGGTATCTGCATCTGTTCGCACCCGGCCAACCAGACCTCAACTGGGACAACGACGAGGTGCGGGCAGAGTTCGAAGACATCCTGACGTTCTGGTTCGACCGCGGCGTGGATGGATTCCGCATCGATGTGGCACACGGCATGATCAAGGCCGACGGCCTGCCCGACACCGCCGATCCCGACGATGCCGCACAGAGCCTCGTGCAGTCCCGCGCCGGGCATCCCGCCTGGGATCAGGACGGTGTGCACGAGATCTACCGGGGATGGCGGGCGGTGGCGCAGCGCTACACACCCGAGCGCATCTTCATCGCCGAAGCGTGGGTGCCGAGCAACGAACGGCTCGCCCGATACTTGCGACCTGACGAGCTGCACACCGCGTTTCAATTCGACTTCCTGCGGGCCCCGTGGCGCGCCGAGGTCCTGCGGACGGTCGTCGACGACGCGATCAGCGCCGCCGCCACGGTCGGAGCACCGCCGACGTGGGTGCTGTCCAATCACGACGTCACGCGCACCGTCACCCGGTTTTCTCGCTCTCAGCCGGCCCACCTGATCGAGACCGATTGGGAGCGGGGCCGCTGGGCCGCCGAAGATCCCGACCACCTCATCGGCCGGCGACGAGCGCGCGCCGCTGCGCTCGTGCAACTCGCACTGCCTGGCACCGCCTACATCTACCAGGGGGAGGAGCTGGCGCTCGAGGAGGTGGAGGATCTCCCCGACGAGGTGCGCCAGGACCCGACGTGGGTGCAGTCCGGGTTCACCGATGTGGGCCGCGACGGGTGCCGAATCCCGTTGCCGTGGAACGCAACCGATGCGCCCTACGGCTTCGCCGCGGACCCCGCCGTCGTCACGTGGCTGCCGCAGCCGGGGCACTGGGCCGAGCACAGTGTGGAGGCGCAGGACGGCGACGCCGATTCGACGCTCAACCTCTACCGTCGAGCCCTCGGCCTGCGCCCGGAGTTGTGGCATGACGCGGGCGACCTCAAGTGGCTCACCACGCCGACCGGGGTCGTCGCGTTCGAGCGTGGCGCCGCGCAGTGCTGGGTCAACACAGGCGAGGCTGACGTGCCGCTGCCCGAGTCGGCATCGGTGATGCTGGCCTCGGCGCCCGGCGTGCAGGCCGTTCTGCCGCCGGACACCGCGGTGTGGCTGCGGTCCCGCTGACCCCGCGGCCTAGCCCAATGGACTGCCGCCGGGGTGAGCCCTTTGCCGCTCGAGTTTGGAGATGAACACGGCGGCCTGCGTGCGCCGCTCCATGCCGAGTTTGGCCAGCAGGCGTGAGACGTAGTTCTTGATCGTCTTCTCGGCCAGAAACATTCGCGCGGCGATCTGCCGGTTGGTCAATCCTTCGCCGAGCAGGTCGAGCAGTACTCGCTCTTGATCGGTGAGGTTCGACAGGGGATCGTTCGCGCGCCCGCCGCCGCGGACCGTCGCCATCAGTGCTGCAGCGGCGCGGTTGTCGAGCAGCGATCGGCCAGCTCCAACCTCTTTGATGGCCCGGGCGAGCTCCATGCCCTTGATGTCCTTGACCACGTACCCGCTGGCGCCGGCGAGGATCGCGTCGAGCATGGCTTCGTCGGAGGTGTACGAAGTGAGCATCAGGCAACGCAGATTGGGCAACTGGGACAACAGATCTCGGCACAGTTCGATGCCGTTGCCGTCCGGCAGTCGGACGTCGAGCACCGCCACGTCGGGTTGCAGAGCCGGAATCCGGGCCAGCGCCTCGGACACCGAACCGGCCTCGCCGATCACATCGAGGTCGTTGTCTGCGGAGAGGAGCTCGATCAGCCCGCGACGGACCACCTCGTGGTCATCGACGAGGAAGACGGTCACCTTGCTCACGGCGTCATCGGTCAGCGGTCGGCCCTCCGGTCACAGTGCGGTCTGGGGACCGCAGATCAGGATTGAACAGTCGGTGTCACGGAGAGCCGCGTTGCCGGCTGCTCCCACCAATTCCGTCAGGCCTCCCCGGCGCGCACGGCTGGTCACCATCAGCGCGATGTCATCGGCGTTGGCTGCCACGTAGCGGAGGGCATCGGAGTCGCACCTCACGGAATTGATGTCGAGTTGCGGGTATCTGCGCTGTGATTCGGCGAGACGGCGTTCCCAGTGGGTCACGTTGTCGGCAGTACGGGGCGACGACGCGAGAATCTGCACGGCGGCGCCGCGACGGTGCGCCTCCTGCAGTCCGCGCTCGAGCAGCGCGCCTGCCGTGGCACGGTCGGGAAGTTCGACGACGACGGACCGTTGTCGACGCCCGTGAGTCCGGTGAGAGCGCACGATGGCGACCGGGCACTGTGCAGCGGCGGACACTGCAGCCGCAGTCGAGCCGATCCTGCCCCGAAGGGCGTGACGGAGGCCGCGGGCGCCGACGCACAGCAGTGTCGCCGATCGCGAGGCCCGCGCAAGGGTTTCCACCACCCGTCCCCGCTCGATGCTGACGTCGATGCGGACTGGACGTCCGGTCGATTCGATGGCTTTCACAGCGTCTGTGACGGCTGTCTTCGCGAACATGAGCGCATGCCCAGCCGAATCGGCGGACTCTGCTGTGTCGACGACCGAAATGAGGCGCAGCGCGACCTCGCGGTGTTCGGCTTCGTCGATCGCCCACAGGGCGGCCTCCAGGGCTGCAGTGGAGCCGTCGATGCCGACGACGACGGGCGAGGTGGTGTCAGCGTTCATGGCGTCACCTCGCACAGACGGAGGACGTCGTGCACATCGCGCCGAGGGGTGGGCGGTGGCGGCGATTCCAGAGCAGGCGCCCGGCCGATACGTATCAGCGCCTGCGGAATCGCGTGACTGTCTGTCAGCGACGCCACGATCTCTTGACCGCTGGCGAGTTCGGTCACATGTGTGACGGTGCAGGTCGCCAATCCCGACATCGTGGCGTCGAGAAGTAGTGCGGAAAGCACTTCGCCGCAACGCAATACGCTTTCTCGAGAAACATCGACGGTAGACACGACCAGTAGCTGGGCGCAGTCCTCCGCGATCCGGGTGCGCCGTTCCGGCCGATCGGTGACAGGGAAATTGCGCCCCGTCGCGACCCGGTCACTTTCCGCGGCCGAAACCAACGCACTGGCCGGTATGCCGGCGTCGGCGACGAAAATGTCTGTCCACCAATCTAATTCGTTGTGGTACTCGGCGTCCCACAACCGGACGGCGTCGGTCAGGCGAGAAAGTTCGGCGACCGTCGGTCGGTGGTCCTCAGCGATGATGTCGAGCCGCACGGCATCGGCGTGCTCCGAGGTGGGCAGCGCGTCCACCAGGTCGCCGATCCGGCTGGGGGGTTCGAGGAATGGGAGGCGGTCCGTGCGACGCGCCATGATGGCGTCGACCCGGTCACGCTGTGCGGGGTTCACCGCGGCTGCCGGAGTGAGCGTGATGCGGGCGAGGTGGTGCGAGTCTTGCGGATCAGGGAAACGTGTAACGACGCCCGACTGTCCCGACGCCGCGATGGCGACCCGGAAGTGATCCAGGACGGCACCGCAGCTCAACAGCGCCTGGCGTCCGCTGGGATCCGCCGCCTCGGCGCGTCGCGCCGGATCGAGGTACAGGTCGACGGTGTTTCCAGTCAGCGTCCAGCGCCAGGGCTGGGTGTTGTGAAACGACGGCGCCCGACAAGCCACCTGCAACGCATCGACGATCAGCTCGCACCCGATCCGCGGCGTGGTCATCTCACCTCCACTTCGTCTGCTGACAGCCTGCGCGGTTCGCAAGCGCGGTGACAGGGCCATTGGTCCCTTGACCGTGTGATGTGCGTCAGAGCGCGTCAGCAACGTGGCCATGAACGCTGGGGTTCAGACGCCCATCGCCCCGCCCCCTCCGTCGGCGCTCCACCACGGCTTCGCGGCGGAACTCCGCCGTTGCCGATCCGGGGCGCGAAAAACGCACTGGCGCAACGATGGCAGACGGGTTTGCGGAGGGGACTCACCTCCGCGGTGCTGACGGCCGCGACAAATCCCTGCGGCGGCCGCCCGAAACTCACAGTGCCTTCATAGGTTGGCGCGCCACGTGATGGCCCAAAACGATAAGCCCAGTTCAGCGCGACGCGACCGCAACGAGATTGCTTCTCCTTGGCAACGGTTGGATAACGCAGCTTTTGTCGCGTCGGCGATTTTCCAAATTGTCGGTTCAGTAAGCCCAGTAACTGATCGGAATTGCAGCACGACGCAGAAGGACTGGGATCTAATGTCACGGACCAAGAAGGGCATCGTCGTTGTCATGATGGGCAGCGCGGGGATGTTCTTGAGCGCGCCGCTGTTGACGCCGTTGGCCGCCGCTGAGCCCAATCGGGGCGGCGTGCCGTGCGTTGGCATCCTCCAGCAAATTGCGAGTCGCCCTGCTGACATCCCTCAGGCCTTGCAGAACGCCGCGTCGTCGTTCACTGCCGGGCCCGGTCAGCCGACCCCGCCCGTGGTGGTGCCGCCGGCCAGTTCCTCGTTGGCGGGCCTGCCGCCGACGCCCCCGCGCCCGCCGGCCTCGGTGTCCACGTCGTCATCGGGTGTCACGCCGCCCGCGCCGGGCACTCCGGGCACTCCGGTGTCCACGTCGGCTGGAGGTGCGACGCCCCCGGTTCCGCCGGTGCCTCCGGGCGCGACGGTCACGCCGGCTGCGGGCGTCACACCGCCGGCACCGCCGGTGCCCGGCGGACCGATCGCCACACCTCTGGTCAACGCCGGCCCGCCGCTTCCGGGCGTGCCCGGCGCGCCGATCGTCGGCGACGCCGGAGCAGCGCTGCCCCCGGTTCCGGGTGTGCCCGGTGCACCGGTGGGTGTGCCGGTGGGTGCGGGTGTGCCGCCGGTTCCGGGTGTGCCGGGTGCGCCGGTGGGTGTGCCGGTGGGTGCGGGTGCGCCGCCGGTTCCGGGTGTTCCCGGTGCGCCGGTCATTGGTGACGCAGGCGCGGTGACGCCGGCCGGGCTGCCGGGTGTCGGTGCACCGGCCGAGGGTGCAGGCGGTGCAGTAACACCGGGCGCCGGTGGTGCTTCGGGCGCCCCCCTTGCCGCTGCCGCAGGTGATGTTGCGCCCCCTGCTCCGGGTCTGCCGGGTGCGCCGGTGGTGGGTGAGTCGGGTGCGGTGGCGCCGCCGGCTCCTGGTGTTCCGGGTGCGCCGCTGGGTGCTCCGGTGGGTGTTGGCGCGCCGCCTGTTCCGGGTGTGCCGGGTGCTCCGATCGTGGGTGAGTCAGGGGTGACGGCACCGCCTGCTCCGGGCGTCCCGGCGACTCCGGTGGGTTCGTCGGTGGAGGGTGTGACGCCGCCGGCTCCGGGTGTGCCGGGAGCTCCGGTGATGGGTGAGTCAGGGGTGACGGCACCGCCTGCTCCGGGCGTCCCGGCGACTCCGGTGGGTTCGTCGGTGGAGGGTGTGACGCCGCCGGCCCCAGGTGTCCCGGGAGCTCCGGTGGTGGGTGAGTCGGGTGCGATCGCGCCGCCGGCCCCAGGTGTGCCAGGCGCTCCGATCGTCGGTGAGTCAGGCGTAACGACACCGCCTGCTCCGGGCGGCCCCGCGACGCCGATTGCCAACTCTGTCGAGACCTTCTCCCCGCCCGCTCCGCCCACTCCCGGGACGCCGTCTGTCAGTTCGGCCGAAACCTTCTCTCCGCCGGCACCTCCCGCGCCTGCGGTTCCGGCGGGTTCGTCGGTGGAGATTGCGACGCCACCTGCTCCGGGTGCGCCGGGTGTTCCTGTGCAGGGTTCGTCGAGTGTGGTGACGCCGCCTGCTCCGGGTGTGCCTGCGGTTCCGGCGGGTTCGTCGGTGGAGATTGCGACGCCGCCTGCTCCGGGTGCGCCGGGTGTTCCGGTGCAGGGTTCGTCGAGTGTGGTGACGCCGCCTGCTCCGGGTGTGCCTGCGGTTCCGGCGGGTTCGTCGGTGGAGGTTGTGACACCGCCTGCTCCGGGTGCGCCGGGTGTTCCTGTGCAGGGTTCGTCGAGTGTGGTGACGCCGCCTGCTCCGGGTGTGCCTGCGGTTCCGGCGGGTTCGTCGGTGGAGATCGCGACGCCTCCGGTTCCGGGTGTGCCGGGTGCTCCGGTGGTGGGTGAGGCTGGTTTGGCGACGCCTCCGGTTCCAGGTGCACCTGGCGTTCCGGCCGGTGGAGCAGGCGGAGCGGGCGCTCCCGGTGGCCCTGGTGTTCCTGGCGCTCCGGTCGCTGCTGCCGCTGGCACTGCGGGTCCGGGTGCTCCCGGCGTTCCCGCTGCTCCGGTCATCGGCGACGCTGGCGCGGTGACGCCTCCGGCTCCGGGCTCACCTGGCGTTCCGGCCGGTGGGGTAGGCGGAGGGGGCGCTCCGGGTGGCCCTGGTGTTCCTGGCGCTCCGGTCGCTGCTGCCGCTGGCACTGCGGGTCCGGGTGCTCCCGGCGTTCCCGCTGCTCCGGTCATCGGCGACGCAGGTGCGGTGATGCCGCCGGTGCCGGGTGGTCCCGGTGGTGGTGTGGCGGTTCCTGCTGGTGGGGTGACGCCGCCGGTGCCGGGTGGTCCCGGTGGTGCGGTGACTGTTCCTGCTGGTGGGGTGACCCCGCCGGTGCCGGGTGGTCCCGGTGGTGGTGTGACTGTTCCTGCTGGTGGGGTGACGCCGCCGGTGCCGGGTGGTCCCGGTGGTGCGGTGACTGTTCCTGCTGGTGCGGTGACCCCGCCGGTGCCAGGTGGTCCCGGTGGTGCGGTGACTGTTCCTGCCGCTGCTGCGACGCCGCCGGTGCCGCCGACCCCGCCCGCGTCGGTGGGTGTCAACGGTGGTGCCCCGTCGTCTCCGATCCCTGGCACGCCGGGCAACTCGTTGACGGTCCGCGATCTACTGACTCCGCCCGGAGTGATGCGCACCGTGCAAGACGCCGCATCGTCGGTGGCCGGAGTTCTGCCTCCGCCGCCGGCGCCCGCGCCCGGCGCCCCTGCCGCGGTCTCCATTGCCGGGCCCGCGTTGCCGGACCCGGTGACCCCGCTGCTGGCGACCGGAGTCTCCAATCTGATTGCGCCGTCTCCGCTGAATCTCCCGTCGATCCCGGGTCTGCCGGTGCCGCTGCCCAACCAGATCCCGGTGCCGTCCGACCTCCTATGCGCCGGTACCGATTGGGCCGCCTCGCAGGGCGGTGGCGCTGTCCACGCTCCCACCGCGGATGCAGATGTCACACGCGCACCCGTCGCCGGCAGTGACCGCCGGGACCGCTGGGAAGGTCGGTAGATCGCCGGCGCCGGGGGGGGCCCCTGGGAACCCCCGGCCCGGGGCGGGCCCCGGGG
>JAEXZY010000066.1 GCA_023404955.1 Actinomycetes bacterium
TTCCCCCCGCAATGGGGGGGGCTTAAAAACCAAAAATCGCAGGGAGTTAGCCCGCCTTGAGCCGGATCTTCCAGCGCACGAAGGTCAGATAGGCGACGCTCAGCAGCGCCAGCATGCCCATGTCGAACCACCAGACCGACGAGGTGTGCTCCCAGTGCGCGTCCTTGGGGGTCAGCGGGCCCGGCACCAGATGGATCAGGTCCACCGTGGAGGCCGATGCGGCGAAGCCCCAGCGCGCCGGGGTGAACCAGGACAGCTGGTCGAGCACCAGACGGTCGGTCACCGGGATCATGCCGCCGGAGAACACCAGCTGGCTCATCACGGCAACCACCAGCAGCGGCATGATCTGCTCGTTGGACTTGGCCAACGCCGAGAGCGCCAGACCGACCATGGCCGCGGTCACCGTCGTCGCCGCCATCACCAGGAACAGCTCGGCAGTCGGGGGCAGGAACGACAGCGAGCCCTGCGTGGGACCGCCCTTGCCCAGCACCGCGATCGCCGTGACGATCGAGGACTGGATGATGGCGAACACCGCGTAGATGCAGACCTTGGCCATCAGATACGCCGTCGTCGACAAGCCGACCGCCTGCTCGCGGCGGAAGATGGCGCGCTCACCGATCAGGTCACGCACGGTCAACGCGGTACCCATGAAGATGGCACCGACGTTGAGCAGCACGAGGATCTGACCGGGCTCGTTGGGCGCATCACCCATCGGGTTCGGCACCCCGAAGCCGACGGTGCCGGGCACCGACAGCGACAGCACACCCATGATGAACGGCAGCACCGCCAGGAACGCGAAGTAGCCGCGGTCGGAGATGATGAGCCGCATCTGGCGCCGGGCGATGGTGGAGAACTGCCTGCGCACACTCGTTTTCGCAGGCTTGCCCAGGTCGGCGGGCTGTTCGGAGGCCTCGGCGTGCGGCAGCGGACCGCTGCGGGCCAGGTAGTTCTGGTGCGAGGTGTCCGGGTCGCCGGCGACCGACGAGAAGATGTCGGCCCAGTTCGTGGTGCCCAACTCGGGACCGATCTGGCTGGGCGGCCCGTAGAACGCGGTCTTACCGCCCGGCGCCAGCAGCAGCACCTGATCGCAGACGTCGAGATAGGTCAGCGAGTGCGTCACCACCAGCACCACACGACCGGCGTCGGCGAGCTGGCGCAGCATCGTCATGACCTGGCGATCCAGCGCCGGATCCAGACCCGAGGTGGGCTCGTCGAGGATCAGCAACGAGGGCCCGGTCAGTAGCTCCAGTGCCACCGAGGCGCGCTTGCGCTGGCCACCGGAGAGTTTGTCCACCCGGGTTTCCAGGTGCTTGGTCATCTCGAGTTCTTCGAGGACCTGCAGGACCACGCGTTCGCGATCCTCCTTGGTGGTGTCGGGCGGCAGGCGCAGCTCGGCGGCATACATCAGCGCCTGCTTGACGGTCAGCTGACCGTGCACCACGTCGTCTTGGGGGACCATCCCGATTCGGGAGCGCAGCGAGGCGTACTCGGCGTGGATGTCGTGGCCCTCGAAGGACACCGTGCCCGATGTCGGGTGGGTCAGACCGGCGACCTGTTTGGCGAAGGTCGACTTGCCGGCACCCGACGGTCCGATCACCGCCGTCAGCGTGCCCGGCCGGGCGTCGATGGAGATGTTGTTGAGCAGCGTCTTGTTGCCCTCGATGGTCCACGTCAGACCGCGGACCTCAAGGCCGCCGGTGCGGGTGGCCGCCTGGGTTTCCGAGCCGCGGACCAGCGTGCCGCCGGTGAATACCAGGTCGACGTTGCCGATGGTGACCACGTCACCCTCACGCAGCAGCGCATCGTCGACGCGTTGACCGTTGACGAAGGTCCCGTTGATGCTGCGGTTGTCGAGGATCTCGGTGCCGCCCGGGCCGGAGACCAAGGTGGCGTGGTGCCGAGAAGCCAGGACGTCGGGGATGACGATGTCGTTGTCGGTGGCGCGACCGATCTTGATCCCGCCCGGTGGCACCTCCGGAGCCTTTCCGGGGCGCAGGATCTTGAGCATGCTCGTTGCGAGATTGTTCTCTGACGGGCGGGGCACCGCTGTCGGTCCCATCGCGGTCTGCGAGGGATCGGCGGGCGGGATGTAAGTCGGCTGCGAGCGCGACACGGTCGGCTGCGGTGGCGGCGGGTAGCCCTGCTGCGGCGCGCCCTGATAGGGCTGCTGCCCGGTCGGCTGGTAAGGCTGCGGACCGGATGGGTAGCGCGGCGGCTGCTGCGACGGGGTGGCCCCGGTCGGCCAGGCCGGCGGAGCCTGCGGCGGTGGGGGCGGCTGCATCGGTGCCTGCGTCGGCCAGGATGCGCTGGGACGGGGACCGGTCGGTGTCGGGACGGCCTGCGTCGGGGGCGGGCTGCCCACCGCACCCTGATGGCGGCCGACCTCGAAGGCCAGTTGCGGTCCGTCCGGATTGCCGACGTTGACGTGCTGGCCGTCGGTGATGTCCAGCGTGGGCACCCGCTGACCGTTGACGTACATGCCGTTGAGGCTGCCGTTGTCGATGGCGATCCAACGACCCTGGTCGAAGCGCAAGACCAGGTGGGCGCGCGAGATCAGCGGGTGGGCGATACGTACGTCGGCGCGCAGGTCGCGACCGACGACGACGTCATTGCCTGCAGAGAAGGTCCGAGTCGATCCTTCGTATCGAACGGTCAGCGCGGGCGTTCCGGGGCGGCTCATCGGGACCAACTGTATCCGGTACGCCAATGCAATTCCTGCTCCGAGGTCACCGTTCGGCTCGCCGAGAGCAACGATATGGTCGCTGCCGCCGGTTCGGGCGCGACCATACCGTCGCTCTGGCGGACGGCCTCAGGACGTCAAGGTATCCGGTGCCCCGGTGACCACGCAGTGGGTGTGGGTGTAGATCGTCGGCATGCATCGGTTGCAGTGCGTACATGCCGACCTGACCGACGAATCGGCCTTGATGCGGTTGACCAGATCCGGCTCGGCCAGCAGCGCACGGCCCATCGCGACGAACTCGAAACCCTCGGCCATCGCCTTGTCCATCGTTTCCCGATTGGTGATACCGCCGAGCAGGATCAGCGGCATGTCGAGTTCGGCCCGAAATGCCCGGGCATGCCGTAGCAGGTACGCCTCGCGGTAGGGGTATTCCCGCAGGAACTTCTTGCCGGTCATCCGCATGCCCCAGCTGATCGGTGGGGTGAAGGCGCCCGCGAACTCCTTGATCGGGGCATCGCCGTGGAACAGGTACATGGGGTTGACCAGTGAGCTGCCGGCGGTCAGCTCGATGGCGTCCAGACCGCCGTCTTCTTCCAGCCACTTCGCGGTCTGCAACGCCTCGTCGAGCGGGATACCGCCACGCACCCCGTCGGTCATGGTCAGCTTGGCGGTGACGGCGATCTTGGCGCCGCCGTGGCTCTCGACGGCATCGCGCACGGCCCGCACCACACCCCTGGCCACCTTCGCGCGGTTCTGCAATGAGCCCCCGAACTCGTCGGTGCGCCGGTTGAGCAGCGGTGACAGAAACGAGCTGGCGAGATAGTTGTGCCCGAGATGAACCTCGACGGCGTCGAAACCGGCATCGATGGCCAGCCGGGCCGCGTCGGCATGCGCTGCGATGACATCGCGGATGTCGTCCTTGGTGGCTTTGCGGGCGAAACGCATCGACAGCGGGTTGAAGAATCGGATGGGTGCCAGCGCCGGCGCCTTGTTGGTCCGCGTTGGCCACCGGGCCGGCGTGGCCGATCTGGGCGCTGATCGCCGCGCCCTCGGCATGTACCGCGTCGGTGAGCCTGCGCAGGCCGGGGACGGCCTCGGGCCGCATCCAGATCTGCCAGCCGTCGGTGCGCCCGCCGGGCGCCACCGCGCAATAGGCGACCGTCGTCATGCCGACACCGCCGGCGGCAGGCAATTGGTGATACCTGATCAGATCGTCGGTGACCAGCGCGTTCGGGCTTGCCGCCTCGAAGGTGGCGGCCTTGATGATCCGGTTGCGCAACGTCACCGGCCCGAGCTTGGCCGCACCGAATACGTCGGTGAACACTTCTGCCTGGGTGTTCATACCGGGCGAGCCTGCCACAATGTGTTCCGTGGCAGCGACGATTCTGGACGGTAAGGCGACTCGCGACGAGATTCTCGACGATCTCAAAGAGCGGGTCGCGAAGCTGACGGCGGCGGGCCGGACCCCCGGGCTGGGCACGATCCTGGTCGGTGATGACCCCGGATCGCAGGCCTATGTGCGGGGAAAGCATGCCGATTGCGCCAAGGTCGGTATCAACTCCATCCGGCGTGATCTGCCCGCCGATATCAGCCAGGCCGAGTTGGACGCCGTGATCGACGAGCTCAACGCCAACCCCGAGTGCACCGGATACATCGTCCAGCTGCCCCTGCCCAAGCATTTGGACGAGAACGCCGCCCTGGAGCGCATCGACCCAGACAAGGATGCCGACGGGCTGCACCCGACCAACCTGGGCCGGCTGGTGCTCGGCAAAGAAGCTCCGCTGCCGTGCACCCCACGCGGCATCGTGCACCTGCTGCGGCGCTTCGACGTGCCCATCGCCGGTGCGCACGTCGTGGTTATCGGTCGCGGCGTCACGGTGGGCCGCCCACTGGGTCTGCTGCTCACCCGCCGATCCGAGAATGCCACGGTGACGTTGTGCCACACCGGAACCCGCGACCTTGCCGAGCTGACGCGGCAGGCCGACATCATCGTCGCCGCCGTCGGCGTGCCGTACATGGTCACCGCCGACATGGTGAAGCCCGGTGCGGCCGTCGTCGACGTCGGGGTGAGCCGCGTCGACGGCAAGCTGACCGGGGACGTGGCACCCGACGTCTGGGACGTCGCCGGGTATGTGTCGCCGAACCCGGGTGGGGTGGGTCCGTTGACACGGGCCTTCCTGCTGACCAATGTCGTGGAGCGCGCGGAGCGCGGGTGACGGCGATGAGCACGTGGGCGAAGTGCACATGACACCACAGGAATTCGCCCGCAAGGTGCTGGCCGGCCAGTGGCCGATCCTGCTGGTCGCGCTGATCTTCGCGGCCTCGTTCGTGCTGGTGATCGCCGGGTACTGGCGCCGTGGCGCCCTGGTGATGGGGATCGCGGTCGGGGTGGCTGCCGCGCTGCGGCTGGCACTGTCCGACGACCGGGCCGGACTGCTCGTGGTGCGAACGCGCGCAATCGATTTCGCGACCACCGCATCGGTCAGCGCGGTGATGCTCTACATCGCCTGGACCATCGACCCGCTGGGCACCAGCTAGGCCAGATCGGCCCGGATGCCCACGGTGACATACGGCAGCGCCAGTCCGCTGCTGTTGGCCAGTGCCGGGTGGGTGGCCAACAGTTCGCGCACCCGGTCCAGGGTGCGGGTGCGCACCTCGGCGGGTGAGGTGATGCAGTAGCTGCGCGAGGCCACCAGGTCGATGAGCGCCTGCGGGGTCAGGTAACTGGTCCACTCGACCTGCGTGCGCTCGATCGTCCCGAACGGCTCGGTGAGCGTCACCCGGTCGTTGAGCGGGTCGTGTTCGTGGCCGATGATCGCACCCAGATCCTTGACCCAGCCCATCCGCTCGTCGCGGGTGTTCCAGACCAATCCCAGCCGGCCGCCCGGACGCAGCACCCTGGCCACCTCGTCGGCGGCGCGCTGCGGATCGAACCAGTGCCAGGCCTGCGCCACCAGCACGCAATCGACACTGTCATCGGGAAGCGGGATCTCCTCGGCGGTCCCGAGCAGGGCAGGGGTGCCCGGCAACGACGAGGACAGCACCTCCAGCATCTCCGGGATCGGATCCACCGCAACCACATCGAGGCCACGTTCGACCAGCCGAACGGTGAGTTTGCCCGTTCCGGCCCCGAGGTCGAGGACGGTGCGCGCGCCGTGCGGCAGAAGCCAGTCGATGGCGTCCGGGGGATAGGACGGGCGGCCGCGCTCATAGGCGGCGGCCTCTTCGCCGAATGACAGTGAGCGCGGGTCCGGCTTGCTCACCGTCGTGCCATCTCCAGCGTCTGTCGGATCAGCGGCGCGACCGCGTCGGTCTCCACCAGGAAACCGTCGTGACCATAGATGGAGTCGACCACCGAGAGACCGGGGCAACCGGGCAGCAACTCGGCCAACTCCTGCTGCTGACGCAGCGGATAAAGCCGGTCGGAGGTGATGCCGGCGATCAATACCGGCACCGGGCAGCCGGCCAGCGCGGCCGCCACCCCACCGCGTCCACGCCCGACGTCGTGACTGCTCAACGCGTCGGTCAGGGCCACGTAGGTTCCGGCGTCGAACCGCGACACCAGCTTGCCGCCCTGGTGCTCCAGATAGCTCTGCACCGCGTAGCGGCCGCCGGCGGTCGGGTCCTCGTCGCCCTGGGCGTCGTTGGCGAATCGCGAATCCAGTTCGGCCTCACCGCGGTAGGTCAGGTGTGCGATGCGCCGCGCGATCTCCAGGCCCGCGGCCGGACTGCGGCCGGTGCCGTAATAGTCACCGCCCTGCCAATCCGGGTCGGCCTTGATTGCGGCGACCTGAGTGCTCTGGGTGCCGATCTGATCAGCCGTGGCCCGTGCCCCGACGGCAAGGATCAGCCCGGCGCGCACGGTGTCGGGATGACCGACGATCCACTCCAGTGCGCGCGCCCCGCCCATCGAGCCGCCGATCACCGCGGCGACCCCGGTGATGCCCAGTGCGGCCAGTGCGGCCAAGTCGGCATTCACCTGATCGCGAATGGTGATTGCCGGAAACCTTGAGCCCCAAGGCTTTCCGTCGGGTGCAAGGGAACTGGGGCCGGTCGAGCCGCGGCAACCGCCCAGTGCGTTGGTGGCGATGGCGCACCAGCGGGTGGTGTCGATGGTGGCGCCGTGGCCGGCCACCCCGTCCCACCATCCCGGTGTCGGGTGGTCCGGGCCAACCGGCCCGGTGATGTGCGAGTCGCCGGTCAGCGCGTGCAGCACCATGACGACATTGTCTTTGGCTGCAGACAGGTCGCCCCAGCGCTGCACGGCGATCGAGACGGCCGGTAGGACGACGCCGCTCTCCAGAGTCAGGTCGCCGATCTCGACGACGCCGATCTCACCCTCAGCGGGCAGCGTCGACACCGCGTCGCTCTGTATGTCGTCGCGCCGTAAGTCGAAGATGGTCATATCGCCTCACACCGATGCGACGCTCTGCCCGGAACCCGCGAAGGCGCGGGCGGCCGCGAATCCGCGGTCGAGATCGGCCAGGATGTCGTCGATTCCCTCGATGCCCACTGCCAGCCGCACCAGACCGGGGGTCACGCCGGTGCTGAGCTGCTCCTGGGGGCTGAGCTGCTGGTGGGTGGTGGAGGCGGGATGAATCACCAGCGACCGCACGTCACCGATGTTCGCGACGTGGCTGTGCAACGTCAGTGCGTTGACGAACGCCTCACCGGCCGCGATGCCGCCGGCCAGTTCGAACGCCAGCACCGCGCCGGTGCCCTTGGGCGCCAGCTTGCGCCCCACCTGGTACCACGGTGAGCTGGGCAGTCCGGCGTAGTTCACCGAGATGACCTCGTCGCGGGCCTCCAGATATTCGGCGACGCGCTGCGCATTGGCCACGTGGCGCTCGATGCGCAGGCTCAGCGTCTCCAGACCCTGGGCGATGAGGAACGCGTTGAACGGGGCGACCGCAGACCCGAGGTCACGCAGCAGTTGGACGCGCGCCTTGAGCGCGTAGGCGGGCGGACCGAGTTCAGCGAACACCACGCCGTGATAGCTCGGATCCGGGGTGGTGAATCCGGGGTGGCGCCCCTGGGTCCAGTCGAACTTCCCGCTGTCGACGATCACACCGGCGATGGCGGAACCGTGACCGCCGAGGTACTTGGTCGCCGAGTGCACGACGATGTCGGCGCCGTGCGCGATCGGCTGGATCAGATACGGCGTGGCGATGGTGTTGTCGACGATCAGCGGGATGCCGTCGGCGTGGGCGACCTCGGCGACCGACGGGATGTCGAGGACGTCGATCTGCGGGTTGGAGATCGTCTCGGCGAAGAAGGCCTTGGTGTTCGGTCGGATGGCCGCGCGCCAGGACTCCGGATCGTCCGGGTTGTCCACGAATGTCGTCTCGATACCCAGCTTGGGCAGCGTGTAGTGCAGCAGGTTGTAGGTGCCGCCGTAGAGCCGCGGGCTGGACACGATGTGATCGCCGGCCTGCGCCAGGTTGAGGATCGCGAACGTCTCGGCGGCCTGACCGGAGGACAGGAACAGCGCCGCGACACCGCCTTCGAGGGCGGCCAGGCGCTGCTCGACGACATCGGTCGTCGGGTTCATGATGCGGGTGTAGATGTTGCCGGGTTCGGCCAGGCCGAACAGTGCCGCGGCATGCGCGGTGTCACGGAACGTGTACGAGGTGGTCTGGTAGATCGGCAGGGCCCGGGCGTTGGTCGCCGTGTCGGGCGTCTGACCGGCGTGGATCTGCTTGGTCTCGAATGACCAGTCTTGTTCTGGCGTGCTCATGAAGAACGAACCTCCATCTGTCTCTGGGGGTCCGTCGATACGGACCCGCGCTTGCCGCGTGGTCGCTTGTCTTCGAAAAAACGTGCGACTACTCAACCTGGTCTTCACCCGGAGCACCCCACCGCGGTTGGAGGGTTGCCGGCCAGCAAGCCGGGGCTTGACGCTGGCGCTCATGACCGTTTCGAAGAATAACGCACCCGGCGGATCGGGTGCCACCGGGTTCAGCTGATGGCGCGCTGCGGCCCGGTCTGTTCGTCGAGGAATTCGCGGATCACCTCGGCGATCCGCTCGGGCGCCTCGAACATCGGGATGTGCCCGACGCCGTCGAGCGTGGTGTAGCGCGTGGACTCCGGCAGGAACTTGCGGAAGTGCGCGGTGAAGCGCGGATCGGGCAGCACCCGATCCTTCTCGCACACCACCAGATAGGTGGGCGTCTTGGTGTCGGCGAGCTCCATCAGCCCAGGCATCAGCAGGGCCTTGACCAGCAGCTGATAGTAGGCCGGACAGTGCCGGACGTCGTCGATGATCTCGAGGATGTCGGCGTCGCTGATGCCCTCGGGTCGGGCACTGACCGGAAGGCTGGTCAGGAACCGGGCGCCGGGGACGCGCGCTGCGCGCGCACCGAGCAGTTTGGCCACCACCCAGACCGGCATGCCCATCACGAACTTGAACACGATCTCGTACTTGGCCGGGGTCCAGCGGTGCCACCCGCCGGCCGGGGCGATGCCGACCAGGGACCGGGCCCGGTTACGCCGTTCGAGCTCGAAGGCCACCCAGCCGCCGAGGGAGTTGCCGACGATGTGGGCGGTGTCCCAGCCGAGGCGGTCGAGGTGACGCTCGATGTCGTCGGCGAGCGTGCCGCTGTCCAGCAGCCAGGAGCGGTTCGGGCTGCCCCCGTGATGGCCCGCCATCGACGGCGCGAACACCTCGTAGCGGCCGGTGTCGGCCAGCGCCGGGGCGACGTCCTTCCACACGTTGTTCGACATCATGAACGGATGCAGCAGCAACACCGGCTCGCCGGAGCCGAGGTGGATGGGCTCGCGTTGGCTCATAGCGCCCGACCCTAAGGTGATACCGGCGGTACTGCAAGGACGGCCGCTAGGGTCGACGGCCGTGACGCGTCCCCTCACGATCAGCACCGTCAACGTCAACGGCATCCGCGCCGCGATCAAGCAGCGCTCGGAGGACAACCGCGGTCTGCTGGCGTGGTTCGCGCAGACCAGCGCCGACGTGGTCTGCATGCAGGAGACGCGTGCCGACGACGAACAGGTGGCCGAGGCGTTGGCGCCGCTGCTCGCCGACGGCTGGCAGCTGGCCTCGGCCGCGCCGCACGTCAAAGGCCGCAACGGTGTCGCCGTCGTGTCCAGGATCGCCCACGACGACGTGCGGATCGGCTGCGGCGCAGACGAATTCGCCGGCCACGGCCGCTACCTCGAGGTCGACACCGGCGGCGTGACGGTGGGCAGCGTGTACTTCCCGACCGGGGAGGCCGGCACCGAGCGGCAGCGGGAGAAGGAGCGGTTCATGGCTGCGGTCGCCGAGCGGATGGCCGCCCTGCACGCCGACGGCCGCGACGCCGTGTTGTGCGGCGACTGGAACATCGCCCACACCGAGCACGACATCAAGAACTGGAAGGGCAACGTCAAGAAGGCCGGCTTCCTGCCCGAGGAGCGGCAATGGCTGACGGAGCTGCTGGCCACCGGATGGGTGGACGTGGTGCGGGTGGCGCATCCGGACCAGCCCGGGCCGTACGCGTGGTGGTCGTGGCGGGGTAAGGCGTTCGACAACGACGCCGGCTGGCGCATCGACTATCAGCTGGCCACCCCGGGTCTGGCGGCGCGGGTTGCCGCGGTGCACACCGAACGCCCCGCGGCGTACGCGCTGCGCTGGTCCGACCACTGCCCGGTGACGGTCACTTACGGCTGAGGCGGGCGGTCGGCGCCGTCCACGCCGGATTGCGTCCGAGGTGGGACAGCAGCTTGGCGAGAACATCGCCGTCGGTCGGCGGCAGCGCGCGGGCGAAGGGCGAGGCGTCCCCGTTGCGGAAGTCGCCGTCAGGCACGGCGAGCGCCAGCGGCAGTGCGGCGTCGAGCACCTCGGTCGGCAGCGCGAACGGGGCGCCCAGCGAGACCGCGACGTCCCACCCGTGCACGACGTAGTCGACGAAGTGGAAGCCCATCGCGGTCTCGCCGATCACCGCGACATCGGCGCCGAACTCAGGCAGCGCGAACATCGCCTGGCTCGCGCCGGGCTCGGCGAACGCCGCGAGAACGTCTGCGGCCGCGGCGGCGTAGGTGCCTGCCGGGTCGGCCACGATCGCCTCGGCGAGCGGTTCGGTGCGCCACACGTCGGCATCGGCGCCATGACCGCGCGCGGCAGCGGCGAAGCCGCGGTGTTGTGCGGACATGTGGGCCAGCAGATCGGTCAGCGTCCACCCGGCGCATGGCGTGGGACGGTCCAGGTCGGCGGCACCGACGCCGGCAACGATGTCGACCGAGGCGATCACGGCTCGGCGGTGAAGGGCAGAAAAAGTAAGCATGGTCATATCGTATGCGTACGCGTATTGTTCTGCAACGCTTACTCTCGTTCCGTGTCTGCGCGTCGCCCCGACCTGGCTGCCCTGATGGCCCCGCTGGTGCGAGAACTGATGGCCGCCGAGGAGCCGGTCCTGGCCGAGCACGGTCTGACGATGTGGGGTTATGTGGTGCTCTCGGCGCTGGATCGGGGCGCGATCCGCACCCAGGCGGCTCTGGCAGAAGCGATCCACGCCGACAAGACACGCATCATCGGGACGCTCGACGACCTGCAGGAACGGGGCCTTCTCGACCGTGTGGCCGATCCCGCGGACCGACGCGTCCGCCTGCTGGCCATCACCGACGAGGGGCGACGCGTCAAGAACGCGGCACAGAAACAGATCCAGCGCGGCGAGGAACGCTGGCTCGGGGTTCTGGACTCCGAGGAGCGACGGGTGTTCCTGCGGGCTCTCGCCCGAATGGCCGCCGGTCGAAACGCCGACCCCACGTGAAAAACTGGACCTCACCATGAGCACTTCAGCCAAGCCCGTCGTCTTCTCGGGCGCCCAACCGACGTCGGACTCTCTGCATCTGGGCAACGCGCTCGGCGCGGTCGCACAGTGGGTCGGTCTGCAGGACGGTCACGACGCCTACTTCTGCGTCGTCGACCTGCACGCGATCACGCTGGCCCAGGACCCCGCCACGTTGCGGCGGCGCACACTGGCCACGGCCGCGCAGTACCTGGCCCTGGGCGTCGACCCGGCCCGCGCCACGGTGTTCGTCCAGAGCCATGTACCCGAGCACAGCGAATTGGCTTGGGTGCTGGGCTGTTTCACGGGTTTCGGGCAGGCATCGCGGATGACGCAGTTCAAGGACAAGTCGGCCAAGCACGGCGCCGACGCGCAGACGGTCGGCCTGTTCACCTATCCGATCCTGATGGCCGCCGATGTGTTGCTCTACGACACGAACCTGGTGCCGGTCGGTGAGGATCAGCGCCAGCACCTCGAGCTCGCGCGCGACGTCGCGCAGCGTGTCAACGCACGTTTCCCCGACACGTTCGTCATCCCCGAGCCGATGATCCCCAAGGCCACCGCGAAGATCTACGACCTGGCCGACCCGACCGCCAAGATGAGCAAGTCGGCGGCCACCGATGCCGGGCTGATCAGCCTGCTCGACGATCCGGCCCGCACCGCCAAGAAGATCCGCTCGGCGGTCACCGACAGCGAGCGTGAGATCCGGTTCGATCCAGACGCCAAGGCGGGGGTCTCCAACCTGCTGACGATCCAATCGGCGGTGACGGGCACCTCGGTCGACGATCTGGTCGCGGGCTACGCCGGCCGGGGTTACGGCGACCTGAAGAAGGAGACGGCCGACGCCGTCGTCGAATTCGTCACCCCCATCAAGGCGCGCGTCGACGAGTACCTCGCCGATCAGGCCGAACTGGAGAACGTCCTGGCCGCCGGGGCGCAGCGGGCGCGGGAAGTGTCTGGCAAAACGCTGGCCCGGGTATACGACCGCGTGGGATTTCTCGCACCGCGATAACGGGAGGCTGACGATGACGGCGCCGGACGGTTCGGCCTCTCCGGAGAAGTCTGACGAGAAGCCCGGATTCCTGGATCGGCTGCGGGCGCGCATGCCATGGTTCGACCATGTGATGCGGGCCCAGCAGCGCTACAACGACAGCAAGGGCGACTTCTACGCCGCCGGCATCACCTACTTCACGATCTTCGCGCTGTTCCCGCTGCTGATGGTCGGGTTCGCGATCGGCGGGTTCGTGCTCACCTACCAGCCGGACCTGCTGGAGCAGCTCAAGTCGAAGATCGCCACCGCGGTCAGCGGGGACCTCGGCCAACAAGTGGTGCAGTTGATGGAGTCGGCGATCGAGTCGCGCGGCACCGTCGGCGTCATCGGGCTCGCCACCGCGACGTGGGCGGGCCTGGGCTGGATGGCCAATCTGCGCGAAGCGCTCAGCCAGATGTGGGGCCTCTACCGGGAGGAGCAGTCGGGGTTCGTCAAGACCAAGCTGTCGGACTTGCTGGCGCTGCTGTCCACGTTCGCCGCGATCGTGGTGACCGTCGCGCTGTCGGCGCTGGCCAACGGTTCGGTGATGAAGAACGTGCTGGACTGGCTGGGTTTCCCGGAGTCGCCGGTGGCCGGGGTCCTGTTGCGGATCGGGTCCATCGCGGTGTCGCTGCTGGTGTCCTGGCTCTTGTTCACGTGGATGATCTCGCGGTTGCCGCGGGAATCGACGAGCTTTCGCAGCAGCGTGCGCGCCGGCCTGCTGGCCGCGGTCGCGTTCGAGGTGTTCAAGCTGGTGGCCTCGATCTACCTGAAGTCGGTGCTGACGGGACCGGCGGGCGCCACCTTCGGACCGGTGCTGGGGTTGATGGTGTTCGCCTACATCACCGCGCGACTGATCCTCTTCGCCACCGCCTGGGCCGCGACGCTGCCGGAGAACATGGTGGAGGCGCCGATTCCGGCGCCGGGCCCGGCCGTCATCCGCAACCGGATCATCACGCGCCCCGGTCTGGCGCCGTGGCAGGCGGGCGTGGCAGCCACGGTCGGCGCACTCGGCGCGCTGGGTGTCGCGCGACGGCGCAAGCGTTAGTGCTGGGGCCTGCGGTTGAGTGCGCGGGCACCCATGATCAGGCTGAACACGATCACGGCGCCGACCACACCGACGCCGACGCGCACCGGCATGGCGTCCACTTCCGGTAGCGCCGCGCTGGCCTTGCTGGTCGTCGCGGCGGCGGCCGCCGGGTCCGTGTCGGGAGTCCGCAGTGACGGATCCGGTTCGACCAGCGTGCCGACCTTCGTACCGGGTGCGGTGGCGAAGCCGTAGTCGAGCAGGCGTGCGGCCTGCTCCCAGGGGGCGATCGGCTGCCGCGTGCCCCGCATCAGCACCGCCACCAGGCGTCGTCCGCCGTGATCGGCCGCGCCGACGAACGTCTGGCCGGCGTCGTCGGTGTACCCGGTCTTCCCGCCGAGTGCGCCGGGATAGTTGGCCAGCAGCTTGTTGTCGTTCTCGATCGGATAGCTGCCGTCCCCGCGTCCGGGGAACGTGAAGTCCTTGGTGGCCACGATGTTGGCGAAGGTGGGGTTCTGCCAGGCGTAGCGGTAGAACAGCCCGATGTCGTAGGCGGAGGTGCTCATGCCCGGCCCGTCCAGCCCGGACGGGGTGGCGACGCGGGTGTCGCGGGCGCCGAGCTTGTTGGCCAGTCCGTTGAGTTTGCCCAGCGTGGCGTCCATGCCGCCGAGCTGCATCGCCAGCGCGTGCGCGGTGTCGTTGCCCGAGTGCATCAGCAGACCGTGCAGCAGGTCGTTGACGGAGTAGAAGCCGCCGTCGCCGACGCCCACTTTGGTGCCTTCGGCGTTGGCGTCCTCCTGTGTTCCGGGCACCACCTTGTGCAGGGGCAGATCGCGGATGGCCTGCATCGCGACGAGCACCTTGATGATGCTGGCCGGGCGGTGGCGGCCGTGGGGGTCGCGCGCGGCGATCACGTCGCCGGTGTCGAGGTCGGCCACCACCCACGCCTCGGCGGAGACGTCGCCGGGCACCGGGGGAGTGCCCGGCGCAGTGATGATGCCGCAGCCGGACAGCGCGTCGCCGCCCATCGGCTTGGCCGGAACGGGCAGCGGTGCCGGCGGATCGCCCGACTCCGGGACCTCGGACGCGTCGACGGCGGGCGGGGTCGCTTCGCGGTACGGGCAGGTGTTGGCTTCGGGGGCGGGCGGCTGGGCCGCAGCGACCGGCGCCGATGCCAGCATCACTGCCGTGAGCAGCGCAGACACCCGCGTTCCGAACTTCGTCAAGGTCGCCATCGGGGTTGAAGATTAAGCGATCACGGCAGTCCGATCGGTGCGCCACGCGGTGACAGATGTGATGAGAGTTTCGCAAGTGACTATGTGGCCAGAGTGCCGGGCGGCTCGATCACTAGGCTGGCGGGACCGCTCGAGCCGCCCAGAAAGTGATTCATGTTCCTCGTCGTTCTCGGCTCGTTCCTCGGGCTGATGACTCTCTATGTCTGGTTTCGCATCGTGCGATCCACCACACGCCCCGGGCGGATGCGCCGGATCCTCACCGTTCTACTGCTGGTCGCTACCGCGCTGCTGGTGATGGCGCTGATGCTGCGGCGCGACCCCGGCGGCTCGAGCTGGCTCGCCTGGCCCGGGTATCTCTGGTTCGGCCTGCTGGTCTACCTCGTTCTGGCGCTGCTGGTCCTCGAGCCGGTGCGCTTAGTGGCCCGGCTGGCCCGACGGCCCGAGAACAGCGGACCCGCTGACGAGGCGCCCGACCTGGACCGTCGGCTGTTTCTGGCTCGTGCGAGCGCGGTGGCCGCGGGCGCCGCGGCGGTCGGTGTGACCGGGGTCGGCGTCGCCACCGCGCTCGGGCCCCCGCACGTGCTGCGGGTGCCCGTGCGCTTACCGCGGTTGGCTCAGGAGTTCGACGGGTTCCGCATCGCCGTGGTCTCCGACATCCACCTCGGGCCGCTGCTGGGCCCCCGGCACACCGAGCGGATCGTCCGGATGATCAACGAGACCGAACCCGACCTGGTGGCCGTGGTCGGCGACCTGGTCGACGGCACGGTCGCGCAGCTCGGGCCCGCGGCGGCGCCGCTGGCCGACCTGGTGTCCCGGGAGGGCGCGTTCTTCGTGACGGGCAACCACGAGTACTTCGTCGACGACACCGCGGAATGGCTGGCCGAGCTCGACGAGTTGGGCTTGCAGGTGCTGCGCAATGAGAACACCCGAATCCGTCGGGGTGCGGCCGCATTCGACCTGGCCGGGGTCAACGATCTCGCCGGCCGGTCCATTGACGAGCCACCTGATTTCGACGCAGCGCTGCGCGGCGTGGACGCCGAGACGCCGACGATCCTGCTGGCGCACCAACCGGTCCAGGTCGCGGAGGCCGCGCGGCACAACATCGATCTGCAGTTGTCCGGTCACACGCACGGCGGGCAGATGTGGCCCTTCCACTACGCGGTCGAGCTGGCTCAGCCCTCGCTGGCCGGCCTGTCGACCGTGGACGGCACGCAGCTGTACGTCTCGCGGGGCGCCGGGTTCTGGGGGCCGCCGGTCCGGGTCGGCGCGCCGCCGGACATCAGCGTGCTCACATTGCGTCGGTGAGGAGTGTTTATCCCCCCGTGCAGCGGGCTACTTTCTCATCAACTTCACGGCTAACACTGACCCAAGCGCTCAGGTGTGCCGAGCACGCTGAAGGAATCCAGGCGATTCAGCGGAAGGACGTTGACATGGCGACAAACGCGAGCAACACCAACGCAAGCACCGGTGTGGTCGACCTGCGATCGCATCCCGCGTTCAACGCCTCCGAGCGGCGAGCCACCGCGATGGAGGAGGCGATGCGTCGCCATCCGTCATTCCAGTCGCGCGCGCACTCCCTCTGACCCCCCACGCAAAGGGGCACCTCCGTCGGGAGGTGCCCCTTTGTCATGTATGCCGTGATCAGCGCACGTTGACGTAGACCGTCTGGTTGCTTACCGAGCGGGTGTTGTCACCGTTGGAGGTGGCATTGGGTACCGCCTGGCGGACATCGGGTCCGCGTGTGACGGAGACGACCGACGCCTCGTCGAGCGGGGTGCTGCTCTGCCGGTTGACGACGACGCGGTTGCCTTGTGCCTCCAGCGCGCTGATGGTGTCAGCGGCACTGCCGGCGCCCGACGGGGCGGCCAGCGCGGGGGCGGCGAATCCGAGTACGCCCGCCGCAAGAGCGGCAGCGGCGGTCGTGGTGATCGTGAGTGTCTTCATGGGGTGCTCTTCCCTTGATCGGGTCGGAGCCGTGGAGCGAGTCGCGCGGTTCTGACTGTGTGAAGTTGTCCATCTGCAATCGGAGTGCGTGGTGTACATCCGATCCGCGCGGTATAACCCGACTCAGCCGAAGAACATTTCCGAATGTGGCGCAGTGTGTCTCACAACACCGTGTCGCCGAGCGCGATGCTGCCGAGGTACGGGCCGCCGATGCTGCCCAGCCACAGCCGGCCGTTGCTCTCCACCATTCCGGTGACCATCTGCAGCTGTGGGTGGGTGGTGCGCATCCCGGCGACCGCGGTTCCGTCGTCGGGGTGGAACGCGACCACCCACACGACCGACTCGGGCTTCGGCTGCAGGCGTTGCGGCAAGCGCCAGATCAGCGTCCGCAGTAGCGGTGGGCCGGCGGCGAGGCGGTCGGCCAGCTGATTGGCCGGTGTCACCATCGCGCACCAGATGCGGCCGTCGGCGCCGGTCGACAGGTTGTCCGGCATGCCGGGCAGGTTCTCGGCGAGCGGATCCCATTGCCCGGCGCGGGGTCCGGTGAGCCAGTACTTCGACAGCCGGCGGCCCTGTGTTTCGGCGACGATCAGCGCCGAGCCGTCAGTGGTCCGTGTGACTCCGTTGGCGAAGTACAACCCGTCGGCGACGGTGGTGACGGTGCCGTCGGGATCGAGGCGGTGCAGCGCGCCGCGCCCGCGCGCTTCCAGGATCGCGCCCAGGTAGTGGGCCACCGTGAACGCCGTCGTCGACTCGGTGAAATAGATTGTGCCGTCGCCTGTTTCGGTTACATTGGAGCAGAACTGGAGTTTCCGGCCGGCGATCGTCGTGACCAGGGTGTCGATCCGCCCACTGTCCGGGTCCAGCGACAGCAGCCCACGCGGGCTGTCGCAGATCAACAATCGGCCATCGCGGGCGAACGCCAGGCCGAGCGGCCGGCCCCCGGTGTTGGCGATCACCGTTGGTGCGGTGCCGTCGGACTCGAACCGCACGATGCTGCCGTCGAGGGCGCCGGCCCACAGCCGGCCGGCGCCGTCGACGCCGACATCTTCGGGCGCGCCACCGGGGGCGCCTGCCAGCGGACGGGGTCGATCGGTGGTTTGGCCACCCGCCCAGTCTCGCCTACATCCGGCGGCTGGCCTCGCCCAACACCGAGTTCAGCACGTCGTAGATCGCGTCGAACTCGCGCTGCCCGCAGATCAGCGGCGGCGCGAGCTGGACGACTGGGTCGCCACGGTCGTCGGCGCGGCAGTACAGCCCGGCTTCGAACAGGGCCGGCGTCAGGAACCCGCGCAGCAGCCGCTCGCACTCCTCGTCGTTGAACGTCTCCTTGGTGGCCTTGTCCTTGACGAGTTCGATGCCGTAGAAGAAGCCTTCACCGCGGACGTCGCCGACGATGGGCAGGTCGTGCAGCTTCTCCAACGTGGCCCGGAACGCCGGGGCGTTCTCCTTGACGTGGTCGTTGATGCCCTCGCGTTCGAAGATGTCGAGGTTGGCCAGCGCCACTGCCGCCGACACCGGATGCCCGCCGAAGGTGTAGCCGTGACCGAACACCGTGGAGCCGTCGTTGAACGGTTCGAACAATCGGTCGCTGGCGATCATCGCGCCGATCGGGGAGTAGCCCGAGGTGAGACCCTTGGCGCAGGTGATGATGTCCGGGACGTAGCCGAAGTCGTTGCAGGCGAACATCGAACCGATGCGGCCGTACGCGCAGATCACCTCGTCGGACACCAGGAGCACGTCGTACTCGTCGCAGATCTCGCGGACGCGCTCGAAGTATCCGGGCGGCGGCGGGAAGCAGCCGCCGGCGTTCTGTACCGGCTCCAGGAACACCGCGGCGACGGTGTCGGGGCCCTCGAACTCGATGGCCTCGGCGATCCGGTCGGCGCAGTAGCGGCCGAACGCCTTGGGGTCGGAGCTGAACTGCTCGGGGGCCCGGTAGAAGTTGGTGTTCGGCACGCGGAAGCCGCCCGGTGTCGGCGGATCGAACGGCGCCTTGAACGTCGGGATGCCGGTGATCGCCAAGGCGCCCTGCGGGGTGCCGTGGTAGGCGATGGACCGCGAAATCACCTTGTACTTACCGGGTTTGCCCGTCAGCTTGAAGTACTGCTTGGCCAGTTTCCAGGCGCTTTCGACGGCCTCGCCGCCACCGGTGGTGAAGAACACCCGGTTCAGGTCGCCGGGTGCGTAGCCGGCGAGGCGCTCGGCCAGCTCGACCGCCGGCGGGGTCGCGAACGACCACAGCGGGAAGAACGCCAGTGATTCGGCCTGCTTGGCAGCGGCTTCGGCCAGCTCGGCGCGGCCGTGCCCGACCTGGACGACGAACAGGCCCGACAGTCCGTCGATGTACTTGTTGCCCTCGCTGTCCCAGATGTGGACGCCTTCGCCGCGGGTGATGACCGTCGGCGTGATGCCCCCGCCGTGGCGGGCGAAGTGGCCCCAGAGGTGCCGGTTGGCCCGGGCGCCCAGGTCGGAGGTGGTGGTCTGTTCGGTTTCGGAGATGATGCTCATCGAGTGCCCCAATTGTATTGCTGTTTAACAAGTTTCAGATAAACAAGGGTTTCTGTGGATATCACTCCCGGCAGCGCGCGGATCTGGGTGTTGAGTAGTTGTAGGAGGTGGTCGTCGTCTTCACAGACCACCTCGACGATCGCGTCGAAGGAGCCCGCGGTCAGCACCACGTAGTCGACGGAGTCCAGTGCGGCGAGCTTCTCGGCGATCTTGGTGGTGTCCCCGGTGCAGCGCACGCCGATCATCGCCTGGCGGGCGAACCCGAGCTGCATCGGATCGGTGACCGCGACGATCTGCATGACCCCGGCATCGACCATGCGTTGCACGCGCTGGCGCACCGCTGCCTCGGACAGGCCGACGGCCTTGCCGATCCCGGCGTAGGACCGCCGACCGTCCTGCTGCAGCTTCTCGATGATCGCCTTGGACAGCTCGTCGAGCTGGAAGGCGGCGCCTGGACGGGACTGGTTCACTCGGAAGGAGACAGGGCCGACGGCGTGCGGAACGCCCGGGTTGACCATGTCAGTGATTGTGCACGGAATTCGTCGTTTCAAGCAACCATCACCATGAAATCACTTGTTGCGGGTTGTTGACGATGCCGTAATGCGTAGATTTCTCCCGCGAGGGCACGGTAGTTTTGGGTCCATGACTGTGGTTTCCGAGACGGATGTCGCCAGCAGCTGGATCGACGGCGAACCGGTGCGTACCGGGGGCGCCTCCCATACCGTGATCGACCCGGCGACCGGTGCGCCGGTCGCCCAGATGGCGCTGGCCGCCCCCGGTGACGTCGACCGGGCCGTCGCGTCCGCGCGCACGGCGCTGTCGGGCTGGGCGGGGGCCACCCCGGCCGAGCGGTCGGCGGTTTTGGCGACCCTGGCCAAGCTCGCCGACGAGGCGGCCGACACGTTGGTCGCCGAGGAGGTCAGCCAGACCGGCAAGCCGGTGCGCCTGGCTCGCGAATTCGATGTGCCGGGCAGTGTCGACAACATCGACTTCTTCGCCGGCGCCGCGCGCCATCTCGAGGGCAAGGCGTCGGGGGAGTACTCCGGCGATCACACCTCGTCGATCCGCCGGGAGGCCGTCGGCGTGGTCGCGACGATCACGCCGTGGAACTACCCGCTGCAGATGGCGGTGTGGAAGGTGTTGCCGGCGTTGGCCGCCGGGTGCTCTGTCGTGATCAAGCCCGCCGAGATCACTCCGCTGACGACGCTGACCCTGGCCCGCCTGGCCAGTGAGGCGGGGCTGCCGCCCGGGGTGCTCAACGTGGTGACCGGTGCCGGCGCCGACGTGGGGACCGCGCTGGCCGGCCACGCCGGGGTGGACATGGTGACGTTCACCGGGTCGACGGCCGTGGGTCGCAAGGTGATGGCGGCGGCCGCGGTGCACGGCCACCGCACCCAGCTCGAGCTCGGCGGCAAGGCGCCGTTCGTCGTGTTCGACGACGCCGATCTCGACGCGGCGATCCAGGGCGCGGTCGCGGGCTCGCTGATCAACAGCGGCCAGGACTGCACCGCCGCGACGCGCGCGATCGTCGCGCGGGAGGTCTACGACGACTTCGTCGCCGGGGTCGCCGAGGTGATGAGCACGATCGTCGTCGGTGACCCGCAGGATCCCGACACCGATCTGGGGCCGCTGATCACGTTGGCGCACCGGGCCAAGGTGGCGGACATGGTGGCCCGTGCGCCGGGTGAGGGCGGACGCATCGTGACCGGCGGCGTGGCCCCGGACGGCCCGGGCTCGTTCTACCGGCCGACGCTGATCGCCGACGTGTCCGAGCAGTCGGAGGTCTACCGCGACGAGATCTTCGGCCCGGTGCTCACGGTGCGGCCCTTCACTGACGACGACGACGCGATCCGGCAGGCCAACGACACCGCCTACGGGCTGGCGGCGTCCGCGTGGACACGTGACGTGTACCGCGCGCAGCGGGCGTCGCGCGAGATCCACGCCGGCTGCGTGTGGATCAACGACCACATCCCGATCATCTCGGAGATGCCGCACGGCGGGTTCGGTGCGTCGGGCTTCGGCAAGGACATGAGCCAGTACTCGCTCGAGGAATACCTGTCGATCAAGCACGTGATGAGCGACATCACCGGCGTCGTCGACAAAGACTGGCACCGAACGATCTTCACCAAGCGCTAACCATCCGCGGAATATCATTCCCGGTCGTGGTTCCGGCCGGATCACAGCCATGGCTGCGCTGGCGGTGGGTCCCTACTCGTCGCGCGGCACCACGATCACCGGCACGTCCACGCCGGCGAGAATCCGCGACGCCGTCGACCCGAGGAAGATGCGGCGCGGCGCGGCGAAGCGCGACGAGCCGACCACGAGCAGATCGCCGTCGTCCCACTTGAGCTTCTTCAACGCCGACTCGAGCGTCATGCCGTCGGCGACCAGCGATTCGATGTCCGGGGCGTCGGGGAGCGCCCGCGCCGCCACGGCCAGATTCTCCTCGGCCGCGGCGACCTGCAACTGCCGCACCTCCCGCGCGCTGGCCGCCTCGGCGAGGTTCTCCGCCGACACCAGCGACAGCATCCGTATCCGCAGGCTCGCGGCGCTGGCCAGCGTGATCGCGAAGGGCAGTGGGTTGTCGTCGCCGGGCCGGGTGGGTACCGCAGCGGTGACCGCGACGAAGGTGTCGTCGGGGTCCTCGGCGTAACCGCGCGGCGCCAACGCCACCGGCAGCGGTGAGGAGTGCAGCAGCGCGCCGGTGACTGGACCGATGGTGTGCCGGCCGAAGAACCCGTCCCGCGCCCCGCCGACCACGATCAGATCCGAGGACTTCGCCACGGCGGAATCGACCAGCGTCTGTGCGAACGACTCGCCCACGATCACCGACGCGCCCGCCTCGATGCCGTCGCGAGCCAGCGCGGCCACGGCCCGCGCCACCCACTCCTCGCCGCGTTCGAGCAGCAGGCGCTGGTATTCGGCCCGCCCGGGGTGGCCGTCGGGCAGCTCCTCGCGCACGACGAGGACGACGTCGACGGTCGCGCCGAACGTCGTGGCGAGGGCGGCGGCCAGTGCGACGCCGTCATCACCGGTCGGGGTGGCGAGGTAGCCCACGGTCAGGTGCATGGGAATTCCTTAGTAGACGTCGGGGACCTGGACTTCGGTGCGGGCGTTGAGCGTTTCGCCGCGGAAGAACCGCTTGGTGCCGAATGCGAAGCAGGCCAGCATCAGCGGCACGCCGAGCACCAGCATGCCGATGCCGAGCACGAACACGCCGCCGATCGGGCCGAACGCGGTGTAGCCGTAGTCGGGGGCGATCATGTCCTTGGCGCTGACGATGAACGCGGCGGCCATCGCGAGCCCACCGATGAGGGGAAAAATCCCGCGGAAGAACAGGTTTCGCGCAGAGGTGAACAGCGTGCGGCGGAAGTACCACACGCAGGCGAATGCGGTGATCCCGTAGTAGAAGGCCACGGCCAGCCCCAGTGAAGCCACTGAATCGGCGAGCGCGTTCTCCGACAACACCTTGAGCAGAAGGTAGAAGAACAGCGCCGACAAGCCCATCACGATGGTGCCGAACGCCGGGGTCATGTAGCGGGGATGCACGTTGGCGAACCGCTGCGGGATCGCCTCGTAGACGGCCATCGACAGGGTGCCGCGGGCGGTCGGCAGGATCGTCGTCTGCGTCGAGGACAGCGCCGACACCGACACGGTGAGCAGCAGCGCCGATGCGGCGACGGTGCCGGCCACGGGTTCGCCGAGCACGGTGAGCACGTCGTCGGTGTTCTCGGGATTGTTCAGCCCGATGCCGACGTCACCGAACCCCGCGAACGACTGCAACGCGTAGGCCACCAGCACGTAGGTGCACACCAGGATGAGGGTGGTGATCACCGCCGCGACACCCGGCGTCTTACCCGGATCCTTGGTTTCCTCGCCGACGGCCAGGCAGGCGTCCCACCCCCAGTAGATGAAGATGCACAGGATCACCGCGGCCGCGATCGATGACATGTCCAGCCCGCTCGGCCACAGCCAGGACCACTGCGGTGTGATCGCCTGCGCGCCGGCGTTTCCCGCGAACACCCGCACCAGCGCGATGATGCTGACGACGATCAGCACGCCGAACTGGATGGTGATCAGGATGTTCTGCACCCGTTCGCTGACCACTATGCCGCGCGCCGAGACCAACGTCATCGCGATGATGAAGAAGCAGCCCAGCGACACCGTGGCGACGGGGTTGTCGGCCAGCGACTCCAGGCCCAGGAAGTTGTACAGATAGATCGCGGCGATCTCGGCGACGTTGGCTAGCACGATGATCGCCGAGACGGCCAGCCCCCACCCGCCGATCCAGCCGATCCACGGTCCGAACGCCTTGGTGCCCCAGGTGAACGTCGTCCCGCAGTCCGGGGTGTCCTGAGACAATTCCTTGTAGGCGAAGGCGACCAGCAGCATGGGCAGGAACGCGAGCACGAACATCGACGGCGCCTTCTCGCCGACTTCGAGGACGACGTAGCCCAGCGTGGCCGCCAGGCTGTAGGCCGGCGCGACCGCGGCCAGGCCGATCACGACGTTGCCCACCAAACCCAGGGCACCCGCCTGCAGACCCTTTCCGCCGACCGCGGGTGTCGACGGCTCCTCGGTGATCGCCATGCGCGGAAATATACGGACCTGTCAGTGAGCTGGCAGGATACTGCGGGAAACCTGGGGCCGCGATCAAGCCGGTCGACGATCTGTTCGGAATTCGACGTGACCTCGCCGCCGATACGTGCTTGGCTGCGAAGTGGGTACTGGTGGGACCAGGCAGCGCAGTGTGGCGAGCGCCACGCCTGGCACGTCGCGACGACGACCAATCCGGGGCCGTGAGCGCTACGAATCGGTGGTGACGCGGGTCGACTGGACGCAGCACCAGGAGGGGTCAGCTTGAGAGATGGCGAATGGGCGGTGTCCCGCCTGGTGATGTCGGGTGGCCGGCCGCCGGCCGCATACCTCGGCGCCTGGCGTGACGACCTGCGCGCGACGGTGCGCAGCCATCTCACTGAGTTCGTGCGGGCCGAATGCGTCGGCCGGTTGGCCGCGACGAACGTGGACATTGCGGGCAGCCTGCTCTCGGAATTCCTCGACGGCGGCAAGTACGTGCGCTCGACGTTCATGTACATCGGGTGGCTGTGCGGAGATCACGAGTACGCCGATCGGGACCCGGCGCATCACGACGCGGCGGTACGCGCCGCGGCCAGCCTGGAGTTGCTGCATGCATTCGCGCTGATCCAGGACGACGTCATGGACTGCTCGCCCCTACGTCGCGCCCGGCCGGCCGCCCACGTCTCGTTCAGCCGCTGGCATGGTGAGCGTGGCCTCGCGGGGTCGTCCGACCGGTTCGGTGAATCCGCCGCGATCCTGCTCGGCGATCTGTGCCTGGTCTGGGCCGAACAGATGCTGCGCCGCAGCGGCGTCGGCCGGCCCGCGCTGGACCGGGTGTGGCCGCACTACGACGACATGCGTACCGAGTTGGCGATCGGTCAGTTCGCCGACCTGGTGAACAGCTCACACGCTCTGCCCACCCTCGAGGAGGTTCTCGACGTGCTGCGTCGGAAGTCAGGCAACTACACGGTGCGCCGGCCGCTGGAGATCGGGGCGGTGATGGCGGGTTGCGATGACGACGTGGTCGATGCGCTCTCGGCCTACGGCGCCGCGATCGGCGAGGCATTCCAGCTGCGCGACGACCTTCTCGGAGTCTTCGGTACCCCGTCGCTGACCGGCAAGTCGGTCGGCACCGACCTGGAGGAGCGCAAGGCCACCAGCGTCGTCATCGCCGCCCACCAACTGGCCGAGCCGCCGCTGCGCGATCGTCTGTTCGACCTGATGAACCGCCCGCACATCGACGCCGAGGCCGCGGAGCACTGGCGCAACCTGATCGTCGCCAGCGGTGCCGTGGAGTGGATCGAGGAGCTCATCGCCGACCGGCACTCCCTGGCCTTGGACCATCTCGACGCCGTCGACCTCCCGGACTTCGCCCGAGCCGCGCTGGCCGACATGGCCGTCGCCTGCACCCAGCGGGCGGCGTGATGCGCACCGTCACCGGACGCACGGATCGCGTCGTCATCGTCGGAGCCGGACTGTCGGGGCTCTCGGCAGCCCTGCAGTTGGCCGGCCGCGGTCGGCAGGTCACCGTCGTCGAGCGCGGCGCCCACCCGGGCGGGCGGGTCGGCCGGGAGGACATCCGCGGCTACAAGATCGACACCGGCCCGACGGTGCTGACGATGCCGGACATCATCGACGACGCGTTCGCCGCGGTCGGCGACTCGTTGGCTGCGCGGCTGCCGATGGAACGGGTCGACCCGGCGTACGAGGCGCGCTTCGCCGACGGCAGTGCGGTACACGTGCACACCGACGCCGCCGCGATGGCCGCCGAAGTGGAGCGCTTCGCCGGCCGCGAGCAGGCCGACGGCTACCTGCGCCTGCGGGACTGGCTGACCAAGCTCTACCGCACCGAGTTCGACGGCTTCATCGGCGCGAATTTCGATTCGCCGTTGTCGCTGGTGACTCCGCAGCTGGCCCGCCTCGCTGCCCTCGGCGGCTTCCGCGGCTGGGAACGCATGGTGCGCCGCCACATCACCGACGAGCGTCTGCTGCGGGTGTTCACGTTTCAGGCCCTCTACGCGGGGGTGCCGCCGCAGAGCGCGCTGGCCGCGTACGCGGTGATCGCGTACATGGACACGGTGGCCGGGGTGTACTTCCCGCAGGGCGGGGTGCGGGCGCTGCCCGACGCGATGGCCGCCGCCGCCTCCGATGCGGGTGTCGAATTCGTCTACACCGCAACGGTTTCCGAGCTCGAGTTCAGTGGGTCCCGGGTGACCGCGGTGCGCACCGCCGAAGGTGCCCGGGTGACCGCCGACGCCGTCGTGCTGACCACCGAGCTGCCCGACACGTACCGTCTCGTGCGCCGTACCCCGCGCCGGCCCGTGAAGCTGCGGGCCGCCCCGTCGGCCGTCGTGGCCCATGTCGGTTGTGAGGCGGTCGGGGAGGCCGCTGGGCATCACACGATCCTGTTCGGCGACGCGTGGCATCAGACGTTCCGCGACATAATCGACGACGGCCGCACGATGCGGGACCCGTCGCTGCTGGTGACGCGACCGACGGCCGGCGACCCGTCGCTGGCCCCGGCCGGGCGCGACCTCCTCTACGTGCTCGCGCCCGCACCCAACACCGATGTGGGCGTGGTGGATTGGGACACCGTCGGGCCGGGTTACGTGGACGACATGATCGACACGGTCCGCAAGCGCGCGCCGGGCGTCGGCGACGACGCCGAGGTGCTGCACGTCGTGACCCCGCAGGACTGGGGCCGGCAGGGGATGGCTGCCGGCAGCCCGTTCGCGTTGGCGCACACGTTCTCCCAGACCGGGCCGTTCCGGCCGGCCAACACGGTCCGCGGCGTCGACAACGTCGTGCTCGCGGGTTCCTCCACCGTCCCCGGGGTCGGCGTGCCGACCGCCATCCTGTCCGGGCGGCTTGCCGCCGATCGCATCACCGGCGTGCACGCCAGCCAGCCCACCTCGGAGGTCAACCGCACATGATCCACACCGAGCTCGACGCGGCGGGTGTACGGGACCCGTCGCTGCGGGACGCCTACCGGCAGTGCCGCAGCCTGAACGCCCGCTACGGCAAGACCTTCTTCCTGGCCACCCGGCTGCTGGCGCCACGGCAACGCCCCGCGGTGCATGCGCTCTACGGCTTCGCGCGCTTCGCCGACGACATCCTTGACGACCTCGACGACCCGCGCACGCTCGATCAGCGCGCCGAGCAGCTCCAGCAGCTGTCCACGCGCCTGTTCAACGCGCTGGTGGAGAAGCAGCCCTGCGGTGACGATCCGGTGCTGACCGCGGTGGTGCACACCGCGCGCAAGTACGACATCGGCTGGGATCTGTTCGACGACTTCCTCGCGTCGATGCGCATGGATCTGACGGTGACCGACTACCCGGACCGCGCCGCGCTGGAGAAGTACATGTACGGCTCCGCCGAGGTCATCGGCCTGCAGATGCTGCCGATCCTGGGCACCGTCGGCCCGAGGCAGGACGCCGCGCCCTACGCCGCCGCGCTGGGCAAGGCTTTTCAGCTGACGAATTTCCTGCGCGACGTCGACGAGGACCTGCACCGGGGCCGGGTGTATCTGCCCGCCGACGAGCTCGCCGCCCACGGCGTGGACCGCGATCTGCTGCGGTGGTGTCAGGCCAATCGGCGCACCGAGCCGCGGCTGCGGGCCGCACTGGCCGAACAGCACGCGATCACCCGCGCGACCTACGACGAAGCCGCGCCGGGAATCGGCAAGCTCGCCCCGGCGTCGCGGCCGTGCGTCGCCGCCGCCGCGACGCTGTATTCGGAGATCCTCGACCGCATCGAGGCCTCGGACTTCGACATCTTCGGCCGGCGCGCCACCGTGGGAAAGCCTCGGCGCGCGGTCGTCGCGCTGGCCGGGCTGGGCAAGTCGTGGGCGGCCCGCGTCCGGCACGGGAGCGTGTGACCGGTGGCTCGTGACTGACCGTCGTCGGCAGACCTGGCCCGCCCGCCCCGGGCGTCCCGCGATCGCCGGCGACGGTGACCGACCTCGCGTGGTCGTGGTGGGCGGCGGCATCGCCGGCCTGGCCGCGGCGACCGGCCTGGCCGAACGCGGGATCGCCGTCGACGTGGTCGAGCGCCAGAGCTATCTCGGCGGCCGTGTGGGCGGGTGGTCCGAGACGCTGGCCGACGGCTCGCAGACCGGGATGAACCGCGGCTTCCACGCCTTCTTCCGCCAGTACTACAACCTGCGCGCGTTGCTGAAGCGCAGCGATCCCGCCCTTACTGCGCTGACTCCGGTGGCCGACTATCCGCTGATCGACGGCGCCGGCCGCCAAGACACGTTCCGCGGTCTGCCGCAGACACCTCCGCTGAACGCGTTGGCATTCGCGTTGCGCAGTCCCACGTTTCGGCTGCGGGATCTGGTACGCATCGACGCCAAGGCGGCTGCGCCGCTGGCCGCGGTCTCCGTACCGGACACCTATCGGCTGCTCGATCACCTCGACGCGCAAACGTTCTTGCGTGACATCAATTTCCCCGATGCGGCGCGCCACCTCGCGTTCGAGGTGTTCGCCCGCAGCTTCTTCGCGCGACCCGAGGCGTTGTCGGCCGGCGAACTGGTCACGATGTTCCACATCTACTTCCTGGGGTCCAGCGAGGGCCTCATCTTCGACGTTGCGAACGCGAATTTCGATGTGGCGCTGTGGAACCCGCTGCGCGACTACCTGTCCGCCCGCGGCGTGGTGTTCCACACCGGAGAGACCGTCGACACGGTGACGAGCGGGGACCGGGTCACGGTGCAGACGGCCGGCGGGGATGTGCTTGGCGCCGACGGCGTGGTGCTCGCGACCGACGTGGCCGGCCTGCAGCGCATCGTCGCCGCGTCACCGGGTCTGGGTGATGCGGCGTGGCGGGAGCGTGTTGCGGGGATGGGCACGGCACCGCCGTTCGTGGTGCTGCGGCTGTGGCTGGACCGTGCCGTGCGCCCGGACCGCGCCGCGTTCGTCGGGACAGGCGGGCGCGAGCCGCTGGACAATGTCAGCGTGGTCGAACGCTACGAGCGGGAGGCGGCGCGGTGGGCCGCGCGCACCGGAGGGTCGGTGGTGGAACTGCACGCCTACTCGGTCACTGAACCGCTGAACACGATCCGGGATGCGCTGATCGCGCGCATGCACGAGCTCTATCCTGAGACGGTGACTGCCTCGATCGTCGACGAGCGGCTGCTGCACCGCGACGACTGTCCTCGCTTCGCTCCGGGGGATTTCACCGACCGGCCGACCGTGAAGACGCCGGACCCGCGAATCATGTTGGCGGGGGATGGTATTCGCATTGACCTACCGGTGGCTCTGATGGAGCGCGCCGCGACGACGGGGTGGACCGCCGCCAACGAGCTGCTGCACGGGTTCGGCCTGGCAGGGCACGCGCTGCACACGGTGCCCAATCAGGGGCGCTCCGGCGTGCTGCGCCGGCTGGCCTCCGCGGGTGCGGCCCGATGAGCGAGCAGAAAGGGTGGCGCGGACGCGTTGCCGCGGCATGGCCGTTCGAGGTGCTTCCTGCGCTCGACTGGGCGGGCCAGACCCCGACCTACGCCGATGCCAGCCCGGCACTGATCGCCGCGGCGCTGCGCCGCGCCCAACGCAAACCGGGCGGCAACTGGTTCGCGTTCGCGGAGAGTTCGACGCTGACCACGTCGGCGCTGGGGACGACGGTCGCCGGCCGGGAGATCGTCGCGTGGCGTGGGGCGGATGGAGCTCTGCTGGTCGCACCCCGCGCGTGCCCGCATCTGGGCGCCGACCTGGGCACCGCGCCCGTGGAATGCGGCACGCTGGTGTGTCCGTGGCACGGACTGCGACTCGGTGAGCGCAGGCACGGCACGTGGAAGCCCTATGTGGCGCACGACGACGGGGTGCTGTGCTGGGTGCGTTTCGACGACGCGCTCGACCCGCAGACCTCGCCTCTGTCGGACACGCCGCCGCCGATGCCACGCCCCGGCGATCCGGCGCTGGCGGCCGTGACCCGGCTGGAAGGAGTCTGCGAACCGGCCGACGTCGTGGCCAACCGGCTCGACCCCTGGCATGGCGCATGGTTTCACCCGTATTCGTTCACGCAGCTCAAGGTCCTCAGCGCCCCGCCGGCCGAGGACGACCTGCCCGACGCACTCGACCGCTTCGTCGTCGACGTCACGTTCCGCATCGGCCGCCTCGGGGTTCCGGTGATCGCGGAGTTCACCACCCCGGGGCCACGCACCGTCACGATGCGCATCATCGAGGGGGAGGGGCAGGGCAGCGTCGTCGAGACGCACGCGACACCGCTCGGGCCTGGCCCTGACGGGCGGCCGCGGACCGCGGTGGTGGAGGCCGTCATCGCGCACTCCGATCGCCCCCACTTCGGAAAGGGGGTGGTCGCGGGTCCGCTGTTGCGACCGCTGATGCGGCGCGCGGCGGCGCGGCTGTGGCGCGACGATCTGGCGTACGCCGAGCGCCTGTTCCAGACGCGGGGTTAGCGACTCGCAGGGACGCCGGCGTTGTCCAGCAGCGGGATCTGCTCGACCGCCCACGGGCTGATCGCCCAGCCCAGGCTGGCTGCGCTGCGGGCGTGCTCCCACGGCACCCACCGGTGGTCCATCACCTCGTCCGGGTTGGCCCGCACGGGCCCGTCGACGCGTCCGCAGTAGACCGGGCACAGCTCGTTCTCGGCCACGCCGTCGGGGGCGACCGCGTAGTAGCGGAAGTCGGGCAGCACGCAGCTCAGCTCGGTGATGCCGACGCCCAGCTCCTCCCGCACGCGGCGGTGCACCGCGTCGGCCATCGACTCGTCGGGCCCCGGGTGGCCGCAGCAGGAGTTGGTCCAGATGCCGGCGAAGGTCCGCTTGTGCAGGGCCCGCCGGGTCAGCAGGACGTTGCCGGAGTCGTCGAAGAGGTAGCAGGAGAACGCCAGGTGCAGCGGCGTCGACGTGTGGTGCACCTGTGCCTTAGGGGCGGAACCGAGGCGGCGACCGTCGTCGTCGACCAGGACAACCAGTTCAGTCGGCATGTTCGGCATTCGATGCCGCCGCGACATCGGATGGGTGTCACCTCGTCCCGCGAGCGCGCGTCGTCAGTCCGTCCTGCTCCGCCGGTAGTGCCGCCGCGCTTTCATCCGGTTGCCGCAGATCGCCATCGAGCACCAGCGTGCGGTGTTCGGCTTGCTGCGATCCAGCAGGAACAAATTGCACTCGTCGTTGGCACACGGCCGCAGGCGTCCGGGGCTGGTGATCCGCAGGGTGTCCCAGGCGATGACGGCCCGGCCGGCAGCGTCGAGGCCCGCCATCCGCCAGTCGATGCCGTCGTCGGTGGCGACGGGTTGCAGCGCCACGCCGTCCAGGAAGGGCTTCAGCGCGGACGGGGAACGCGCGCCGCGCACCACCGCCTGCAGCACATCCCGGACGGCGATCAGGTGGGCGCGCTCGGCTTCTTCGATGTGGTGCTCGATCAGCCATTCCATGTTGGCCAGCAGGTCAGTGGGCGCGCCGTCGATCACCGGTGTGCTGTTGAGCAGATCGAGCAGCAGTGACTCCTCGCCGGACCCTGCAACCAGCAGCTCCATGACTAACCTCCTAAATGCTGTTGACAGGTTACACCGCCGAGGGTTCACTGGGGCTAACCAGTAAAAGAAACTTTGGGAGTTACATCATGAGCGTCGTCCATCACCGGTACGCGACCGTCGCCGGTCGACAGATCTTCTACCGCGAGGCGGGCAGCGCCGGCTCGCCGGTGATCGTGCTGCTGCACGGCTTCCCGACCAGCTCGTTCATGTTCCGCGACCTGATCGGGGAACTGGCCGACCGCTACCACGTGATCGCACCGGACTACCTGGGCTTCGGCTACTCCGACGCGCCGCCGGTCGAGGAGTTCGACTACACCTTCGACGCGCTGGCCGACCTGACCGCCGGCCTTCTCGACCAGCTCGAGGTCGCCAGCTACGCCATGTACGTCCAGGACTACGGCGCCCCGGTGGGCTGGCGGCTCGCGCTGCGCGACCCCAAGGCGATCACAGCGATCATCACGCAGAACGGCAACGGATACGACGCCGGCTTCGTCCGCGAGGGATGGACCGCGGTATGGGACTACCAGCGTGAACAGACGCCGGAGACGGCCGCGGCGCTACGTGAATTCCTGTCGTTCGAGGCGACGCGGATGCAATACGTGGCGGGCGTGCCCGATCCGAGCGTCGTCAGCCCGGACACCTGGCACCATGACCACGCGCTGCTGTCCCGGCCCGGCAATGACGCGATACAGCTCAAGCTCTTCCTCGACTACGCGAGCAATCCCCGCCTCTACCCCCGGCTGCACGAGTACCTGCGCGCCAGCGCGGTGCCGGTGCTGGCGGTGTGGGGCGACAAGGACCCGTTCTTCGGACCGGACGGTGCCCGGGCGTTCGCCGAGGATGCCGTCGACGCCGAGATCCACCTGCGCGACGGCGGACACTTCCTGCTCGAGAGCGACCTCGCAGCCGTCACTGCCCTCATCCGCGACTTCCTGGCTCGCCGGTGGCGGTGAATCCGGCGCCGATGGGTAGAAAGGGCGGGTGGACCGCGGCCAGATTTACAACAGACATCTCCAGTCGTTGGCGAGTGCATCGGTGCGTCTCGTGGCGGTCGCCGCGGCGCTGTGGGTGCTGTCGTGGGTGATCGGCAAGTCGTGGGTGATCCTGCTGCCGGTCGTGCTCGCCCTGATCGTGTGCACGGTGCTGTGGCCACCGGTGCGGTGGCTGCGCGACAAGGGCATGCCCCCGGCCGCGGCGGCACTGCTGGTCCTCGTGGCGGCGGTCGCCGTGCTGGCCGGCATCCTCGCCGCGGTCACACCGGCGATCGTGAACCAGGCGGGTGAGCTGGCTGAGCAGGCGACCGCCGGGGTGGTCAAGGTGCGCGACTGGCTGGGCGGGCCACCGCTGAACATCAGTGATGCGCAACTGAATTCGGCGGTCGACGCCATCAACGACACGCTGAACTCCAGTAGCGCCAAGATCGCGTCCGGTCTGTTCACCGGCGTCGGCGCCGCGACGTCGGCGCTGGTCACCTTTTTCACCGCGATCGTCGTTGCGTTCTTCTTCCTCAAGGACGGGCCGCGGTTCCTGCCGTGGCTGCGGCACGTGTCGGGTAGGCCGGCGGCCCCGCACCTCGCGGAGATCCTGCAGCGGGTGTGGGCCACGCTCGGCGGATTCATCAGGACCCAGGCGATCGTCAGCCTCGTCGATGCGGTGCTGATCGGCATCGGCCTGGTGGTCCTGGGCGTTCCGCTGGCCTACGCGCTGGCGATCCTCACGTTCATCGGTGGCTTCGTGCCGATCGTGGGTGCGTTCGTCGCCGGCGGGCTCGCGGTGCTGGTCGCGCTGGTGGCCAACGGCCCGGTGAACGCGTTGATCGTGTTGGGCATCATCGTGGCGGTGCAGCAGCTCGAGGGCAACGTTCTGCAGCCGTGGCTGCAGTCGAAGTCGATGAAGCTGCACGCGGTGATCGTGCTGCTGGCGGTGACGCTGGGGGCGTCACTGTTTGGCGTGGTCGGTGCGTTCCTGGCCGTGCCGGTGGCCGCGGCGGTCGCGGTGATCCTGCGCTATTACGACGAGCAGGTGGCGGGTCGGGTAGACGACGAGGAACCGGCGGAGGCCGACGACACGACGGTCTAACGCGCGAACATCAACGCGCGCTTGACCTCTTGGATCGCCTTCGTCACCTCGATGCCACGCGGGCATGCCTCGGTGCAGTTGAACGTCGTGCGGCAGCGCCACACCCCGTCGACGTCGTTGAGGATGTCCAGCCGCTCGGCGGCCCCCTCGTCACGGCTGTCGAAGATGAATCGGTGGGCGTTGACGATCGCCGCGGGACCGAAGTACGAACCCTCGCTCCAGTACACCGGGCAGCTCGTGGTGCAGCACGCACAGAGGATGCATTTGGTGGTGTCGTCGTAGCGGGCCCGGTCGGTTTGGCTCTGAATGCGTTCGCGGGTGGGCTGATTTCCCGAGGTGATCAGGTACGGCTTGATCGCGCGGTAAGCATCGAAGAACGGCTCCATGTCGACCACGAGGTCCTTTTCCACGGGCAGTCCGCGGATCGGCTCGATCGTGATGGTCAGCTGCTTGTTGGGGTTCTTCGGGAGCATGTCCCGCATCAGCACCTTGCACGCCAACCGATTGACGCCGTTGATGCGCATCGCATCCGATCCGCACACCCCGTGCGCGCAGGACCGGCGGAACGTCAACGTGCCGTCCAGGTACCACTTCACGTAGTGAAGCAGGTTGAGCAGCCGGTCGCTCGGCAGGCACGGCACCCGGAAGCTCTGCCAACCGGCGTCGTCGGGTGCCTCCGGATTGAACCGGGCGATCTTCAGCGTCACCATCACCGCGCCCTCCGGCACGGGGGGAGTGTCCTGCTTGTCCAGAACTGGTGCACTCATCTCAGTACTTCCGTTCCATCGGCTCGTATCGCGTCTGCACCACCGGCTTGTAGTCCAGCCGGATGTCGGAGAGCAGGTCCGAACCCTCCTTGTAGGCCATGGTGTGACGCATGTAGTTGGTGTCGTCGCGGTTGGGGTAGTCCTCGCGGGCATGCCCGCCGCGGGACTCCTTGCGGTTGAGCGCGCCGACCACGGTGACCTCCGCCAGCTCCAGCAGGAAGCCCAGCTCGATGGCCTCCAGCAGATCGCTGTTGTAGCGCTTACCCTTGTCCTGCACGGTGATTCGGGCGTAGCGCTCCTTGAGCGCGTGGATGTCGGTGAGCGCCTGCTTGAGCGTTTCCTCGGTGCGGAACACCGCGGCGTTGTTGTCCATCGACTGCTGCAGCGCACCGCGGATGTCGGCGACGCGCTCGTTGCCGTGTTCGGAGAGGATGTCGCCGACCCAGCCGACCACCATGTCGGCGGGCTTCTCGGGCAGGTCGACGAAGTCGTGTCCCAGTGCGTAATTCGCCGCGGCGATGCCGGCGCGGCGGCCGAACACGTTGATGTCCAGCAGCGAGTTGGTGCCCAGTCGGTTGGCGCCGTGCACAGAGACGCACGCGCACTCGCCGGCGGCGTAGAGACCCGGGACGACGGTGGTGTTGTCCGAGAGCACCTGCCCGTTGACGGTGGTCGGGATGCCGCCCATGACGTAGTGGCAGGTCGGGTAGACGGGCACCAGTTCCTTGACCGGGTCGACACCGAGGTAGGTGCGGGCGAACTCGGTGATGTCGGGCAGCTTGGCTTCGAGCACGTCTTCGCCGAGGTGGCGCACGTCGATGTAGACGTAGTCCTTGTTCGGTCCGGCGCCGCGGCCTTCGAGCACCTCGAGCACCATCGAGCGGGCGACGATGTCGCGCGGCGCCAGGTCGACGATCGTGGGCGCGTAGCGCTCCATGAATCGCTCACCCTCGCCGTTGAGCAGTCGACCGCCTTCGCCGCGCACGGCCTCGGAGATCAGGATGCCCAGGCCGGCCAGGCCCGTCGGATGGAACTGATGAAACTCCATGTCTTCCAAGGGAAGTCCCTTGCGGAAGACGATGCCCAACCCGTCGCCGGTCAGCGTGTGCGCGTTGGAGGTGGTCTTGTACATCCGGCCCGACCCGCCGGTGGCGAACACGACCGCCTTGGCGTGGAAGACGTGGATGTCACCGGTCGCCAGCTCGTAGGCGATGACGCCGGTCGCGACCGGGCCCGACGGGGTGTCGGTCATCGCGATGTCGAGGGCGTAGAACTCGTTGAAGAACTCGACGTCGTGCTTGACGCAGTTTTGGTAGAGCGTCTGCAGGATCATGTGGCCGGTGCGGTCGGCGGCGTAGCACGCCCGGCGCACGGGGGCCTTGCCGTGGTCGCGGGTGTGGCCGCCGAAGCGGCGCTGGTCGATGCGGCCTTCGGGGGTGCGGTTGAACGGCATCCCCATCTTCTCGAGGTCGAGCACCGCGTCGATCGCCTCTTTGGCCATGATCTCGACGGCGTCCTGGTCGGCGAGGTAGTCGCCGCCCTTGACGGTGTCGAAGGTGTGCCACTCCCAGTTGTCCTCTTCGACGTTGGCCAGCGCGGCGCACATGCCGCCCTGGGCCGCGCCGGTGTGCGAGCGCGTCGGGTACAGCTTGGTCAACACGGCGGTGCGCACGCGGGGGCCGGCCTCGACGGCGGCCCGCATGCCGGCGCCGCCGGCGCCGACGATGACGACGTCGTAGCGGTGTTCTTGAATCATCGTGAGCTCCCGATCAAGAGATGGATGCGTCGAACGTCAGCAGCACGTAGGTGCCCAGCACCAGCACGAACACCATCGAAAGGGCAAGCAGGGTGTTGAGCCAGAACTTGGTGGAGTCCTTGCGGGTGTAGTCGGCGATGATCGTGCGCATGCCGTTGCCGCCGTGCAGTTGAGCGAGCCAGAGCAGCAGCAGGTCCCAGGTCTGCCAGAACGGCGAGGACCAGCGCTGCGCGACGAAGTTGAAGTCGATGCGGTACACGCCGCCGTCCCACATCAACATGATGAACAGGTGACCGAGCGCCAGGAACACCAGCACCAGACCGGAGAAGCGCATGAACAGCCAGGCGTACTTCTCGAAGTTGGGCATACCGCCCGCGCGCCGCGGCGCCCGCGGGTTGTCGAGGCTGGCCGGCCGGTCGTGACTGCGTTGCATGACGGGGGCGTTGCCGCCGCGATCGCTGATGTGGTCGTACGGGTTCTCGGCCATCACAGGAACCTCTCCGCCATGTGCATGCCGATGATGCCCACGGAGACGATCAGCACCGTGAGGAAGACCCCGGCGACGACCCACAGCATCTTGCGCTGGTGGCGCGGTCCCTCGGACCAGAAGTCGATCAGGATCACGCGGATGCCGTTGAGCGCGTGGTAGAGCACGGCGGCGACGAGGCCGAGCTCCATCAGTCCGATGATGGGCGTCTTGTAGGTCTCGATGATCTCGTTGTAGGCCTGCGGGCTGACCCGCACCAGCGCGGTGTCCGTCACGTGGACGAACAGGAAGAAGAAGATCGAGGCACCGGAGATCCGGTGCAGAACCCACGACCACATCGCGGGATCGCCGCGATACAGGGTTCGTCGGCGCGACGGCTGCGAGCGTGGTGCCGCAATGTCGTCCGATGATGTTGCCGTACTCATCTGACCCCTCCAACGTCATCGGTGGATGCTCGGGAGTTGTGCCCGTCGGCTGGCTCTCCGAACCTCGGAGCGACTCTAATCTCCTTTGTACTGTTGAACGAACTAGCGTGTGGCCGTATGCCTACGGAAGCGGGCCGTTATTAGGGTCGCCTATCTGATACTGCTGGTCACGAGGCGGGGAGTTCGGAATGGATTCAGAATCGGCTGGGAAGGCCTGACGTGAGCGCCGAGATCGATTGGGAACTGTTGCGGCGCAAGGCGATTGAGGTCTCCGCTCATGCCTATGCCCCCTACTCGGCGTTCCCGGTCGGAGCGGCCGCCCTGGTCGACGATTACCGAATAGTGACCGGCTGCAATGTGGAAAATGTCTCATATGGCCTGGGTCTCTGTGCGGAGTGCGCAGTGGTCTGCGCCCTGGTCTCCAGCGGGGGTGGACGCCTGCTCGCGCTGGCATGTGTCGGCCCCGACGGCGCGATTCTGATGCCCTGCGGACGCTGCCGTCAGGTGCTGCTCGAGCACGGCGGGCCGGACATGCTCGTCGACCACCCGGCGGGCCCGCGCCCGCTGAGCCGGCTGCTTCCCGACGCGTTCGGCCCGGACGACCTGGCCCGCTCGTCCGGGGAAAAACAGTGACCCAGAACACATTCGATGCTCCCACCGTCATCCGGGCCAAGCGGGACGGCAATGCGCTGTCCGACGCCGCGATCGACTGGGTGATCGACGCCTACACCCACGACCGTGTCACCGACGGGCAGATGGCGGCCCTGCTGATGGCGATCTTCTTGAAGGGCATGTCCGGGCACGAGATCGCACGCTGGACCGCGGCCATGGTGGCCTCGGGGGAGCGGTTCGACTTCTCCGACGTCGGCCGCCCGACCGTCGACAAGCACTCCACCGGCGGGGTCGGGGACAAGATCACCATCCCCCTGGTCCCGATGGTGATGGCCTGCGGTGGTGCCGTCCCGCAGGCGGCGGGGCGGGGTCTCGGGCACACCGGTGGCACCCTGGACAAACTCGAGTCGATCGCCGGGTTCACGGCCGAGATCACCAAACGTCAGATCCATCAACAACTTTCCGACCTCGGCGCGGCGATCTTCGCCGCCGGGGAGCTCGCGCCCGCGGACCGCAAGATCTACGCGCTGCGCGACGTCACCGGCACCACGGAGTCGCTGCCGCTGATCGCGAGCTCGGTGATGAGCAAGAAGATCGCCGAGGGTGCAGCGGCGCTGGTGCTCGACACGAAGGTCGGCTCCGGAGCGTTCCTGGCCACGGAAGCGGAGTCGCGCGAGCTGGCGGCCACGATGGTCGCGCTGGGCCGCGAGCACGGGGTCGCCACCCGCGCACTGCTGACCGACATGGAGGTGCCGCTGGGCCGCACGGTCGGTAACGCGGTCGAGGTGGCCGAGTCGCTGGACGTCCTCGCCGGTGGTGGACCCGAGGACGTCGTCGAGCTGACGGTCGCGCTCGCGCGGGAGATGTGCGACGCAGCCGGTCTGGACGCCGTCGATCCGGCCCAGACGCTGCGCGACGGCTCGGCGATGGACTCTTTCCGCGCGTTGATCGCCGCGCAGGGCGGTGACCTCGATGCTCCGTTGCCGATCGGTGCCCACAGCGAGACCGTCGTGGCCCCGCGCGGTGGCACGATGGGTGACATCGACGCGATGGCCGTGGGACTGGCGGTGTGGCGGCTCGGGGCGGGCCGCTCGACACCGGGTGAGCGGGTGCAGTTCGGGGCCGGGATGCGCATCCATCGGCGGCCCGGCGAACCCGTCGCCGCCGGAGAGGCGCTCTTCACGCTCTACAGCGATACCCCCGAGCGGTTCGGCCCGGCCTTGTCGGAACTCGACGGGGCCTGGCGGGTGGGCGACGAGGCGCCGCCTGCGCGGCCGTTGATCATCGACCGGATCACGTGAGGAGAGGCAGATGACGACACCGTTGACGCTGGAGAACATCCGGCAGGCGCCCAAGGCGCTGCTGCACGACCATCTCGACGGTGGGCTGCGGCCGCAGACGGTCCTCGAGCTGGCCGAGGAGACGGGTTACGACCAGCTGCCCGAACAGGATTCCGAGGCGCTGGCGACGTTCTTCCGCACCGCCGCGCACAGCGGCTCGCTGGTGCGCTACCTGGAGCCATTCGCCCACACGGTCGGGGTCATGCAGACGCCGGAGGCGCTGCATCGGGTGGCGTTCGAGTGCGTGGAGGACCTCGCCGGCGACAACGTCGTCTACGCCGAGATCAGGTTCGCCCCCGAATTGCACATCGACGGCGGGCTGTCGCTCGACGCGGTCGTCGACGCCGTGCTCGTGGGTTTCGCCGACGGGGAGAAAGCGGCCGCCTCTGCGGGGCGGCCCATCGTGGTGCGCTGTCTCGTGACTGCGATGCGCCATGCCGCGCGCTCCCGGGAGATCGCGGCGCTGGCGATCCGGTTCCGCGACCGGGGTGTCGTCGGGTTCGACATCGCCGGCGCCGAGGCCGGATACCCGCCCACCCGTCACCTCGACGCATTCGAGTACATGCGAAGCAACAACGCGCGCTTCACGATTCACGCGGGCGAAGCTTTCGGACTGCCGTCGATCCACGAGGCCATCGCGTTCTGCGGGGCGGACCGGCTCGGCCACGGGGTCCGGATCGTCGACGACATCACGGTCGACCCGGACGGCACTGCGCGGCTGGGGCGGCTGGCCAGCCTGCTGCGTGACAAGCGTGTGCCGTTCGAGATGTGTCCGAGTTCGAACGTGCAGACCGGCGCCGTGAACAGCATCGCCGAGCACCCGTTCGACCGGCTGGCCCGGCTGCGGTTCCGAGTGACCGTGAACACCGACAACCGGTTGATGAGCGACACGTTCATGAGCCAGGAGATGCTGCGGCTGGTCGAGGCGTTCGGCTACGGGTGGAGCGATCTCGAACGGTTCACGATCAACGCCATGAAATCGGCGTTCATCGCCTTCGACGAGCGGCTCGCGATCATCGACGAAGTGATCAAGCCGCGCTACGCCGTCCTCATCGGTTAGCGAAATCACGGCCCAGCGGTGAGTTCTGCACGCATCAGCGGTCCACCTCATCATGGCCACCCATGAGCTGACCGTCCCCGGCGCCCGCCTGCACTACGAAGTCCGCGGCCGCGGACCGCTGCTGATCCTGGTCGGGTCCCCGATGGGCGTCGGCGAATTCGAGCCGCTCGCAGACGCCATGGCGGCCGACCACACCGTGGTCACCCTCGACCCGCGCGGCTACGGAGACAGCCCGGTCGACGACGCCGATCAACCGTCGACCGTCGAGCTCCGCGCTCGAGACGTCGCGGCGATTATGGACGACCGGGGCGCAGACGTCGTCGACGTCTTCGGCTCCAGCGGCGGGGCCGTCACCGGGCTGGCGCTGATGACGGGATGGCCGGAGCGCGTGCGAACATGCGTCGCCCACGAGCCGCCGCTGATCGAGTTGCTCGCCGACCGCGAGCAGCGCCGAGCCGACACCGAGCGTGTGATCGAAACCTTCCACGCCGACGGCGTCCATGCCGCCTGGCGCGCCTTCATGGCCAACGCAGGCTTCGAGCTCCCCGAGGCCGCCGGTGAGGCTCCGCCGCCGACTGAGTCGGAGCAGCGGCACGCGGCCCGGTTCTTCGACCACGACCTGCGTGCCACCACCGGCTACCGGCCCGACATCGCGGCCCTGCGCGCGACGCACGGGCGGATCGTCGTCGGGATCGGCGCCGACTCGGCGCCGTTGCTCACCCATGAGACGTCTACGAAACTCGCCGATGCGCTCGGTGTCGGCGCGCAGATCTTTCCCGGCGGACATGCCGGCTTCCTCACCGATCCGGTCGCCTTCGCGGAGGTGCTGCGGACGTCACTCCGAGCGCAGGCGTGACTCCACGAAGCGCTCCAGCGACTCCCACTGCGTGACGGCCTCGGCATACGGCGCGCTCGGCCGCGACACCGAGCCCGGCTCCAGCGAGTAGGCGATCAGCCGGCCCAGCGCGGTGTCCTTGTCGAGCTTGGCTGCGACGCTGGTGTCCTCGGCGTAGTCGGCGATGTCGCGCAGCAGCTCGACGACGAGTTCGAGCTGATCGTGATCGAGGGCGTCGGGACCCTCGGCGAGGTCGTCGACGATCCCCGACAGCACATAGATGTTGTCGTCGGTGACCTCCACCCGCAGCGATCCGTCGGTCGCCGCGGTGCGGATGTCGTCGTACGTCGCCAGATCGGACAGGTCGTGGTCGTGCTCGTCGGCCAGGTAGCGGGCCAGTGCCCGCTCCGAGCCGAACACGCTGATGCGGCCGTTGCGGCCCAAGAAGATCGGCCGGTCGTCGAGGTAGCAGCGCAGCGTGAAGAAGGTGCCGCCGCTGGTCATGATCCGCACCGGGTCGATGCCGACGCGCGCCCAGAAGTCCTCGTCGCTGCCCAATACCTTGTCCTCGGCGGCCGCGGCCAGCTCGTCGGCTTCCTCCTCGGTGTCGACGACGTCGTCGATGACGACCTCGTCCTCGTCCGGCTCGGGAGCCGGCGCGTCGAGTTCGGCCTGCGCCTTCTCGACCGCTGCGCTGTCCACGTCGGGCTTGGTGATGATCTCGTCGATCGACTCGATGACCGCGTCCCAGCCGCGGTTGATGATCTTCTCGATCTCAGCCCAGCGCTTGCGGCCGGCCCGGCCCGCGTACGCCTCGGCGCCGCCGCCGACGGTGCCGAGGATCGGGTTGCCGTTGAAGAACTTCGTCACCGCGGGCAGTTCGCACACCGACCCGATCGACGACACCAGCGACAGGGCCCGGTGCAGGGTGCGCACGCTGTCCTCGGTCGGCTTGTTCGACAGGATCTCTTCGAAGCCGGCGAGGTCGTAGGAGTGCTCCTCGTCGGGCACCAGCCGGTGCGCGTTCGCCTCGGTCAGCTTCTCCCACGCCGGATGGTCGCCCAGGTCGTTGTCGGTGTTGGTCCGCACGAAGGCCGCCAGGTCAGCGACGGAATCGAACACGTACAGGTCCTCGTCCTTGCCGAGGAACGCCTCCCACTCATCCCCGTCGGCGCGCCACCGCGGTGCCCATAGCGTGTACACGTCGCCCTTGGTCAAGCTCAGCCCGATCGGCACGATGTCTGCAGCCATGCGGCACAGCCTAACGACAGGCCCTGGCCGTTTCGTGCAGGTGTCGGCGGCCCCGCCGCTGGGTCTACCCGAACGCTGCCCACCCGAACGCCGCCTCGATCCAATTCGAGAACTCGCAGGCGAGATGCCACCGGTGCCCGCTGACCATCCGCCCCGGAGTGGGCATCGGGAACTCGACGGTCAGGCGCGCGCTGAAGCCGCCTGCGTCGTCACGGAACTGGTGTCGGACACCGCCGATCGCCGATCCGTCGGACGCCCGGGCCACGCCGGCGATCTGGTGTGGAAACAGGGCGTCGGGCGGAGTGGTCAGCGAGGACACGTCGGAATAGTCGATGCGGAACAGAGACGGCAGCGGGCTCCCGCCCGTGGTCTCCAGCACCTCCTGGCGCCCATGCGCGTCCGTGCGGATGACGTAGTGATCCGGACAGGCGCGCAGCATCGCCTCGTGGTCGGAGGTCTGTGTCCATCGGTCGAACACGGCAACGAACTCCGCTGCGGAACCAGCGCCGACGTGGAGGTCGACGACGCTGATGCGCCGGCGTCGGCTGACCCGGGATCCGGCGCGCGCGACGAGATCGGCGGCGGCGGTCCTGCGTTTCAGCCGCTCGACGATCTCGTCGGGGCCGAGACCGAGCTTCGCCTGCAGCAGCGTCTCGCGCCGTTTCGCGACGTCTCCGTCCGCCACCTGCAGGTTCAGCACCCGCGCCACCGCGGTGATGCGACGGTCCTCCCACGACAGGACCTCGGCGCGGCTGTGCTCAGTGCCGTCGAACCGAGCGACGATCGTGGGCGTCATGGGAGTCCTAACGCTGGGAATATTGCGTTAGTGACGCTACGCTGGCGCGGTTCCGTTCGTCAAAGGAGTTGGCCATGGTCACCCGTCGTCCCGGCGGCCGGTCGGAGCGTGTCCGCGCGCACGTCCTCGAGGCGGCGCTGGATCAGCTCCTTGCCGTCGGTTTGACCGGACTCAGCGTGCGTGACGTCGCCGCGGCCGCAGGCGTCGCGGAGACGACGGTCTACCGGCGGTGGCCGACGCCATCGGACTTGGCCGCCGCGGCGCTCGCCGAGTTCGCCCGTATCCAGAACCCGATACCGGACACGGGAACCTTCGAGGGCGACCTACGCGCGCTGCTCGGTCAGATCATCGACCTGGTGCGCCGACCCGAGATCGAGCGCCTCATACGCGCGGCCGCGGCGCTCGATAGCGCACACCAGAGCGCGGTCGAGGCGCGTGCGGACTTTTGGCGCAGCCGATTCGCGGGGAGCGCCCGCATCGTCGAGCGTGCCGTCGAGAGAGGGGAGGTGCCTTCGGACACCGAGCCGGCCGATGTCATCGAATTTCTCGTCGCTCCGGCCTACCTGCGCCTGCTGCTCCTCGACCGACCGCTCGACGACGCGCTGCTCGAATTCTCGGTGCGCAACACACTCGACGCTTACGCGGTCGGCCGCCAGAACCCCTGAAAACCCTGACCGGCGTTCGCCGTTCGGATCGGCGACAACTTCACAGGATCGCCCGCCTCGATCATGGTGCCGTCGCCCACGATCATCGCGACGTGGCCGTCCCACACCGCGAGGTCCCCGGGCATCAGCGAGCCCGGCGCCACCGCCCGGCCGATGTCCTGCTCCTGTGCGAGCCGGGGGAGATCGAGACCCGCTTGGTGGTAGGCCCACTGCGTCAGTCCGCTGCAGTCCAGGCCCTGACCCGGCGTGGTGCCGCCCCACTGATACGGGACACCGAGCTGGGTCAGCGCGTGGCGGACCGCGCTGGCGGCGACGGCGTTGGGCGCCATCACCACCGTGCCGTCGGGCAGCCGCACCGCGACGCCCTCGCCGAACGCCGCCGCGTCGGGGGTGTCGATCGGCGCCTCCGCCGCGGTGAACGCAGCCGGC
>JAEXZY010000072.1 GCA_023404955.1 Actinomycetes bacterium
AGCAGCTCGACCACCTCCGCGGCGGCCGACAGGTCCAGATCGCAGGCGAGCACGGCATCAACGGCGTCCCGTAACGCCGCGACCGCCTCCCGCACCTCCACCATGATTCGAACATACATTCGAACACCGACAGATTGCGATCAAGCGTCGGCCGCCAGCGCGTCGACGAAGAGGGCTATGTCGAGTCGTCGAGAATCGGCCCGCCACGCCGCCCAGGTGCGCCGGACCAGTGGATTGCCGATCAACGGGTACCAGCTCACCTCGTCGGGCAACGGTTGAGACCAGTGCGGCGGCGCCAACGCGAATGCGTGACCAGAGGTGACCGCTGCCATCTTCACCTCTGCGATCAGCGGGTCCCCGGTGCGGTCGTCGTCACCCGGACTCACCCCGTGGCTGTGCAAGATCGCGGTGAGTTCGTCGAACCACGCCGGACTACCGAAACGCGGAAACCCCACCCAATCCAGCCCCGCGAGTCCATCTAGGCGCACACCCTGGCTGGTGGCCACGGCGTCCGCCCGACTCCTGGCCAACAGGACGCCCAGCCTCTCCTCGCAGACCAGCGTCGCATCGAGATCGGTTCCCTTGGGTCGCTCCCGTACGAGACCGACGTCGAGTTGTCCGGCGCGAAGGGCGTCGATCTGCTGTGAGGTCGTCGCGTGCCGAGCCTGGACACGCGTCTCGGGATACGTGGCGCCCAGTGTGGCCAACGGGCCCGGCAGCAGATCGGGTGGCAACTCGAGGGGTATCCCGAGACGCAGAATGCTGTCGGGTGTCTCGTGGCGGGACAGCGCAGTCAGGGCTTGGTCGAATCGCGCCAGCACCGCGCGCGACTCTGTGAGAAAGGTATTGCCGGCGTCGGTGAGCGTGATGCCGGTGCGATGCCGGATCAGGAGATTTAATCCGAGTCGGCGTTCGAGAGCGACCATCGCCTGCGAGAGCGCCGGCTGGCTGATGTGTAAGCGACGAGCCGCCGCGGTCATGCTGCCTTCCTCCACCACGGCGATGAACATGCGCATCTCTCGGAGGTCCACCAAACCATCACACCACCTGCAGCCATAAGCGCGTCCTATGTCGACCTTCGAGGTCGGAATGGGCCGACGGGGGAATCGCAGCGCCGGTGCGCGTTAGGTCGGAAGTGTCCAAGGAAAGGCGACCCTCGATGTCCACCCCTACGTACTTCACCCGCTACGAGAATCTCGCGTTCGAGCGCACCGATGATGGTGTCCTGACAATGAGGTTCCACACCGACGGTGGTCCCGTGAACTTCATCGGACAGACGCACGAAGACCTGCCCAGGGCGCTCGAGGATGTTGCTCTCGACCCCGGCAACCGGGCGATGATCCTCACGGGCACCGGCGACGCGTTCATGGACAGCATCGACGGAAACAGCCTCGGCGAGATCTCCAAACCCTTCGTCTGGGAGAAGATTCGCCGCGAGGGCTTGGAGGTCTTGCAACGTCTGTTGAGCCTGCCGATCCCCGTGGTGGGCGTCGCCAACGGCCCGGCGACGGTGCACTCGGAGTACCTGCTACTGACCGACATTCACATTGCTTCGGACCGCGCAACGTACGGGGACTTCCCCCATCCCGCGTTCGGCATCACCGCCGGTGACGGATTACAGGTCGTCTGGGAAGAGATCGCGGGTACCGCGCGAGCCAAGTGGCTGCTGTGGACTGGTGAGACGATCGACGCGGCCACCGCCGAACGGTGGGGAGTGGTCAACGAAATCGTGACTCACGACGCGGCTTACGCCCGCGGCCTGGAGGTCGCACGCAGCCTGGCCGCCAAACCGGCGGCCTACCGCGCGTTGCAGAAACAGACGCTGAACCAGCACCTGCTGCGTCGGATCGTCGAGGGAGTGCCCTTCGGGATGGCTCTCGAAGGCCTGACGGCCGCCGATCTGGCCTACCGCCCATGACTTCCCAACACACAAGCGAATGAACAACCCATGAGAGAAGGAGAACTGGACATGAGCAAGAAGCCGTACGACGCCGGCGTACCGATCGACGGTGCAGTGGCGGTGGTCAGCGGAGCCAATCGTGGCCTGGGTGGTGCGTATGTGACATCACTCCTCGAGCGCGGTGCCGCCCGCGTGTATGCGGGAGCTCGCAACCCCGAGTCGATCGCGGAAAGCGACGACCGGGTGACCGCAGTGGCCCTCGACATCACCAGTGCCGCATCGGTTTCTGCGATCGCTGGGATGGCTACCGACGCAACAGTGGTGATCAACAACGCCGGAGCGATGCTTCAATCACCGTTCCTGTCCGCGCCGGACACGGAGGCCGCGCGCGCAGAAATGGAAACCAACTATTTCGGTACGTTGGCGATGGCGCGCGCTTTCGCACCCGTTCTGGCGGCCAACGGTGGCGGAGCATTGGTCAATGTCCTGTCGGTGGCGAGCTTCTACTCGCTGCCGTTCAACGCGTCCTACTGCGCATCGAAGGCGGCCGAGTGGTCCTTGACCAATGCTCTACGGCTCGAGATGCATGCGGCAGGAACACTTGTCGTCGGTGTGCACCCCGGTTTCATCGATACTGACATGACCGCGACCGTCAGGGATGCCAAGATCGACCCGTCAGAGGTAGCGGCACAGACGCTCGATGCGGTGCAGGCGGGGCAACCCGAAGTCCTGACCGATGAACGCACACGTGAGGCCAAGCGGACACTTCCGGTGCATCTGCAGACTCTTTATCCCGAACTGCAGAAGCGCTGGGACGCGGGAGACAACCCCTGGGGCGGCTGACGAACGCCGCACGGCGCTCGAATCCTGCATGGCTTGATCGATCGCCGCGACTGGATCGAATTCCTTCGGCCGTCCCACGCCGGCAACTCTAGCCACGGTTTTCATACGCGAAAGGCGTCGATGGCCAATGCAGCGAAGCGTCGCGTCGCGGCATCCCGCCTGGCGTGGGGCAGGGAGCCGAGCGCGCGCCCAGCCAGCAGCACCAGCACGAGGTCGTCGATGGAGAAGTCTTGCCGTAGTGCACCTACGGCCTGCGCGCGGCGGGCCAACGACGCGATGGACTGCAGTGCGGCGCGGCGGTGATCCGCATACCCGGGTGGCTCCGAATTGGCGGACACGAATGCGTCGACGAAGCCCTGATTGCGGCCGTTCACGACACAGAGGTTTTCGATGATCAAACAGAATCCACGCCAGGGGTCGGGGTTGGCGCAGCCCTTCTCGACGATCTCTTCGCACCGTCGCACTTCGTCTACGAACGCCGCCTCGACCAGGTCGACCTTGGTGGGGAACCGCCGATACAGGGTGGCGGGTCCGACCTCGGCCCGGCGGGCGACCTCCCGCATGGTGACGTCGAGCCCTCGTTCGGCGAACAGCTCCCGCGCCGCACCGAGCACTCGATCGCGGTTGTGCTGCGCGTCGGATCTCAACGATTGAGGCATCTCGTCGGCCATCTCTCTCACTTCACACAAGTGGACGGGTGCGTCCGCTAACTTTTGACGGTACCCGGCACAGATAGGAATCGGCGGTGCGAGCAGTGGCGATCCAGCAATTCGGCGATCCGACCGGCATGGCATTGATCGAGGCACCACGTCCGACCGCGGGGCGAGGCGAGGTGATCATCGAGACTGCCGCCATCGGGGTCGGCGGGGTGGACGCGATGATCCGCCGTGGAACGGTGTCGGCAATGTATCCGGTACCAGCAGGCCTGATTCCCGGCAGCGAGGTGGCCGGAGTGGTGTCAGCCGTCGGCCCAGACGTCGACGAGTCATGGCTCGGCCGCCGCGTCTGGGCGTTCACCGGGATAGGAGGCGCGTACAGCGAGGTCGCTGTGGCGCGCGTCGCTGACGTCGCAGCCATCCCGGATGACTTGACCTTCACCGACGCAGTCGCAGTGGGCAGCGTCGGCCCTGTCGCCCACTTTGCCTTGGCGCAAGCACATTTCACGCCCTCCAATTCCGTGCTCGTGCGTGGCGGATCGGGCAGCATCGGTATCGCGACGGTGGAGCTGGCTCGGCGCGGCGGGGCGGAGGTCGTCGCGGTCACCACGTCCTCGCGGCAACACGGTGAGCGGCTCCACGAGTTGGGCGCGACACACATTCTCGATCGCGACGGTAACGGTGCGCCCACCGTGCCCGAGACCTTCGACGTGATCATCGACATCGTCGGTGGCCCGCATTCACCGGCATTCATCGATCGGCTCGCCCCGAACGGCCGGCTGGTCGTCGCGGGCATGGTGGCCGGCCCGGTGCCCGAGGACGTCGCGTCGCGACTGCTCGCGCACTTTCAGCTGTCACGCTCATTCGCCACCTTCAGCCTCGACACCATCCCTCCTGACGCGAAGGACCGCATCAGGGCGGACCAGTTCATCGCCGTCACACGCGGTGAATTGAGTGCGGTAGTACACGACGTGATGCCGCTGGAACGTGCTGCGGACGCGCACCATCTGATGGACGCTGGGCAGGTGTTCGGACGCATCGTCCTGACGCCGTAGGCATGAGAAAGGGTGGTGGCGTGAACAGCCAATCCGATTCAGCCGCAACTGAGTTCCCCGACGCTGGATGCGCCGTCGTCTTCGGGGGTTCCGGCGGCATCGGCGCGGCCACCGCAACCCTGCTGGCTCAGCGCGGATGCCACGTCGTCATCACCTACGGTTCGCGCCGCGCAGAAGCCGAACAGTTGGCCGACTCGATCGCCGTGAGCGGACCGCGAGCGACAGCTGTGGCGTGCGACATCACCGACGTCAGCTCGACACAGTCTGTGGTCGATACCGCGCTTCACGAATACGGGCGAGTGCACACCGTCGTCACGGCGACCGGCAAACACTTCAGCACGGGACCTCTCGCCGATCTCGGCGGGGAGGACTTCGACGATGTCTTTCGTGCCGATGTCCTCGGGTTCTTCAACGTCGCCAAGGCGACTGTGCCGGCGCTGCGCATCGGTGAGGGCGGCTCGATCGTTGCCGTCGTCGCGTCGTCAACCGCACGGACGGTGCCCGCCAACGCTCTGTCGGCGGCGCCGAAATCGGCCATAGCGATGATGATTCGTCAGTTGGCGGCCGAAGAGGGGCGCAACGGCATCCGGGCGAACGCGGTGGGTCCGGGGATTGTCGATGGCGGAATGGTCACCCCGATGCGGCAGAACCCGGCTATCCAGTCCATGCTCGACCACGCAGCAGAGTCACTACCGCTCGGCAGGCTTGGCAGAACCGAGGAGATCGCCGAGGCGATCGTGTTCCTCGCCTCATCGAGAGCCTCATTCATCACGGGCCAGTTGCTGATGGTCGACGGTGGGCACAGCGTGTAGAGGTCGACTCCGCCGCAACACCTCGACAACGTGATACGGCCCGGGCTCAACGGGCGCGCGCTCGGCGGCGAACAAGCGTCCCAGTTCGAACGCCACGTCGATGTCGTCGATCAAGCAATGTTCGTTGACCGCCTGCTCGTTCGCGATGCTGTTGCACGATAGTGGCGAGCAATCGAACCGTTCACCGAAGCTGGTGTTGACGATGTCGTAGCCAATCGACTCGTACGACGACAGATCGGGGATGGCTGACAGCCCTGGCCACTCGTCGGCGGGCGACCACGGTTCACTGATTTCGCCGTGAAAGCGGACGCACACCGCTCGATAGCCGAACAGGGTGTACGCGTCTCTCTCGGCCTCCGGCACCACGCTCCACGCCAGCTCCTCGGTGTCGAAGTAGCCGGCGGCGTTGTGGGCGCCGCGCTCGAACCAATCCGGCGCGCTCGTTGAGAAATGATCGCTGACGCTGCAGACGTCGACGATCGGCGCCTGCGCAAGGAAATCCGGCCGCGGAGCGACCGTTCGGGCCGAGTAGCCGATGAAGAGGGAGTCGAACATGTGCGATCAAAGGCTATCGCACACCGTCACGTACGCCGATGCACTCTCGTCTGACTCTGCTGGCTCAGGCCGGTGAGGCGGCCGATCACGCCCTGCTCGGGGCCATCGTCACGCGGTTCCGACCCGTCTGCTTGGCGCTGTAGAGCGCTTGATCGGCGGCTTGAAGAAGGTCCCGTGGCGAGCCGGTATCGACGTCGATCGCGGCCACACCGGCGCTGATCGTGATCGCGCGCCTCGGCCACGGCGCCCTCTGCACGGCGCGCCGGAACCGTTCGGCGAGCACGAAAGCGCCTTTACAGGTGGTCTCGGGCAGAACGACCGCGAACTCTTCGCCGCCGTAGCGGAACAGGGCGTCCGTCTCGCGCATTTCTGATTGGAGGATACGCGCGACTGATCGGAGCACCTCGTCACCCGCAGGATGACCGAAGTCGTCGTTGAAGGACTTGAAGTTGTCCACGTCGATCATGAGCAGTGACAAACACGTGTGTCTCGCTTGGGCCCGCATGAAATCTTCTTCGATCGTGAGATCGAAGGAACGCCGATTCTTCACACCCGTCAGCACGTCGGTGACCGACTGCGACTCGAGGTGGACCCTCACCTTTTCGATATCGCGTTGGTACTCCTGCAGGAGTTCGACGTACCTCTCCTGATCCAACACGGCCTGCTCGAGTGTCGCGATACTTCGACGGAGCTCGAGCTGCGTGATGATCTCGCGGGAGAGGATTTCGAGCGCCTCCCGCTGTGTCTCGCTGAGACTGCGCGGTTCGCGGTCGATCACACAAATCGTGCCCAGCGCCTCACCCGTCGGGGCGACCAGCGGTGCACCCGCGTAGAACCGGATATTCGGGTCACCTGTCACCAGCGGATTCGCGGCGAAGCGCTGATCCAAGGTGGCATCCTGGACGGTCATCACCTCGCCGGGCTCCATTATCGCGTGCGCACAAAACGCCTGCGATCGGGGTGTTTCGCTGACACCCAGGCCCACGTTCGCCTTGAACCACTGCCGTTGGTCATCCAACAACGTGATGAGCGCAATCGGTGTGCCGCAGATCGCCGATGCCAGCTTCGCGAAGTCGTCGTATGCCTGCTCCGGCAGCGAGTCCAGGATGTTGTAATCGGCGAGAACCTGCAGTCGCTTGTCTTCGTTCGCGGGTACCGGATATCCGTTCTCCGACATCAGCGGCTCCTCACGAGTCAAGCAGTAGCGGCTATGCCCTCACTGCACCTGTTCCGGCGAGAGCAAATGGTATCCCGGCACGGGGTGCGGCCTGGCGATATCCCGCTCAATATGGGCTATAGACCCGTTGGGCTCCCGGTGGCAATTGCGTCGCCGGCGCTGGCAAAGCGCGACGCGCACTTGTACCTGGTCAGCGCGAACTGGCGTCTCCTCTTCCCACCGAGCGCCGCGAGTGCTGCCCTGCCGGCAGTGCTCGGAATCCGGTCGCTAGATGACCTGTTCTGTGGGCCGCAGAAGAATCTCGTTCACCGCGGCGTGCGGCGGTTGGGTGACCATGTACGTGATGGCGCCGGCCACGTCATCGGGGTTCAATGGTCGGCCGGTCGTTGCGTCGGGTGCGTTCTTGGCTTCACCTGTCGTCATCTCCGTACGTACCACACCAGGTTCGATCAGACCCACACGAACCTGCTTGCTGCTCAGCTCCTGTCGCAGGGCCTCGCTGAACGCGACGACGGCATGCTTGCTGGCAGCATAGACGTTGCTGCTGGAAGATGGAACACGCCGTCCAGCAACAGAACTCACGTTCACGATGTCGGCGACACCGCGAGATCCCGTTGCGGCGCTCACGACGTACGGCAGGGCGGCGTGGGTGAGGTTGAGCACTCCGCCGACGTTGATGTCCATCATGCGGTGCCAGTCGGACAGGTCCGCTCCGAGGGCGGGTCCGTTGGCGAGAAAGCCGGCATTGTTGACCAGCACATCGATGTGCCCATGCTCCTCGCCGATGGCCCGCATGACACGTTCGACGCCAGCCGCATCTGCGACGTCGACCTCGTAGGCGGACGCCTGCCCACCGTCTGCGCCGATGACGTCGACCAGTTCGGTCAACCGATCGATCCGCCTGGCGAGAACCAACGTCTTGGCGCCCTGCGCCGACAGCGCCCGCGCGGTCGCCCACCCAATCCCACTTGACGCACCCGATACCACTGCTACGGCACCGACCAACGGCAACGTCGTCATCGACGATCCTCCTCCAAAGCCAGGTCGCCCGTTCAAACAACGTCGGCAGTCTGGTCATTCCGTGCAGCTTTGAGGACGAGGCGTGTCCCGCAGTGGCTGTGTAGAGAGGACACCAAGCTGGGGATGCGGCGGCGAATACCTACTGCTTCGCCATGTTCGCAAAGCGCGACAGATGCAACTGGTGCGCCACGGTGACGGTGCGCGTCGGGCCGGCACGGTGCTTGGCGACGATGAGATCCGCTTCACCGCCACGCGGGTCGTCACTCTCGAATGCGTCCGGACGGTGAAGCAGCACAACCATATCCGCGTCCTGCTCGATCGACCCCGACTCACGAAGATCCGACAGCTGCGGCTTCTTGTCAGTCCGCTGCTCCGGTCCACGGTTCAGCTGGCTCATCGCCACCACCGGCACTTCCAGCTCCTTGGCCAGGAGCTTGATCTGCCGGGAGAACTCGGAGACTTCCTGCTGACGTGACTCGACCTTCTTGCCCGACGTCATCAGCTGCAGGTAGTCAATCACGACGAGCCGCAGATCCGCCTTCTGCTTGAGCCGCCGTGCCTTCGCGCGGATTTCCATCATCGTCAGGTTCGGGGAGTCGTCGATGTACAGCGGCGCCTCGCTGATCTCACTCATGCGTCGAGCCAAACGGGTCCAGTCGTCGTCGCTCATCCGGCCGGATCGCATGTCGGCCAGCTTGATACGCGCCTCCGCGGACAACAGACGCATGACGATCTCGGTCTTGCTCATCTCCAGCGAGAACACGATGCTCGGCAGGTGGTGCTTGATCGAGCACGACCGCATGAAATCGAGTCCAAGCGTCGAGTTGTGCGTCGGAACCATCGAACGGCTCGCCAGGTACATGTGGCTGGCGTTGTCGACCTCCACGCACCGCACCGGCACACTCGGGACAGGTCGAACGTCGACGATAAAACGCGAGTTGGAACGCACGGCGCTGTGCGCGCGACGCTCCTTGTGCAGCCCATCTTTTCGGTGCAATCCGAAAACGCTGTCAGTGGCGGAGAAGTTGATCAGGTAGGCAGTCGATGATGCCTCGGTACGACCCCTGACCGCTTTGGTTGCAACTTGGCACCGGTATCCGAGCGACACGACGAGTTCGGCGACGTCCTCGGCGAGGCGCCGATTCGTCACACAGAACTGGACCGAGCCGCGGTTGGTGACCGTGCCATCGGTATCGAGCAATCCGGCAAGAAGCGCCCGGCGCTGCTGCTCAGAAGCTCGCAGATACTCGAGAGGGATGTGCTTGTTCCCCAGCACCCCGAGTGTCCGGAGCCGGGCCTGGACCGTACCCGTGGCGGTGCGGCACGTCTGGCACAGTTGCAGCCCGCACGACGTGCCGCCACATCGTGAACACGTCGGCGCAGCAACAGCTTCGGAAACGAACCGGGCACGGCCGCCACATGACCGACCGCAGGTCCGTACTTGACTGGTCTGCGGAACGAAGGACGCACCGCAGACGACGCAGGTGCGCGGTGCGGCGGGTTCAGGGGCTGGGAGTTGTAGCCCGTACCGCAGCGCCGCCGCGGATGAGGGGACGGTGACCAGTCCTTCCCCCTCGATCCGCATCAGGATCTCAGGGTCCGCCGTAGTGATCTGTGCAGCGTTGGACGTACCGTCCCCCAGCCAAGCTCCCAAGGTGTACGGCGGTATGAGGAGGTCTGCCTCGGCTCCTTGGATCGGCGCCGAGTTGGCGACCGAGTGATTGAGCCGCTGGTCGGAGGTACGACACCGCAGCGTCCCACGAATCTCGCGGGTGGTGCGGATGGCCCCCGTATCGCCCTTGGCTCGGCGAGACGCACGTGTCGACGTCAGCCACTGATGCTCCGCATCGGCGACGATCACTGTGCCGTCTGAGAACTCGACCTCGAAGCACGGCCGCTCGGTCATCACCTCGGTCGCGGCGACCACCCGCGTGGGCAGCCCGTCCGGCCCGATCAGCTCGTTGCCGACGGCGACCTCGCCCATCGTCGTCCAGCCGGACGGCGTCGGCAGCGGGGTGTCCAGTGCCAGCGCCTTCCCCATACCGGGACGCGCCGCGACGACGATCATCTGCCCCGGATGCAGGCCGTTGGTCAGCTCGTCGAGCTCGGTGAAGCCCGTCGGCACGCCCTTGGAGACGCCGCCCTGGGACGCGATCGCGTCGATCTCGTCCATCGTCGGCTGCAGCAGCTCTTCGAGCGGCACGAAATCCTCGGTGGCTCGCCGCTCGGTGACGTCGTAGATCTCGGCCTGCGCGCGATCCACGATCTCGTTGACGTCCGCACCCTCGGCCCCGGCATAGCCGTACTGCACCACCCGGGTGCCCGCCTCGACGAGCCGGCGCAGCAGTGACTTCTCCGCCACGATCTCGGCGTAGAACCCGGCATTGGCCGCCGTCGGCACCGTCGAGATCAGCGTGTGCAAATAGGGCGCGCCACCGACGCGGCGCAACAACCCCTTGCGATCCAGTTCCGCGGCCACGGTGACCGCGTCAGCGGGCTCCCCGCGGCCGTACAGATCCAGCACCGCGTCGTAGACCAGTTGGTTGGCCGGCTTGTAGAAGTCGCCCGGGCGCAGCCGCTCCAGGACGTCGGCGATCGCATCCTTGCTCAGCAGCATGCCGCCCAGCACGGCCTGCTCGGCTGCCAGATCCTGCGGCGGTTGCCGACCGAAATCCTCGTTCGGCGGAGGCTCCATGGCCGCATGCTCATCGGGCCGGCCCAAGTCATCGACGACAGCCACGCGGTGCCCTCACCCCTCCCCAATCGATGTCGAACGGACGTTCGATGAGACTGTAAGCCGGCGCACCGACACTGCCCCCGCGGCGTCTGCCATCGTGTCCGCGACGGCCAACGCTAGACGTTGCTGCAGAAGACGCAACCATCCCTTGTTGACAGAGCTGGGGATGGTGTGTGGATAGGTCCGGTGAGCCATGTTGAGGTGCTGGGGACAACTTGTGGATCAACAGTGTGATCTGGCCCGTTTCCGCAGATGAAGGCCTGTTGGAACAGTGTCGGCTCTGTGGATGGTAAATCAGTCGGCGTGTCGAGCCGGGTTGCCTTCCCGGGCGTGTTGCGTTTCGATCGAGGGCCGAGGAGGTTAACACCGGGTTATGTTCGCTGTGGCGCGTTTCGCCGGAACAGTTCGCCGAAGACACGACAACGGCCGGGTTCGGACCTCTCGGTCCTCACC
>JAEXZY010000088.1 GCA_023404955.1 Actinomycetes bacterium
GGGGCGGGCGTCGGTGCAGATGGATCTGGCGCTGGCGTTGCGCGACCGGTTCCCGCGGTTGGGGGCGCTGCTGGCCCACGGGCAGGTCACGATGGATGTGGTGTCGTCGGTCGTGTCGCGTACCGCGTTGGTGCTCGACTCGTCCACGCTGCGGCTCTTGGACGGTCATTTCGTTGAGGCCGCCACCGGGTGGGGGGTGCTCTCGCAGAAGAAGCTCGAGGCCGCGATCGATGTGTGGGTCGAGACCTATGACCCGGATGCGGTGCGCCGGGTGCGTGACCGGTCGCGGGATCGGTCGTTCACCATCGGTGATCGCAGCGATGCTGATGGCATCACCAGCGTGTACGGGCAGCTGGCCACCTCGGATGCGGCGCTGCTGGCGGCGCGGTTGGCGATGGTGATCGCCTCGGTGTGTGAGTTCGATCCGCGCACCCTGGATCAGAAACGTGCGGATTCGGTCGGTGCGATCGCTGCCGGGGCGACCGCGTTGACGTGCCGCTGCGGACGTCCGGACTGCGCCGCCGCGCAGATGGACGACGGGCGGGCCTCCAGCATCACCGTCACCGTGATCGCCGACCAGGCATCGCTCGACGCCGAGGCCGACCCCAACCTGCACGGCGAAACACCCCAACCCGCCTATACGCCACGCAAAGGGCAGACCGAAGAGCCTGAGCCCGCGTCCGTCGAGCCTGAGCCTGTCGAGCCCGTCGAGCCCGTCGAGCCCGTCGAGCCCGTCGAGTCCGAACCCTCAGAGCCGGAGCCCGTCATCGCGCCGCCCGCCGCAGATGCGCCCGCCGGCGGTAACCCCCGTCGCGCGGCACTGATTCTCGGCCCGGGCGGGGGGATCGTGCCCGCCCCGCTGCTAGCCGAGCTGATCGCCCACGGCGCACAAGTCCGGTTTGTCGGCGCCACCGACTGCCTGGCCACCTCGGGCTATCGCCCGTCAGCGCCGCTGGACCGGTTCGTGCGCTCTCGCGACATGACGTGCCGCTTTCCCGGCTGCGACCGCCCCGCCACCCACGCCGACATCGACCACACCGTGCCCTACCCCCTCGGTGCCACTCATCCGGCGAACACGAAATGCTATTGCCGCCACCATCATCTGCTGAAAACCTTTTGGGAGGGCTGGGCCGAACGTCAAACCCCCGACGGGCGCCTGCACCTGGTCAGCCCGACCGGCCACACCTACACCACCGCACCCCTGTCGGCGCTGCTGTTCCCGTCGTGCAACACCCGCACCGGGCCCCCACCGGCGACCACCCACGATGTGCAGCGACCCACGCCGGGGCGCCACCTCATGATGCCCACCCGCCACCGCAGCCGCGCCCAGAACCGCGCCGCCTACATCCGCCGCGAACGCGAACTCAACGCCCGCGAAAGAACCGCGGAGAGAAGCAAACCCAGAGCACCGCAGCGCGACTGGGATGCCTACCGCATTCCATCCATTGGCGCGGCGGATGACGACCCACCGCCGTTCTAGCGGAACTGACCGGGGTCGATCAACAGGTGGTCGGACACGTCGCCGATCATCTCGATGTCTACCGTGCGCTCGGTGAAGTACCAGCCGTGGTTGTCGCGAGCGAAAGTATCGGCATACCGGCCCACGACAATCGGCTGCAGCGCAACGATATCCGTCTGCTGCACCACGCAGAACGTGGACCGCGCAGCAGCAGTGTCGTCCGTGACGTCGACGATGGGATTGAGGACGAGATGACGCGTGCGCGGGGTATTACCGTGATCCGGAAAGCGGCGGGTTGTCGCGGCGAACAGCGCCGCGATCGCCTCACTGCCCGTGACCCCCATGAAGCTGCCCCGCCCCAACAGCCGGCCCACTCCGTCGAAATCGCCGGCATCGATCAATTCGGCATAGCGGTAGAGCAATTCAGTGATAGCTGACCGGTCACTCACGCGACCTGCCCCCGCACCACGGGAAGCCCGGGATCGCTGGCGACATCGAGCGGTGACGGCTCCGCACCCGCCGCGATCAAGTGCGCCGCGAACGACGCGATCATCGCCCCGTTGTCCGTACACAACCGCGGCCGCGGTACCCGAAGCGTCAGACCCGCAGCCGCACAACGCTCCTCGGCCAACTCCCGCAGACGGGAGTTCGCCGCCACACCGCCGGCGATCAGCAGCGTCGACACCCCCAGCTCGTCTGCCGCGCGCACCGCCTTCGCCGTCAGCACGTCGGCGACCGCTTCCTGGAAGCCCGCCGCGACATCGGCCTGCGACGCCTCGGGGTGACTCTCCACATAGCGCGCGACCGCGGTCTTGAGACCCGAGAAGCTGAACGCATACCGGTCATCACGAGGCCCCGTCATCCCGCGGGGAAACGTGATCGCAGCAGGGTCGCCCTCGCGCGCCAGCTCGTCGAGCACCCTGCCGCCCGGATAGCCCAGGCCCAGCAGCCGCGCCACCTTGTCGTAGGCCTCCCCCGCCGCGTCGTCGACCGTCGAGCCCAGCTCCACGATCGGCTCACCGAGGGACCGCACATGCAACAGATTGGTGTGCCCACCGGACACCAGCAGTCCGATGCTCTCCGGCAGCGGGCCGTGATCGAACACATCGGCCGCCAGATGGCCGCCGAGGTGGTTCACCGCATAGAAGGGCACCTGCCACGCCGCCGCATAGGCCTTCGCCGCCGCCACGCCCACCAGCAGCGCGCCAGCCAGGCCTGGCCCGATCGTCGCCGCCACCACGTCCGGCCGACTGACGCCGGCCACCTCCAGCGCGCGTCGCATCGTCGGGCCCAACGCTTCCAGGTGCGCCCGAGACGCGATCTCGGGCACCACCCCACCGAAGCGAGCGTGCTCGTCGACACTGGAGGCGACCTCATCGGCCAGCAGCGTCACCGCTCCGTCTTCGCGCAGTTCCGCGATACCGACACCGGTCTCGTCGCACGAACTCTCGATCGCCAAGATGATCATCGCGGCTCCCGCTTCATCGAATAGGCGTCCGCGCCGCTGACGCGGTAGTAGCGCTTGCGCAGGCCGATCCGGGTGAACCCCTCACTCTCGTACAGCTTGATCGCGGCCTCGTTGTCGGTGCGCACTTCGAGGAAGATCGCACCTCCGTCGGCGTAGTCGATCAGTCTGCGCAACATCTCCCTGCCGATGCCGTGGCCCTGATACGCGGGATCGACAGCGATCGTGTGCACTTCGTACTCGAAGGGCTTGCTGCGCCCCAGCCGCGCGATGCCGGCATACCCCACCAGCTTGTCGTCGGTCCGCGCCGCCACGTAGTGGTTGTGCTTGGCCGCGATCTCGGCCAGGAACGCGCGTTCGGGCCATGGATCGTCCCCGTCGAACACCTGCGCCTCCAGTTCGGCGCATCGCGCCGCGTCCGCGGCCACCAGCGTCGCGTACTGCACGTTCATCGCTTCACCGCCGACGGTTTGGCATCGGGCCTGCGCAGGTACAACGGCACCAGCGGCTCCGGCTCGGCATCCCAATCGTCCACCGCCGCAACCAGACCCGAAACCGGCGGTGACACCGGCGCCAGCCGCGGCAGATCGAACAGCGCCGCGTGGTCGGGCGAACCGGCCACCGCCGCCGCACCAGCGGGCACATCGGCGGCGGCGTTCACCGCCGGACCATCCACCCGCACCCCGTCGCGATACCGCGCCCAGTACACCTCGCGCCGACGGGCATCGGTGACCACGAGCACCTCACCCGTCGTCCCCGCCGCGATCGCGTCCAGACTGCACACCCCGCGTACCGGAATCCCCAGCGCATGGCCGAACGCGGCCGCGGTGGCCATGCCGACCCGCAGCCCCGTGAACGGCCCCGGTCCACAGCCGACCACCACGGCATCCAGAGCGCCCACCTCTACGTCGGCATCCGCCAGCGCCCCGACGATGTTGGGCGTCAACGTCTCCGCATGTGCGCGCGGATCAACCGTCACGCGTTCGGCCAGCACCTCGATTCCGGAGCCCAGCCGCACCACCCCTGCGGTCACGGCCGGGGTGGCGGTGTCGACGGCCAGCACCAGCCTGCTCATGGCCTGCTCCACTGCCACATGGCCGTGCGCACATCACTGTTCGCCGTCCGCTCGAGCCGGATGTCGAGGTGCCGCTCCGACAACCGCTCGGCGACGCCCTCGCCCCACTCCACCACGACCACCGCGTCGTCGAGATCGGTGTCGAGGTCCAGGGAGTCGAGCTCGGCCAGCAGATCGACCGCACTCTCGTCCAGTAAGCGGTAGAGATCCACGTGCACCATCGCCGCCGCGCCCGGCTGACGCGCCCGGTGCACGCGGGCCAGCACGAACGTCGGCGACAGCACCGGCCCCTCGACGTCCATCCCCTCAGCGATTCCCTTGGCCAACACCGTCTTTCCGGCGCCCAGCGGACCGGACAGCACCACCAGGTCGCCGGCGCGCAGCCCGCGCCCCAACTCGGCCCCGAACGCCAATGTGTCGTCGGCGCTCGCGAGTTGCTGCACGCCCGAATCAGCCATTGCTGCGCACCCTCTCCCGCACCCGACGGGTCAGCGCCACCAACTTCGACGGCGTCGACCGCACGACCAACCGCACCAGTGCGTCGTCGATGATCTCCGGCTGCTCCAACTGCACCAGATGACCGGCGCCACCGATGATCACGAGCTCCGATTTCGGCAACGCGGCCGCCATCTCCCGCGAATACTCCGCGGGCGTCAACAGATCCCGATCACCACAGGCGATCAGCGTCGGCACCTTGCGCAGCGTCACCAGGCCCGCGGTCTCGTCGTGCACTTCGAGCGCATGCAGGAACTCGACCAGTGTGGCGATCGGGGTGTCGTGCATCATCCGCTCGGAGAACGCCACCACGCTCGGGCTGATCTTCTCGTCGCCGAAGGACGCTGCCCGCAGGATCGGCGCGATCACCGACCGCGCGGCGCCGCGGAACCGGTGGACCGTCTTGGGGGCATAGCGGGCGGCGAACTGAACCGCTTCCAGCGCAGGGTTTTTCAGGATCTCGCCAAGGGGTGACCGGGACACTCCTTCGGCCGCCGACGCGATGATCGCGGCACCGACGATGCGAGTGGGATAACGCTGCGGGTACTGGCGGGCGTGGGAGAGGACCGTCATGCCGCCCATCGAGTGCCCGACGAGCACCACGGGTCCGCGCGGGGCCATGACCGCCAGCACGCTCTCGAGGTCCTGACCCAGCTGCGCCACCGAATACGTGTCCGGCGGCGCCTCACCGGACTGGCCGTGGCCACGCTGGTCGTAGAACACCATGCGCACCTGCGCGCCCCACTGCTCGCTGAGCCGGGCCCGCTGAAAGTGGAAGGAGCCCATGCGAAGAGAGAAGCCGTGCGCGAAGACCACCGTCAGCGGCGCATCCGGCGGACCGACCTCGCGTACCGCCAGCGGCACCCCGTCCGGGGTGGTGACGACCGTGCTGCGATCGGCGTCGAGCAGTTCGAAATCCTCGTCGCGGTGCGGATCGTCGTCGGTGACGCGGCGCCGCAGCGACCGCGCAGCGGTGATGCCGGCCGCCGACCCGACGGCGGCGATACCCGCCGCTCCCGCCAGCCAGCCGGCCCGCGGGCTCATCGCCCGCCTCCGCGGTAGGCGCGCGTGATGCGGCCACGCGGGCTGGTGACCACCTCGTAGTTGATGGTGCCCAGCAGGTCCGCCCAGTCCTGCGCCGTCGGCTCACCCCGCGTGCCTGGGCCGAACAGGATCGCCTCGTCGCCCTCGGTCACCTCGACCGGACCTGGTCCGAGGTCGACCACGAACTGGTCCATGCAGATGCGCCCGACGTTGGGATAGCGGCGCCCGTTGATCTGCACCGACAACCGGTTGCTCAACGGACGGAACACTCCGTCGGCGTAACCGGCGGGGATCAGCGCGACCGTGGTGTCCGCCTCGGCGACCCACGTGTGCCCGTAGGAGACGCCGTCGCCGGCGCGGATCGAGCGCACCATCGCCACCGGGCACGTCAGCGTCATCGCGGGACGCAGCCCCATGTCGCCTCGTTCGGGGATCGGCGTCTGGCCGTAAACGGCGATGCCCGGCCGGACCATGTCGAACGCCAGGTCGGGCCGCGTCAGCGCCGCCGGCGAATTGCTCAGGTGCACGACGTCGAAGCCCACCCCCGCCTCTCGCGCCGCCGATGCCAGCTCGGTCAGCCGCTGCGCCTGGACACCGTTGAACGGATGGTCCGGGGTGTCGCCGTGGGCGAGGTGGGACATCAGCCCGTGGACACGCACAGCGTCGTCGGAGGCGGCGTTGCGCAGCGCGGCGACGACAGCCGGGAAGTCGGCTGGGGCAACCCCGTTGCGGCTCAACCCGGTGTCTGCCTTGACCGTCACGGTGGCGGTGCGACCGGTCCGCTCGACCGCCGCCAGCACCTCCTCGACCTGCCGCACCGACGACACTGCGATTTCGACGTCGGCCATCAGCGCGGGCGCAAAGTCGATGCCCGGCGGGTGCAACCAGGCCAGCACCGGCGCCGTGATGCCGTCGCGGCGCAGTGCCAGCGCCTCGTCGACGGTTGCGACGCCCAGCGCGGAGGCACCTGCGGCCAGCGCCGCGCGCCCGACGGCGGTCGCGCCGTGGCCATAGGCGTCGGCCTTCACGACGGCCATGACCGCGGCCGTGCCGGCGCGTTCGCGCAGCACGGAGATGTTGTGCGCGATGGCGTCGAGATCGACGATCGCCGTCGGCACATGCTGGGTCGTATTAGGAGCGTTGATCACCGTCGCCGATTGTCCCAGGCCGCTGCCGGAGGCGGGTCAGTGGGCGAAGTGCGCCTCGTCGGAGAACCCGCCCACCCCGGTCTTGTCGAGCTTGCCGAGCACCTCGACGATGTCGTCGCGCAGCGCGCGGGCGAGGTTCGCCGAGAAGCCCTCCCGCACCACGATCCGCAGCACCGCGACGTCGGTGGCGTCGTCGGGCATCGTGTAGGCAGGCACCTGCCAGCCGTAGCTGCGCAGCAGCGCCGACACGTCGAACACCGTGTACTTCGTGCCCTCGACCAGCGTGAACGCCACCACGGGGATCGCCGACCCGTCGGAGATCACCTCGAAGACGCTCATGCCGGCGAGCTCCCGCGCCAGCCACTGGGCGGTGTCAGAGAGACAGTGCATCACCGTGCTGTAGCCGTCGCGACCCAGCCGCAGGAAGTTGTAGTACTGCCCCACGACCTGGTTGCCGGGGCGGGAGAAGTTCAGCGTGAACGTCGGCATGTCCCCGCCGAGGTAGTTGACCCGGAACACCAGCTCCTCCGGGAGGTGGTCGGCGTTGCGCCACACGACGAAGCCGATCCCGGGATACGTCAGTCCGTACTTGTGCCCGCTGACGTTGATGGACACCACCCGCGGCAGGCGGAAGTCCCACACCAGGTCCGGGTGCACGAACGGTACCACGAAGCCGCCGCTGGCCGCGTCCACGTGCACCGGGATGTCGAGACCCTTCTCCGACGCCAGGGTGTCGAGGGCGGCGCAGATGTCGCCGACAGGTTCGAGCTCGCCGGTGAACGTGGTGCCCAGGATCGCCACCACGCCGATGGTGTTCTCGTCGACTGCGTCGAGCACCTGCTCCGGAGTGATCACGTAGCGGCCGTGTTCCATCGGCAGGTAGCGCGCCTCGACATCGAAGTAGCGGCTGAACTTCTCCCACACCACCTGGACGTTGGAGCCCATCACGAGGTTCGGCGTGCGCCCCTTCCAGTCCTGCCCGGCCGCCTCGAGCTTCTGGCGCCACCGCCACTTCAGCGCCAGGCCGGCGAGCATCACCGCTTCGCTTGAGCCGACCGTCGACACCCCGATCGCGCTGGACGGGTCGTCGTCGCGCAGGTTCTCGGCGTGGAACAGGTCGGCCACCATGCACACGCACCGCTGCTCGATCGCGGCGGTCACCGGGTACTCGTCCTTGTCGATCATGTTCTTGTCGAACGTCTCCGACATCAACTGTCCGGCTTCGGGATCCATCCACGTGGTGACGAACGTCGCCAGGTTCAGCCGGGAGCTGCCGTCGAGCATCAGCTCGTCGTGGATGAAGCGATAGGTCTGGTCGGGCTCCATCGACTCGTCGGGCAGGCGCAGGGCCGGGATCGGCGAGGTGGACAGGCGGCCGCAGTACGCGGGCGTCAGCGAGGAGTGGCGCGAGACATTGGGCATGTGGTCCTTTCTAGAGGATCGAGCCGAGTGCCGTTCGCAGATGAGCGAGGATGCGCGATGACGACGTCGGTACCGGAGCCGGTCCGGGATCACGGGCGGCCAGATCGGCGGCGCGGGCATGCACGAATGCCGCTGCGGCGGCGGCTTCCCCGGGCGGCAGGCCGGCGGCGAGCAAGGCCCCGATGACCCCGGAGAGCACGTCTCCCGAGCCCGCGGTCGCCGCCCAGGCCTGGCCCGCGACGTTGAGGTAGACCGGGCCTCCCGGTTCGGCGACGACGGTCACGTTGCCTTTGAGCAGCACCGTGACGCCGAGCCGGTCGGCCAGCCCGCGGGCGGCCGCGATGCGGTCGTCTCCCGGCGGCCCGCCGGCCAGGCGCGCGAATTCGCCGGCGTGCGGGATCAGCACGGTCGGGGCGCTGCGTCCGGCCACCAGGTCGGGGTGCGCGGCCAGGATCGTCAGACCGTCGGCGTCGACGAGGACCGGCAGGTCGGTGTCGAGCGCGAAGGCCAGCGCCGCCTCGCCGGCCGCGTCGGTGCCCAGACCGGGGCCGACCACCCACGCCTGCACGCGTCCGGCAGTCGCGAAGTCCGATGTCGCGATGACCTCGGGCCAGTGCGAAACCACCTCAGCCGCAGCGGTTCCCGCGTAGCGCACCATGCCGGAGTGAGCGGCCACGGCTGCCCCGGTGCAGAGAATCGCCGCGCCCGGATACGTCGCGGAGCCGGCCATCACGCCGGTCACACCCTGGGTGTACTTGTCGTCGCTGCGGCCCGGCACCGGCCAGCGTTCCGCCACGTCGGCGACCTCGAATCCGCGGATGTCAGCGGGCGGCAGGTCCAAGCCGATGTCGACGAGTTCCACGCGGCCGCACGGCCCGAGCGCGTGCACGGGTTTGAGACCACCGAACGTCACCGTCACGGCGGCCGTGACGTGGGGGCCGTCGGCGGCACCGGTCGCGACGTCCACCCCGCTGGGGATGTCGACGGCGACCACGGGCGCGTCGGTACCGGCGAACACGTCGGCGGCGGCCGGACGCAACGCTCCGGTGGCGCCGATACCCACCACGCCGTCGATCACGAGATCGGTTGCCGGCGGTACCTTTTCGACGATCCGACCGCCTGCCTTGCGGAACGCGGCCAGTGCGGCCGCGTGCGTACGCTCGGGGTTGAGCAGCACCGCTGACGCCCCTGCGCCGCGGCGGCGCAGGAACGTGGCGGCCCACAGCGCGTCACCGCCGTTGTCCCCGGAACCGACCACGGCGCACACGGCTTTGCCGGATACGGTGCCCAGCTCGCGGATGATCGCAGTGGCCAGGCCGAACGCGGCCCGCCGCATGAGCACGCCGTCGGGGAGCGAGGCGAGCAGGGGCGCCTCGGCGTCGCGGATCTGCTGGGCAGAGTAGTAGTGCCGCATCGCCCCAACGGTACGGGCTGCCGCTACTCCGGTTTCGTGCCGCTCAGCGCGTCGGGCAAGGTCGGGTACAGATCGATGATCTCGTCGATGTTCATCATGCGCAGCGGTCGGGCGGTCGCAGGTCCGTCGGCGACGACGCGCAGCGAGATGCCCGCGCGCTCGGTGAGACGGTGCGTCTCCACCAGCATGCTGATGCCCGCCGACGACAGGAAGCCCACACCGGTGATGTCGACGATCAGCATCTTCGGGGCGTCGGTGAGGGCGACGTCGAGATGGGTGCCCAGGGTCGGCGCGGTCAGCACGTCGAGATCGCCCTCGACCTGCAGCACGACGGTGGTGTCGTCGCGCTGCGGTCGCACCACGAAGCGGCCGCGATGGTGTTCGTGCACGTTCATCCTGTGCCCCCGAAGGTCGGACAGACACCACTGCACAGTCATCTCCGACCGTGCGGGTCTGTGTGTCGTGCGGCCTTGGGCCGCTGTGACGGCGAATTCCGTCAAACACCGGGCTCGTGGCACCGGCGACCGCTGCTGGCAGAACGGTTGTTACTCGTTTATCGGCCCCGGGGAGGGTGGCGTTAACAGAGTGCCCTTAATTCTTCCTTAAATTGACACGAGAGTCATAATCGCGCAGGTCAAAAGGTTACTCGACGGTAACCGACTTGGCGAGGTTGCGCGGTTTGTCGACGTCGTAGCCGCGAGCCTGGGCCACTCCGGCGGAGAACAGCTGCATCGGGATGGTCGACAGCAGCGGTTGCATCAGCGTGGAGACGGCCGGGATCTCGATCAGGTGATCGGCGTAGGGGGCCACGGTGTCGTCGCCCTCTTCGGCGATGACGATCGTGACCGCGCCGCGGGCCTGGATCTCGCGGATGTTGGACAGCAGCTTGGAATGCAGTGTCGGGGAATTCTTCGGCGACGGCATGACCACGATGACCGGCAGATCGTCTTCGATCAGCGCGATCGGGCCGTGCTTGAGCTCGCCGGCGGCGAACCCCTCGGCATGCATGTACGCCAGCTCCTTGAGCTTGAGCGCACCCTCGAGCGCCACCGGGTAGCCGACGTGGCGGCCCAGGAACAGCACCGTCTGCGCGGACGCGAACCGGGTGGCCAGCGCCTTGACGGGCTCACTGGTGGCCAGCACCCGTGAGATCAGCTCTGGCATGGCCTCCAGATCGCGGTACTCGCGGGCCACCTCGTCGGGGTACTTGGTCCCGCGCGCCTGAGCCAACGCGAGGCCGACGAGGTAGTTCGCCGCGATCTGGGCCAGGAACGTCTTGGTCGAGGCGACCCCGACCTCCGGGCCGGCGCGGGTGTAGAGCACCGCGTCACACTCACGCGGGATCTGGCTGCCGTTGGTGTTGCACACGGCAAGCACCTTGGCCTTCTGCTCCTTGGCGTGGCGCACCGCCTCGAGCGTGTCCGCGGTCTCCCCCGACTGCGAGATCGCCACCACCAGGGTGTGGCTGTCCAGCACCGGATCGCGGTAGCGGAACTCGCTGGCCAGCTCGACCTCGACGGGCAGCCGCGTCCAGTGCTCGATCGCGTACTTGGCCAGCAGCCCGGAGTGATACGCCGTGCCACACGCCACCACGAAGACTTTGTCGACATCGCGCAGCTCCTGATCGGAGAGGCGCTGCTCGTCGAGCACGATGCGGTTGTCGGCGAAATGACCCAACAGCGTGTCCGACACCGCCCCGGGCTGCTCAGCGATCTCCTTGAGCATGAAGTAGTCGTAGCCGCCCTTCTCGGCGGCCGAAGTGTCCCAATCGATGTGGAAGGCCCGGAAATCGTCGGTGTCGTTGCCGGCGAAGTCGGTGACGCGATACCCGTCGGCGGTCACCACCACGGCCTGGTTCTGCCCCAGCTCGACCGCATCGCGGGTGTGCTCGATGAAAGCCGCGACATCAGAACCGACGAACATCTCGCCGTCCCCGACCCCGACCACCAGCGGCGTGGACCGCCGCGCGGCCACGATCGTGCCCGGATCATCGGCATGGGCGAACACCAGCGTGAAATGGCCCTCCAGCCGGCGCAGAACCGCCAGCACCGACGCCGGAAAATCACCGGCGTGAGCGCCCGAGTCGTACTCGCGCGCCACCAGATGCACCGCCACCTCGGTGTCGGTGTCGCTGGCGAACTCGACCCCGGCGGCTTCCAGTTCAGCGCGCAGGACCGCGAAGTTCTCGATGATGCCGTTGTGCACGACCGCGACCCTGCCGGTGGCGTCGCGATGCGGGTGGGCGTTGCGGTCCGTGGGCCGCCCGTGCGTGGCCCAGCGGGTGTGCCCCAACCCCGTCGACCCGACCAGATGGTCGCGACCCTGCTCGTCGAGCGCGCCCTCCAGATTCGCCAACCGGCCCGCCTTGCGCTGCACCGTCAGCCCGCCGTCACCGTCGAGCAACGCCACTCCCGAGGAGTCGTACCCGCGGTACTCCATCCGCCGCAACGCATCGACGACGATGTCGCAAGCGGGGCGCTGCCCCACGTAGCCGACGATTCCACACATAGCCAACCAGGGTACGGCAGAGGACGTGTTCGGCCGGGTGGGATACGGTCGTCCCGTGGCCAGCACGAAGAAGCTCTTCAACGCGTTGACACGCCGCGGGCCGCACAAGGTTCTCTGCGGTGACCTGGCCTTTGCCGGACTGCCCGGCATCGTCTACACCCCGGCGAGCGGCAAGAACCTGCCGGGTGTCGCGTTCGGCCACGACTGGATCACATCCGCCGAGCGCTATCGCGGCACGCTCGAGCACCTCGCCTCGTGGGGCATCGTCGCCGCAGCGCCCAACACCGAGACGTCACTGGCGCCGTCGGTGCTCACGCTGGCCTACGACCTGGGCACCGCGCTGGACATCATCTCCGGCGTGCGACTGGGTGGCGGCGACATCAGCGTGCACCCGGGCAAGCTCGGCCTCGCCGGGCACGGGTTCGGCGCCTCGGCCGCGGTGTTCGCCGCGGCCGGCATGCGGGACAAGCCCAGGGCCGTCGTCGCGGCGTATCCGTTGGTCAGCAGCCCGCCCGCCGAGAAGCCGGCCGCCGGGCTGACGGTGCCAGGGTTGATCCTCACAGATCCCGGCGATCCGATGACGCTGCGCTCCAACGCCGTGGAACTGGCCCGCGCCTGGAAGCCGGCGACGCTGCGGTCCACCTCGAAAACCAAGGCCGGCGGGCTTGTCGAGGGCCGGCGCCTGGCGACGGTCGTCGGACTGCCCGGCGCCGACAAGGGCACCCAGCGGATCGTGCGGGCCTTGATGACGGGCTATTTCCTGCACATGCTCGCCGGCGAGAAGGACAAGGGGCCCTACCGCGCCTTCGCCGATCCCGAAGGGGCGCTGCCAAAAACCGAGCTGATGGACCCCTTCGCCGATGATCCGGTGGACCTGGAGAACAAGGTCGTTGCTCTTCTCAAACCCTGAGGCGCTGCTCGAATCCTGACGCGGTAGAACTAGGCCATGCGCACAGGCATCTTTCTCAACTACGCGGGCGGATTCCTCGAGGCGGTCGACGAGGTCGTCGAACTCGAGAAGATCGGTGTCGGCATCGCGCTGGTGCCCGAAGCCTACTCCTATGACGCGATCAGCCAGTTGGGCTTCCTCGCGGCGCGCACCTCACAGATCGAGCTCGGTACCGGGGTGGTGCCGATCTACACCCGAACCCCGGCGTTGATGGCGATGACCGCGGCCGGCGTGGACTACGTCTCCGGCGGCAGGTTCCGCCTCGGCCTGGGCACGTCGGGTCCCCAGGTGGTCGAGGGCTTCCACGGTGTGCCGTTCGACGCGCCGCTCGGCCGCACCCGTGAGGTCGTCGAGATCTGCCGGCAGGTGTGGCGCCGTGAGCGCCTCACCTACGAGGGCAAGCACTATCAGGTGCCGCTGCCGGCGGACCGCGGCACCGGGTTGGGCAAACCCCTCAAGATCATCAATGAGCCTGTGCGCGAACGGATTCCGATCACCATCGCGTCACTCGGACCGAAGAACGTCGAGCTGACCGCAGAGATCGCGGAGGGCTGGCAACCGGTCTTCTTCTATCCGGAGAAAGCCGACGACGTGTGGGGCGAGGCGCTGCGCGGGGGTGCGGCGCGGCGAGACGCTGAGCTCGGCCCGCTCGACGTGATGGTGAGCGCGAGCCTGGCGATCGGTGATGATGTCGACGACCGCTTGGCTTGGGCGAAGCCACAATTGGCGCTCTACATCGGGGGCATGGGCGCGCGCGGCAAGAACTTCTACCACAACCTCGCGACGCGGTACGGCTTCGGCGAGGTGGCCGATCACATCCAGGATCTATACCTCGCCGGCAAGAAGGCCGAGGCGATCGACGCGGTGCCCGACGAGCTGGTGCGCAACGTCTCCCTGGTGGGGCCACTCGGCTTCGTCGCCGAGCGGCTCGCGGCGTACGCCGAGGCGGGCGTCACGACGCTGCTCGTGCATCCGCTCTCCGGCGATCGACGGGAGTCCGTCGGCTTCGTGGAGCAATTACAGTCGCTGCTATGACCGAGCTGACCGAAGACGTCGTCGCGTTCCTTTCCGAGGGCACCCGCACGGCGAAGCTGGGTTTCCTCGCGGCCGACGGACGGCCGCTGGTCGCGCCGGTGTGGTTCGTCGTGGACGGTGGGCACCTCGTGTTCAACACCGGCAGGGACACCGCCAAAGGCCGCGCGCTGGCCCGCGATGCCCGGGTGGTGATCTGCGTCGACGACGAGCAACCCCCGTTCTCGTTCGTCCAGGTGCAGGGCACCGCGACGATGAGTGAGGACCTCGACGAGGTGCGGACCTTTGCCGCCCGCATCGGCGGCCGGTACATGGGAGCCGACCGCGCCGAGGAGTTCGGCCGACGCAACGGCGTGTCCGGCGAACTGCTGGTTCGCGTCACCCCGACGAAGGTGCTGAAGGCGTTCGACCTGGCGAACTGACTCAGGCCTGGATTCCGCCGGTGAGAATTGCGGCGAGCTCTCGGTAGGCCGCCGCATCCTCGAGCCCCGTGCGGTCGCGCACCGCGCGCTGCTGGATGCGCACCATCATCGTCGCGACGAGCTCGGCGGCGAACGCGGCGTGCACATCGCGGAACTCTCCTGCCGCCACGCCTGCCGCGATCACCTCCTGGACGCGTCGCGCCGCGATGCGGGTGTTCTGTTCGTAGATCTCGCGCGCCGGGGCGAAGGCGTCGAGATCGGCCATGAACCGGTCGGAGGCCGGGTCGAGCGCCTCGCCCACTGCCTGCAAGTAGGCCGTCACCCGCTCGCGAGCACCCTCCGCCGCGGCGACCCGGTCTTCGACGGCGTCGGTCGCGGAGCGGAAGAAATGCTTCGTGGCGGCGGTGACCAGCTGCTCCTTGCTGGCCGCCAGCGTGTAGAGCGTGGATTTCGAGCAGCGCAGCCGCGCCGCGATCTCGTCGAGCGTCAGGTGCGCGAAACCTTCAGCGAGGAACAGCGCGACCACCGCATCGAAGAGCTCGGTGCGCCGGCGGGTGGCGAAGGCGGGCGTGCTCATTCTCTGACAGTACTGCAGATGGTCCTGTAGTACTGTTCCACGTATGCCAGTGGATCGGCTTCTGCCCACCGACGACGCCCGCGACCTCATCGAGCTCGCGCGCACCATCGCGGACAAGGTGCTGGACCCCGTGGTCGACCAGCACGAGAAGGACGAGAGCTACCCCGACGGCGTGTTCGCAACGCTCGGGGAGGCCGGGTTACTCAGCCTCCCGTACCCCGAGGAATGGGGTGGCGGCGGTCAGCCCTACGAGGTCTACCTGCAGGTGCTCGAGGAGCTCGCAGCGCGGTGGGCGGCAGTCGCCGTCGCAGTCAGCGTCCACGGGCTGTCCTGTCACCCCCTGATGACGTTCGGCACCGACGAGCAGCGCGCACGCTGGCTGCCCGACATGCTCAGCGGCTCGACGATCGGCGCGTACAGCCTCTCCGAACCGCAGGCCGGCTCGGATGCGGCCGCGCTCGCCTGCCGGGCGACCGCTGCGGACGGCGGTTACCGCATCACCGGCGAGAAGGCGTGGATCACCCATGGCGGGGTCGCCGACTTCTACACGCTGTTCGCCCGCACCGGCGAAGGGTCGCAGGGCATTTCGTGCTTCCTGGTGCCCGGCGAACTCGACGGCCTGACATTCGGCCGGCCCGAGGAGAAGATGGGCCTGCACGCCGTGCCGACCACCGCGGCCCATTACGACGGAGCTTTCCTCGAGGACGAGCGGCGGATCGGCGCCGAAGGGCAGGGTCTGCAGATCGCGTTCAGCGCGCTGGATGCCGGCAGGCTCGGCATCGCGGCCGTCGCCGTGGGATTGGCGCAGGCAGCACTGGACGCGGCGGTCGACTACAGCCAGGAGCGAACGACGTTCGGCCGCAAGATCATCGACCACCAGGGGCTGGGGTTCCTGCTCGCCGACATGGCCGCCGCCGTCGACTCGGCACGCGCCACCTACCTCGACGCGGCCCGGCGCCGCGACGCGGGCCTGGCCTACTCGCGGCAGGCGTCGGTGGCCAAGCTGGTCGCCACCGACGCAGCGATGAAGGTCACCACCGACGCCGTGCAGGTGTTCGGCGGCGCCGGCTACACCCGCGACTACCGCGTCGAGCGGTTCATGCGCGAGGCGAAGATCACGCAGATCTTCGAAGGCACCAACCAGATTCAGCGCCTGGTCATCAGCCGCCACCTGGCTCGCTAGCCGGCGGCGGGCCGACCTGCGGCACCTCGTCCGCGGCGATCTCGCAGGGCGTGCGCTTCTCGACGGGCGGCGGCGGGGGTAGCGGTTCGGCCGGGGGTGGTGGCGGCGTGGGCTCCGGCGGCGCGACAGCCTCGGGCACAGACTCCTGCGGGTCCTCCTCTGAAACTGCCTCTCCCTCCTCCTCCGACACCGGTTCGGCGACAGGCTCTTCCGCGACGGTCTCGTCGCCCTCAGGTTCGTCGTCCTCCGTCTCCTCCTCGTCGGGCTCCTCGTCGTCCTCGTCGGCGGGCTCAGGTGGCTCGAGGTCGTCCAGCGGGTCGATCGCATCGCCCGTCAAGCCGTCTCCGGTGCCGCCGCCCAGCAGCCCGCTCAGGGCGTCGGCGAAGCGCTGCCCCACCGCCGGCATCTCGGGCGATGCAAGGGGCGCAGCCGCTTCCGGCAGCGACGCCGGTGCGGGAGGTGGCGCCGCGGGTGGCGGTGCCGCAGGCGCTGCGGGGGCTGCGGCTGACGGTGGTGCCGTCCACGCCGCCGGCCCCGTCGGCGCGGGTAGGGCAGCGGCAGCGGCTGCGGGTGCAGCAGCGGGTGCAGACGCGAAGGCCGAAGGAGGCGCAGCGGGTGCAGACGGGCCGAGCGCACCCGGGATCTCGAACACCGCCGATGGACGGCCGGTGATCTCGGCGGCGGCCGCGCGGTACGCGTCGGCCACATCGCCGCCGGTGGCCTGCATGGCGGTCAACCACTCCGCACCAATGCGGCTCTGCACGAACGGTTTCACGGCACTGTCCACCAACTCGGCGGCAGCGACGCGATCTCCGACGCCCGAGCTGACGGTCGCGGCCGCGGCCCGCCACTGCTCCCGCGCGGCACCGACCTCGGACTCGATCGCGACCGTGGTCTCGACCTTCGCATCCACGGCCCGCCACAACTGCTCGAGCGTGCGCTGCAGAGCCGCGGCCGCGGCGACCAGCGCGTCGGCGACCGCCGCCGACGCCACCCCGTGGCGATGCAGGAACTGCCGCGCCGCCTGCGCACCCGAACCCTGCCAGGCCCCCGACAACACCCCGGTTTGCTCCTCCTGGACCGCGAGCGCGTCGCGTGTCGCCCGCACCGCCGAGTCGATCGCCGCGCAATCACGCTGCAGCACAGCCAGATCCATGCCATCCTCGGTGCCATACCAGTCGCGGACCTGCCCCGGGTGCAGCGTCAGATCGGGATCCGTGAACCCCACCTGATGCGCCGCCCACACATACTCCGACATCGCATCGACCGACGGGCGACCCTGCGCCAACCGGCCGGGCACGTCAAACGTCGGGGCCACTACCCCACCCGCCCGGCGGCACGGCCATCGGCGTCGACATACCGGTCGGCAGACACCTCGAGAGCCGAGGCGATTTCCCCGGCCGCCCGGGACCACTCCGACACCGAGGCCGTCAGCTCACGCAGCGCGGCCTGCAGCGCCTCACCGTGGGCGACGTACGCCCGGCCGGCGGTCGAGCCACCGAACCTCAACTGCTGCAGATGATCCCGCACCGCGCGGCCGACGATGTCCGCGGCCCGTTCGTACTCCCCCGCGACGGCGCGCAGCGCACCCACATCGACGCCTGTGCTCCCCATGCTTCATTGGACGCACCAGGCCCCGCCCCGGTTCCCCGGTCAGGACTGCGCGCTGACCGACTGCGCGACGCGCGCCGCGAGCTGGCGTGCGGTGTCCTCGTCGGAGGCTTCCACCATCACCCGCACCACCTGTTCGGTTCCCGAGGGACGCAACAGGATCCGGCCGGTGTCGCCGAGTTCCGCCTCGACCTCGGCGACGGTGTCACGCACCGACGGGGCATCCGCGACCGTCGCCTTGTCGGCCACCGCGACATTGATCAGCACCTGAGGCAGTGTCTGCATCGGCGCCGCGAGGTCGGCCAAGCTGCGGCCGGTCTGCGCCATCCGGGCCATCAGCAGTAGCCCGGTCACGATGCCGTCGCCGGTGGTGCCGAACGCCGGCAGCACGACGTGCCCTGACTGCTCTCCACCGAGTGCGTAGGCCCCGGCGCGCAACTCCTCGAGGACGTACCGGTCCCCCACGCCGGTGGTGCGCACCTCGATGCCGGCCTCGCGCATCGCCAGGTGCAGACCCATGTTGCTCATCACCGTCGCGACCAGCGTGTTGCGTGTCAGCTCGGCGGACTCCTGCATGGCCAGGGCCAGCACCACCATGATCGCGTCACCGTCGATGGTGCGCCCGTGGGCGTCGACGGCCAGGCAGCGGTCGGCGTCCCCGTCGTGCGCGAGACCCAGATCGGCACCGTAGGACACCACGGCCGAGCGCAGCGATTCCATGTGGGTGGAGCCGCAGCCGTCGTTGATGTTCAACCCGTCGGGGTCGGCGTTGATGGGGATGACGTTGGCACCCGCGGCGCGATAGGCCAGCGGGGCGGCGACCGAGGCGGCGCCGTGCGCGCAGTCGACGACGACGGTCAGCCCGTCCAGACGGGTCCGCGCCGCCGTCTCGACGTGGCGCACGTAGCGGTCCAGCGCGTCCTCGGCATCGCGCACGCGGCCCACACCTGCACCCGTCGGCCGCTCGCCGGGACCCTGGCGCACCAGCTCCTCGATGCGGTCCTCGGCGTCGTCGCCCAGCTTGTGCCCGCCGGGGCCGAAGATCTTGATGCCGTTGTCGGGCATCGGGTTGTGCGAGGCGGAGATCATCACGCCGAAGTCAGCGTCATAGGCCGCGGTCAGATACGCCACCGCGGGCGTGGGCAACACCCCGACGCGCAACGCGTCGACGCCCTCGCTGGTCACACCGGCGATCACCGCCGCCTCGAGCATCTCGCCGCTGGCCCGGGGATCGCGCCCGATGACGGCCAGCCGCCGGCCGCCGGAGTCCGTCCTGGTCAACCGTCGCGCCGCCGCCGCACCCAGCGCCAACGCCAGCTCGGCGGTCAGGTCCTGGTTGGCGACGCCGCGCACTCCGTCGGTGCCGAACAGTCGAGCCATGGTGACAACCTCTCACGGGATTCTGCGAGCACACTAATGCCCGCAGCACGCTCACAGGGCAAAGACAGGCGCCCGGCCGCTCCGAAGAGCAACCGGGCGCCTGGTGTGGACTGATCAGCGCTTGCTGTACTGAGGCGCCTTGCGGGCCTTCTTCAGACCGTACTTCTTGCGCTCGATGGCGCGCGGGTCACGCGTGAGGAAGCCGGCCTTCTTGAGCGCGGGCCGATCCTCGGGCTGGACCAGGATGAGCGCCCGGGCGATGGCCAGGCGCAGCGCGCCGGCCTGGCCCGAGGGGCCGCCACCATCGAGGTGGGCGTAGATGTCGAACTGCTCGACCCGATCGACGGTCACCAGCGGCGCCTTGATGAGCTGCTGGTGCACCTTGTTGGGGAAGTAGTTCTCGAGCGTGCGGCCGTCCAGGTGGAACTGGCCGGTGCCGGGCACCAGGCGGACGCGCACGACGGCCTCCTTGCGGCGGCCGACGGTCTGGATGGGACGGTCGATGATCACCGGCTCGCGCGGGGCGGCCTCGGACTCGGCGTAGGCACCGGTCTCGGGGGCCTCGACGGTCTCGGTCGTGTACTCGGGTTCGGTCACTGGGCCACCTGCTTGATCTCGAACGGAATCGGCTGCTGCGCGGCGTGGGGATGGTTCGGGCCGGCGTACACCTTCAGCTTCTTCTGCACCTGACGGCTCAGCTTGGTGTGCGGCAGCATGCCGACGATCGCGTTCTCCACGACCCGGGTGGGGTGCTTGAGCAGCAGCTCGCCGATGGAGCGCTTGCGCAGGCCGCCGGGATACCCCGAGTGGCGGTAGGCGAACTTCTTGGTCAGTTTGTCGCCGCTGATGGCGACCTTGTCGGCGTTGATGACGATGACGAAGTCACCGCCGTCGACATTGGGCGTGAACGTCGGCTTGTGCTTGCCGCGCAGCAGCTTGGCTGCTTCGACGGCGAGCCGGCCGAGTACCACGTCCTGGGCGTCGATGACGTACCACGAGCGTGTGGTGTCACCCGCCTTCGGCGTGTACGTAGACACAGCGCTACCTCTGCTTCTTTCTCGGGTGGATCCCGGGGTTCCGGGTGCCGGTCAGGCGTACGCTCTGCGTTGCCTCGGCGACCGACGGAGACCCGAGGTACACGACAAGCGCAGCGCACGCCAACGAGGCAGCCTACCGGGGCGTGTCAGTGCAGGTCAAAACACGCTGTCGAGCTGATCGGGCACCACGGCTCCGTCAGCCCGCCGCAGCGGTCCGGAGCCGCCGTCTCGCTCCACGTAACCCTCGGACGCGCACGGATAGGGCGCGGCCTGTGGTTCGGGCTCGATGAACATCGGGTTGACGATCCAGCGGCCGTCGGTGTCGTCGTAGGCGGTGCACATCAGCTCGTCCTTGTTGCGGTTGATCGCCAGGCGCAGCGCCGTCGCATCGCTGAGGAAGCTGACGTCGGTGTCGGAGTCCCCCGCGCCGAAGGCGGCCCGACGCGGTTCGGGCGCGATGTCGTAGGCGGCTGGGCCCACGATGCCGAAGACCTGCTCGTTCACCCGGCAGCGCTTGCCCTCGATGTAGGGGATGGACACCGATCCGCCGCACGGCACCAGCCGTGGGGTGACGACGTCACCGTCGCGCTCGGTGCGCACCCCCATCACCTTGTCGGCCGGGATGCCCAACTCGGCGGCCCACACCCGGACCACGGGTTCGGCCGACGCGGAGATGATCCGCACGTCGAAGCCGTTGGCCTGCAACGCGCCGATGAGATCGCGCATCTGAGGGTAGTAGCGCACCCAGCCCGTCTGTTCGGTGCTGCCGACCCGCTGCTCGGTGCCTTCGGGGGCGGCCAGGTTCTCCTGCCTGGCCTGGTCGGCGAATGCGGTGAGGTCGGAGTCCCGCCAGCCCGCGAGCAGTTGCGCGGCCCAGGCGTAGGCGGGCTCGACGCGGCGGGCGTCGACGCCGGCGAAGGCGGGTTCTTTCGCCGTCGTCTCGGCGTCCCCGAACACCGAGACGAGCTCGTCGGCGCAGGCGACATCGGTGTCCGTGCGCATCGGCTGCCCCGGCGCTCCGGTGCTCGCGCAGGCCCGCGACAACGCCGCGACCGCGGCTGGCGTGAGGTACGGGCTGGTGGCCGACCAGTCCGTCGGCGCGAGGAACTTGCCGTTGCGCACCATCCAGAAGAACGTGGCGTCGCCGATGTCGTTCTTGACCACGGTGTTGTCCCAGTCGAACAGCGCCAACGGAGCGCCGGCCGCCACATCACCGGGCGCGCCGCACGTGCCCAGTTGGGCCATCATGGCGTCGATGCGCTCCCGGTTGTCGCCGTACCAGCCGGGGTCGGCAGCCAGCATCCGGCAGGCCGGTGCCGCGGAGGCCTGCGGGATCTGCGGGGCGCCGTATGCGAGGACCGCCAGCGCGGCCAGCATGGGCACGAACACTCTGCGGACATGGGTTCCGAACACGGGTTCTCCTGTCAGATCAATTCGGTCGTCTCGGGCGCGCCGAGCGCCCGCGAGGTGTCCTTCAGGTCGACGCCCGAGCGTCCCAGTGCCACCGCGCCGTCGACCAAGCTCGCCGCGATGCGTGCGGCGTCGGCGTACCCCAACCCGCCCGGCGGGTGGATGTTGGAAATGCAGTTGCGGTCGGCGTCGGAGCGCCCCACCCGCGGCAGGTGCGTCAGGTAGATGCCCAGGCTGTCCACGACACTCAGGCCGGGCCGCTCCCCGATGATGACCAGCACGGTACGCACTCCGGCGGCGACGGCGATGTGATCACCGAGTGCCACCCGGGCCTGCGTCGCGATGACCGGCGGCGCCACCGTGTGGCGCGGTGCGAGCTGCGCGACCAGCGCGGCGAGCAGCGCAGGGCCGTGCAGACCCAGTGCCGTGGGCGACAGGCCGTCGGCGAGGACGACCCCGATGTCAGCGCCGGTCCGGGGCACGTGCGTCACGTCGGCGGGCAGCCGGCCGAGGTCGGGCCGGCGCAGATACTCCGCGCGGGAGGTGGCCCGGCTCGACACCACCACGGGCTCGCCGATGCCGACGTCACGGACCTGGGCGGCGACCGCGTCGACGTCGAGCGGATGGTGCACCGCATCGCGCGCCGCGGCATGCGCCGCGGCGAGTTCGAGGACGTCGCGACTGGGCAGCGCGTTGCCTGCCCGCCCCAACCCGATCCGGGCCTGCGTGCTGGTGCGCAGCTCGTTCCAAAATGCTTGAGCGGCAACCTGATCGGATGTCATGAGGCGGCCAGTGCCCGTAACGGCGAGCGGGTGACGTCGAGCGGGATCACCCGGCCGGCGTCGTCCATCATGCCGACCGACTGCAACCAGCGCTCGAACTCCGGCGCCGGCCGCAGCCCGAGCGTGCGCCGGGTCACCAGGACGTCGTGGAACGACAGGCTCTGGTAGCCGAGCATCACGTCGTCGGCGCCCGGCACGGTGATCACGAACGCCACCCCGGCCGCGGCGAGCAGCGTGAGCAGCGTGTCCATGTCGTTCTGATCGGCCTCGGCGTGGTTGGTGTAGCAGACGTCGACACCCATCGGCAGGCCGAGCAGCTTGCCGCAGAAGTGGTCCTCCAGGCCGGCGCGCACGATCTGCTTGCCGTCGTAGAGGTATTCCGGGCCGATGAACCCGACGACGGTGTTGACCAGCAGCGGCTGCAGATCGCGCGCCACCGCGTACGCCCGCGTCTCGAGGGTCTGCTGATCGACGGGCTTCCCGCCGGTGCCCAGATGGGTGCCCGAACTCAGCGCCGACCCCTGCCCGGTCTCCAGGTACATGACGTTGCTGCCGACGGTGCCGCGCCCGAGGGAGCGGGCCGCCTCGTTGCCTTCGCGCAGCACCGCGAGGTTCACGCCGAACGCGGTGTTCGCGCCCTCGGTGCCCGCGATCGATTGGAACACCAGGTCGACGGGCACGCCCTGTTCGATCAGGCCGATCGTCGTCGTCACATGCGAGAGCACGCAGGACTGCACCGGGATGTCGTAGCGGGCGCGGATCGAGTCGAGCAGGTGCAGCAGATCGGCGGTGGCATGCGGTGAATCGGTCGCGGGGTTGATGCCGATCACGGCGTCGCCGCAGCCGAGCAACAGCCCGTCCAGGACGGCGGCCGCGATGCCCCGCGGGTCGTCGGTCGGATGGTTGGGCTGGAGCCGGGTGGCCAGCGTGCCGGGGGTGCCGACGGTGGTGCGGAACGCAGCGCTGACCTCGGTCGCGGCCGCGACGGCGATCAGATCCTGATTCCGCATGATCTTGCTGACCGCCGCCACCATCTCGGGCGTCAACCCCGGCGCGACCGCCGCGATCCGTGCCGCGCCGTCGTCACGCGCCGCGGCGTCGAGAAGCCAGTCCCGCAGCCCACCCACGGTGAGGTGGGAGACCGCCGAAAACGCCTGTCTCTCATGGCTGTCGATGATGAGACGGGTCACCTCATCGGTCTCGTAGGGCACGACGAGCTCGGTGAGGAAGGTGTCCAGCGAGAGGTCGGCCAAAGCCCATGCCGCAGCGGCACGTTCGGCGTCGCTGTCGGCGGCGCACCCCGCGAGCTGGTCGCCCGACCGCAGCGGGGTGGCCTTGGCCATCAGGTCGACCAGCCCGTCGAAGCTGTAGGTCGTACCCGAAACTTGTTGGTGGAACTTCACGTCAGCCCCTTCTCCGCCCGGGCGAGCATCGCGAACTCCTCGTCGGGCGAGTTGGCCACCAGCCGGTGCCGACTGACGAGTGCGAAGTACAGCAGGAACAGCGCGAACACGCCGAGGCAGCACAGCGCGGCGATGGTGTCGACGAGGAACGTCGCGATCACCGCCAGCGATGCGATCACCAATGCGAATCCGGTGGTCGCCACGCCGCCGGGGGTGCGGTAGGGCCGCGGCATGTTCGGTTCGCGCCGGCGCAGCACGATGTGGCTGACCGTCATCAGCACGTAGCTGACCGCGGCACCGAACACCGCCATGTTCAGCAGCAGATCACCCTTGCCCGTCAACGACAGGGCGAAGCCGATCAGGCCGGGCACGATCAGCGCCAGCGTCGGCGCCTTGCGCGAGTTGGTCACCGACAGCGCGGTCGGCAGGTAGCCGGCCCGCGACAGCGCGAACAGCTGCCGGGAGTAGGCGTAGATGATCGAGAAGAAGCTGGCGATCAGCCCGGCCAGCCCGATGTAGTTGACGACGGTGGCCGCAGTGCTGCTGCCCAGCGCCTCGACCAGGGGGTTGCCGGACTCCGACATCGCGGCGGCGCCGCCGGCACCGGTGGCCAGCACGAGCACCCCGACGCAGGTCACCAGCAGCACACCCATCGCGGCGATGATGCCGCGCGGCACGTTGCGCTCCGGGTTCGCCGTCTCCTCCGCCGCCAGCGGCACGCCCTCGATCGCGAGGAAGAACCAGATCGCGAACGGGATGGCGGCCCAGATGCCGAGGTAGCCGTACGGCAGCAACGACGACGCACCTGCGGCGTCGGTGGGTGCGATGTCGGTGAGGTTGGCGGCATCGAAACTGCCGGCCGCGGCGACCGCGAACACCAGCAGGCCGACCAGGGCGACCGCGGTGATCACGAACATCACCTTGAGCGCCTCACCGACGCCCGAGAGGTGGATGCCGATGAAGATCGTATAGGCGGCCAGGTACACCCACCAGCCGTTCTGAATACCGAAGAGCCCCAACGATTCCACGTATGCGCCGATGAACGTGGCGATGGCGGCGGGGGCGATCGAGTATTCGATCAGGATCGCGGTGCCGGTCGCGAACCCGCCCCACGGCCCGAGGGCGCGGCGGGCGAAGGTGTAGCCGCCGCCAGCCGCGGGCAGCGCCGAGGACAGCTCGGCCATGCCGAGCACCAGGGCCAGATACATCGCGGCGATGATGACCGCGGCGATCGCCAGTCCGCCGAAGCCGCCGTGGCCGAGGCCGAAGTTCCAGCCGGAGTAGTCGCCGGAGACGACGTAGCTGACGCCGAGCCCGGCGAGCAGCAGCCAGCCGGCGCTCCCCTGCTTCAGCTGGCGACGGGCCAGGTACTCATCGGATTCTGTGTGTTCTGCGACGCTCTGCCGCGGGTTGGTAGGCATAGACATCCATCTCTATCCGGGTGATGTTTCGAGAGCTTTAAAGGTCGGTTATCCGACCATAAAAGATGGCCGGAAAAACCCCGGCACGGATCGCTCCGCACCGGGGTCTGACCTACCGGCGGGCCCGGCCTCAGAAGAAGCCGAGCGCCTTGTCGCTGTAGCTGACCAGAAGGTTCTTGGTCTGCTGGTAATGGTCGAGCATCATCTTGTGGTTCTCGCGGCCGATGCCGGACTGCTTGTATCCGCCGAACGCGGCGTGCGCCGGGTACTGGTGGTAGCAGTTCGTCCACACGCGGCCGGCCTTGATGTCGCGGCCCGCGCGGTAGGCAGTGTTGCCGTCCCGGCTCCACACGCCCGCACCCAGGCCGTACAGCGTGTCGTTGGCGATGCTGATCGCCTCGTCGTAGTCACTGAACGACGTGACGGCGACGACGGGCCCGAAGATCTCCTCCTGGAACAGCCGCATCTTGTTGTGGCCGGTGAAGATCGTCGGTGCGACGTAGTAGCCGCCGTTGAGATCGCCGCCGAGCTGCGCGCGCTCACCGCCGGTGACCAACTGCGCGCCTTCGCTCTTGCCGATCTCGATGTAGGACAGGATCTTCTCGAGCTGATCATTGGACGCTTGCGCGCCGATCATCGTCTCGGTGTCGAGTGGGTCGCCCTGACGCACGGCCTTGGTCCGGATCGCGGCCAACGCCAGGAACTCGTCGTAGATGTCGGACTGGATCAGCGAGCGCGACGGGCAGGTGCACACCTCGCCCTGGTTGAGGGCGAACATCGTGAAGCCCTCGAGCGCCTTGTCCTGATAGTTGTCGGCCTCGGCCATCACGTCGTTGAAGAAGATGTTCGGGCTCTTGCCGCCGAGCTCGAGCGTGACGGGGATCAGGTTCTGCGACGCGTACTGCATGATCAGCCGGCCCGTGGTGGTCTCGCCGGTGAACGCGATCTTGGAGATGCGGTTGCTCGACGCCAGCGGCTTGCCGGCCTCGACACCGAACCCGTTGACGATGTTGACCACACCGGCGGGCAGCAGATCGCCGATGATCTCGAACAGGTACAGGATCGACGCGGGGGTCTGCTCGGCGGGCTTGAGCACGACCGCGTTACCTGCCGCCAGCGCGGGGGCGAGCTTCCAGGTGGCCATCAGGATCGGGAAGTTCCACGGGATGATCTGGCCGACGACGCCGAGCGGCTCGTGGAAGTGGTAGGCGACGGTGTCGTCGTCGACCTCCGACAGCGAACCCTCCTGTGCGCGAATGCATCCGGCGAAGTACCGGAAGTGGTCGACGGCCAGCGGGATGTCGGCGTTCAGCGTCTCGCGGATCGGCTTGCCATTGTCCCACGACTCGGCCAGTGCGATCGATTCGAGGTTCTCCTCGATGCGGTCGGCGATCTTGTTCAGGATCACCGCACGCTCGGCGGCCGAGGTCTTGCCCCAGGCGGGGGCGGCGGCGTGCGCGGCGTCGAGGGCGGCCTCGACGTCGGATTCGTCGGAGCGCGGGATCTCGGTGAACGCCTGGCCGGTGACCGGCGTGGGGTTCTCGAAGTAGCGACCCGCTTTGGGCGGCACCCACTGGCCGCCGATGAAGTTCTCGTAGCGGGGCTTGAACGACATCAGCGAGCCGTCGGTCCCCGGTCGGGCATACACAGTCATGGTGGTACTCCTGCTCGTGTGGTGTGCGTCACTGAACCTGATCGCAACCTACGCGCATCACCGTTGCAGCACGGTTGCATCGATCGGGCGTCAACCCAGTTCGTAGTCGATTCCGGCGAGATGGCCCCGCGCGTGTGCCCGCGCGACCGCGTTCAGCCCGGAGCAGTCCCGCAGCACCTGCCAGCCGTCGCGGTCGTCGCGGCCCTCGGGTAGATCGAGCCAGCGCCGGAGTAGATCGGCGCGGCCCCGGCGACTCTCGGCGAGCACCGCTTCGCGCAGCGTGGTCGACAACGCGGTACGCAACCGGGCCACCGCCGGGGACACCGACTGACGCAGCAGCGGTCCCGAGTACCGATCCAGCGCGGTCTCGACGTCACCGGCGTCCAGCGCGTCGAATACCTCGCCGATGTCGCTGGTGATCGGTGCGAGCAACCGGTAGGGCCGCGAGCCGAGGTTCTCGGCGCCGATGACCTTGCGCAGCCGCGACATCTCCGCGCGCACGGTCACGACGTCGAGGTCCTTGTCGTCGAGCAGGACGGCGAGGTGGTCTGCGGACAGCCCCTCCGGATGCCGGCTCAGCAACACGAGGATGTCGGCGTGCCGGCCCGTCAGATAGGTGGCCTGCAGGTGTCCGTAAGCATCGGAGGTCACCCAGCGGGGGCGGTCACCCCCGAGGACCACGAGGTGCGGCTTGCGTGCGGCCGGCTCCGCGCCGATGCCTGCGACCCGTAGCAGCGCCAGATGGTTCTCCACGGCGACCGCGGTGGCCCGCACGAGGGCCAAGGTCTGCGCCGACGCCACCTGCGCATCACCGGTCAGGTCTATCGCGCCCAGCAGTGCCCCGGTGGTCGGATCGTGCACCGGCGCGGCGGTGCAACTCCATGGCTGCACGATGCGGGAGAAATGTTCGGAACCGTGGATCTGGAGTTCCCGGTCCAGGGCCAGCGCGGTGCCGGGGGCGTTGGTGCCCGCACCGCGCTCGCTCCAGTCGGCGCCGGGCACGAAGTTCATCGCCTCGGCGCGCCGGCATGCGTTCGGGTCGCCCTCGACCCAGAGCAGCGTGCCGTCGGCCGCGCTGACCGCGACGACGACCCCGGAATCGACGGCGTCGTTGACCAGCAGCCGACGGATGACCGGCAGCGCTGGGGCCAACGGGTGGGTGTCGCGCAGCCGCGCGATCGCGGAGACCGCCTCGGCAGGCCGAGCGCCGTGGAAATCCGGGTCGACGCCGATGGCGCGACTGCGCTCCCAGCTCTGCGCGACGACCGGCCGAACCGACGAGTTCAGGTCGTCGGCGTCGACCTCGCCGGCGAGGAACAGCTCGTGGACGGTACGCAGCGTCGCCGACGACGGACGGGTGCCAGCCCGTCCGTTCATGCTCTTCGCAGTTGCCACGAGGCGATCCTTTGTGTCCGCCATCACACCGACCACTACCCTATCCCACTGGCAGCAGCGGAACCCCGCTCAAACCGTACTGTGCGACCCCCGGTCGGCTCCCCTCCTCGCGGGGGTCGCACAGCGCTCGGCGGGGTGTCACGCACCCCAGGCGCGGGCGGCGGTGCGGTCGGTCGCCGCGACGTCGTCGGCTCCGTCGCGCACCGCATCACCCAGGCGAAACAGGATGTCGTTGAGCGCCGCCGCGGATTGCTCCCACCGCGCCTGCTCGACCTGGTACGCCTCGGCGGCGTCGCGGGTCCAGACCTGCTGTAGCGGCGCGATCTGCGTGCGCAGATCGTCCAGCGCGGCATTGAAGCGGGCCGACGTCGCGTGGATCTGCTGACGGATCGTGTGCTCGATGGCGGCGAAATCGTAGGACAACATCGGGTCCATGTCGGTCTCCTCTACAGGTGAGCGGTCGCAGAACCGATGGCCTGGGCATGGCTGTCGGTGACGTGGCGCAGGGTGCGCTCGTTGTCGCGGATGGTTTCGGCGATGCGCTGCAGCGCGGCGTGCAGCCGTAGCGACTCGGCGTTCCAGCGGTCGACCACGTCGCGGAACCGGGTGGCTGCGACGCCACCCCACACCGAGGCGGGCACGCTGCTCATCTCACCGATGAACGAGGCCAGCATGGCGCGGATCTCCTCGTTGCGGGCGTCGATCTTTCCGGCCACCGCGGCCATGAGGTCGAAGTCGGTGGCGAGCGCTCCACCGGCGGCTCCTGACGGGATCGGCATCGCAGATCCTTTCTATCGGGTTGGTGTTACACAGAATTGGACGCACCGGTGGCTGCATCGGTTCCATGAGGTTGTCAACCGAGCGCACGGGCGCTGCGCACCGCGCGGGCACACACTTCCTCGACGGTTTCGGTGTGGGCGGGCGCACTCTGGCAACCGATGGCGATTCGAACCTCCTTGTCCCCGATCACCGCCCACAGGGTCTGGCTGCCGTCGCGTAGCTCCCGGTACGTCACCGCCGGGCGGCCGCCGGCCACGGCGTCGGGCTGGAAGTCGACGAACACCCCGGCGGGCGCGGATGTGATTGCCCGGCGCAGGGATTCGGCGATGTCGGCGCGGTCGGCGCGGCCCAGCGACTGCGTCAGGTGCACCGCGGGCAAACCGTTCGGTGCGGCGATCCGCACCCGCGCCGAACCGGGCCCCGAGGTGATGCGCTCAGCGGTCCAGTCGGCGGGCACCTCGATCGCCACCCTGCCCTCGGTGAGTACGCGCCACTGCCCGGGTGCGCGGTCTGGCAGCAGCCACGGTAGCGCGCACGAGAGTGCCGCCGCCGCGGCCACGGCGGCGAGCACCGGCCGGCGGATACGGAACCGCGCCGTCTGCAGCGTCGCTGCCACCGCGGCCTCGACGTCGTCGCGCCGGCTGAGGCGGCAGGTGCCGGTGGGCGGCGCGGCGACTCCCGGCGGTACGTCGATCAACGCCCCATCCGGCAAGGCGTCATCGTCACGATCACGCACGCGGACAGGCCGGCCGGGCTCGGTGACCACCACGACGTCGTCCGAGATCTCTGTGACAGACACGTCCAGCGCGGCGCTCAGCAGTGGTCCCCGCTGGAACACCCGCACGTCGTCGGCGACTGCACCGGCGGCGTCGGTCACGACCGCCGTCCAGCGGGCCGGCCACCAGCTCGGCATTACCACCGCGAGTGATCGCGTCCGACCCCGCGCCGCCATGGCGAGCACCTCGCGCAGCACGTCGGCGACCTCGACCACGCGGTCGTCCACCACCGTGAGCCGGTCCCCCACGCCGGCGACGGCGGCTTCTGCCAACGCCGCCGGCGGGGTGCCCGGCCCGCGCACCGTCACCGGGCCGACCTCGACGACAACAGGTGTCACGGCGGGTCGAGCCACCCGACCTGGACCAGCTCGTCGCCGCGGCCGCGCACCGACAGAACACCGCGCCCCGGCGGCAGCGCCGAGGGACGGGTACTGCCCAGCAGCGTTCCCTCCTCCGGCGAGGCGCTCATCATGACGCCGCAGCACCCCATCTCGCGCAGTCGGGCGAGCACCGGGTCGAACATCGCCCGGGCCGCCCCGCCGGACCGGCGGGCGACGACGAGGTGGAGGCCGAGGTCCTTGGCATGCGGCAGGAAGTCGGCCAACGGGGTCAGCGGATTGCCGGTGGCACCGGCCACCAGGTCGTAGTCGTCGATGACGACGTAGATCTCCGGTCCGGTCCACCACGAGCGCGACCGCAGCGCTCGCTGGGTGACGTGTTCGTCGGGCATGCGGGCGGTCAATCGGGTGGTCAACGCGCTCAGCCGGGCCTGGAGGGCCACCGGTGAGGCGGAATAGCCTGCCAGATGGTCGGTCTCGACCACCCCGAGCAGCGTTCGGCGGTAATCGACGAGCTCGAGGGAGATCTGTTGCGGGGTGTGCGTCCGCACCAGATCGGTGCACAGAGTGCGCAGCAGAGCAGTTTTGCCGGATTCGCCGTCGCCGAGGATCAACAGGTGTGGGTGTTCGGTGAACGCGAGCGTGGCGGCGCCCAGATCACGCTCACGCAGGCCGAGGAGCACCTGCCCGGGCCGACGCGCACCGGTGCTGATCGTATCGTGATACACGGTGGCGGGCAGCAATTCGACCCGCGGTGCACATAGTCCCGCGGCATGGGTGCGAACCTTCGCTGTGCCCGGCAGGGCGATCGCCATCTGGTGACCGTCGCGAGTCAGGCCACGCCCGGGCGCGGCGGCACTCAGCTCGCGTGCGCGGCGCCGATCCATCTCGGACTCGGCGGGCTCTCCGAGTCGCAGTTCGATGCGCGTGCCGATCTGGTCCTTCAGCGCAGGGCGCAGATCGGCCCACCGGGATGCGGTCAGCACCACGTGCACGCCATGGGACAGTCCACGCGCCGCGAGCGCGGTGATCGCAGCCTCCAGCGCGTCGAAATCACTGCGCACCGTGGACCATCCGTCGACGACGAGGAACACGTCCGGGTCGGTCGCTCCGCGGGCGTTCTCCTCCCGCTGGCGCAACACGGCGTCGAGGTGGGCGACGGTGCGGCGGCACAAATCGGGCTCGTGCCGAGCCGCCACGCACCCGACCTGCGGGAGGTCCCGCAGCGTGTTCAGCGCACCGCCGCCGAAGTCCAGGCAGTAGAACTGCACCTCGGCGGCATCGTGGCGCGCGGCCAGCGCGGCGATCAGTGTTCGCAGCGCCGTCGACTTGCCGGATTGCGGTGCGCCGACGATCGCGGCATTCCCTGTAGGACCGGACATGTCGACGACACAGGGCGCGTAACGCTGCTCAGCCGGACGGTCGATCAGGCCGATCGGGACGCGCAGTGCACTCGGCGGGACTCTGTCGAGCAGGTCGTCGAGGATCGGTGCGCGCCGCAGCGGCGGCAACCACACCCGGTGCGCCTCGGGTCCGTGGCCGCGGAGCCGGTCCAGCATCGTCGCGAGCAGCGGTCGCGACGACGTCGCCCGCTCATGAGCCTGCGACAGCGTGAACGGTTGTGCCACAACACGTGCGGTCTCCGACGCCGTGGTCGCCACCGGAATAATGCCCGAGACGAAGGCCGTCTGGAAACGGGTCAGCTGGCCGGTTGCGGTCTTGAGGTAGCCGGCCCCCGGTTCGGCGGGCAGGTGATGGGCGTCGGGCACCCCGAGGACCGCGCGAGAGTCGGCCGCCGAGAACGTCTTCAGACAGATTCGGTAGGACAGGTGGGCGTCGAGCCCCCGCAGCCGTCCCTCGTCGAGCCGTTGGCTGGCCAGCAGGAGATGCACGCCCAGCGAGCGACCGAGCCGGCCCACCGCGACGAACAGATCGGCGAAATCGGGATGCTGGCTTAGCAACTCGGAGAACTCGTCGATGACGACGAACAGGGACGGCAGCGGCACCAACCCGGGGTCGCGCACGCGGGCATGACGATAGGCCGCGAGGTCGGCGAGATTCCCCGCCGCCCGCAACACCTCCTGTCTGCGAGTGATCTCCCCGGAGATCGCGTCACGCATCCGCGCCACCAGTGGGGCCTCGTCGGCGAGATTGGTGATCACCGCCGACACATGACCGACCGCGTCCAGGCCGAGAAACGTCGCGCCACCTTTGAAGTCGACGAGGACGAGGTTCAGCTCATCCGGCGGATGCGCGGTGATCATCCCGAGCACCAGGGTGCGCAGGAACTCCGACTTGCCCGAACCCGTCGCGCCCACACACAACCCGTGTGGCCCCATTCCGCCGGCCTTGCCTTCCTGGAACCCCGTACGTTCGTAGAGCTCCAGCGCTGCGCGATAGTCGGCCCGTGCTTCCGAAAGTTTTCCTGT
>JAEXZY010000106.1 GCA_023404955.1 Actinomycetes bacterium
GGTTTGCTAAGCTGCAACGAAGCTGCCGTTCAATCCCCCATTTGCCTATTAGAAGGAATTAGAAGAAGTGCAAACAAATTTGTGTTGTTCTGCAACAAAAGTGGAACGCACATACCATCAAACTGCCAACCCTATCTATCCCTCATGGATAACTGTATCTATGAAGTACAAAGCCCTCAAAAGTCTCAATTTCTATCCAACTTCCATCCGAAAGTATGGATTATCAAAGAGACCAACAGAGAAGAAAAAAACGACCAGCAAATCAAAGTCATCGTCATGAGCAGAAACCTTACTCTAGACAATAACCTTGATATGGTTGTTAGCCTCACAGGTAAAATCGGGAAACAAACCATCAACAACAAGAAGCATAAGCCTCTCATTGACTTTCTGACTTCATTAATTCCCTTGATGGGAAATGGCACTACCAACAACCAGCACATCATCAAAGACAAGAAGAAAAAGATGAAAATGGTCATTGAATCCATAAGAAAAGTCAAACATTTTGAGATAGATACAGATTTATTCGAGAAGGATGGGTATGAATTCATCCCGATACTCTTTGGGCAAAACCTGAACAAGAACATCAGTTATCCAGAAGCATGGCAAGGAACAGACCAAATGACCATCTCTCCATTTATTGACATAAAAACTCTACGAGAGTTAGACAAGAATGCAAAAAACAGGCACATTCTCGTTACCACATCAGGATATGTATCTAAAGACATATACGACCTGTTCAATAAAGAAAATCATGAAATCTACGTAATGAAAGATGGAATGACGCATAACGACATTATGCCAACTGACCTTCATGCAAAGACATTTCTAGTATGTAACCCTAAAGGGGAATACGGAAATTTTCTGTTCGTCGGATCTGCTAATGCCACATATGCAGCCTTCCATAAAAATTCAGAATTCATCATCCGACTGCAATACAAGTATGGCAAGCATTTAGTATTTGACTCTTTCAAAGAGGAATTTCTACAAATGGATGCAAGAGAAGAAAGTAAAATCTTCGAGACCGTCAACTTCCCTCCAGAATCAGAAGAAACGCATGAGACATCAGAGCTAGAAGCCTTTGTACGAAATTATATCACGAATAACTTCTTGGCAAAGTGCTATTCCTGTAAAGATGGCAACTATAATGTCATTATCAAGGCAGGACATCACGACAACAGGTACAGAATACAGATTGCACCCATGCAAACAGCAGGTTACAAAGTAGAACTCGAAAACGAGGCAATACTTTCAAACCTGACATTGGCTCAACTGTCAGACTTCTACATTATATCGGTACAAGATGCCAATGGACAGAATATGGACAAAGTCATCAAGATTCCGACCGAAGGCATACCATACGAAGATAGAGACATTGCTATATATAAAACGTTTGTGGATAGCAAGGAGAAGTTTCTCCGTTACTTGTCATTTATACTGACCGATGACATAGACGAATATCTGTTTGATGCAGAACAAAGCATGAAGCTGATTGCTCAGCACGGCAATGATAAAGATTCCGTGCCTCTCTCACTCAACATTTATGAGCAACTGCTGAAAGCTGCTAGCAGCAATCCCAAAAAGTTCATAGAGATAGAGGATGTCATCAGAAAAATCGGCAAAGAAGAATACACCCAAGAATTTCTTGAGATCTACAAAACTTTTAAGGAAGCCATAAAACAGAAATAATGATGGAAAAGGAATTAAAGGATTTTCAAAAGGCAACGGTAAAACACATCGTTGATATATTCAAAAGCAAGAAGCAACGCCGAGTTCTGCTTTCAGACGAAGTGGGACTGGGTAAGACTATCGTGTCCAAAGGTGTCATTCAAGCAGTTGGAGAATTAAGCGATGAATATGGTATATGGGACGACAACACCTATCGAGTAGTGTATATCTGCTCCAACGCCAATATCGTAAAGCAAAACACAGAAAACTTGGGAATAGAGGATGTCATGAACATAGAAGAAAGCAGATTGTCCATGCAGCACTTCATCGTGGCTAAAAAGGTGAAAGAGCTAATCGAGGCTAAGAAGGACAAACCTAGCATATTGATTCCTCTCACACCTGGTACATCTTTCAATCTCCAAACATCAGCGGGCAACATGAACGAACGTGCGCTGATGTTCGCTATACTTAGCCATGTGAAAGACTTCAAAGAACATACGAAGGCATTGAAGAATCGTCTAAACATTTATGAAGCAAATAACGACAATTGGGAAAATACCATCAAAAAATACGAAAACGAAGTCACTGAAATAGAAAAGGTATGCACTGGATACAGAGAAAACATCTGCAAAGAAGTGGTAAAGGATGACAACTATCAAGAGGCTAAGAATTTACTTTTCAAAGCCATAGAGGAAAAAGCTGACTATAACACCAAGAACAGAGCCATCACTCAGTTCAGAATCATCTTCTGCAAAATTAGCATGAAAGAACTTAATCCCGATTTGGTTATCATGGATGAGTTCCAACGCTTCAGTTCACTTCTTGACTTGGAAGGGAATAGCGAAGAGGCTATGCTAACACGTACATTTTTTGGAAAAGAGGATGGTCCTTTCATATTGTTAGTGTCTGCCACACCTTACAAACCATTCACGACTTTGGAGGAATTGAATGAAAACAAGATAGACACTCAATATCAAGATTTCAACAAGTTGACAGATTTTCTCTTTGACAGCAGAGAGGACATTACATTCCAACAGGTTTGGCATGACTATTCAAAAGAATTGTGCCACATCTCATCGGATAACTTAGACATACTCATTGCTAGAAAGAACATAGCAGAGGAAGCAATGTATCAAGCCATGAGCAGAACAGAGCGTTACCGCAATTCTGCCCAAGATGACACCCACTTGAAAATCAGTACAGGGGATATTGTGTCTTATTGCCAAATGCAAGAGGTTATTGATGAATGCAACAAAATGAGTAAAGGAAGATTCTGCGTAAAAACTTTGCCTATGGAATACGCCAAATCTTCTCCTTATTTGTTGTCCTTCATGGATAAATATAAGCTAAAGGAGAAACTTGTAAAAGCATACGTTGAGAATCCATGGAATAGCAATATGCAGAAACAAAGACTTCTGTTGAAGACAAATGATATATATAAATATAACGACATTCCATTATGCAATGCAAAATTATCCAAACTAAGCAACATTCTATTTGATGAAAAAGGTGAAAAGCATGGAGAGCAACTATTTTGGATTCCAGCGTCTCACCCTTATTACAAGATACCAGCCAACAACATGTTTGCCAAGAACCATGACTTTTCCAAGGTGTTGGTCTTTTCTGCATGGGAAATGGTACCACGTATGATAGCTTGTATGATTTCCTATGCCGTCGAGCAAAAGAGTATCAGCCGTGCTTTTCCATCTGCCACATATACAAACACGAAAGAAAATTCCGAAAAGGATGCACTTGATAAACAACAGGGAGAAAAAGCCGGAACAGGAAGATTACGTAGAGAAAGCTTGGAACTGGTAACTTGCAGCTCTGATTTCTTGACAGATGCCTATAATCCAAAAAACAACCTTGGACAAGACATCAAAGAAATAAGAGCCAACATAAAGGAGAATATAAAGAACACAGGCCGACTCACCTTAGTTGAGCAGCCAACAACAGTAAAGTTTCTTTTGGAAGCCATAAGACTTTTAGATTCGAATGCAGGAGAGAAAATCCTAATATCCGAAGACGGCTTAGACACTTTGGTCAATATGGCTATAGGTTCACCTGGTATTTGCTTTTATCGTCTATTGGGCAACAAAGACTTAGCCCAAGAAGCAGCAACAAAATTCTGCAATAATATCTTCAACCGTAGATACAATGCAGCCGTCATAGACATACTCTACAACAAGAAGAGCGTTCAAACCTACTTCAAGCAAGTCATCGATTATTGCGTGATGGGCAATCTGCAAGCCGTATTGGATGAGTTCGCCTACATGATAGATGAAAGAAGTAATGGTGAGCGAAATGTAGAAATGATTCAGAAAAGAATGATAGAATCGTTCATCGATCGAAACTATCAAGAGATTGATACTACCGAGTCATTTGGCAAAGAGAAGAAAAAGAAATGGAGAATCCGCACTCATTACGCTATGCCTTATGGCAACATTAGAATGACAGATCAAGCCACCAACAGGGCAAATGATGTTCGTTTGGCATTCAACTCTCCTTTTCGTCCATTCGTTTTAGCCTCAACAAGCGTAGGACAAGAAGGTCTTGACTTCCATTGGTATTGCCGTAAAATCATGCACTGGAACATCTCATCCAATCCACAAGACATGGAGCAGAGAGAAGGAAGAATAGATCGATACAAGAGTTTGTTTGTAAGACGAAACGTAGCCAAGTTCCACCCTGAGACATATACCTGGAATGAGATGTTTGATTTGGCAAGAACCGAAGCAAAAGATAAGGGCTTCTGCGAGCTAGTTCCCTATTGGTCGATTCCACAAGATATGCTAAAAAGCATAGCTGAAACAGACAGAGAGTATATCGAATCTATTGTACCACTCTATCCTCTGAGCATGGACTATGATAGATACAGACACATGAAGTCTGTATTACGCCTCTACCGTCTAACCATGGGACAGCCCAGACAAGAGGAACTTCTAGAGTCCTTCAAAGACATGCCAGCAGAAGACATAGATAAATTATTGTTTAACCTCTCTCCTATCAAGAGAAAAAAGTAACAGGAATATGAAACATTCACTTAACAGAGAAGAGCTTATTGAGCAGCTAAAGGAACTAGCTGCTCAAAAGCTGCCAACGTATCTGGCAAATCACATGGGAGCCATGTGCTATGAACCTTCGATGATAGATAGTTTTTCCACAATATGCCAACATTGCCATCGTCCATTGACCTATCAAGCTTTCCACAGTGATGAAGAAATGTTCAACTCCATCATCAAAGAGATAAAAGATTTGGGATATGATGCGTCTCTTGAAGTAATATGTGGTTCATGCGCCCTAGAAGCGAAGGAAGAAGCAGAGTTTTTCGATTTACCATTTACTTCCAAAGATGATATCTGTGAGGAAAATGCGTACCATCTTTTCTGCTTCAAGACAAAAAGCGACAAGGACTATCATCAAGCTATAACTGATATGGAATCACTTTATGACTATCAAGCCGTATTGGCATTCTTAAAAGGAGAGTCTTATTTTGAAGATAGTTATGACCGCTACCATAGCATCATGGATGAGCAAGATACTATCAAGAGAATGACGGGAATAGAAATAAACGAAAATGATAGCAATGAAGAATAGCATACCCATACTTCCGAAGTCAGTCGCTTTGGAACTGACATATAGGTGCAATCACCATTGCTTGTTTTGCTCATGCCCTTGGTATGCGCCTAACTCTTCATATCCATTAGGAAAGGAACTATCCACCACTCAATGGAAATGGGTAATAGAAAAACTATATGACTATGGGGTAAAGACTTTCTCTTTGTCTGGCGGAGAAGCATTGCTAAGAGATGATCTTCATGAAATCATTGGACACATCCGAATGATTGGCAATCAAAGGAAGATGAATTATCCCATCATACTCATCTCCAATGGAAGACTCATGAACGAAGGACACCTCAAATACTTCAAGGAAATGAATGTTCATCTTAGCATGAGCCTTCCTGGCTACCTATCATTTGAAGAGCATACTAGAGTTGATAATGCAGACTACGTGTTAGAATGCTTTTCGAAAGCCAAAGAAATCGGCATAGAATGCACAGCAAACATTACCGTACAAAAAAGAACTATTATGAGCTATTTGAGACCATATCGCTTGCCCTCATCAATGGAGCTACAGATATTCTTCTCAACCGTTTTCTGCCTGGTGGACGTGGTTTGAAATATAT
>JAEXZY010000132.1 GCA_023404955.1 Actinomycetes bacterium
GCCGGGACCGCCGGGGATGGCGCCGGCCGCGCCACCGGGTCCGGCCACCCCGTAACCGGGTGCGGGCGGCGGAACATATCCGGGCGGCGGCGGCGCGACGTAGCCCGCCGGCGGCGGGGGCGGCGGGGGTGCGGCGCAGCCCGTGCCATACGGGTCTACGCATCCGGCCGGGCCACCGGCGGATGCGAGCGGGGCGAACGCGAGTGCGGCAGCGGCGGCACACGCAGCGATCACAGGTTTCTGCAGCATGCCGACACCTCTACCCCGCCGGCGAGATGTCAAACACGGTGCTCACGCGGTGTGCTCCTCGATGTAGCGGTCGGCGTCCTTGTCCTCAGTGTCGATGCCCGTCACGGATTCGCGTTCGGCATAGAACTGCAGCCACTGCATGCCGAGTTCGTGGCGCAGCTCGAGAGTGGCGCTCTTGATGAAGTCGGGCATCGCCTCGCGCTCCTCCTCGTCGAGATGCGAGCCGTTCTCCTTACGGGCGGCGTTGACCGCCTCGAACCATTCGTCGCTTCCCGGCTGGTGTTCCCGGGACCGCCGCACAGCATCCCGGATCGCGTTGTGATCGGTGATCGCATCCTCGGTCTCGTCCTCTGGATCGCCCTCAGGGTTGCCGGGATCCTCCCGCCCACCGTGGGTCAGCAGGGCGGGATAGAACACCGTCTCCTCAGCGTCGGCATGCGCATCCAATCGGGTGCCGAGGGAGTCCCAGATCGCGGCCTGCTCCTCGGGGGAACGCGCGTCGTCCAACCGGAAGAACTGGCGGCGCAGCCAGTCGTGGTCGGCGTAGATGAGATCGATGATGTCGGCCATGTGCGCAGGCATACCCGGGTTTCTCCCTGCGGAACCGGGGTACCACGAAGCGGTGGAGCGAGACACCGAGCAGCGGTTCGATGTCGTCGTCGTCGGGGGCGGTAACGCGGGGATCAGTGCAGCGGCGCGGTTGCTGCGCAAGGGTTTTGAGCGTGTCGCCGTCGTCGAACCGCAGACCGTGCACACCTATCGGCCGCTGCTGTCCTACGTCGGCGGCGGGCAGGCGTCGTTGCGTTCGGCGGAGCGGACCCAGCGGTCGGTGACCCCGCGGCGGTGCACCTGGATTCGTGACGCAGCGGTGTCGGTCGATCCGGCGGACTCGACCGTCGAGTGCGCCACCGGTCGGCGGCTGCGCTACACCGATCTGGTGATCGGGGCCGGTCTGGTTCCCGACGACGACGAATTGCCCGGTCTCTCCGCGGCTCTGGAGACTCCGGCCGTCGCGAGCAACTACCTCGACCTGGCCGAGAAAACATGGCGACGTATCGAGGCGATGCCGGCGGGCGGCCATGCGGTGTTCACCGTGCCGCGTGCCCCGGTCAGTTGTACGGGGACCACGATCAAACCGCTGTTCCTCGCGGCCGCGCACTGGCGTGACACCGGCCGCCTGCCGGGAGTGCAGATCACGTTGGTGATCGACCGGCCCCATCTGCTGGGTGTGCCCGAGATCGACGCGAGGTTGTCGAAACGGTTGGCGGACTTCGGTGTTCGCGTTCTCTATGACACGTCGGTGAGTAAGCTGAAGCCGGAGGCGCAATCGCTCACAGTGCGCGGTGGCGAGCAATTGCCCTACGACTTCCTGCACCTGGTGCCGCCGTTTCGGGGTCCGCGTTGGCTGGAGACATCGGGACTCACGGGTGGCCAACCGCACGGGCTCGTCGACATCGATCCGTTGACCTTTCGGCACCGCGACCACCCGAACATCTGGTCCGCCGGCGACGGCGCCGCCGTCGACACCGACCCGTCCGGCGGTGCCCTGCGGCGGCAGATCGCGATTCTGGTCGACAATCTGCGCGCGGCCCGGCGAGGTGGCGAACTGACCACCTATGACGGGTACACCGTCGCCCCGATCACCACCGACCGGCGCCGGTTGATCGCGGGCGAGTTCGATCGCGATGGCCGGCTCGCCTCGTCATTGCCGTCGGTCCTGGACTCGACCAAGCCGCGGCGCTCGGCATGGGCGTTCGATCGCTACGTGCTCCCGCAGTCCTACTGGCACGCCATCCTCAAAGGGCGGTTGTGACCGCCCCGGGCTGACGCGTCGGCGTGATGCGGGCCTTCACTCCGTAGACCGAGGCGCGGGCGAGCAATTCGCGGTAGAACTCGTCCGACACCACGGGCGTGCGGCTGAGCAGGAAACCCGACAGGCCCGTCGGGTCGCTGACGATGGCCCACTGGTAGTCCGGGTCGAGGTCGACGATCCAGTAGTTGCCCGGTGGGTCGGCGTTCGGGGTGCCGAAGAACGTGACCTTGAGCTTGCTGTTGGTCGAGTCGACGGGTAGCGCGGTGCCCCGGATGGTCGACTTCGGTCCGTCGGCGACGAAGTAGTTTCCGGAGTTGGCGACGCTGATCGAGCCGTCGGGGTTGAGCCCGTAGACGGCGGTGGTGTTCACCAGCCCGATCGAGAAGAACTGTTTGACGCTGCCGACCTCGTACCACGTGCCCAGGTAAGAGCTGACGTCGACGACCGGCGGGGGTGCCAGCACGACGGCGGAGGTGTCACCGAGCACGATGTACTGGTCGGGCGCGCCGTAGATGCCGGTGCCGTCGGCCGGCCCGAGGCCCTGGTACAGGTCGTTGATCCAGCCGGACGCCAGCGTGTAGACGGCTGCGGTGTCGCCGGGTGCCGAGAACCGGGTGACGAGTTGCGAGAGCAGATCGATGACCGGGTTGCCGCCGAGCAGCGAGTCGACGTGCGACCCGCCGGCCAGCGTCACGCCGACGAACTGCCCGGCCCGGGCGGCCACGAGTTCTTTGGTGGTGACGCCGAAGAGGTTGCCGGCCTGCGGCGGCGCCGCGATCTGATAGACGGGGATGTCGCCGAGACGGGTCAGTGCCTCGGGGATGACGTTCTTGTAGGCGAACCCGTCGAACATCACGACGCCGCGCAGGTTGCCGGCGTTGCCAGGGTCGGCCTCGTAGTAACCGCCCGCAGCGGCGGCCAAGCCACCGCCGGCCGAGTGGCCGGTGAGCACGAAGTCCTCGGGCAGATCGCCGGTGTATCCGGCGGCGACCGCGCTCGCGAGGAGTTCGTTCTCGTCGCCGAGGAACAGGTCGGCCACCGCCTGCTGGGTCTGGGTCCCGTTGAGCCAGCAGCCGCCGCACCGCAGCGACGGGAACGACGGGATGTTGGGCACCACGACGATGCTGTTGGTCTGCTGCGACAGGTCTTTCGCCAGCGCCGAATAGAAGAACTTGCGGCCCATGAAGCCGTGCTGCAGATAGAGGACGCCGGTGGCGTCGACCGAGCCGTCGGCCTGGGTGGGGAAGTACCAGTCCGCGCGGGTCTTCAGCTCCTTCTCGCCGACCGGGATGTCGAGTGTCGCGCGGCCGGTCCGCACACCGGTGACGGTGTTCGTCGCCTCGGCTCGTGCGACGACGGGGGGCTCGGTGTTCTCGGTGTCTTCTCGAGAGTCCGGAGCGTCTTTCTCGGCGGTGCGCAGCGTGAACAGCCGGTGCCGCTCACCGGCCGTGCTGTCGGTGTCGGTGTCGGCGTCGGTGTCGGTGTCGCGGAGCTTCGCGCGGCCCCGGGGCTTGGTGGAAGTCGGTGCCGCCGCGGGATCTGCGTCCTGTCGTGCCACGGTCTTGCTGACCGTCTTCTCCGTCGAGGTGTCCCGCTCGGTTCGCGCCGGCCCCGGATCGGACGACCGGGCCGGGGCGCTGTCCCCGGTGTCGGAGTCGGCGGCGGCCACCCCGTGTCCGGCACCCAGTGCGATGCACGCGCCGGCGCCTGCTGCGAAGAACCAGTAACCCCAGTGTCTTGACGTCACGGGCACGAACCTAGCCCGGTGCCCGCATGCTGCGGGGAGATTTGTCGCCGACGTCAGCGGCGCGTCACGTACAAAGGCAGAATGCCGGCGCAACCCGAGGTGAAGATCTGTCCGGTGTGCGGCCGTCCCTTCCACAACAGGAAGAAGTGGGCATCACGCGGGCAGTGGGACCAGATCGTCTACTGCTCACGCCGCTGCCGCGGCGCCGCGGTCAGAAAACCCGAATCCAGTCGATGAGCATCTGCGCCGGGTAGTTTCCGCCAGCCGGTTCGCGGCCGCCCGAGCCGCCGACGGCGATGTTGAACACCGGTGCCAGCGTGTACCCGGGATCGTTGAACGGCCAGTCGTCGATCGAATTCGCGGGCACCGTGAAGAACGGCTCCATTCCGGGCTGATAGTCCTTCCAGAAGTACATGCCCGTCGGCAGCCACGTCATCCGCCAGGTGTGCCAGGCGTTGTCGACCGGATGGCGGTCCGTGGCGAACGACGTACCGTCCAACCGGGCGTGCACCGTGGTGCCCGACGGCCAGTCGTTGTTGCCGTACCACTCGACCAGGTCGACTTCGCCGCCTCGGACCGGATTGTCGTTGAGCAGCCAGAACGCGGGCCAAGCACCGTCAGTGAGGCAGTCGAGCTTGATGCGCGCCTCCCACGTCGTGCCGACGCCGCCGCGCCAGTTCCCGATGATCTTGGCGCTCGCGTACTTCTCCTGGATCGTCGTGCCGGGCCCGCGGGTGGCCCGGATGACCAGGTTGCCGTTGCCGTCCTGGAAGACGTGCTCCTGATCGGTGACGTAGCGGCCCATGTTGTAGGGCTTGTCCCATTCGACAGGGTTCTTGATCGTCTCGCGCTCGGGGACGATGAACCACCACGCCGGATCGGGCGGTGCGCCCGCGGGACCGTTGAACTCCTCCTGGAACAGGAACACCGGCCCGGGGTCGACCGCAGTGGCCGGTGCGGGCGGGGCTCCCGGCGGAGCGGGAACCGGCGGCACGTCTCCGGGAAGGGGCTGCGCGTGGGCGGTCCCGGCGGGCCCTGTGGTGGGCAGCGCGACGGCCGCCGCGCCGAGTCCGAACATGACCATCAGGTGGCGGCGATCCAATTCTGGCACCCAAGGACCATAAATGATCCCGGCCGGGGGTGTTCGGGCTTCTCCCCGGTCTGGCGTGTCGAGGGCTACTCGTCGAGGTAGATGGCGCCGTCGCGAATCTGCACGGGCACGGTGGCCAGCTTCGCACGGCTGCCGAACAGCCGGATCATCGCCGAGTACGGCGGAAATCCGAAGATCCGGCCCTTGGGCCCCTCCGTCATCGCGCCACTGTCCACGTCGTAGCGGGCGCGGTGCCACGGGCATTCGAGGCAGCCCTCGTCGGTGACTCGGCCGCGGCCCAGCTTCGCGAATTGATGCCGGCAGGTGTTGCCGACCGCGAACGCGGCGCCGTCCGGTCGAACGCCGACGGCCAGCACACCGTGGCGGTCGGTGTGCACCTCACGCACGCGTCGCTCGTCGAGGTCGGTCAGCTGGATCAGCAGTGTGCCCCTGGCACGTACGGGGTTTTCGTGGGTGACCGGCGGGAAACCGGGCTTGTTCGTCATGGCCGAGAGCTACCCAGGACCTGACGGGGTGAACGTCGCGTCACCGATGCGTCACCGGTTTCGCTGAACCGCCGAGCGGCTACTTTCTGTAGCCGTGATCCTCGACGACGCCGCGCGGTTGGCCGGCCGAACCATCGCCCGGATCGTCACCCGTCCGGCCCCGTATGACCTGCAGGGACGCGTCGTGTTCATCACCGGCGCGGCCCGGGGATTGGGCGCGGAGACGGCGCGCCGCGCACACGCCCGCGGTGCGCGGGTAGCGCTCGTGGGTCGTCGGTTGGCGCCGCTGCAGCAGCTCGCCGACGAATTGGGTTCGGACGCGGCAGCATTCGAGGCCGATGTGACGTCGGCCGAGCGGCTGCAACGTGCGGCGGACGATGCGGTGGTCACGTTCGGCGGCATCGACGTCGTCATCGCGAACGCCGGGATCGCCCCGCCGTCGCACACGGTGGCGACCATCGCACCCGACGCGTTCGAGCACACCGTCGACGTCGACCTGTTGGGTCAGTGGCGCACCGTGCGCGCGACCTTGCCCGCCGTGCTCGAGCGTCGCGGCCATGTCCTGCTGGTCGGGTCGATCTACGCGTTCTTCAACGGGGTGCTGGCAGCGCCGTATGCGGTGAGCAAGGCCGGCGTCGAACAGCTCGCCCGCACGCTACGGGTGGAGCTGGCTCCCCAGGGTGTGACCGCGGGGATCGCGTACCTGGGCTTCATCGACACCGACCTGGCCGCCGATGCGTTCGCCGATGCCTCGGCCGCAGCGATACGGCAGGCCGTGCCGCGGGTGTTCACCAAGGAGATGACGGTCGCCGAGGCGGCCGATGCCATGCTCGACGCGATCGAGCGGCGCGCGCCGCGGGTGAGCGCACCGGCCTGGGTCCGTCCGTTGCTGGCCTTCCGGTCGGTGACCACCGCCGTCATGGACGATGTGCTGCTGCACAACCGCAATGTCCAAGCCGCCATCACTGCGGCCGAAAGCGCTGCGCGACAGTCTGATTCGTGATCAGGCTGCGACGTTCTGCGGTTCCGCCTGTCCTGCCGCGACGGTGAGCAGTTCCGGAATCGTGAGCAAGCCCCAGCCGGTGTTCACGGGTCCTTGCGCTGTCCCCAGCCACGGCACCACACCCGGGTCGGGCACGACGTCGAGGTGGTAGGCCTGGATGCCGGGCAGGTGGTACTGGAAGAAGTTGCCGAAGAAGTCGTACAGGAAGACGAGGTTCCTGATCGGGCCGGTCTTCCACAGCGTTGCCGCGTTCAACAGGGGCGTCATGGCGGCCGGATCGCCGATCAGCACGATGTTGCCGTAGTGCGGCTTGCTGCCACCGTCGGGCACGTAGGGCGGCATGAGTGGTTGCAGACCCGGCAGGTCGGTCGCCATGAACCCCGCCGGATCGCCGTAGGTGATGATGTTGACGAACATCGAGTCCCGGCCGTTTCCGTCGACCGTCGAGTTCATGCCGGGTGCCTCGAAGCTGACGCCGGGCAGGCCGAGCTGTTGAGCGACGTACTGCGCCTCCCAGCCGCCGAGTGAGTGCCCGGTGACGAAGACGTCGTCGGCGGCGTAGCCCTGCTTCGCCGCGGCGGCCTGCACCCGTTTGGCGAAGCGCAGCGCGTCGTAGAACGCGCGGGGAGTCTTCGAGGTGAAGACGACCTGTAGGTCGGTGAACAGCTGGGCTCCGGCAATCAGCGGGTTGAACAGCAGGTTCGTCCCACCGGTGGTGCCCTGGTAGGCGATGACGACCTGCCCGTCGGGCGTCACCCAGGCGCGGGCGGCCATGCCGGACAGGATGTTCGCCGAGGCCAGTTGAAAGCCGTTGACGGTGAACGGAACCAGCCCCTCGGGTGTCGTTCCGAGCCCGTAGCCGGAGGCCGACGCGTTGAGGAACTGCGCCACGGTCGGCGTCGCGCCCGTCGGGGGGCCGTCGTAGGTCACCGCCGGAATCGGAGGCTGCGGCGGCGGGGTCCGGTCCAGCCGCAGCCACCTCTCACTTTCTCGGAAGAACGCGAACAGCAGATCGTTGATCGGCGGGATGATCTTGATGGGTGGTTGCGGACCACTCGTCGACGACGTGATGTCCAGGACCTGCAGCACGGTGTTGATCAACCGCCCGGGCAGCTGCACCAGCTTGCCCAGGGGCGAGAGCGGTTGCGGGACCGGTACGTCGGCGGTGGACGGCGCGGTGAGCGCAGCGGCACCGACGGCGGGCTCGGTGACAGTCGGCGGCTCGGCCTGTTGTTCGCTGCGGACGATCCTCAGGTGGCGCGTCGGCAGCGCGTCGTCGGCGGCAGTTGCGGTTGTCTCCTGCTCGGGTTCCTGCCGGGTATTGCCCTCGCTCCGGTCTGTGTCCCTGTCGATGTTCGCGTCCTCGCGCCGGGCCTCGCGGTCAACCTTGCGCTGCTCCCGGCTCTCCTGGACGCGCTCGGTGAAGCGCTTCCACGAGGGACGCTCGGAACGATCAGTGGCCTCCGCTGCGTCGGCGGGGTCCGTCGGCTTCGGCGTCGCGGAGTCCGACACGTGCGTCACGGACGGGGTGCCGGTCTCGCCCGGGTCGGCCCACGCCGGTGCCGGCGCAGGGAACGCAGCGAAGGCCGCGCACAGCGCCGCGGCCGCAACAGTCGTTCGAACGCGCCAGCGTCGATCTGCGCGTCGTACCTCAACCGCACCGCGTGTTTCCATCACCGCAAACCACCCGTCCCTCGAAGTGCGCCGGTGACAACATACGTTGTCGTGTGAGCGCAGTCACATATCGGGTTGGACGATCACACAGTCGAAGAGGGTGGTTTGTGGTCGACCATGGCTTTCGGGATTGCTGCGCAGATCGGCGCTCATGGCTCTCCCGAACCTGCGGGCTGAGGGGTCGGGCCATCGACAGCCGCCTCGATCGCAGCAGTTCCGGGTTGTCTCATCTCGGCGAACCGTTACACTTCCGTCAATTGCCGGACAACACGGGGGATCGGCGCCGAGATGCTTCAACTGGTCGGGGGTGATCTTGAAAATGGCTCGACAGCATGACTTTTCGAACACCACACAGCGCGCACCGCGCGGCCTCACCGACTTCGAGAAAGCCGGCGCAGAGTTTGCGTACGCCGCTACGGGTGCGGCCCGACCCGCTGGCCCTCGCGGCTCCGCATGGGTAGGGCGCGCCGGCGCGCTCGCCGTCGCGCTCGGCATCGGCGCGGCCGTTCTCTCCACGCCGTGTGTGGCCTTTGCTGATGCCAGCGGCTCCGAGGATGCCGGCTCGACGACGCAGAGCACCTCCAGCGCGTCGACTGCCACCCGGTCGGGAACTGTCGACGCCGCCGATGAGACCCCGGTGTCTCGCGCCGAGACTCGTTCCTCGCGGCGCCAGGGCTCCGTCCGGGAGGCGCGACGGACCACCGAGCGCCGGGTCACCACACGTCGGACACGCGACACGGACGACGGGCGGGCACCTCGATGGCGGGAGAGGGCAGAGACCGCGTCGATCGACTCTCCGGCACCGTCGTCGAGCACCGGGCCCGCTCACACAGAGAGCTCCGCTCCGTTCACCGTGAGCCCGGCAGCCGAGGCGCCGGTCATCCCCGCGGAGTCGACCCAACCGACCACCCGGGTGCGGATGTGGCTGGCGACTCGCCAGACACGCGATCAGTCCCGCTCCCCGGCGCACGACCCGGTTTCCCCTGCGGTGGTGCCCCTGGTGTGGGGGGCGGCGCTGACCGCACGTCGAGATGCGCTGGCGGACCGGATCCAGCTGTTCAGTTCCAGTGTTCAGCGGCTGAGCCTCCAACTGCAGACGACGACGAAGGCCGGCAGGACCCCCTCGATCACCGTCGGCTTCCCGGCGGGTACCACGTACCTGACCGAGGGGGACGGCGAGCCACACGTCGAGCTGGTGACGGTCCAGTTGTCCGGCGCATCCAAGACCGCGGTCACTGTCGGCTACACCGTGTCCGGCTACACGGGCACCGGATACCGGGCAACGGCAGGCGAAGACTTCGTCGCCGCCACCGGTTCGATCGTGTTCGCGCCGGGTCAGACATCGGCGACGATTCCGATCACGGTCATCGGCGACACGAAGTACGAGCCCGACGAGATCGTCCGCGTCGAACTGACCAGTGCCGTGGGAGCGTTGATCGTGCGGACCGCCGGTCAGCTGGTCGGGCAGACTAATGCCGTGATCGCCGACGACGATCCGGCGTCCGGTATCGGCATGACACTCCATCTTCGCGGCGCCGATGCGGCGACCGTGAAGAAGGAATTCGACCTCATGGCCGAGATGGGCGTGACGTGGGTGCGCATCGACATCGACTGGTCAGCGGTCCAGCCGACGAAGCGCGGACTGAATTGGGCACCCACGGACCTTCTCGTCAACGAGGCGATCGCCCATCAGATGAACGTGCTCGTGATGCTGGGCTACACCCCGAGCTGGGCGCGCTCGACCGCGACACAATCCCTGACCGATCCCACTCACGCCCGGCCCACCGATCTGGCCGAGTTCGCGAAGTTCGCCCAGCTGGCCGCGCAGCGGTACGCGCCGCTGGGAGTGAGTTCCTGGGAAGTCTGGAACGAACCGAACACCGCCAAGTTCTGGCCCACCATGCCCGACGCCGATGAATACGGCCGACTGTTCAGGGCGGCCGCGACAGCCATCCGTGGAGTCGACCCCCGCGCAACGCTTCTCATCGGCGGTCTCAGCCCGCAGTACGACGGTGCGATGACCGAAACGCCTCCTGTCACGTACCTCGAACAGCTCTACGCCAACGGGACCGCCCAGCTCGCCGACGCGATCGCCGTGCACCCGTACAGCTACCCGTATCTGCCGATGGATCCTGTCCAACCGCAGGAGGGTGGCTTCTACGATCTACCTGCGCTACAGGCCGTCATGGCCAGCCACGGCGACGGCAACAAACAGGTCTGGATCACCGAATACGGCGCGCCCACGGGGACGAGTGTCAACGCCGTCACGGAGGATCAACAGGCAGCGATCATGCTGCAGGCTCGCGATCAGGTCGCGCTCTGGAACTGGGCAGGTCCGCTGATCTACTACGAGCTGGTCGACGGCGGAACGAACCCTGCCGACGGTGAGCAGAACTTCGGTGTGCTCCGCGCCGACCTGTCGCTCAAGGCTGCTGCACGGGCATTGATCAACGCGGCGACTGTTCGGTTGTGACCCAGGCGCCTCTGCGCATCGCCCCGCTCACCTCCAGCCGCTCATCGAGCACCACGAGGTCGGCGGCCGATCCGGCGGCGAGTTCGGCGCTGGGCAGTCCGAGCGCTCGGGCCGGGTTCACCGACGTCTGCGCCACCGCGGCCTGCATCGCCTCGTCACGAGGAGCGCCGGAGTTGGCGACAGCAAACCGCAACACCTGGTCCATCGTGGCTGTGCTGCCCGCGATGGTGTCGCTGCCCGCCACCCGGGCCACGCCGCCGGCGACGTCGACCGCCAACGGGCCGAGGTCATAGCGGCCGTCCGGCATGCCGGTTGCCGCCATCGCATCGGTGATCAACGAGATGCGTTCGTGGCCAACAGCTTTCGTAACCAGTCGATAGATGGCGGGATCGAGGTGCACTCCATCGGTGATCAGTTCCACCGTGACACGCCCGTCTTCCAGCAGCGCGGCGACCGGACCCGGCTCCCGGCGATCCAAGGGGCGCATCGCGTTGAACAGGTGAGTGGCGACCGTCGCGCCGGCGTCGATCGCGGCTCGCGTCTGTGTGTATGTCGCCTCGGTGTGCCCGATCGCGGCCACGACTCCTGCAGCGGTGATCTGCTTGATCGCGGCGATGGCCCCGGCACGTTCGGGAGCGAGGGTGACCATCCGGATGGTGCCGTCGCCGGCCTCCAGAACGGCGTCGATCTCCGCCGGGTCGGGGTCCCGCATCAGCGCCGGTTGATGGGCTCCGCAGCGCTGCGGGGAAAGCCACGGACCTTCCAGATGGATGCCGTCGAGCAGCCCGGACCGGACGTCGCGTGCCAGCGCGGTGACTTGGCGGAGCAGGTCATCACGATCGGCGGTCACCAATGATGCGATCAGCGTGGTGGTTCCGCGGCGGCGATGTGTGGCGACCGCGGTGGCGGTCTGCTCGGAATCGGCGGCGGTGAAGTTCGCACCGCCGCCGCCGTGCAGGTGGGTGTCGACGAACCCCGGCACCACGGTGACCGGGCCGAGGTCGCGGTCGACCGGCGCGGGCGCGTCGCCCTCGCCGAGTGCTCGGATCGAATCGCCGCTGACCTCTATCCATCCTGGCCGCAGATATCGTCGGCCGGTCAGGACGGCATCGGCGCGCAGCAGCACCTCAGATGCCCTGCCAATCCGGCTTGCTGCGATACGTCTCTCGGTAATAGTCGACGAGTTGGAGTCGTCGTGCCGCGGCATCGTCCAACAGCACAGTGACGTGCGGATGGTGTTGCAACACCGTCGCGGGCCACATAGCGCTGACCGCCCCTTCGACCAGATGGTGCACGGCTTCGGCCTTGCCTCGCCCGGTCGCGACCAGCACGATGTGCCCCGCCTCGAGAATCGTGCCCAACCCCTGCGTCAAGCAGTGCGTCGGCACCGCGTCGAGGTCGTCGCCGAAGAATCGGGCGTTGTCGAGGCGGGTCTGCCGGGTCAGCGTCTTGATGCGGGTGCGCGACGCCAGCGACGACCCGGGTTCGTTGAACCCGATGTGCCCGTCGGTGCCGATCCCGAGGATCTGCAGGTCCACCCCTCCTGCAGCGCGCATCGCGTCCTCGTAGGCCGCGCACGCCGCGGGGATGTCGGCGGCCAGCCCGTCGGGACCCTGCACGGCACCGTCAGCGAAATCCACGCGGGCGGCGAACACCGCGTCGATGACGTTGCGGTAGCGCTCGGGGTGATCGGCGGGCAGCCCGACGTACTCGTCGAGGGTGAAGCCCTTGGCCTGCCGGAACGACACCTCGCCCGCCTCGTACCGGGAGACCAACTCGTCGTAGATGCTCAGCGGGGAAGACCCGGTGGCAAGCCCGAGAACCGCGTCGGGTGTGCGTTCGAGCAACGCGCTCACGGCGTCGGCGGCGACGCGGCCGATCTCGATGCGATCCTGTAGGACAACGACTTCCATCAGGTGCCGGCCGTGAAGAGGCCGTCACCCGGGGTGAGTACCGCGCCTTCGAGAACGGCCTCGTCCGGGGTTATGTTGTCGGGTTCCCGCTCGTCCATCACCACAACGGGCACAATGGGATTCAACCCCTTGGCCACGATTGCGGGGACGTCATAGGTGGTCACCGTCTGTCCCGCGGTGACCTCGTCACCCTGGCTGACATGGGTGGTGAAACCCTCACCCTCGAGCGCGACGGTGTCCAGGCCGAGGTGCACGAGCACACCGACGTTGTCGGTCGTCATGATCACGTAGGCGTGCGGCAGCAGCTTGAGCACCTTGCCCGACACCGGGGCGACCGCCTCGATCACCTCGCGCGGGGGATCCACGGCAGCGCCGTAGCCGACCATGCCCGCCGAGAACACCGGGTCGGGGACATCGGAGAGGGGGACCGCGCGTCCCGGAACGGGGGCGATGACGGACGTGGTGCTCACAGGCGCAACTCCTTTTGTCGATCGGATGAAAGCCGATCGAACCAAGAATAGGCTTGCGGAACTTGCGCCCGGGCACCAAACCGTCGAGAAGGAAGGCTGACCTGTGACGGATCGTTCTGCGAAACCACAAGAAGCGCAGAGTAAGTCAGGTATGCGGATACCCGGATTCGCCCAGTTGCAGCGGCTGGGAAAGAGCCTCATGCTGCCCATCGCGGTGCTGCCCGCCGCCGGCATCCTGCTGCGCCTCGGGCAGCCGGATCTGCTGGGGCGGATCGAGACCCCGGTCATCGGGGCGTTTTTCAAGGCGATGAGTGCGGCCGGCGACGCTCTGTTCACGAACCTGCCCCTGCTGTTCGCGGTCGGTGTCGCCATCGGATTCGCGAAGAAAGCCGACGGCTCGACCGCGCTGTCGGCCGTCGTCGGCTACCTGGTGGTGCAGGCGGTGTTCAAGACCATGTCGCCGATCGTGCTGGCCGGCGAGGTCGACAAATCCGGCGAGCAGGCGCTGATCAATTACAGCGTGTTCGCCGGCATCGTCGTGGGGTTGCTGACGGCGTGGCTGTTCGACCGGTACCACACGATCGAATTGCCCTCGTATCTCGGCTTCTTCGGTGGCAGACGCTTCGTCCCGATCGTCGTGTCATTGGCATGTCTGTTCATCGCGTTCGCGATGAGCTATTTCTATCCGATCTTCGACGCGGGGCTGACCGGCCTCGGCGAGTTCATCGGCGGCTCGGGAGCAATCGGCGCGTTCGTCTACGGCTTCGCCAACCGCATGTTGATCCCGTTGGGACTGCACCACATCCCGAACTCCTACATCTGGTTCCTCTACGGCGATTACCAGACGCCGAGCGGGGAGAACGTCACCGGTGAGCTCACCCGGTTCGCGGCCGGTGATCCGACAGCCGGCCACCTCACGTCCGGCTTCTATCCGATCCTGATGTTCGGCCTGCCCGCTGCGGCGCTGGCCATGATCCACGTCGCGAACAAGAAGCAGCGCAAGGTCGCCGTCGGCATCCTGTCGGCGGCAGCTCTCACCGCCTTCCTCACCGGCGTGACCGAACCGCTGGAGTTCGCGTTCATGTTCGTCGCGTTCCCGCTCTACGTCATCCACGCGGTCCTGACCGGTCTGTCGCTGGCGATCGCCTATCTGCTGGACATCCACCTCGGGTTCTCGTTCTCCGCCGGGCTGATCGACCTGCTGCTCTACGGCACGGCGCCGGCCGCGAAGAACATTCCGCTGCTGATCGGCATGGGTGTGGTGTTCTTCGTCATCTACTACCTGCTGTTCCGGTTCGCGATCACGAAGTTCAACATGCGCACGCCGGGGCGTGAGCCGGACGACGAGTTCGAGGCGGAGGAGCAGGCGAACCTCGAGGCAGGCACGGATGTGGTGCCCTCAACGGGCGCGACGGCCGTTGCGGCCCCGACGCAGACCACCGCCCAGACGAAGGCCGAGCAGTTGATCGCGGCGTTCGGTGGTCGCGACAACCTGGTCAATGTCGACGCCTGCATCACCCGGCTGCGGATGGAGGTCGCCGACAAGTCGAAGGTCGATCAGGCCCGTCTCAAGGCACTCGGCGCCGCCGGTGTGATCGAAGTGGGCAACAACGTGCAGGCGGTGTTCGGCACGCAATCGGAGGTGCTGAAGAACGACATCCGCGACGCGCTGTAGTCCCTGCAAACGCTAGGGGTCAGCTGACCTTCTGCAACTGGAACGGGCTCTCGGTGACGATGCCGCCCGCGCATCCGTAGTTCGAGTCCGACGAGACGGTCCCGCCGAGCGTCACGGGGTCGATCGACATCGACACCACGGCGGGTTCGTAGTGGCCGTCGTCGCAGGTGAGGCCGCCCGGCTTCGACACCGTGAACGCCCAGCGGCCGTTGGTGAACGTGGTCGGTGCGGTCCAGCCCTGATTGCTGGACACCGTGCCGGTGCAGCCGGCAGGGCCACAGCTGGTGGCGATGGTCCACACGTTGTACGGATCGCCGTCGGTCGAGCCGTAGGTGCCGTTCAGCAACGGCGGGTCGGCGGCCGCGGCGCCGGCGAACGCGAGGGCGGCGACCGCCGGCGCAGCGACAGCGGCCAACGTGCGGAGGCCCGTGCGGGAAAACCTTGCCATAGTGATTCGCAATGTACGGCGCCAAGAGCGCTGCAGACCGCCTGCGGAATCGGTTGTGTCCGTTGTGTCGCCGAACCGAGACCCCGCCGGGCCCCGGCGGTGGGGGGGGGGGGGGGGGGGGGGGGGGGGGGGGGGGGGGGGGGGGGGGGCGGG
>JAEXZY010000023.1 GCA_023404955.1 Actinomycetes bacterium
CCGCGGCGCGCCCTCCCGGGCCCCCCCCCCCCCCCCGCGCCCGCCGATCCGAGAAACTCAGTAGTGGTGCGTCGGCTGCTGCCCGTGCTGCCCCTGCGGCGTGTTCGGGATACACACCGTGGTCATGATCTTGTCGGCCAACGTCTGACGCTTGGCGTCCCACAGCGGGAACAGGTAGCCGATGTAGCAGATGATGCCGTCGACGATGTGGGCCAGCTGGCGCACCACGGACAGACCGAATCCGATGGGCTGGAACGTCTTTTCGCTGACGACCTTGAACTTCATCACCGACTTGCCGATGCTCGAACCCGTCGTGCCCTGCCGGTATCCGTAGTTCCACACCACATAGGCGAGCGTCAGCAGGGAGGCAAGGAGGCTCACTGTCGTGCCCAGCGCGGAGGGTTCCGACGTGCAGGCGTATCCGCCGTTGATGTTCTCGCAGTTGTTGTCACCGGTCAGGATCGCGATGCCCTGTCCGAGCCCGACGAGGATGAACACCGGGATGTAGTCGATGAACCACGCGGCGACGCGCGTCAGCCACGACGTGTAGGCCTCTTTGGGCAGCGCAGGCGCGGCCTGCGGGTAAGCGCCCTGCTGCTGGGGCGGGAAGCCGCCGGGTGGGTAATTGCCTTGCGGCGGAGGCGGATAGCCGCCGGGCGGGGGCGGCGGCTGGTAGCCACCCTGTGGGGTCGGCTGGCCGCCGGGAGGCGGCGGATATCCACCAGGGGGCGGATAGCCGCCCGGGTTGTCAGTCATCGAATCTTCCTCCTCGGCTCGGATGGTTCAGTGCTGGACGAGAGTCTGGCGAGCAACCGGCCAAGCCACGGCGTGCAGACTGATTCGGCAGCGGGACAACCGATCCCACATGAGGCGGGGACAGCCGAGACCCCGGCGGTTGATCGCTCATGGTGCCTTCCAGTCTGTTTCTTAGCTGGCAGCAAGCGAGATCACAATACCTGAGAGAAGGCTGGGAGCAGCGGTTTTACCCGCTGTACGGTCAGCGTCGCGAGCTGGTGTCGGACAGATAGCCGAGCAGGTCGTGTCGCGTCAGCACGCCCACCGGCTTGCCCTCTTCGACCACCATCACCGCATCGCACTCGCGCAGCGTCTTCGCCGCCGTGCTCACCAGTTCGCCGGCACCGATCAACGGCAACGCCGGGCTCATGTGCTGACTCACGGCGTCGGCGAGCTTGGCGCGCCCTTCGAACACCGCGGACAGCAGCTCGCGCTCGGACACGCTGCCGGCCACTTCGCCCGCCATCACCGGCGGCTCCGCCCCGACCACCGGCATCTGCGACACCCCGTACTCCCGCAAGATGCCGATCGCGTCGCGCACCGTCTCCGCCGGATGGGTGTGCACCAGGTCGGGCAGTGCCCCCGACTTGCCCCGCAACACGTCACCGACCGTGGATTCGGCGACCGAGCCATCGAGCCTGGTGCGCAGAAACCCGTAGGACGACATCCAGCCGTCGTTGAAGATCTTCGACAGGTAGCCGCGGCCACCGTCGGGCAGCAGCACCACGACCAGGGCGTCGGGACCTTCCCTCTCGGCCACCTGGATGGCCGCATACGCGGCCATCCCGCACGACCCGCCGACCAGGAGCGCCTCTTCGCGCGCCAGCCGCCGCGTCATCTCGAATGAGTCGGCGTCGGAGACGGCGATGATCTCGTCGGGCACAGCGGGGTCGTAGGCCGACGGCCAGAAATCCTCGCCGACACCTTCCACCAGGTAGGGCCGCCCAGTGCCGCCCGAGTACACCGAACCCTCGGGGTCGACGCCGACGACCTTGACCCGGCCGTCGGACACCTCTTTGAGGTAGCGGCCCGCGCCGGTGATGGTGCCACCGGTGCCCACGCCGGCCACGAAGTGCGTGATCTTGCCGTCGGTGTCGGCCCAGATCTCCGGCCCGGTCGTCTCGTAATGGCTCTCCGGCCCCATCGGGTTCGAGTACTGGTCCGGCTTCCACGCGCCGTCGATCTCGGTCACCAACCGGTTGGAGACGCTGTAGTAGCTGTCGGGATCGTCGGGGGCGACGGCGGTCGGGCACACCACGACCTCGGCGCCGTAGGCCCGCAGCACGTTCTGCTTGTCCTCGCTGACCTTGTCCGGGCAGACGAAAATGCACTTGTAGCCGCGCTGCTGGGCCACCAACGCCAGACCCACACCCGTGTTGCCCGACGTCGGTTCGACGATCGTGCCGCCCGGCTTCAGCTCGCCGCTGGCCTCGGCCGCGTCGATCATCTTGATCGCGATGCGGTCCTTGGAGCTGCCGCCCGGATTGAGGTACTCGACCTTGGCCGCCACGGTGCCCGATCCCGGCGGGACCACCGAGTTCAGTTGAACCAGAGGGGTGTTGCCGATGAGCTCACTGACGTGCCGGGCGATGCGCATACGTCCATCGTCTCAGGCCCGTCAGGCGACTACCAGGTGGCCTCTCGGATGTACTCGCCGATCTGCTTGATCGACCGGCTGGCCTCGGGCACCGCCGGTGCGCCGAGCTGGAAGACGTGCATCTGGCCGGGCCAGACGCGCACCTCGACCGGCACCCCCGACTCGGCGAGCAGGCGGGCCGCTTTCCGCGCGTCGCTGAGCAGCACCTCCGAGCCGGAGACGTGGATCAGCGTGCGCGGCAGGCCCGGCTCGATGTGGTCGAGCGGCTCGTAGATCTCCTCGGGCTTGCCGTTGACGATCCGCTTCGACCCGGCCTGTTCGATCAACTCGATCAGTGCATGAAAAGCCTTGGGCGGGAACATCACATCGCTGCCGATGTTCGGATGCTCGGCGCGTCCCTCGTTGTCGATCTCGAACAGCGGGGACATCGTCACGATGGCCGCGGGCGTCTCGGAACCGTAGCCTTCGACGCCTTCGAACTGCAGGCGCTCGGCCAGCGAGAGCGCCAGATAGCCGCCCGCGGAATCACCGGCGAGCACGATCTGATCCGGCTCGTACCCGGTCTCCCGCAGCCAGCGGTAGGCGTCGAAACAGTCGTCGAGCGCCGTGCCCACCGAGTGCTTGGGGATCATCCGGTAGTTGACGACGAGCACCGGGGCATCGGCGTACCGGGACAGGGCTGTCACCAGCCGACCGTGGGTGTGCACGCCACAGGTCAGGAACGCACCGCCGTGCATGTAGAGGACGACGCTGCGCTTGCCGTCGGCGGGCAGCACGCCCGCCGCACGTACCAGCTGAGCCGTGCAGTGGGGCAGCGAAATCGTCGCGCGCACGGTGCCGGGGACCGGCCGGATGACGCGCGCCGCGAAATCGACCAGACCCCACGGCCACGGCAACTTGGGGGCGTAGCTGCCAACGGAGAGGAAGGGCTTGATCGTCGCCATCGCGGCCAGCCCCATGAGGCGTCCGGCGATGCTCGGGCCGTCTTCGACAACCTCGACCGGGGCGCCGTCACTGACCGGAAAGCGGCGTGGCTTGTGGCCACGACCTGGCCGTACGCCCAGATGGGCAGTACTGGGGGCCTTGCTCGGTGCCGTCATCGCCACCACTTCCTACGCCGTTGTAGTACCGGGATAAGCCAAGATAGTCAGACAACCTTGTTACTTAGCTTGGCACTTGTAACCATTATCACAATCGTTTAAACGCGATTGATACCGGAGTTGATACCGCACTGTGACCGCGGATTCCGTATGCGACTCGGTTATCCGGCGAGGGCGCACCTAAACTCGCACACGTGGGCTCCAGCCGCCGCGCTCCTCACGTCCGCCGATCGACCGTCGCGCTAGCAGCAGTCGCGACCCTCGCATCTACCGGATCGTTCTACGTCGGCGCGCGCAATCTCCTCACCGGCCAGGCCGATCAGGCCCGCCGCGTCATCCCGAAGTCCTGGGACATCCCGCCGCGCGCCGACGGCGTCTATGAGCCCGAGGGGGGGCCGGTCACGCGCTGGTACCGCGGCGTGCCGTTCGACCTGCACCTGATGATCTTTGGGGACTCCACCGCGACCGGCTACGGCTGCGTAACCGCCGACGAGGTGCCCGGTGTGCTGCTGGCCCGCGGCCTGGCGAAGGAGTCGGGGAAGCGCATACGGCTCAGCACCAAGGCCATCGTCGGTGCCACGTCCAAGGGGTTGTCCGGTCAGATCGACGCGATGTTCGTCGCAGGTCCGCCCCCGGATGCGGCGGTCATCATGATCGGCGCCAATGACATCACCGCACCCAACGGTGTCGGCCCGTCCGCGCGGCGGCTGGGTCGCGCGGTGCAGCGGCTCCGCAGCAGCGGCGCCGTCGTCGTCGTCGGCACGTGCCCCGACTTCGGGGTGATCAAGGCGATTCCGCAGCCTCTGCGGTGGGTGGCGCGCAGCCGCGGTCTGCGGCTGGCGCGGGCCCAAGCCGGCGAGGTCCGGGCCGCCGGTGGCGTACCGGTACCGTTCTCCGATCTGCTGGCGCCGGCCTTCTACACGGCGCCCGATGAGTTCTTCTCGTCCGACATGTTCCATCCGTCGGCAGCGGGCTACTCGCTGGCCGCCCAGCAGCTTCTGCCCGCACTGTGCGCGGCGCTCGGCGAATTCGTCGACAGCGAGCCGGCCGAAGCAGCCCTGGAATCACGCTCGGGCGAGGGGTCGCTGCTCTCGCGGCTCGGCAATCTCGGCCGCCTGTGGCGCCGCTCCACCGGGGTCCCCGCGCCCATCGTCGTGGCAGCGGGCTAGGTTCACAGCAGCCACTCGCTGTCTACCGAGGAGTCGTCATGCCCGAAGCCGTCATCGTCGCCACCGCCCGCTCCCCCATCGGCCGGGCCAACAAGGGCTCCCTGGTGTCCATGCGGCCCGACGACCTGGCCGCCCAGATGGTCAAGGCAGCACTCGACAAGGTGCCGGCCCTGGACCCGCGCGACATCGACGACTTGATGATGGGCTGCGGACAGCCCGGCGGTGAGGCGGGTTTCAACATCGGCCGCACGGTGGCGGTGCAGCTGGGGTACGACTTCCTGCCGGGCACCACGGTCAACCGGTACTGCTCGTCGTCGCTGCAGACCACGCGGATGGCGTTCCACGCGATCAAGGCCGGCGAAGGTGATGCCTTCATCTCGGCGGGCGTCGAGACTGTCTCGCGGTTCCTCAAAGGCACCTCCGACGGGTGGCCGGACTCGAAGAACGAGCTGTACGCCGACGCACAGGCCCGCACCGAGCAGGCCACCGCGGGCGCGACCGAGTGGCACGATCCGCGCGAGGACGGCCTGCTGCCCGACGTGTACATCGCGATGGGACAGACTGCGGAGAACGTTGTGCTGCACACCGGTATCAGCCGCGAGGACCAGGACCACTGGGGCGTGCGGTCGCAGAACCGGGCTGAGGAGGCCATCAAGAGCGGCTTCTTCGAGCGCGAGATCTCCCCGGTGACGCTGCCCGACGGCACCGTCGTCAGCACCGACGACGGCCCGCGCGCCGGGACCACTTATGAGGCCGTCAGCCAGCTCAAGCCGGTGTTCCGGCCCAACGGCACGATCACCGCGGGGAATGCGTGCCCGCTGAACGACGGCGCCGCCGCGGTGGTGATCATGAGCGACACCAAGGCCAAGGAGCTGGGCCTCACCCCGCTGGCGCGCATCGTCTCGACCGGGGTGTCGGGGCTGTCGCCGGAGATCATGGGTCTCGGTCCGATCGAGGCCGTGCGCAAGGCGCTGGGCAACGCGAAGATGTCGATCTCCGACATCGACCTGTACGAGATCAACGAGGCGTTCGCGGTGCAGGTGCTCGGCTCGGCGCGGGAGCTCGGCATGGACGAGGACAAGTTGAACGTCTCCGGCGGCGCGATCGCGCTCGGGCACCCCTTCGGCATGACCGGCGCCCGCATCACCGCCACGCTGCTGAACAACCTCGCCACCCATGACAAGACCTTCGGCATCGAGACGATGTGCGTGGGCGGCGGGCAGGGCATGGCGATGGTCGTGGAGCGCCTCTCCTAGGTTCTTGGCGCCGAGACTGCGGGGAGATCGCATCCTCAGCTGATATCGCGATCTCCCCGCAGTCTCGTGGCCCATGCGCGGGCGATTCGGGCTCGGATGTCGAACTCTCGGTCGCCCTTGATGACGCGGATCACCAGCCAGTCGAGCTCGCGCAGGTCTTCGGAACGCCGGATGTCCCTCGCATATTGCGAGTCGTCGATGCGATGTTGTTCACCGTCGTACTCCACAGCGATCATCACGTCGGGCCACCCCATGTCGAGGTAGTACCGCCGTCGGCCGTCGGCGCTGCGCACCGGGATCTGCGTGTGCGGCCGCGGATATCCGGCGTTGATGACCAGGAGGCGCAACCACGTCTCCTTCGGCGACGCCGATCCCGCGTCATAGAGATCCATCACCTTCTCTAGTTGTCGCAGCCCTCGAGCGCCGCGGTGCTGCCGAGCACAGGCCAGGACCTCGTCAGCATGAAGGCCGGTGGCATGTCCCAGGGCGTCTACCCGCGCGACCGCTTCGCCGACGCGGCCCCGGCGCGCCAGGTCGTATGCGGTCCTCGCGATCGTCGTCAGTCGCATCCCATCGCGGACCGTGAATTCCTCCGGACGCAGACGGGCGTCCATGGTGCGCAGGCCCGGCGGGTTGCGGGCATTCGGCCAGACGAGTTCGACGGGTAGCGAGTCGTCGATCCACGCGGAGCCGTGCAGGGCTGCCGCCGTGAGCCCTGCAATCACTCCTTCGCGATGCGACCACAGCCACGCTGCCCTGGCACGATGCCCGAGGCTGGCCTGCGCATCGATCGGGATGTACACATCGGGAAAGAGTGCTTGATAGCTCGAGCGCAATTGATGCTTCTTGACGCGGCCATCGGCGATGGCTTCGCTTCCGACAAATGGCCAGCTCGGTGCCGTCATCGGGCCACCGTGACACGTTGAATCGCCCGAATCGGCGCTCAGACTGCGGGGAGATCGCGATCTGTGGATGAAGCATGATCTGTGAGCAGTTTCGGCGCGGCCGCACTACGAAAAAGGGCGCCCACCTTTCGGTGAGCGCCCTTCTCTGTGCGATGACTAGTCGCTGTTGAAGTAGCTGAGCAGGCGCAGGATCTCGATGTAGAGCCACACCAGCGTCACGGTCAGGCCCAACGCGATACCCCAGGCCGCCTTCTCCGGCGCACCTGCCCGGATCATCTGGTCAGCCGAGTCGAAGTCGATCAGGAAGCTGAACGCTGCCAGACCGATGCAGACCAGCGAGAAGATGATCGCGATCGGGCCGCCGCTACGCAGACCCAGGCCCTCACCGCCGCCGACACCGAACAGCGCGAGCACGAAGTTGCCGAGCATCAGGGCCACCACACCGAAGAGGCCGGCCACGATGAAGCGGGTGAACTTCGGCGTCACTCGGATAGCGCCGGTCTTGTAGACGACCAGCATGCCGGCGAACACACCGAGCGTGCCGAGCACCGCCTGGCTGATCAGGGCGCCGGCGCTGACACCGGAGACCATCAGGTTGGCGACGACGAACGAGAACGCACCGAGGAACAGGCCCTCCAGCGCCGCGTACGTCAGCACGATCGCGGGGTTGTCCTGCTTGCGGCCGAAGGTCGCGATCAGCACCACGACGAGGCCGCCGAGCGCGCCGATCAGCGTGAACGGCATGGCGAGCGCGATGTTGGACGCCACCATGAAGTACGACACGACGGCAACGGCCGACAGCACCGCCAGCGTGATGCCGGTCTTGGTGACGACGTCATCAATGGTCAGCGGGCGCGAAACACCCGTCTGACGCTGCTCGGGATAGGTGGCATAGGGATCGGCGTGTACCGCTTGCGCACCGTAGCCGGCGGCTCCGGTACCGAATTGCGCGTATCCGCCCTGCTGCCCCTTGGGCAGCGTGCGAAATACCGGGTTGCTGCTCTCGCGCACCGTCGGTTCCTTTCCTGATGTCGTGATTCGGCCTGTGCCGAACACCGGTTCAACGATCGACGCGTCGGGACGGTTCCCGAGAATCGATTCTGTTCCCAGCCTTCTCACAGGAACCTTACCCGGCGCGCTCCGATCAGGGGCGACGATCTAGATTGCTGACGTGGACGAAAACGAGGATCTCCTAGTAACGGTGCGCCACCACGTCGGGCACCTGACCCTCAACCGGCCCAAGGCGATCAATTCCCTGACCCACCCGATGGTCACCGAGATGGCGGCCGCCCTCGCGTCGTGGGAGCACGACGACGACGTCCGCGCGGTCGTCGTCTCCGGCGCTGGTGAGCGCGGCCTGTGCGCGGGCGGCGACATCGTCGCCATCCACCACAGTGCGAAGTCCGGCGGCGCCGAGGCCCGTCAGTTCTGGCACGACGAATACCTGCTCAACGCCTACATCGGCCGCTACCCCAAGCCGTATGTCGCTCTGATGACCGGCATCACGATGGGTGGCGGTGTGGGCATCAGCGCGCACGGCGACGTCCGCGTGGTCACCGAGACCACCAAGATGGCCATGCCCGAGGTCGGCATCGGCTTCGTGCCCGACGTCGGCGGAACCCGCGTCCTGGCTCACGCGCCCGGACTGCTGGGCATCCACGCCGCGCTGACAGGCGCCCCGTTCGGCGGCGCCGACGCCATCGCCATGGGCTTCGCGGACCACTATGTGCCGCACGCCGATCTCGCCTCGTTCGTCGAAGCCATCGAGGCCGACGGTGTAGAGCACGCGGTCGCGACCTTCGCACAGGAGCCGCCGCCCAGCGAAGTGATGGCGCACCGGGAGTGGATCGACCGCTGCTACGCCGGCCAGTCTGTCGCCGACATCGTCGCTGCCCTGCGGAACGAGGGCAACCCTGTCGCCACCAAGGCCGCCGAGCTGATCGGTTCCCGCTCCCCCGTCGCGCTGTCGGTGACGCTGGAGGCGGTGCGCCGGGCCGCGTCGTTGACCACTCTGGAAGATGTGCTGCGCCAGGAGTTCCGGACGTCCTGCGCGGCGCTGCGCTCCCATGATCTGGTGGAGGGCATCCGGGCGCAGGTCATCGACAAGGACCGAAACCCGCAGTGGAATCCGGCAACATTGGACGCGGTGACAGACGCCGACGTGGAAGCCTACTTCCAGCCCGCCGACCCCGATCTGACCTTCTAGACCTCCGACACAGCCCAGGAGCCGCCATGACCGACTACGAGACTATCCTCGTCACCCGCGAGGACCGCGTCGCCACCATCACGCTGAACCGGCCGAAGGCCCTGAATGCCCTGAACAGTCAGGTGATGGACGATGTCACCTCTGCTGCAGCCGAATTGGATGCCGATCCCGGCATCGGCGCCATCGTGCTCACCGGCAACGAGAAGGCGTTCGCCGCCGGTGCGGACATCAAGGAGATGGCGAATCTGTCCTTCGCCGAGGTCTTCTCGTCAGATTTCTTCGCCGCCTGGGGCAGGTTCGCGGCCACCCGTACCCCGACGATCGCCGCGGTCGCCGGCTATGCACTCGGCGGCGGCTGCGAACTCGCGATGATGTGCGACATCCTGATCGCCGCTGACACCGCGAAATTTGGCCAGCCCGAGATCAAGTTGGGAGTGCTGCCGGGCATGGGCGGTTCGCAACGGTTGACCCGGGCAATCGGCAAGGCCAAGGCGATGGATCTGATCCTGACCGGTCGAACCATGGGCGCCGAGGAGGCCGAACGGGCCGGGCTGGTGTCCCGCGTCGTCCCGGCCGACTCCTTGCTCGAGGAAGCCACGGCCACAGCGCAGACGATCGCCGGCATGTCGTTGTCCGCGGCGCGGATGGCCAAGGAAGCAGTCAACCGCGCCTTCGAGTCGACGCTGGCCGAGGGCCTGCTCTACGAGCGCCGACTGTTCCACTCCGCGTTCGCCACCGACGATCAGACCGAGGGCATGGCCGCGTTCACCGAGAAGCGTTCGCCGAACTTCACCCACCGCTGACATGCACGGCTAACATGCCTTGGTGACCGTCACCGTCGCCCCGCCGGAGGACGAGCCGCGCGCCGAGACTGCCCGCAAAGCGTGGTGGGTACGCCGCTACACATTCACCGGCACCGCAGTCGGACTCGTGTTCCTGTGGTTGTCGCTCACGCCGTCGCTGCTGCCCCGCGGTCCGCTGTTCCAGGGTTTGGTCAGCGGAGGCGCGGGCGCCTTCGGCTACGCGATCGGCGTGTTCTCGGTGTGGCTGGTGCGTTACATGCGGTCCAAGGATTCCAGCCCGCCGCCTCCCCGCCGCGCCTGGCTGATTCTCGTCGTGGTTGGCGCGATCGGAATGGTGCTGGCGATCATCTCGTTTCACGGGTGGCAGGACGACGTACGCGACTTGATGGGCGTGCCGCGGTTGACGTTCTGGGACTACCCCCTGGCCGCCGTGATCTCGGTGGTCACGCTGTTCGCGTTCGTCGAAGTCGGCCAACTGATCCGACGGTTGGTGCGCTTTCTGGTGGGTCAGCTCGATCGTGTTGCGCCGCCCCGTGTTTCGGCCGTCATCGTGGTGACGCTTTTGCTGGCCTTGACGATCGCATTGCTCAACGGCGTCGTCGTGCGGTTCGCGATGAGCACGATCAACAGCACGTTCGAGGCGGTGAACGACGAGACCGATCCGGACAACCCGGCACCTGAGACACCGCTGCGCTCAGGCGGTCCGGAGTCGCTGGTCAGTTGGGAGTCGCTCGGACATCAAGGCCGCATGTTCGTCGGCGGGGGGCCGTCGGTCGCCGAGCTCACCGCGTTCAACGCCAGGCCTGCCGTCGAACCGATCCGCGCCTATGCCGGCCTGAACTCCGCGGACGGGATCAAGGCCACGGCTGCCCTGGCCGCACGCGAACTGCAGCGCACCGGTGGCCTCGATCGCGCGGTGGTGGCGGTGGCCACGACGACGGGGACGGGCTGGATCAACGAGGCCGAGGCCACCGCGCTGGAGTACATGTACAACGGCGACACCGCGATCGTGTCGATGCAGTACTCGTTCCTGCCGAGCTGGTTGTCGTTCCTGGTCGACAAGGAGAATGCGCGGCAGGCAGGCCAGGCCCTGTTCGAAGCCGTCGACGAGCTGGTCCGCGCGATGCCCGAGGCGCAGCGGCCGAAGTTGGTGGTGTTCGGGGAAAGCCTCGGTTCGTTCGGTGGCGAGGCGCCGTTCCTGGCGTTGAACAACCTGATCGCCCGCACCGATGGCGCGCTGTTCAGTGGTCCGACGTTCAACAACACGATCTGGACCGATCTGACGACCAACCGCGATGCCGGATCGCCGCAGTGGTTGCCGATCTACGACAAGGGCGAGAACGTCCGGTTCGTCGCGCAGCCCAACGATCTCGCGCGGCCACACGACCCGTGGGGGCAGCCGCGCGTGGTCTATCTGCAGCACGCGTCGGATCCGATCGCCTGGTGGAACGTGGATCTTCTGTTCGCCAAACCGGATTGGCTGCGGGAGCCGCGTGGGAACGACGTCTCCCCGGACATGGAGTGGATTCCGGTCGTGACATTCCTGCAGGTGTCCGCTGACATGGCGGTGGCGGTGAACGTGCCCGACGGGCACGGGCACGTCTATGTGCGCAATGTCGCCGACGCGTGGGCGTCGATCCTGTTGCCGCCCGGGTGGTCTGCGGCCAAGACGGAGAAGCTGCGGCCGCTGCTGCGCAGCGACGAGAACAGCTAGTCGGGCGGCCTAGTAGACGAGCACGCCTTTGAGGGCGTGGTATCCGCCGACGACGTCGGTGGCGCGGTGCAGGCCGATCTCCTGCAGCGCTGCAGCGGCCAGGCTCGAGGTGTAGCCCTCCGAGCACAGCACCACCCATTCGACGTCGTCGTCGACGGCTTGTGGAATCCGCGCATCGCTGGTCGGGTCGAGTCGCCACTCGAGCACGTTGCGCTCGATGATCAGCGCCGTGGGCACCTCGCCCTCGATGGCACGTTGGGCGGCGGGCCGGATGTCGACCAGGATGGCTCCGCGTCGCAGCGCGGCAGGCAGTTCGTCTGCGGTCAGTCGGTTGATCTTCGTGCGGGCGTTCTCCAGCACGACATCGATGCGGCTCCCCATGTCACTTCCCTTCCGGCTGGTCGGTCAATTCGGTCCGGTTGCGGCGCAATGTGTTCCGCTCGGACACCTCGTAGTACGACATCGCGGTGAGCGGCGGCGAGTAGGCGTGCACGCTCAGCGTCGGGGTCGAGATCGGTGCAGATATCGGCGTCGAGAGCGACACACTCTCGCGCGCCCACACCACATCGTGTACCCAGCCGAGCGGGAAGGCGGCCTGGTCGCCGGCCTCGAGCCGACGATGCCGCAATCTGCGCCCGTCCCATCGGGTTTCGCGCAGCGCACCGGAGAGCACCGTGAGCGCACCGATGGAGCCGCCGTGGTCATGCAGTTCGGTGGAGTGGTCGGGCACCCAGCTGATGAGCCAGACGTCGAGCTCGTCGTCGCCGTGCAGCCGGGTGTACCAGCGCTCGGTCGTGGGCGGCCCACCGACGGGGAGGACGTCGTCGAAGCGGCCTCCGAGAACGTCGGCGGCATAGCGGTCGGTGGCGTGCAGAAGGTCGGCTGGGCGCAGGCGAGTGGGCGCGAGAACCATGGAAGGACTCCAGAGGTGGAACGGATGAATGGGGGGTCGGCGTCAGGCCCGACAACACTCCCGAGTCATTCCGTTGCGCATGGGCCAAGTGTTCCACGAGACCGCGCGCACCGCCAGTGACCTGCATTAATCTCACCGTGAGTTGATCATTTGGCTGGTCATGGCCGTCGCTCGAGCCGCCCCGCATACATTGGCGGTATGTCACGGTCCCTCCTCTGTGCCGGCCTCGTCGCGACGGCCCTACTGGCTCTGGCCGGCTGCTCGTCGACACCTACCCCGTCGACACCCACTCCGTCGACCTCGTCGTCGCCCCCGTCGACACAGGCCGCGGCTCCCACGGAATCACTGGCTCCTGACGCTGTTTCGGTGTCACCGGGCGGGGTCACGACCAAGGTGGGCGCACCCGCGGAATCCACGGAGGACGACTACTTCCAGAACTGCCGTGCGGCGCGTGCCTTCATGGACGAACAGGGCGGTGACCCGAAGGCGCAGATCGAGCCGTACCTGAAGATGCTGCAGAGCGCGCCCACGGTGGGGTCGGGCGAGTTCAACAAGGGCTGGGCGCAGCTGTCAGCAGGCCAGCAGTCGGCGGTGATCGTCGCGGTCGAGTCAGCCGCCGACGCTCTGTGTGGCTAGCGACTCAGTCGTTCCAGACAAGGCAGAACGTGTGCCCGGCTGGGTCGCGGTAGACCCGGAATTTGTCGTCGTCGGCGTCGAGCACCCATGTCGCACCCAGCCCGATCACCTCCGCCTGTGCGGCCTCGACCTCGTCCTCGCCGATCATGATGTCGAAGTGGATCTGCTGCGAGGCGTGGGCGTCGGGGAACTGCGGCGGTTGATGCTCCGGCGAGAGCTGGAAGGCCAGCCGGCGTCCGTCCGGCGCGGTGACCACCACCCAGTCCGGCTCCTCTTCGGTGATGTCGCCCCCGAGTACGTCAGCCCAGAAGCGGGCCAATCGCTGGGGGTCGGGGCAGTCGACGACGACTGAACGCAGTGTTCCGATCATGAGGGACAGGGTTGCCCGTCGCGGCGAGCTCATGCAAGCGAGAATGGGCGGATGCGCGTCGCATTGGCGTTGGGCAGCGGAGGCGCCCGCGGGTACGCCCACATCGGCGTCATCAACGAACTGCACGAGCGCGGCCACGAGATCGTCGGCATCGCAGGGTCCTCGATGGGCGCCCTGGTGGGTGGCCTGGAGGCCGCGGGCCGGCTCGACCAGTACACGACCTGGGCGGGCTCGCTGACCCAGCGGGCGGTGTTACGTCTGCTCGATCCGTCGATCACATCGGCCGGCGTGCTGCGGGCCGAGAAGATCCTCGAGGCGGTCCGGGAGATCCTCGGCGAGGTGAGGATCGAGGACTTGCCGATTCCCTACACCTCGGTGGCCACCGACCTGATAACGGGGAAATCCGTGTGGATGCAGCGCGGGCCGGTCGATGACGCGATCCGCGCGTCGATCGCGATACCGGGTGTCATCACACCGCATGTGCTCGACGGGCGACTGCTGGCCGACGGCGGGATACTCGATCCGCTGCCGATGGCACCGATCGCCGCGGTTGCCGCCGACGTCACGATCGCGGTGAGCATCACCGGCGACGATCCCGAGACGCACCGCCGTGACCGGGAAACCCGGCAACTCAGCGGCGACTGGCTCAACCGGATGTGGCGCAGTTCGTCGTCGCTGCTGGACACGAAGGCCGCCCGGTCGCTGCTGGACACTCCGACGGGGCGCGCCGTGCTGGGTCGCTTCGCCGTGGGTGACGACGAGCCCGTGGACGCTCCCGCCGGGCCTGTGGTGCCGCGGCTGGGCGGCTTCGAGGTGATGAACCGTGTCATCGACATCGCGCAGGCGGCGCTGGCCCGGCACACCTTGGCGGCCTATCCGCCCGACCTGCTCATCGAGGTGCCGCGCACGGTGTGCCGCAGCCTGGATTTCCACCGCGCATACGAGGTGATCGACATCGGGCAGGAGTTGGCCAGTGCCGCACTGGACACGCTCGAGGCGGCCGTCCCCGCGTCAGACGCCTAGGAACTGGGCGACGCGGGACGCTTCGCGGCGGCCCTGGGCACGGCCGGCCTGGGCCGACGGTGTCCGGCAGGCCGGGTCGAGCGGGTTGGGGCCGAACGCCTCCAGCGCGTCGGCGTCGGCGAAGACGGCCACCGTGGCACCGTCGAAGGCGGCGATCTCGTCGGCGGTGCCGGTCCCCCACGGCGACGGCGCATCGGGCGCGGACGGCACGAGAACGACGGCGGTGTCGCAGTCGGAGACGGCAGACATGTTCACCGAGCTGCCGACGCCGCCGTCCATGTAGCGTTTGTCGGCGATGGTGACGGGCGGCCACGCCCCGGGAACCGCGCAGCTGGCCGCGACCGCATCGACCAGCGCGACCCCGGAGGTGCGGTCGAAGACCACCAGTTCCCCTGTGGCGATGTCGATTCCGGTCACCCGCACGTCGCGCGGCGCCCAGTCGTGCGACGGCAGCCGATGGGCGATCACCTCGCGGCGCACCGCTTCGTCGACGGTGTCCGTCGCTGCGGCGACGGCGCCGATCTTCTGCAGCTTCTGCGACATGGAGGCGCCCGGGGTCATCACGGCATCCAGGAAGAGCGCGGTGATCCCGTCGACGGAGACTCCGGGATGGATCTCGTGTGAGGCGTCCGACAGCTGGCGGGCGAACAATTCCTCGAGCGGCAGGCCACTGGACAGCTGCGCGACGACCGTCGACCCCGCCGAGGTCCCGAGCAGCACATCGGATGCCAGCAGCGCCCGCGCCGCGGCAGGCGCCTCATCGGCGATCCCGAGGAGAATGCCGGTCTCCCATGCGATTCCAGCCAGTCCGCCGCCGGCGAGTACGAGGCCACGACTCATGCAGTCACCGTACTGTGCGGCACATCTACAGGTGCGGCGCGGCCCTGCCACTGATCAAGGGCAGGTCGAGGTAGGTGGCGATGCCCGGCGCGGCGGCGCAGACCGCGGGCACCGAATTCACACAATGGGCAGCCGTTCCGACGACGCCGTACTCGGGTCCCTGCCCGCCGACCTCGGACTGGAACCCCGTCACCGTCACCGTGAAGTCGGGATTGCCGCGCACCTCCATCTCGTAGCGCTGCCCGGCCGGGCCGAAGGACCATGCGGGGTCGAGGTGCTCCTCCCCCATCAGCCAGTTCACCGTCACCCGGACCACGGCCTCGCCGTCGACGAGGGCCTCCCAGTGGAACTTCCGCCCCGCCACCTGTCCAGGCTCGATCGGCCCCATCGGTGAGTCGATCGTGGCCGTGGCCACCGCGATCTCCTGCGTGGCGCGAACCCGCGGATCAGCGTGAAAACCCAGTTGGTCCACACACATTCGCACAGCCTGGATGAACCCGGCGTCGAGCATCTTCTGCATCGGTCCGGTCAGCGCCTTGTCCGGCGTCTCGCCGAAACCCATCACGTGGCGTAGCACATCGGGCGCCTCGTAGGTGCGCAGATCGGAGAACTCCTCGGCCCGCACGAACGTCACACCGGTCGACATCGCCGAGAGCATCAGCGGGAACTTCTCGCTGATACCGCCGGGTGCGATACCGGTGCCGTGCAACGTCGCATCACCGGCCAGCGCGGCCTCGCGCAGCGGCGCGCCACTGCGCTCGCTGGGGTACAGCCAGCCGACCGGGGTGACGACGTTCTTGCCGGCGCGCAGCAGCGCGGCGACCTCGTCGGGGTTGGCGATCAAGGGGGCGTAGATGACCGCGTCGGCGTCCATCGCGAGGACGTCGTCGATGCTGTTGGTCGCCGTGACGCCCAGCGGGGCCGTGCCGATGAGGTCGCCGACGTCGCGCCCGGCCTTGGCGGTGGAATGCACCCAGCAGCCGACCAGCTCCAACTCGGGGTGCTCGAGCACGCCTTTGATCGCGGCGACGCCGACACCGCCGGTCGCCCACTGAACGACGCGCAGCGCCATCCCGCCTCCTCGTGAAATTGGAACGTGTTCTACTCAGATGTACACCAGCGCCCGGCGGGCCGGTCGCGATTGGCGAAGGGATCAGAACATGAAGCGAGTGTTCGTCGTCGGCGTGGGGATGACGAAGTTCGAGAAGCCCGGTCGACGGGAGGGCTGGGACTACCCCGACATGGCGCGCGAGTCCGGCACGAACGCGCTCGCCGATGCCGGGATCGAGTACTCCGAGATCGAGCAGGGCTTCGTCGGGTTCTGCACCGGCGACTCGACCTCGGGTCAGCGGGCGCTCTACGAACTCGGGATGACGGGCATCCCGATCGTCAACGTCAACAACAACTGCTCGACGGGGTCGACGGCGCTGTACCTCGGCGCCCAGTCGATCCGCGGCGGGCTGGCCGACTGCGTGCTGGCGCTCGGCTTCGAGAAGATGCAGCCCGGCTCGCTCGGCGGCGGCGCCGACGACCGCGAATCGCCGATGAAGCGACACATCATGGCGCTCAACGACATTGACGCGATGCAGTTCCCGGTGGCGCCGTGGATGTTCGGGGCCGCGGGCCGCGAGCACATGCAGAAGTACGGCAGCACCGCCGAACACTTCGCCAAGATCGGGTTCAAGAACCACAAGCACTCGGTCAACAATCCGTACGCGCAGTTCCAGGACGAGTACAGCCTCGACGACATCCTGGCCGCGAAGATGATCTCCGATCCGTTGACCAAGCTGCAGTGCTCGCCGACGTCGGACGGTTCGGCTGCGGTGGTGCTGGCCAGTGAGGACTTCGTGGATCGGCACGGCCTGGCGGGCCGGGCGGTCGAGATCGTTGGGCAGTCGATGACCACCGACTTCGCCTCGACCTTCGACGGCAGTGCAGCCAACATCATCGGCTACGACATGAACGTGCAGGCCGCGCAGAAGGTCTACGACCAGTCCGGCCTCGGGCCGCAGGATTTCCAGGTGATCGAGCTGCATGACTGCTTCTCGGCCAACGAGCTGCTGCTCTACGAAGCCCTCGGGCTGTGTGGGCCGGGCGAGGCGCCGAAGCTGATCGACGACGAGGACACCACCTACGGCGGTCGCTGGGTGGTCAATCCGTCGGGCGGGCTGATCTCCAAGGGCCATCCCCTGGGCGCGACCGGCCTGGCCCAGTGCAGCGAGCTGACCTGGCAGTTGCGTGGTGATGCCGACAAGCGTCAGGTCGACGATGTGACGGCGGCGCTGCAGCACAACATCGGGCTCGGCGGCGCCGCGGTCGTGACGGCCTACCAGCGCGCCGACCGCTGAATTTTCTTCCGGCGACCAGTCGCGAACTCGAGTGACACGCCGGGCGAAATGCTCGAGTTCGCGAC
>JAEXZY010000032.1 GCA_023404955.1 Actinomycetes bacterium
GTGGGGCCGCCGACCCTCGCCCCCGCCGGGCCCGGGGGGGGCCGTATCCGCCACGGCGGACCGGGCACCGGGGCGCTCACAGCGGAATCCAGATCCCGAAGAACCAGAACCCCCACGCGTTGTAACCGGGGTCGAACACCGGCGTCACCCGGTGCCCCCAGTAGTCGAAGGGCGCCGGTGGCGGGCCCCACGGCGGCGGAAGCGGGCCGTGCGGAGGGGGCGGCGGAGGCGGGCCCCAGCCCCACGGCGGCGCGCCGGCACCCCAAGGCGGCGGATGACCGCGCCACCCGGGACCGTCCGGCGGACCCCAGTCAGGCGGACCCGGAGGACCGGGAGGTCCCTGCTGCCACCCGGGCCCGCCCGGCGGCGGAGGTGGGGGCGGACCGTGCCAGCCCGGTCCCGGCCCGTGTCCGCCCGGCTGCGCCATCGCCGGCGCGGCGCCCACGCCCAGAACGGCGGCGCCGATCCCAGCGGTCACTGCAGCGCATGTGATGAATGATTTCGCCTTCATCAGTGCTCCTCGTCTCGAGCTCCCCGACGCCTTCGCGAGGGTAGGGACGGAGCTTGGACGCGCGCTGCGGGGATGCTGCGGACTGGCTGACGCCGATTCGCCGGTGACGAACGGCTGCGGCGTGTTGACTGAAGCCCATGCGGGCAGTAGCGGCGGGCGTGGTGGTGGTGGCGGCGTGTGCTTCTGCGGTGCTGGCCCCGGTCGCCACCGCCGACCGGCCGACGCCTCCGCTGCTGTACGGGAACTACGACATGTTCGTCGACTTCGACCGGCAGACCTTCAACGATGCGCCGACGCCGATGCCGGCCAAGACATTCCCCGTCCAGTACACGGCGCGATGCGACGCGGCTGGGTGCGTCGTCACGATGGACAACTCCGACGACCTCGCCCGAAACCCACGAGCACCAGCGTCATTCGACTATCGGTGGAACACCGATCGCTGGGAGACCAGCGGCGACTACCCGTTTTTCTGCGACCGCACGAATCCGGACAGCGCCGTGCCATCCGTCCGCTCGGACTATCTGATCCCGGATTCTGACGGCAGCTTCTCCGGGGAGCGGACCCTTGTCGTCGGCGGTGCGGGCTGCCCGGGCGAGGGGCCAGGTACGCACAGGGTGCCGATCCGGGTGACGCCTGTCGACCGGTGATCACCCTGGGAAGACCCGCACGGGATGCGGCGGATCGCTCAGGAGGGCGGGCAGCAGGAAGGTTCGCAGGTAACGGCGCGTCGTCTCTGGATCCCTCGACCCTGGAATGACGCCCATCAGCAACGTGAGCGCGGTGGTGACGAGGAACTGCGCCAGGTCCTTCGGGTGCAGTCCGTCGCGCAGTCCGTCGCGGTCGGCGTCGAGTGCATCGACGAGCAGAGTGATCAGCTCGGTCAGCGACCGGTCGGCGACGATCAGCTGCGCAATGGTGCCGTCTTCGGTCTGTTCCGAAAGTGTCTGCAGCAGTGGGTCGTCGACGAGTTCGGTGGCCACGATGACCAGGCTTTCGACCAGCATGTCGGCGAGGCTCGCACCCTCGGGAAGACGCGCCAGGATCTCGCGTTGATGCCCGCGAGTCTTGCGGGCCACCAACTCCTCGAGCAGGCGCTGCCGGTTCGGGAAGTGACGGTACATCGCCGCGCGGGAGTAGCCCGCCTCGCGCGCGATGAGCTCCATGGTGGACGCGTGGAACCCGCGCGCGAGAATGCACCGTTCTGCGGCGTCCATCAGCACCGTGCGAGCCTGATCGGCGGAGTTTCCACCACCGACAGGACGTCCACGTGCTCGGCGCGGCGGTGCCGCTGCGGCGGCATCGGGGGAAGTGCTCATCATGACGTCCTCAAGGCGACCAGTATGCCGGACGGTCTTGTGCGGATGCGCGATCAGCGCGGGCTGCACCGAGAAGCGGCTATTAACCTTTCCGTCGCCTCCCGTCACCTAATATCCGCCTTGTGTTCATCGGCGACGTGCGACGGGTGCAGCTGCGCGCTCGGGTGAACCGCACCTGGGTGACGATCGCGGCAGCGGCGGTCGTCCTGTTGCTGGTCGCATTGCAAGTCACCGCAGGCATCGCCGGTTTCCAGGGCCCGCTGCACAGCCTGTTGAGCGACTACGTCGCCACTCCGAAGTCGGCGACAGTGAGTTGGGTCGCTCTCGGCGTGGGCATCGTCGGGTTGACCAACCGCTGCCGGATCCTGGCGCTGTCGGTGGCCGCCGCGCTCGACATCGGATTCGCCGCTGAACGCGTCGCACGTGGTGGAGCGCTGACGCTCGGCAACGGGCCGATGATCGTGCTCACGGCGCTGGCCGTCGTGGCGTGGCGGCTCTGGGCGGGCGCCGAACGGACCACAGCCCTTCGGGGGATCGCCTTCGGATTCCTGCTGATCGTCGCGACCAAAGTGGGCGACGCGTGGCTGCACATCACCGCGGCTGTGCGGCCGACGATCCTCGACGAGTACGCGCTGCTGGCCGACCATGCGCTCGCGCAGCCGTCGTGGTTGATGGGAAGGCTCGTCGAGGCAGGCGGTCCGGCACTCAGCGCAGTGTTGCACTGGGTGTACATCGAACTGCCCGTGGCGGCGATGGTTGTCGCGATCTATCAGTTGCGCAATGTCCGCACCGGCGTCTGGCCTCGCCACTTCCTGATCCGAACTTTCCTGGTACTCGGATTGATCGGGCCGGCGATCTACGTTCTGTTCCCGGTCGTCGGTCCGGACTACGCCTTCGGCAGTGCGGGCCATGGTTTCGCGGTCGGCGACTACTGGCCGCACGCGCTTCCTCCGGTCGACCTCACGCCCGAGGCCGTCCCCTTCGACGACGTGACGGCACGCAACTGCATGCCGTCGATGCACACCGCGTGGGCGCTGGCGGTTTTCATCCACTCCCGTGGTGGGCCGTATTGGCTGCGGGTGGCAGGCACCTGCTGGCTGGTGGGCACCCTCGCGGCCACGCTCGGCTTCGGCTACCACTACGGCGTCGACCTCGTGGCAGGCGCGGTGCTGTGCTTGACCGTCGAATCGGCGTTGCGTGAGCCGGTGCCAGAGCGCAGTCGCTCGCCTCGGGCGCTGGTCGCGTTCGGCTCTGCGTTCCTGGTGGTGTTTCTGCTGTGCTGCCGCTACCTGGCAGAGTCGATGGCGCAGCATCCGTTCGTGTTCGGCCCGCTCATCGTGCTCGCGTTGGCCGGGTTCAGTGCTGCGTTCTACGCGACCTTCTTCGGCAGAACGGTCGGCGAACCCGGTCGGATCTCCGTTGCCGGCGGCGGCTCAGATCCCGTTCCCTCGACCACATAGCCGTCAATAGCTGTCACGCCGCGTCACCGCGAGCCACCCCATTCGGTGGTCATGTTGTCATCGGTGATCGTCGGCGCCCCCTCGGTGCGGGCGAGAATGCCCTCCCGCGTTTCTAAGTTCTTGCCGACGGGCTTGTCCGGGCCGTAGCCGGCCGACAGCGAATCAGCCAGCGCCAGAACCTCTTGCAGACGCGCTTCCTGCTGTACGTCAGAGAGGTCGAAGACCGGCTTGCCTTCGATGCGATACTCGCGCAGCACCCGCTCCCAGCGCGAGCGGTCGAGCTCGATGGGCGAATCGGAGACCGCCATGAAATTGATGAAGCGGAGTGCGCCCGGGAATTCGACCGCACCCGTGCGCTGCGCTGCGGCCGACCCGGTCGTGTTGTAGAAGGAGATACCGCCCGGCTTGAGGTGGCGGCGCGTGAGGTCGAGATACTCCGAGGACAACAGGTCCGTGGCGTGCGCGCGCCAGTTGAAACTGGTGTTCTGCACGATGACGTCGAACGTGCGGTCAGGATTGCGGCCAAGCCATCGCCGGCCGTCATCGATGACGATGTCGACCTTCGGATTCGTCAGCACGCCGGCCTCACCGGGGTAGTTCTTCATGACGTCGAGGTAGGACGGATTGATCTCGACCACCGTCAGTTTCTCGACCTGCGGATGGTTGGCGATCACCTGCGCCCAGGAACCTGACGAGAGCCCGATCATCAGCACGTCGCGAGGTGACCCGTGGAGCAAGCTCAGGGCGTAGGCGCGGACGATCATGTTGCGGTCGTTGACGAGGTCGGTCGAGAAATCGCCGTCGTAGACGCCGCCGCCCTGGATCTCCCCGTCCTGCGTGACGCTGACTACGCCGCTCTTGTTCTCCGCCACGTGCGCAAAGCGTTGTCCCGCATAGTCGTTCTTGAAGTAAAGCCGCTCATACACACCTCCGAACAGGAAGGGCTGCGCGAGCACGATTGCCATGCCCGTCGCAGCCAGAGCGGCGGCGCGTCCGGTCAGAAGTCGTTTCCCCACCCGCTGATTGGCGGCCAACAGCAGCACCAGCGAGAGCGCAACGCCCAGCAGCGCGAGGAAGGTGGAAATTCCACCCAGGGTCCAGTGGTCCATCAGCACGAAGCCGGTGACGAGGCTGCCCAGCGCCGAGCCCACGATGTTGGCCAGATAGAGATAACTCAGGCCCTCGCCCGCTCGGGTGGTCGGGGCGATGGCGATATGGCAGATCAGCGGGAACGTGGCGCCCAGCAAGCCTGCGGCAATGACCACCAGCGGCAGCGAAAGGCCCCAATGCAGCGCGGCGGTGAGCACTGCCGCTGCGGGCACCAACAGGAAGCTTGCGAGGTTGGCGAACAGCACGAAACCGGACAGCGAAGCGACCTGCTCCGCCCCTGCCGATTCGCGGCAAAAGCGGCGACTGGCGAGCGAACCCAGCGCGATGCCGAGCAGATAGCAGCCCAGTACCAAAGCGAACGCCTGCGCGACGCCACCCGATGAGAACGAGTACACGCGGTACCAGACGATCTCGTAGCTCAGCGCGATGTACCCGCACAGCGCTGACAGCAGCAGCGCAAACCAGAACCCGCGCGTATTGAACTGCGCCGTTTGCCGTTCGCCGTGCCGAGTATCGGCATCAGGCGAATTGCGCTGGGCGAGAAAGGCGCCGATACCGACGAGAACATTGATCCCGCAGGCGAACGCGACGGCGCCCTGCTGCCCCAAGAGGCGCATCAGGAACGCCGCGGCGATGAAACAGGCGAAGGCGCTGCCGAGTGTGTTGACGAAGTACAGCAGTCCGACGCTGCGTCCCACGTTTCCCGAGTGCTTCACCAGATGCGTCGTCAGAAGCGGCAGGGTGGCACCCATCAACAGAGTGGGCACGAGCACGAGGAGGAAGGTGAACAGTGCTGTCAGCGGCGCGCTCATCTGGAGGGTCAACTGACCCACGGCGTGGAACAGACCCAGCGAGAAGTAGCCGAAGACGCCGATACAGATTTCGATCGTCCCGAACACGGCCAGCAGCGGCAGGCGCAGCCGCGACAGCCGCCCCCCTGCGAAGCTCCCGAGGCCCAGCCCCAGCATGAAGGCCGTGACCACCACCGTGACGCTCTCCACGTTGATGCCATAGATGGTGAACAGCGAGCGCTGCCAGACAAGCTGATAGATCAGCGCGGGGATGCCCGAGCAGAAGAAGATGGCGCAGATCACCGCCAGGTTCGCTCGCGGGGTGTCGAGCAGCGGTTCAGCCATGCGCTTGCTCGGCAACTCGTGCGTACGCGCCATGGCTCCCCATCCTGACGGTCACAGATGGTCACTCGGTATCCGACAGAGTCGGCCCGTATGCCCTGGTCGTCGTGGAGCCGATGACGGGAATCGAACCCGCGTATTCAGCTTGGGAAGCCTTTTCCCCGCTCGAACGGCTGGGCGATAACTCCTGGTCGGAAGCGCTCCGCTGGAGCGCAACTTGCACCCCGAACTGCAAAGCAATCGCTCCCGGCAAGGCGACGGGTTGGCGTCGAGCTGGCGAAGGGTAGGGGTCGAGTCCGGGGTACCTGCGGGGTACCGGGAGATGCACCGCACATGTGTTCGAGTCGGGGGTCGAAGTTATGCACACGTGCGCCAGATTAATTGGCTCAACCGGCAGCGGCCGACACTGCTGGGCGGGCGCGTTCGCCGCTGCCGGGAACCGAGCCGGGTCGCAGGCCCAACCGCCGCGACCGGGCCGACTAGAGACGCACGCGTACGGCTGGCTCGTGTGGCCGTAGGCGCATGCGCGAACCGCTACCGGGCGATGACTCGGCCGGGGTTGCCCGGCACGTCTCGACGGCTCGGCGGGTCGACCATCGACGGAGCCTTCCCGCGATAGAAGCCGCCCCGGTCAGGGGTTGCGTACTCGCGGCCGGGGGCGACGAGACCATCGCCGAAGCCGTACTCGGTCTCCGTCTCGCGCCAGCTCTTGTCGCGGGCGAGCTTGCCGGGATTCTCTGGGTAACGCATTCCCGCTCCTAGGTGAGGATCGTCGTCGGCGGAGTGTAGCTGGCGTTGGTCGTGATCTGCAGGGCGACCGCCGCGCCTCGGTGCCGCACTCCGACGCCGAAACCGCGCATGAGGTAAGACTCGATGAGCGGGTAGTCCTGCCAATGCTCAGGCAGCGCGCGCAGCCCCTGATAGGCGGGGTTGATGTGTTCGCGGAAGCCGATCACGTTGTCGTCGGAACCCGGACCCGCCGAGGCCGCGATGGCGGCGTAGCCCTGCGGGATGAAGTAGCTCTCCACGAGCAGCGCCGACCCATACGAACCAGTGACGGGCAGGCCGTTGTACTCCGCGGGTGGTGTTGCGCCGTGCACGGTTTCATTGCTGAGGTAGGCCGGGGCGTTGCTCGACACGATGAAGTCGAACTTGGGAATCTTGCCGGCGGCGTAGGCGATGCCCGCGCGCCAACTCGTGATTCCGCAGGCTTCCACGTCGACCGGGTTCATCAGAAGGAGGAACTTCGCGGCCTGCGTCGTGCCGTAGCCGTGGTGCCGGATATGACGAAGACCCAGCTCCACGTCTTCGGCGTCGAGGGTCGTGCTGCTGGTCGTCAGCATATGGGTGTGGGTGCCGTCGAATGTCTGACCCATATGCGCGGGCGGCACCGTCCCGTCCGCGTTGTAGAGGCCGTAGACGGAGTGTCCGAACTCGTTCGTACGCACCACGTTCGAAAACAGGCGATTGAGGATGGTCCCGGACACGAGCCGGTTGTCGGCTTCGAGTGCGCGAGCGATGCGGGTCTGAACCTGATCGGAAGTGGCGTCGCGCAGGTACTTCCATGTCATACGCAGCGCGAGGTCATAGTCCTTGAACGAGTAGCCGAGCTTGAGGTAACCGATGTCGCCGATGCCGCGCGGCACGCCGTACTCCGTGGCTTCCTCGAACCGCTCCCCACCGGTCGCCTGGGGAACGGCATCCGCCGCGTTGACGGTCCGGTAGCAGAGCAGGTTCGTGATCGCGGTCCGCTGCTGATTGTAGAGTGAAAGCGCGGATTGAAATTCCGACCAGATCGAAGAAAGCAGCACGCCGTCTGCGAGTTCGTTGACGAGCACGGAGTCGCTCGACTGGATGCCGCGGCTGCGGCCGTCGCCCGCCCAGATACGGAACGTAGTAGCTGAAGTCATGGGATCGGCCTCCTGACCGGTAGAACGTACCGACGAGCCTAGGAGCGGAAGATGCTGCGCAAGAGATGATTTACCCTCGTACGACCGAATTGCGGTGCTTTGTGTCGGATCGTGGCGTAACGTCCCCCGATAGATGCCGAGCGATGAATAGCGTTGCGCAGCAATTACTTCTACGAATTAGGACGAATATGGCAAAGCCGCGACTGCAACCACCGGATAACGTGCAGCTCTCGTCACTGCTGACGATCCGAGGCCGACGTGCTGCGCACGTGTGGCTGCGTGACGTGCTCGGCGTACCGGTCAGCTTCAACTACGTCCGCGACTGCATCGCACGCGACGAAGTCAGGTACACGAAAGTTGCTGGCTGCAAGATGTTTACGACCCAAGACCTATTCGACTGGGCAGCCGGCCTGGGCGGAACTACGGAAAGGCACATCTGATGACAATTGACGCGGACCGCCGCAACGAGATACTCGCGAAGTACCGCAGCACCTTCGATGCGCCGCCCGACCCCAACAACCCGCAGCTTCTGGCGATGCTCGACGGCTCTCGCGTCGTAGCCGCGGCGTTCAACTGGGACGACGACGTGGACCTAAAGGAACTCTTCGATCCGTCTCGATGCTCGGAGATGTACGAGGTAGCGCGCCGCCTCCACCGCGATCTCCGGACGGCAATGGCCAACGACGCAGTGACCTACGCAGATGCGGATGGCAACCCTTTCGACCCGGAGGACGTGGACGAGGGGGCAGTCCTGGTGCACTTCGTCGGCTCGCCGGACCTGTGCGTGGTGCGGCCCGACGCAGTGGATATGTTCGCGACCGTCTATCAAGCGGCTCGGCAGGTCGCGATTCGTACAGCGCCTCCGGCGCGGTGCCAAGTCCGCACCGCTGAGATATGCGACAAGGCCTGCGCGAACGGTCGATCGCTGGAGTTCTGGCCCTACCTGGCCGGGCGGATTCTGTTGATGATTCCCATCTGCGGCTCGTGCCGGAATAAGGCTTGCGAGACGGCTGAGACCAATTACACCTTCGCCGAGATCGCGGCCCGCGAGAGGTCGGCCGATCTGCCGGCCCCGGCCTGGGCGCGCGAGGCCCCGGCATGGCGCCGTTGGTGGGCGAAGGTGCGGCGCGTCGCCCGGCGACCGCGGTAGGACGCACAGTCCTCCACCCGAGGCGAACGAGGACGTGGTGCAGCGCGTTCGCCGCTACCTAAGCCTGCGAGGAACTTCGCCGCGCGCGAGAGTTGTGCACGCGCGCACAAGTTCGCTGCCTATATCGAACACACGTGCGAGTGAATGCTCAACGGTGTTTCTCAGCCTGTTCTAAGGCGACTTTCGTTGCAACCGACAGCGGTAATGCCCTACTGTGATCGTTGCTGGCTCGCGCCGAAGGCGAGTTAGCGCCCGAATAGTTCGGGCCGTCTGATGAAGGCGCAGTGTCGAAGGTTGACCCCAGAGTCCTTTGAGGGGTGGCCCTCGGACTGCGCCTTTTTGCATCTCCTCGGGTCTTCGTAATACGACCTCACCCATCAGGAGATTCGAGATGAAGACTGCACCCGACACCGCGACAACGATCGCCGACCTTGATCCGCTACAGAAAGAAAAAGCGGAACGCGAGGCCGACAGCATCGAGGCCCGCTGGAAGTTCGGCCACATCCTGCTGCGAAAGCGTGTCGGCAAGCAATTGCCCAATGGGATGCGCCAGGAAATCGCCGAACACTTCGGTCTAGAAGCGAGCGAGATCACGCGGCGAATGCAGCTCGCGAACAAGTTCGACTCGCGTGACGAACTTATGGCCGCGTGCACAAAGCATGGTGGGTCTTGGCGGCAGATTATCGCCAACGAGCTGATCACCTCCCGCCGATCCCGAGACATTGCTTGGAGCAATCGCGTAGGTCGAGTGGAGAAGGGCCTGGACGCCCTGATGCAGGAGGCCAATGGGTCCGACGACCGCCTCGAAGCCGTGAAGCGCATGATCTGCGAGAAAGCTCGCGCGCTCGGGTTGATTGTGACCGACGCCCAAGACGAGCCGGTGTCAGCGTGAGCGAGCGTTGGCGGATCGGACCGACGAGCCTTAAGACCCTGCGCGGCATGATCATCGATCGGAACGACGCTTGGCGTGCCGACTCGGAGATGGCGCTTGTGATTGAGGCCGTGATCCGAAAAGGTACGAAAAACATCGATGAGGCAACGTTCGGCCGCGTGTACGAGTTTCTGCGATACGGACCTCGGGACGAGGAGGGAATCTGCCGACCGCTGGATGGTTCGTATACGACCTACGGATTCGATGAGAAGCAGATGACGCGGGCGTGGCGGAGGTATCTCCTCCAGCATGGGTACCGCAAGAGGAAGCCAAAGGTGCAAGTCGCAGCAGCCGAATCGCCAGCGCCGCAGCCGTAATCGTCGGCGCTAGTCTCCGGTATGGCGTAGGGTAGTAACCGGGACAACGCTGAAAGCGTTGTCCAAGAAGCAAATACGAGTGATCCTTGGCGGGCGCGCTCTTAGAACTGCACTGACGTGGTGCGGGGATAGGAGTGCGCCCGCTTTGCTCTGCGGGCCGAGCGAAGGAAGCTCATGGATCCTGATGAAGTTCCGACCCTGAAGGGTCGCGAAGGTTTTCTGGCCTACTGCCATGAACTAGGCGCGGTCTGCATAACGCCTTGGCGAGTCAAGACGGCAGTCGAGAAGCGAGAGGTTGAACCGCACCAGCCGGGCCGCGCGCTGTGGTTCTCCCGCGCCGAGGTGCATCGCTGGCTGGACTCACTGAAACAGCCTGTGCCACGCATGTATACCGGAGCAAACACCGGTCGCGAGCCGAAAAGCGATGCGGCGCAGTGATAGATATGGCATCACCCTCGGCACTTTGGCGGGCACCGAGGGCGACGACACAACCAGAAGCGAACCATGATCGTGACGACAACGGATACGCAAGAGGCCTTTTCCTATGGTAGCCGATACTCCAAGAGGTCGAAAAGCGCTAAGAGCAAGTAGTTCTCGCGTACCTGCGGTTGGCCATATGAACCCGATGCACTCGGCGATAACGAATAACGCTAGCAATGGTCAAGCAATTGGTTTCCGCGAGCTGCTGTTTGATGTTCTTGGCCGCCGACCGGACGAGTTCACGGGGCTTCTCTGGATCGCAGGCAGTGCGCCCGCAGCGGCCGTCCTGTTGCCAGATGATGCGAACGAACGCATCGCGCACCTGCCACCGGACGCAAATATCTACTTTGGCGTCAACCCCGTGGAAGGCCCGGCGCGTGAGCGTCAAGGACGGGGGACGAACGATGCGGTCACTCGACTCGCCGCGCTGCCTATCGACCTCGATGTTAAATGCGGTGGCTGCCCGAGCTTGAAAGTCGCAACAGCGATCGTCGATGACCTGTCCGAGGTGCTGGGCACGCGACCCTCCGCGGTCACGAGCACCGGCGGGGGACTGCAGCCATATTGGCCGATCGCCTCGGGCGAGGTCGGCGGCGACGAACATGTTGGCGCGCTGTTGAAGCGGTGGGGTCGCCTGGTGCGTGCCGTTGCGATGAAGCACGGTGCTGCCGTCGACTCCGTCTTCGAGTTGGCGCGGGTGATGCGCGCCCCTGGCACCTACAACACGAAGCCTGCCTACGCGAAACGTCGGAAGAAGGGCGAACCTGGGGTACCCGTCACATGCACTCGCGATCAGGGCCGACCGCTCACAGTGGCGGAGGTTGTTGTCCGCCTCGACGCCGCGGGCGTGCGCGAGGAGGACTCCGACCGAGGCAACACGACGGACCGGGTGCTTCACGAGCCCGACCGCTGGGAAGCTGCGTACCGGTCTTCGCCCTACGTGACGAAGTGGCTGGAGTCGCTGCCCGAGGATCGGCCGAAGGATGTTGGGAGCGGTGGCCGGCACGCGTGGATGCTGAGCCAAGCCGTCCGATTTAACTGTGCACTAGCTCTCGGACAAATCTCCGACGACGACTACATCGCAGCGCAGGAAGCTGTTGAGTCCCGGTTGGTAGAGCTGCGCGCTGAGACTGGTGAGGCGGTGCCGTCGCTGGAGGTGTACGCCGGGTGGATCTACGGCATGGAGAAGGCGTCTCGCAAGACTCTCGACCAACTGTGGGACGACTACACCGGTGAACGCAGCATCTGGCCGTCGCCGGAGGAACCGCGCCCATGTGCGCGACGGGTAGCGCGTGAGGCGAGGCTCGACGGGAAGCCCCTGTGCTACTGGCGGGGCAGCTTCTACCGCTGGACAGGAACCCACTGGATTGCTCGCAGCACCGATGTCCTTGAGGACCACCTCGGCCTGATGTTTGAGAACGCCACCTACTACGGCGCAGACGGCGAGCTGAAGCGATGGAAGCCGAACACCCGCAAAGTGAACGACGTCATTAAGGGCGTCCGAGCGTTGACCCGAATACTGGGCGACGAGGGCGAGGAACGGGCTGCGCCGTCGTGGGTGGACGGTCGAGACGAGCCGGTCGTCGCATGCCGAAACGGGCTGGTCCGTCTCCGCGACGGGGCACTGCTACCGCACACCGCCGACTACTTCAACACGCTGGCCCTCCCGTTCGACTACGACCCCGCCGCACCGGTCTCGAAGCGGTGGCTGGAGTTCCTGGAGCAGGTGTTCAGCGGGGACGCCGAATCTGTGGAAGCTCTGCAACTGTGGTTCGGGTACGTCCTAAGCGGGCGCACCGACTTAGAGCAATGCATGTATCTGTTCGGGCCGGGCCGCTCCGGCAAGGGGACGATCAACCACGTCCTGCAGGCGTTGGTCGGCTTGCCGTTCTGCGCGGCGCTGTCGGGCAGCCAGTTCCGCGGAAGCACCTTCGCCTACGAGCCTCTGATGGGAAAGAGCCTCGGAGTGCTCTCGGACGAGCGCGTCAGCTTCGGCAAGGAACTCGTCGAGGCAATTCTGCGGATCACGGGCCGCGACCTGATTTCCGTCAACCGCAAGAACAAGGTCGGCGTCTCCGAGTACATAGGCGCGAGGCTCATGTTCTTGAGCAACGTGACGCCGGTCTTTCCCGATGATGCTGGGGCTGTGAAGGCGAGAATCGTCGTCTTGCATACGCCTAACCAATTCAACGGTGAGAACGGTAACGCCGAGCCCGACGGGGGGTTGAAGGATCGGCTCGTGCGCGACGAACTCGCGGGAATTCTGCAGTGGGCGTTGGAAGGCGCGCGAAAGCTCAACGGGAAAATTGCCCAACCCGCAGTCAGCGCGAAGTACGCCGACGCGATCGCTGAAAGTGGGAGCCCGGTAACGGTATTCCTCCGCGAGTTCTTCGAATTTGGCACCGACGACAAGAACGCCAGCGACGAACGCCGGTACTGGATCGTGAAGACGGATGCCTTTGCGCTGTGGAAGTACTGGTGCAGCATCAACGGCCACGAACCCGGAAGCGCCGACACCCTGAAGCGGAAGCTGATCGACACGATGCCGGCAGTGGCACCGCGCGTGGACTTTCAGTGGAAGGACGTGAAGCGCGGCCCGAAAGGTGAGCAACGGCCCGCCTTTACCGGGCTGCGGTTGAACGAGGCGGGGAAGCGGATGCTTTCCGGTGCACTCGGCCGCGTCCACTGGAGGGCCGAGGAGTGACGGGTCGGGGAGAGCGTCGAGCGTTCGGTAGCCGGGGCGTATCCGAGTTCGACATGGCGGTATCCGAGGCGTATCCGGGTGAAAAGAGCTCTCTAGCAGCCGGTATCCGCGTATCCGTTCTTATCTTCTTGAAAGTAGTTATAGGAAAAGGGGGAGAGCCCGGCCCCGGCTTTTCTCTAGGAGGGTTTATGACCCCCGGATACCACGGATACGCGGATACGTGCAGGTCGGCTGGCATTTTTGCACGGATACCGGGTCGGATACGGGCGATTTTCTCGGATACGGGGTCGGATACGCGCCCGCCGAGCGACCGCCGTAGGCGAAATCTCGCATCCGCACGGCTAGCTCGTTACTGCATTGCAGTTCGAAAACCCCAGTAGTGATTGGAGATAACTCATGAGTGACCTCTCGAAAGTTCGACCCGTCGAAAGGTTGAGCGAGGAATGGTGGGCCGAACGCTCGCCCGAAGTCCAGGCGCGCCGGTGCACGGCCCACCGCAAAAACGGCGCACAGTGCGCGAAAGTCGCCATGGACGCGCAGCGAGTATGTGGCACGCACGGAGGCCGAGCGCCGCAGGCGAAACGCAAAGCGCGCCAGCGTATCGAAGAGGCGCAAGACCTCATGGCCCGCGAGCTTCTGAAGATGGCGGTTGACGACTCGATCACCGACGCAACAAAACTCAACGCGATCAAGCACGCGCTCGCGATCGGCGGTTTGTCCGAGAAGACCTCGGTGGAAGTCGAAGTCGGTCTGAAGCCGTGGGAGGAAGTCTTGCAGGGCATTAGCTCGATTACTCGCGCGGAGAGTCGAGCTGCCCGCGGCCTCCCGGCGCCCACTGACGCGCCGAACGAACTCACCGCCCGCCCAGGTCGCCCGTACGAGCACGAGCTGAACATCGTGGACGCCGAGGTCGAAGAGGCGCCCGTTCCCCCACCTAGCTCCACCGGAGGCCCACGAACGCCCGCCGATCCGCCTCCCGGTAGCCCGCCGCCGTTCGCAGACCCGCCGGCCATCTCCGGGCCGAGGCTCCAAACCGAAGAGGACGCCATGGCCGACATCGCCGCCGCTCGCCGCAATGCGCGGACTGTGCAGGTACGTCGAGTGCGCCGCCGATAGTTTGCACGAAGAGAAATAGTCCCAGCTCAGAGGCGCAGACGCGGGTGGCTAGCTGGCGTACCGTTCCGGGGCGTAAGGCGGAACCGGTCGTTTCCGCCCCGACGAGAGGAGCCGGTCTTGGTACCGACATTTTGGACGCAAGCGTTCCTGACAGCGCTGATCGCGGCCGCACGAATACTGCTGGCTTACAGATTGATTTATTCCGTCATCGAGTTCAGGTAGGCGAAACATGTTCCACAACAACAAAAACAGTGGATTGTTCTTCGGGTACTCACGCGTCAGCACCGACGAGCAGGCCGAGAAGCGGAACGGGCTCGAAGCTCAGCGCGCCACTATCGCCGCGGAGGCGGAACGCCGAGGATGGGCGGTCGAGCACTTCACCGACGTAGGCGTCACCGGCAAAATCATCGGCCCCTCGCTACGAGAAGTGCTGCAAATCTTGGCGAGCGGGCAAGGCGACGGTCTTGTCGTCGCAAAGCTTGATCGCCTCTCGCGTTCGATCATCAACGCCGCCAACATCATCGAGACGGCACAAGCGCAAGGTTGGTCCCTAGTCATTTTGGACATAGGTATCGACCTCAGAACGGCGACCGGTCGCGCCTTCGCCCACACGCTCATGGTCTTTGCCCAGTTGGAGCGCGAGCTGATCTCGGAGCGAACAAAAGCAGGCCTGGCGGCGAAGAAGGCGCGCGGCGAGCGGCTGGGACGGCCTCGGCTCGCCCCGGCGGGCATCGTGCGTCGGATCGTTCAGGCACGCGACGCGGGGGAGAGCTTCGCCAAGATCGCGACCGCGTTGGAGAGCGACGGCGTGTTGAGTCCAGCGGGCCTACCGAACTGGCAGCCGTCGACCGTGCGACGCATCTACGCGAGCGCCACAGCCGAACTCGGAGCGAGCGCATGAGCATTAGCGCACACAGCGCCGACCGCTACTCGCCCAACGAGCGGGTGCGGGTACTCGCCGGGGTAGACGAGCGCGGCGGCCAGATCGGCACCGTGCGAGCCACCTACGCAGACGCGGGCGACATGGTCCACATCCTCGACTTCGAGGACGGCACGACAGATCGCTATATCGCCGACGAGCTGCAAGCGCTCAACGCCCCACCGATGAAGCGCCGCGCAGAGCAGCCGCGCGAACTGCCTCCCCTCGCACGCGGCGGCGAGATGAACGACATCACCGAACCCACACCGGAAGAACAGGGCTGACCAGTGGCACGAGTGCAAAAGCGGACGACCAAGAGCGGCGACACCAGGTATGTCGCGAAGTGGCGAGACCCAGACGGCACCGACCACAGCAAGGGTGGCTTCACGACCAAGAAAGCTGCGGGCGACTACGCGAAGAACGCCGAGAGCGCGGCGGCGCAAGGTCTCGTCTTCGATCCGGCGAAGGGAAAGATGCTCTTTCGCGACGCGGCGGCGATCTGGTTGGAGTCGCGGAAAGCGGACACCCGCAACAACGCCGAGAACCACCGCTACGCCCTGGCCCCGGGCGCAACCCGTCGCGGCGACGGTAAGACGCTCGGGATTGACGCGGTGTTCGGCGGCTACCCGCTGAACAAGATCACCCGCGAGTACATCCAGGCGTGGGTGAATCGGCTGACTGCGGCGGGGAAGAAGTCTTCGACCGTCCGGCATGCGTTCTGGACCGTCCGCATGGTCTTGGAGCAAGCAGTCGCGGATGGCCGGCTGGCGAAGAATCCCGCCGACTACGTGAAGCTGCCGAAGGAGCGCGGCGCGAAGGGCGGGAAGGTAGGCGTCGTCGATCGAGCGCAGTTCCTCTCCGCCGCGCAGGTTTCCGCGCTCGTCGAGGCGACGCCTTGGCCGTACAACGTCTTGGTCAACTTGGCCGCTTGGTCGGGTCTGCGCGCGGCCGAACTCGGCGGGCTCCAGATCGCAGATGTTGAGGTCTCGCCCGCTGGGAGCATGAAGGTGCACGTCGAGCGGACGGCTGCTGCTCACGGGCTGACGAAGACGGACGGCTCAGTGCGCACGGTTCCGGTGCCGGGGCCGACCGCGAGCCTGATCCGCGACTACCTCGCCGAGCACCCGCGTCGGCATGAGCCGACCGCGCCTCTCTTCCCGAACGCGACGTTGCCGCGGCCTCGGCCCACCGGGGTACGAGCCGACGCGGCCGAGCCAGTAGCGGCCAAGCCGGGTGCGCAACCGCCCACCCCGAGCGCCGACGCGAAGGCCCGTGCCCGGCGACAAGCCGAACGTCTCGCCGAACTGCCAGTGGGGGAGGCCGAGGCCCGGTTGCTGCTCGACTGGACGACGCCGCTGCGCCACCCGAGCTTCTACAAGGCGGTGTTCCGGCCCTCTGTGCTTCGAGCCAACCGGGAGACGGGCGACATGGTTCTTCCGGCGGGGTTGCGATTCCATTCGCTCCGACACACGTACGCGAGCCTGTGTGCCTCGGTCCCAACGATTTCGGTACGACAGGTGGCTGAGTGGATGGGGCACGCGAACCCGACGACGACCGAACTCGTCTACACGCACCTCTACGCGAAGGCCGACCACGACGACGAGATGGCCGCGCTGGGCGCGCTCGCGGACCCGGCGGTCGCGCCTAAGTACGCCGACAACGTCATACCGCTACACGGCTGAATCAGCCTGTGGATAACTCTCGAATCGAACACATGTGCGAATAGACTCGGATGCACTAACGCAACTCGCCGAGCATGAGCCTCCGAACGGCGGAGGACTTAGGGTGTGATCCTTAACGGCGAGTCTTGGAAGAGTGGGAGAGGGAGCAATGGCAGCTAGTGAGAAGCCCGCGCCAGGACACGTTCGGGGCAGCCGCAAGCAGCAAGGGAAAGCAACAAACGATCTAGTTCTTTCGTCGCATCTTGGAGTCAACGCCGACCTGTTCCATCAGATTCTCGACCTGTACGTCAGTAAGGGCGCGACGGTCGCGGACGTGACATACGGCTCAGGAGCATTCTGGAAGAAAGTCAAGCGGGACGACATCAACCTCCTTGCGACCGACCTCGCGGACGGTGTTGACTGCCGGAAACTTCCATACGAGGACGGTTCGATCGACGCGGTGGTTTTGGATCCGCCGTATATGCACACGCCTGGCCAGGGCGCCCATGTCGGGCATCAGAATTTTGAGACGTATTACCGGAACAACGCCACCGCGAACACCGGCGGAAGCAAGTACCACGAAGCGGTGCTAGACCTTTACTTTGCGGCGGGTAAGGAAGCCTCACGCGTCCTGAAGGACGGCGGAATATTCATCGTTAAGTGCCAAGACGAGGTTTGCGCCAACAGGCAACGGCTGACCCATGTTGAGATCATCAACGAATACGAGGGGTACGGCTTCCAGACGGAGGATCTCTTCGTGGTGACCCGGCCGCATCGGCCCGGTCTAAGTCGGATGATCAGGCAGCGGCACGCCCGGAAGAATCACTCATACTTCCTCGTCTTCTGGAAGGCCGACAAACGACGGCGGTGGCCCGGCCGCCTCGACTGAGCTCGACACGGCGAGGTTGGGGCGCACGATTTCGTCTGCCTCGTAGAAGAAGTCCGCGAACGGTTTGACTTCAAGGAACGGGTACTGGTCGCGCAGTGCCCGGTACTTCTCCGGCACGTCGAAGTAGTACACGCGATGAAGCTGCGCAATGTACATCTGGTAAGCCATCCACTGCTTCGGAAGGCACACCTCGGCAATCGAATTCGTTCTGGTTTGCCGGTTTGTTTCGGCGAGGACGACCAGGAGTCCGCGAAAGCGATTCACGCCGTGCATGCCATCAAGGACGCGCTGGTGCGCCCAGACCTGAATGACCCGCTCACGTGTGGACGCCTTGATCGGCAGATGGATTCGGCTCTTGGTTGGGCCGAGGTCGAATACAAAGTCAGTAGGCAGCGACACTTCGATGTCCAACGTTGGCGCCACAACTGACTTCGTCGGGGCGACGCCGAACGTCGTCGCGACCAGATGGCCTACGAAGTTCTCCAAGAATGTGCCAGGCGACTTCTTGTCGCCGTCCTTCGTAACGTCGGTTCCAGCGGGGTATGAGATAGCCGCCGTGTACAGAGCTTCATGAAGCTCGATTGGATCAGCCGGAACCTCGCCGTTGATGATCTTGGTGACGGTTCTGAGAACCTCGTCGATGTTGTCGAGGAACAGGGCCTCGTTGATACCGCGTGACGTACGCACCTTCGGAGTGGTCCTGGTGAAGGCGAAGTACTCCTTGCCCGGCACGTTGGAGACGAGCGGGGACCGAGATGTGGCAGCCAGCAGTTCGAGCGATTGGGCGATGCAGTCGATAAGCGCTTCGCTTACGGCGGGGTGGCCGAGGCCGTGTGCTGTGGCCTGGTTCGACAGCTCGGTGTAGCTCGGCTCCAGCGGGGATGCCATCGCCGCAGTGTATGCGTCGAGCACGTCAACTCGGGGTACAGGCGGGGTACCGAGCGAGTCGCTGCGCGGGCGCTCTACGGCATTCGCCCTGGTCAACGTGGAGCCGATGACGGGAATCGAACCCGCGTATTCAGCTTGGGAACGTGTTTCGGGGGTCAAACGAGCGTTCGATCTACCTGCGCCTAAACAGCTCTTGCTCACCCCATACGCGCAGCGTAACGGGCACTTTGACACGCCCCGTAGGCAGACTGCGGCGAGCTGTGGGCGGTCAAAATACATGTCGTAGTTACACCAGGTGGAGTGTCTGGGGAGTGTACGAGCGGGCAACGACGTCAGGGCGTTTTGATGGACGGCTTGCCCCTCGAATAGCGAGAACCCCGCCTCGTCGGGGCCGGGATAGGGCGAGACGAGACGGGGAACTCGGGGTTGTGAGGAACGCCGGAAAGGTTCCAAAAACGGCTTCCTCACGGACTGATCAGCGTCAGCGCGCAGCGCCGCATCCAGGTGCTCGCATCACAAGGTCTCGGACAAGGCCATCGCCAACCGACTCACCACCGAGGGCGTCCCCACCGCAACCGGAGGCGACACCTGGTCGTACTCGTCGGTGCGGCGCGTCCTCAACCGACTCGCACAGGAGGTCGCCTGACATGGCGCACATCAGGACACGCACCACGACACAGCAGCATCGCAACGGCAGAAGCGTCACACACCGGGCGGTGTCGTCGCCCCGGAAGACCAGCTGTTCGCCCATGCCGCGGAAGCCTGGCTGGAGAGTTGCACGGACCTGAAGCCCCGAACGAGGGACGAGTACTGGAACCTACTCAGCCCGAAGAAGCGCGCCAAGAAGGACACCAACGGCAACAGCACCGCGCACCTGTCGATCATCGCAACGTTCGGCGGTAAGGCCGTCGGCAGTATCACCCGACAGCAGATCGCGGAATGGGCGCAGGCCCTCACGGCTGCGGGCAAGTCGCCGTCGACGGTTCGGCACGCCTACTTCGTCGTGAAGATGGTGTTGGAACAGGGCGTGGTGGACGGGTTGCTGCGCGACAAGCCCGCCGATCACGTGAAGCTGCCCAGCGAGCGCACCGCTACCAGCGGCACTCCCGGAGTGGTGGACGACCCAGACATGTTCTTCACTGCCGAGCAGGTGTCGGCGCTCCTTGCCGCTACGCCCTGGCCCTACAACGTCCTAGTCCACGTGGCCGCGTGGAGCGGCCTGAGAGCTGCAGAGATAGGCGGTTTGCAGGTGGGTGACGCAGTGCTGCCACCGCGCCAGCTCAACTCCAACGCGCGCCCCAAGCCCGCGCAGCTCAAGCTGAACCGGACGTTGCGAGTGACCGCAGACGGCGACGTCCATGACACTCCGAAGACTCGTGGGAGTCGTCGCACGGTGCCACTTACGCCGGAGACGGCACAGGTCCTCCGCGAGTACCTTGCGTGCCACCCTCGCAGAGATGTCCGACCACACCGCTGTTCCCGGCTATGCGGCTGATCGCCGACAAGTCAACCGGAGTGAAGTACACAGCCATCGGGACGCCGAACGAGCGCCAAGCAACCGCACTGGCGGCGCTCACCGTTACCGAGGCCGCCGGGCGGATCGAGCTGGTCTGGCACCAGGCCCACCGACACGGCAACTTCTACAAGGCGGTGTTCCGTCCGGCGGTGCTCCGGGCCAACCGCGAAGGTGGAGGCCGAGCGCTACCGCCCGCACTCAAGTTCGCACCTACGCGAGCCTTTGCGTTGCGGCCGGAATCCCGCCGTTGGAGATCGCCCGCTTCATGGGCCACGCCAAGGTTGTCACCACCCTCAGTGTCTACGCGCACTTGTTCGAGGACGACCACACCGACGCTATGTCCGCCTTGGCGGCAATGTCGGTACCGACGATGGGCGAGAACGTGGTGCGGTTGCGGGGCTACCCGACTTGCCTAATCCAGTCAACGAGGTAGATCCTCATCCGCTCAACTTCGTTGCCTTCCAGCACGTTATTGTGGGCGACAATGTTACGAGAAGCTTCGAGTTCCGTGAACCTGTTGATGACCCAGTTGACATCAGGAAAGAGGTCGCTGAAGTCCTCCCAATTCTGCTGAATAATCGACTTGAGATCACCAAAGTCGGTGTAGTAGATCGGGGCCGCTCCTCGCTTGACATGCCATCGATTGACCCCTTCCTTCTCCTGGCGTTTTGTCACACTGCTGCGAATTGAATTGGAAACCTTTGAGGACCACCACTCTGGACCGTGTCGCTCACTCAACCTGTCGCTGATCAGATCTCGCGCCGAATTCTCAAGACAGAAGAACGCCAGATACGCAGGGAAGGCTTTCATTGCCGCCGATCGGATATCCTCCGGGAATTCTTCAAGTGAGACGACCCTCTGGAGCGCCTGGCTATCGACCGGTGACCTGACCGAGATCCCCTTCTGCTCCATATCGTTGAGGGCATCTTCAATCGTCAGGCTCTTGAACAGGAACTCGCGAAGGCTGGATTGATCGTTCACATCAGCTCACTCTTTATGGCCTGAAGGATCGCCCGGTACACACTCACATCCGACGTCGCTGGTAGGTGGAGATGAATATCGTGGTTTAGGGTAAGAAGGCCGCCGCCAGTGATCGACTGTTGGGGCGTCTCGAAATTTCTTTTCGGATGTTCCGCAGAATTATCGGCGCTATCTTCGTCCTTGTTGGGTTTATTCTGTGGATGGGTTGCGGAATTGAAGTCCGCAAGGTCCGACAGTGTCTTGAAGGTTGACGCCATTTTCTTTGCCACAGCGTCGCCTGCACCTGTGACATTCTTTGCGATCCCCTGGATCTCGCCAGTTGACCTGGTGTAGATCTTCTCATCACTGAGGAAGAACCCCTGCCAACCTTCGCGAAGTCCGTCAGCAAGCGCCGTGCCCGGGTTCGGTCCGCGGTATGCGTTATATCGGTCAGTTGGAGTTCCGTCATTGGTCAGGAATCCCAGTTGCTTTAGAACCTTGATGACCGCGCGATCGTTAGACGAACCGAAGCCAAGGTTCGACTTGAGGAACTCGTGAGTGAAGCGCGGCGGCGTACCCGCCGACTGGATCTTGCTGAAGATGGCTCCGAGGTTGCTGACGCTCATCAAATAGGGGATTTCGGCGGCCATTGAGGGGTCTGCTCCTCGTCGTTCAACGCCAGGCCGGGTGCCTAACGATTTAACTGAGGACAGAGTCTAGAGGTTGTACCCGACAGCGCCGCGCCACCGCGTGGAGTGTGCGGGGAGTGTATTTGGTGTCGAGGATCAGCCGTTCGATGGCCAGAAAACCGTTCTACCTGCGGCGATACTGGAGCCGATGACGGGAATCGAACCCGCGTACCTAGCTTGGGAAGCTAGTGTTCTGCCATTGAACTACATCGGCGCGCGAGGTCTACTCGCGATCGACAGCCTAGCAAACCCGGGCCTCGATGACGGTGACCGGCCGCGATGTCGCGGCTATCCTCGCGACCAGGCTCGCGGATGCACCCGCGGCACGCTGACTGATACATACAAGTACGGCAGTCATACGACCGGGGAGACCACACATGGAGTACCGCAACCGCACAGCGTTGATCACGGGGGCGAGCGAAGGTATCGGCGAGCAGTTCGCCCGCGCACTCGCGTCGCGTGGTGCCGACCTGATCCTGGTCGCTCGCAGCGAGGACAAGCTGGTCGCACTCGCCGACGAGTTGGCGTCGCGACACGGCGTCCGCGCCGAGGTCATCCCCGCCGACCTTTCGATACCGGGCGCAGCCGACAAGGTGGTCGCCGAAGCCGATAGTCGTGGACTGCGCGTCGACGTACTGGTCAACAACGCGGGCTTCGGCACGTTCGGATACCTCGCCGACGCCGATCCGTCGCGCATCCGCGACGAGGTACAGCTCAACGTCGGCACACTCACCGACTTCACCACGACCTACCTCAAGCGCATGGCCGACGCGGGTACAGGTGCGATCGTGAATATCGCCAGTAATGCTGCGTTCCAACCGGTTCCGAGTATGGCGGTGTACGCGGCCACCAAGGCGTACGTGCTGTCGCTGAGCGAGGCGCTGTGGTCGGAGGGCAAGCGAAAGGGAGTCCGTGTGCTGGCGGTCTGTCCCGGAGCCACCGACACCGAGTTCTTCGACGTTGCGGGTGACGGCTCGGCGATGAAGTCGCGACGCACGACCAAGCAGGTTGTCGACACCGCGTTCAAGGCGCTCGATGCCGGCAAGCCGAGCGTCGTCGACGGTCTCGTCAATCGCATCGGCGCGTACGGTGCACGCTTTGCTCCGCGTCGGCTTGTGCTGGCTATCGCCGAGCGCACTGTGAGCTGAGCAAGTAGTCCGTTACTGGCGCCAAACCGCGGCGGACGGAGTAAACCGATTGCCATGCGATCGATTTGGGGAATGCTGGCCGCGGTGTCTGTTCTCGTCCTCGCGGGCTGCGCCACGGATTCGGGCACCGCGACGACCACCAGCCAGCACAAGTCGAGCGTCTCGGCCGTCACGGTGACGGTAACCTCATCGGCGCAGACGCCCACGGCGACGGTTACCGCACCGCCGCAGACGCCCACGGCTGCCCCGGTCAACGAGGGCGCCCAGTGCGGCCCGATCGGGGCGACGGCAGTATTCGCGGACGGCTCGACGGCCTACTGCTCACGTCTCGCGGGTACCGATAACACGGTGTGGTCCAGTGTTCAGGGCGTCGCACCCAATCCGAACCTGCCTCAAACCACCACTTCAGGGCCGTCGATAGGCGACCAGTGCATCGGGGCGGACGTCGGCCGGACAGCCGTCGACGCCAACGGCAACGCCATCATCTGCACCAACTATCAGTGGCAACTCAACACAGGGCAGACGCCCGAGCATCGCTGGGCCGACGACCAGCGGGCGTGGTCTGACTGCATCCAGACCAAGACAACTGAGGAGTGCCGCGCAGAGC
>JAEXZY010000036.1 GCA_023404955.1 Actinomycetes bacterium
CGCCGGCACCCCGGCCCGTCGCTGCGCAAGCCGCCCCGGTGCAGGCGGCGCCGCAGCAGGGTCAGGTGGTCGCCAAGGAAGCCGCTCCCGCGCCGGCTCCCGCAGCGCCCGCTCCGGTTCCCGCTCCCGCAGCGCCCGCTCCGGCTCCGGCGGCTCCGGCTCCGGTGTGGCCGCGACTTCCGTTGCCGCAGTTCACTTTCCCCGCGCCGAGCCCTGCGCCGACACCGAAGCCGAGTCCTGAGCCGGCGCCCTCGTCCACGCCGCCACCCACGTCATCGGCGCCTGCGCCCACGTCGACCCAGGCGCCGGAGCCGTCGACTCCCGCACCGAGCAGTGAGGCACCCACCAGCGAGGCGCCCGCGACGACTACGGCGCCGGTGGCGGAGCCGACGACTGCGTCACCGTCTGTGTCTGAGTCTCCGTCTGCGTGACTGTGCTCGTACTGGTGCTCACCGACGTCGACGGCTGAGTCGTCGTCGTGGTCGTCGGTGCGGTGGTCTCGGTGGTGGTCGGCGTCGTGGTGGTCGTGGTCGGAGCCGTGGTCTCCGTGGTGGTCTCAGTCGTTTCGTCGGCAGCCGAACTCGACGTGACAGCCGGCGCGGAACTCGACGTCAGCGGGGTCAGCGACGTGGTCGGCTCCGACGGAGCGTCGTCGCCGGTGATCGCCTTGGCGAGCCCGAAGATGACCAGCGCGATGATGACCGCGCCGAGCGCCCCGAACGCCACCAGCGCGGCGGGTTTGCGATACCACGGGGTGGGCTGCTCATAGCCCGCCTGGTAGTCGCTCGGATAGCCGCCCTGCCCGTAGTTGCTGACCTGGGTCGCATCGTCGTCGGAGTAGTAGTTCTCGTCGTCACCGGATCCGTATCGCGCCACGGATCCCGATAGTAGGCGTTCGCCGCTACGTGCCCGGGTAGAGCGTGCGTGTCACGTTGGTTCTGGGCCGTTTGCGCGTCGTGGTGGTGGCGTCGTCCTCGTTGTCGTCATCGTCGGACGTGCGTGACGTGCGGGGTGGCCGCGAGGTGCTCGGCGTCTCGGAATCCGTGGTGGTCGGTGTCGTCGACTCCGGATTGATGTCGGTGGTCATCGGAGGGCTGGTGCTGGTGATGGTCTCCGTCGTGGTCGGTGTCGACGACGCCGGTGCGGAGTTGCTCGAGAACGTGGGATCGACGTAGTTCAGGGGCGCCTGCTCGGGCTCGGTGAACTGCCGGCCCAGCCACAAACCGCCGGCGATGAGCGCCGCGATGACCGCCATCGCCACCACGCTGGCGCCGAGAAGCGTCGAGGTGCGGTTGTGCCACGGAACGTCCGACGGGTCGCGGTGCGCACCCTCGTCTCGATCCGGCCTGGTCACGGCCACCGATAGTAACCGCGGCGCGGTCCGATCCGCTGGGTCAGCCGAGCTGGGGGGCGACCGCCTCGGCGAAGAAGTCGACGTGGTCGAGGTCGGACATGTCGAGGAGCTGCAGGTACACCCGCTGGACACCGGCCTCGACGAACGGGCCGAGCTTGTCGACGATCTCGTCGGGCGTCCCGACGGCGGGAGAGTTGGAGCGCAGTTCGTCGACCTCCCGACCGATCGCCGCGGCGCGGCGGGCGATCTCCTCGTCGTCGCGGCCCGCGCACACCACGAACGCCGCGGAGTAGACGATCGAATCGGCAGGCCGGCCCGCCGCCTCCACCGCGTCGGCGACGCGAGCGAACTGGGTGCTCAGCGTATCCAGCGGGACGAACGGAATGTTGAACTCCGCGGCAAAGCGGGCCGCCAAGGCCGGGGTGCGCTTGGCGCCGCCACCGCCGATGATGATCGGCGGATGGGGCGACTGCACCGGCTTCGGTAGCGCGGGGGAGTCCGCGACGGAGTAGTGCGCGCCGTCGTAATCGAAGGTCTGACCGGTCTCGGTGGTCCACAGCCCGGTGATGATCTCGAGCTGCTCGGTCAGCCGATCGAACCGCTCACCCAGCGGAGGGAACGGGATCGCGTACGCCTTGTGTTCGGCTTCGAACCACCCCGCTCCGATACCGAATTCGACTCGGCCACCGCTCATTTCGTCGACCTGCGCGACCGAGATGGCCAGCGGTCCCGGATGGCGGAACGTGGCCGAGGTGACCATGGTGCCGAGGCGGATCGATGTGGTCTCGCGCGCCAGGCCCGCGAGCGTCACCCAGGAGTCGGTGGGGCCGGGCAACCCGTCACCGCTCATCGCGACGTAGTGGTCAGAGCGGAAGAAGGCAGAGTAGCCGGCGCTCTCGGCCGCCTGCGCGACGGCGAGCTGGTCGGCGTACGAAGCGCCCTGCTGGGGCTCGACGAAGATGCGAAAGTCCACGATTTTCTCCTATGTCACAGTCCGCCGCGGGCGGCCTTCACGCCGGCCACCAGCTCGGGCGGGCCGTCGAACTCGACCCGGGCTTCGTCGCGCCCGGTCACGAACAGCAGCAATTCGCCGGGTTCTCCGATGACGGTGAGCGTCGGGCCGCGCCCGGCCGTCGCGAGCCGTTCGCCCTGAGGGGTCTGCAACACCACCGTCGCGGGGGAGCGGCGCAGCGTCAGCCGCGCCATCATCGCGACGGGACGGCGCAAGGACCCCACGGTCTGGTCGTCCAGCGGGCGGGGCTCCCAATCCGGGCGGGCACGGCGGACGTCCTCGTGGTGGATGAACATCTCGGCGACGTTCGCGATCGGATCTAGCAGCTTGAACGGCGAGTACAGCGGCGGTCCCTCGGCCACCTGGTCGACCAGCGCGTCCCACTCCGTCGCCGCCGACACCTGCTTCTGCACCCGGTCGGTGTACCCCGCCAGCGCAGGGATCAGGATGCCCGGTGCGGCGTCGAGACGGCGTTCCCGCACGACGAGGTGCGCGGCCAGTTCTCGGGCGTCCCACCCTTCGCACAGCGTGGGGGAGTCCGGCGAGAGGGTGCGGAACGTGGACACCAGGGCGGCGCGTTCCCGCTGGGCGACGGTCATGGGTGCGGTTCCTTTCAGCCGAGCGCGCGATCGAGGTTGATCGCGGCGCTGATCAACGACAGGTGGGTGAAGGCCTGCGGGAAGTTGCCGACCTGATCGCCGGTGGCGCTCACCTGTTCAGCGTAGAGACCCACGTGGTTGGCGTAGGTGAACATCTTCTCGAGCGCCAGCTGAGCGTCCCGTAGCCGCCCGGCCCGAGTGAGTGCCTCGACGTACCAGAAGGTGCACAACGAGAACGTGCCCTCCTTTCCGTCGAGGCCGTCGCTGTCGTCGTACCGGAAGACCAGGCTGTCGGTGACCAGCTGGTCTTCGATGGCCGCCAGAGTCGACAGGAACCGCGGATCGATCGGCGAGATGAACTTGACCATCGGCATCAGGAGCACGCCGGCGTCGAGCGTGTCGTCGTCCTCGAACCGGGTGAACGTCTGCAGCTCGGCGTTCCAGCATGCGGTCATGATGCGGTGGTAGATCTCGTCGCGGACCCGTGACCAGGTCACCAGGTCGGCAGGCAGGCCGCGCTGCCGGGCGATGCGAATGGCGCGTTCCAGCGCGACCCAGCACATCAGCCTCGACGTGGTGTTCGCCCTGTCGCCGTCGCGCACCTCCCACATCCCGGCGTCGTCGCGTTGCCAGTTGTCGACCACCCAGCCGATGACATAGCTGACGTCAGACCAGGCGTCGTAGCTGATACCGGCGCCGTACTTGTTGAACAGGTACACCGAATCGATCAGATCACCGTAGATGTCGAGCTGGAGTTGCTCGGCTGCGGCGTTGCCGACCCGTACCGGCTTCGAGTCCAGATGCCCACGGAGATGGTCTAGTTCGATCTCCTCTGGCGTGTTTCCGTCGATGTCGTAGAGCACCCGCAGCGGCCCCAGGCCGTCGGCTTCCCGCTCGCCTCGGCCCAGCCGTCGAGACAGCCATTCGATGAAGGCGTGGGCCTCGTCGTCGAAGCCCAGGCTCAGCAGCGCGTACAGGCTGAATCCCGCATCGCGCATCCACACGTATCGGTAATCCCAGTTGCGCTCGCCGCCAATGGTTTCCGGCAGGCTGGTGGTGGGCGCCGCGATGATCGCGCCAGACGGCTCGTGAGTGAGCAGCTTCAGCGTGATCGCCGAGCGCTCCACCATCTCGCGCCACCGCCCCCGGTAGCGTGACTTCGCCAGCCAGGTTCGCCAGAACTGGGCGGTGGCCTCGAACAGAGCGTCCACGTCGGGGGCGTCATCGGCATCGCCGTCGGGGCTGTCGAGCACCTCCAGCACGAACTGCGTCACGTCGCCGGTGCGCACCGTGAACTCGGCGCTGACCACCCCGCCGTCAACGCGGACATCGGTGGTCGGGGTCAGCGTCATCGCCAACTGGTCGGAGCGAAAGTCGACCCTGCCGGCGCGCGATGCCACCGCGAACCGCGCCCTGCCGTAGTCCGGCCGCGCGTCGAGTGTCATCCGCACGGTCGTGGTGCCTCGCACCGCGACGATCCGGCGCACCAGACGCTGCCGGTGCTCCGCATCGCCCGGCCGCAACACCGGCATGAAGTCGTGTACCTCGATGACGCCGTGCTCGGTCAGGAAGCGGGTGATCAGCGTGGCTGATTCGGGTAGGTAGAACTGGTGGGACGCGGCTCTGTCGCAGACGGGTGTCAGTGTCCAGCTGCCGCCGGCGTCGGGGTCGAGGATCGCCCCGAAAACACTGCCGGAGTCGAACCTCGGCGCGCAGAACCAGTCGATCGTGCCGTCGGTGGCGACCAGTGCGCAGGTCCGCAGATCGCCGATCAGTCCGTGCTGCGCGATCGACGGGCCATCAGGCATCGGGCAGCCGCCACCCGCGAGCACCGGGCAGCGTCAGCGCGGCTTCAGGACCCCACGAGCCTCGTGCATAGGGCTGCACGGACGGCGGATTGTCGAGAACGGGTTGGCACACCTGCCAGAGCCGGTCCACCTCGTCACCGCGCGCGAACAGTGTTTGATCGCCGCGCATGACATCGAGCAGCAGCCGCTCGTAAGCCTCCAGCGCGTCGTCCTCATGGTCGGTCCGAGCGAGATCGAGCTGGGTGCGCAGCGGTTCGATGACGGTGTCCGCCCCCGGTCGCTTGACGTTGAGAACCACCGTGGCCGAGAGCGTTTGGCTCAGCTCGAGGCCGAGTTGGTCTGGCTCGGGCGCGTCGCCGGAAAACGGGGACGGCGGCGTGCGGAACGTCACGGTGACACTGCGGCGATTGTCCGCCAATGCCTTTCCGGTCCGGAGGTAGAACGGCACGTCGTGCCAGCGCTCGTTGTCGACGAAGGCTTCGAGCGCCACGAACGTCTCCACCTGCGAATCGTCTGCCACATCGTCGTCGTCGCGGTAACCGTCGTACTGCCCGAACACCACCCGGTCGGGTTCCAGCGGACGCATCGCTTCGAACACTGCGGCTTTGGCCTCCCGCAGCGCGTCGGCGTCCACCGTCTCCGGCCGTTCCATCGCGACGAACCCGAGCACCTGGCAGAGGTGCGTCGTCACCATGTCACGAAAACATCCGGTGGACTCGTAGAAGCTGCCCCTGCCCTCCAGTGCGAGGTCCTCGGGCACATCGATCTGCACCGACTCGACATGGTCTCTGTTCCAGGCGGATTCGAGGATCGCATTGGCGAAGCGCAGAGCGAGGATGTTCTGCACGGCCTCCTTGCCCAGGAAATGATCGATGCGGTACACCGAGCTCTCTTCGGTAACCGATGACACCGTGGCATCGAGAGCGCGCGAACTGTCCAGGTCGGTGCCGAACGGCTTCTCGATGATCAACCGGGCATCCGCGGCGAGCCCTTCCCGGCCCAGCATCGCGATCATCGACTCCATTGCCGTGGGCGGCACCGACAGATAGATCACCGTTTGGGCGTCGGCGCCCACATCGGACTTGGCGGCGGCCACCGCGGACGCCAGATCGGCGCCGTCGTCGGCATTCGATGACTGAAAAGACAAACGCTGCAACAGCTCGTCGACAACATCAGCGTCGATGTCGTCGACCGACTCCGACAGTCCTGTGCGGACCGACTCGCGGAAAGCATCGATGCTGTCGGGTGCGCTGCGTCCCGAACCGACGATTGCGTAGTCGTCGGGGAAGTGCCCGGCAGCGGCGAGCCGATAGATGCTGGGGAACAGCATGCGGCGGGCGAGATCGCCGCGGGCGCCGAACAGCACCAGGACGAATGGGTCGACGGTCATGAGGCTGACTCCTGGAGGTTCAACAGTGCGTTTTCGACGACTTCGGTCAGCGCCGGATGGATCCAGTAGGGTCGGCCTGCAAGTTCCTGGGCCGTGATACCGAAGTTCATGGCGACGACGAAGATCTGGATGAGGCTGGCGGCCTGGGCGCCGATCAGATGGGCACCCAGAATGGTTCCGCCGGGTTCGGTCAACACCTTGCACAGGCCGGCCGTGTCCTCCATCGCCCATCCATAAGCCACGTCGGAGTACTCGGCGATGCCGACGGAGAAGTCGAGTCCGTCGCGCCGGCAGTCGTCTTCGGTCCGGCCGACCGACGCGATCTGCGGATTGGTGAACACCGCCGACGGCACCAGCTCGTGACTGATCTCCCGGAGATCGCCAGGGTGCAGCAGGTTGTGCTTGACGATGCCGGCCTCGCGATTGGCGACGTGTTTGAGGGGGATCGCGGTGCTGACGTCGCCGAGTGCGAAAACTCCCTCGGCGGAGGTGCGGCAGTAGCGGTCCACGGCGATGCGGCCGTCGTCGTGGGTGTCGATGCCGGCCTTCTCGACGTCGAGGCGGTCGCTGTTGGAGCGGCGTCCAACGGCGACCAGCAGTGCGTCGGCCCGCACCGACGTGCCGTCGTCGAGATCGATGCTGAGATTGCCTGCGCTGCCTGACATTCCGATGAGATCGGCGCCGCACCTCACGTCGTAGGTGTCGCGCATCAAGTCTGTGTACACGTCACGCACGGCGTCGTCCTGCGGGCCGCCCAGGAGGCGGCCCGACTTCTCGATGATCGTGATGCGGCTGCCGGCAGCCGCGAAGACGTGGGCGAGCTCGGCGGCGCTGTAGCCGCCGCCGAGCACCGCGAGA
>JAEXZY010000055.1 GCA_023404955.1 Actinomycetes bacterium
GTGCGTGCCCTGCTCGACCGAGAGGGTGCCGTAGGCGAACGGGGCGTGCACGGCGAACGTCGCGCTCTTGATCCCCGCCTCCTCGGCATAGGACGTGTCGAAAACCTCGACCGGATAGTCGTGCTTCTCGGCCCAGCGGATGTACATCCGCATCAGCATCTCGGCCCAGTCGGCGGCGTCCACGCCGCCGGCGCCGGAACGGATGTTGACCAGCGCCTCTCGCTCGTCGTACTCGCCGGACAGCAGCGTGCGGACCTCGAGCGCTTCGATGTCCTCGCGCAGCTGGCGCAGTTCCGCGTCCGCTTCCGAGACCGCCTCGCCAACCGCGTCGCCCTCCTCCTCAGCGGCGAGTTCGTAGAGCACCGGCAGATCCTCGACGCGCTGACGTAGCTCCTCGACCCGACGCAGCTCGTTCTGGGCGTGGGAGAGGTCGCTGGTCACCTTCTGCGCCCGCGTCTGGTCATCCCAGAGCTTCGGGTCGGACGCCTCCTCCTCGAGCTGCGTGATGCGCCCGCGAAGTCCCTCGACGTCGAGGACACGCTCCACAGTGGTGAGCGTGGAGTCGAGGGCAGCGATATCGGCTTGGCGGTCAGGATCCACGGGAGTTCAGGGTACCGGTCCGCGCGTTCCCGCCGACCGACGCCGACTGCGTTCTAGCATCGGGAGGCAACCTCGTCCGGCCGCGACGCGACAGCCCCCTGCGCGTGGCCGGGCCGCGACAGAAGGCAGCCCACATGCCCACTTTGCGTCCGTATCACGTGGCGATCGTCGGTTCGGGACCCTCCGGGTTCTTTGCCGCCGGCGCCCTGCTGAAGGCCGCCGACGCCGGCGGGGACGATGTCGGCGGCGTCAGCCGCAACGTCTGCATCGACATGCTGGAGATGCTGCCGACCCCGTGGGGCCTCGTCCGCTCCGGTGTCGCGCCGGACCATCCGAAGATCAAGTCGATCTCGGCCCAGTTCGACAAGATCGCCGCCGATCCGCGGTTCCGGTTCTTCGGCAACGTCGTCGTCGGCGAGCACGTTCAAGCCACCGAACTCGCGGACCTCTACGACGCGGTCATCTACGCCAACGGCGCGCAGTCCGACCGGCCGCTGGGCATCCCGGGTGAGGATCTGCCGGGCAGTGTGGCGGCGGTCGACTTCGTCGGCTGGTACAACGCCCACCCGCACTACGAAGAAATGGCACCCGACATCTCGTCCGGGCGCGCCGTCGTGGTGGGCAACGGGAACGTGGCCATCGACGTGGCCCGCATCCTGGTCAGCGATCCCGACCTGCTGGCCGAGACCGACATCGCCGACCACGCACTGGACTCCCTGCATGCGCGCGGCGTCGAGGAGGTGCTGGTGATCGGGCGGCGCGGCCCGCTACAGGCACCGTTCACGACGCTGGAGTTGCGCGAGCTCGGCGACCTGGAGGCTCTCGGCGACGTGGACGTGATCATCGACCCGGCCGACTTCGCCGACATCACCGACGAGGACCTCGACGCCGCGGGCAAGACCGTGCGCAACAACATCAAGGTGCTGCGCGCCTACGGCGAGAAAGACCTCAAGGGCGCCAAGCGGCGGATCGTCTTCCGGTTCCGCACGTCACCGATCGAGATCAAAGGTGAGGGCAAGGTCGAGTCGATCGTGCTGGGCCGCAACGAGCTGGTGCGCGGCGAGGACGGCCGGGTGTCGGCCCGGGACACCGGTGAACGGGAAGAAGTCCCGGCGCAACTCGTCGTCCGTGCTGTCGGCTATCGGGGCGTGCCGATGCCAGGCCTGCCGTTCGACGAGCGGTCGGGCACGATCCCCCACACCGACGGACGCGTCGAGGGCAGCCGCAACGAGTACGTGGTGGGCTGGATAAAGCGCGGCCCCACCGGCGTGATCGGCAGCAACAAGAGCGATTCCGCGGACACCGTCGCCACGCTGCTCGCCGATCTGCAGGCGGCCGAGCCGACCGATCGGGGCGAGGACCACGCCGCCACCGTCGAGCAGTGGCTGGCGGAACGTCAGCCCAAGCTGGTGACCAACGCCCACTGGCGGTTGATCGACGAGCACGAGCGCACCACCGGTCAGGGGTCGGGGCGCCCGCGGGTCAAGCTGACCAGTCTCGAACAGCTACTCCGGATTGGGCACGGGTGAGGCGAACGCCCACTTCTCCGGATTGCGCGGCGAGTACACCACGTCGATGAGCTGGCCCATCGTCGGCCAGGCGTTCACGTCCACGACCATCCGGGTGTAGACGGTGTATTCATTGACCGTCGGGCCGTTGATGACGCCGGTGATGGTGACGAACTGCTCGCCCGTCATGTCGACGGGGCGGGGACTCACCCCGGTCACGAGGAGCGTGCCCGGCACCGAGTCGTTGCCCACGCCGCGCTTGCGCATGATCCGGGGCGCCAGCAGCAGCACGAGGGCACCGACGATGAGCAGCATGATCGCGAGTTCGGCCACACCGCCATGGTAGGACTCCACCTATGAGCACCCACTCCGCTGACATCGCCGACGACCTCGACCTGGCCCTCTCACTGGCCGAGGAGGCCGACGCGTTGACGATGCAGCGATTCGGCGCGGTGGATCTGCGCGTCGAGACGAAGCCGGACATGACCCCGGCCACCGACGCAGACCTGGACGCCGAGCGGCTGCTGCGGGCGCGGTTGGCCGAGCACCGACCCGCCGACTCGGTGTTCGGCGAGGAGTTCGGCGGCACCACGGAGTTCGCCGGCCGGCACTGGGTGGTCGATCCGATCGACGGCACCAAGAACTTCGTCCGCGGGGTGCCCGTGTGGGCGACGCTGATCGCGCTGCTCGTCGACGGCGTGCCGGAGGTCGGTGTGGTGACCGCACCAGCCCTGGCCCGGCGCTGGTGGGCCGGGACCGGCCAAGGCGCGTTCACCTCTTTTTCCGGGACGACGCGGCCGATCTCGGTCTCCGGCGTCGCCGACCTCGGGTCGGCCAGCCTGTCATACTCCGACCTGACCACGGGTTGGGAGGCCGCGCGTTCTACCTTCATCGATCTCACCGACGCGGTGTGGCGCACCCGCGGTTATGGCGACTTCTGGTCGTACTGCCTGGTCGCCGAGGGTGCCGTTGACGTCGCGGTGGAGCCCGAGGTCAAACTGTGGGACCTCGCCCCGCTCGACATCCTGGTCCGCGAGGCGGGCGGGCGGTTCACCGATCTCTCGGCTCGGCCCGGCCCGCATGGCGGCAGCGCAGTGGCCACCAACGGCCTGGTGCACGACGCGGTGCTCAGCGCGCTGACCGGTGTGAATTAGACAACAATCGGGATACCTTACTCATAAGTCAGTTGCGATACCTTACTCTGGAGTCAGTTAGCGCACTCGCGCTTCTTCCACATCCCAGGGAGGCAGCTGACCAATGACGAACACCCTGCCGTCCAAGCGAGCCGATCGCGAAAGCGGCGTCGGCCTGCAAAAGCACAAGCGCTCCGCGACTGATGTCGGAATCGCGCTGCTCACGCCCCTGATCGGGCAGGAGTTCCTGGACAAGTACAACCTGCGCGATCCGCTGAATCGCGGCCTCAAATACGGCGTGAAGCAAGCCTTCTCGGCGGCCGGCGCGACCACCCGGCAGTTCAAGCGCGTGCAGGGCCTCGGCAAACCCGCGACGCGGCTGAAGCCCAGCGGCGCGGACTACTTCGACCTCACCCCCGACGACGACCAGAAGATGATCGTCCAGACCGTCGAGGAGTTCGCCGAGGAGATCCTGCGCCCCGCCGCGCACGACGCCGACGCCGCGGCCACCTATCCGCCGGACCTGATCGCCAAGGCCGCCGAGCTGGGCATCACCGCGGTCAACATCCCCGAGGACTTCGACGGGATCGCCGAACAGCGCAGCACCATCACCAATGCCCTGGTGGCCGAGGCGCTCGCGTACGGCGACATGGGTCTGGCGCTGCCGATCCTGGCGCCCGGGGGCGTCGCATCGGCCCTGACGCACTGGGGCAGCGCCGATCAGCAGGCGACCTACCTGCCGGAGTTCGCGGGCGAGAACGTCCCGCAGGCGTGCGTCGCGATCGCCGAACCGCACCCGCTGTTCGACCCGACTGCCCTGAAGACCACCGCGGTCCGGACCCCGAGCGGCTACCGGCTCGACGGCGTCAAGTCGCTGGTGCCGGCAGCCGCCGACGCGGAGCTGTTCGTCATCGCCGCGCAACTCAACGGCAAGCCCGCGCTGTTCCTCGTCGAATCGTCGGCGAACGGGGTGTCCGTCACCGCCGACCCGAGCATGGGCATCCGCGCGGCCGCGCTCGGGCGCGTCGAACTCGACAAAGTGACCGTGCCGCTGAGCGCCCGGCTGGGTGAGGACGTCAGCGAGGCCGAGCACGACAGCAACTACTCCGAGGCGATCGCGTTGTCGCGGCTGGGCTGGGCGGCGCTGGCCGTCGGCACCTCGCACGCCGTTCTCGACTACGTCGTCCCCTACGTCAAGGAGCGCGAAGCGTTCGGCGAACCGATCGCCCACCGGCAGTCGGTGGCGTTCATGTGCGCCAACATCGCGATCGAACTCGACGGCCTGCGGCTGATCACCTGGCGCGGCGCCGCGCGCGCCGAACAGGGGCTCTCCTTCGCCCGCGAAGCGGCACTGGCCAAGAAGCTGGGCACCGACAAGGGCATGCAGATCGGCCTCGACGGCGTGCAGCTGCTCGGCGGTCACGGCTACACCAAGGAACACCCGGTCGAACGCTGGTACCGCGATCTGCGGGCACTCGGCGTCGCCGAGGGTGTCGTCGTCCTGTAGTAGCCGGTTTCTCTAGAAAGGTCTTGTCATGGCAATCAATCTGGAAATGCCGCGCAAACTGCGGGCAGTCATCGAAAAGGGACATCAGGGTGCCGCCGAGATGCTGCGCCCCATCTCCCGCAAGTACGACCTCGCCGAGCACGCCTACCCGGTCGAGCTCGACACACTGGCCACGTTGTTCGAGGGCATCTCGGCGGCCAAGACCATCTCCTTCGCCGGTGCCGACGGCGTCGGTGGCGGTGATGTCGACGGCAAGTCGAATATCAACGGCGCCAACATGTCCGCGTTGGTGAACGCACTCGAGGTCTCCTGGGGCGACGTCGCGCTGCTGCTGTCGATCCCCTATCAGGGACTCGGTAATGCCGCGATCTCCAGTGTGGCGACCAAAGAGCAACTCGAACGGCTCGGCAAGGTGTGGGCCGCGATGGCTATCACCGAACCGGGCTTCGGGTCCGATTCGGCGGCGGTGACCACCACCGCGGTCCTCGACGGCGACGAGTACGTGATCAACGGCGAGAAGATCTACGTCACGGCCGGATCGCGGGCCAGCCACATCGTGGTGTGGGCAACGGTCGACAAGTCGTTGGGCCGCGCCGCTATCAAGTCGTTCATCGTTCCCCGCGAACACCCCGGTGTCACCGTCGAACGGCTGGAGCACAAGCTCGGCATCAAGGCCTCCGACACCGCGGCGATCCGCTTCGAGAATGCCCGGATCCCCAAGGAGAACCTGCTGGGTGATCCGGAAGTCAAGGTGGACAAGGGTTTCGGCGGGGTCATGGAGACCTTCGACAACACCCGGCCGATCGTGGCGGCGATGGCTGTCGGCGTGGCACGCGCCGCGCTGGAGGAACTGCGGGTCATCCTCACCGAGGCGGGCATCGAGATCTCCTACGACAAGCCGGCGCACGCCCAGAGCGCTCCGGCGGCCGAGTTCCTTCGCATGGAGGCCGAGTGGGAGTCCGGCTATCTGCTGACCGTGCGGTCGGCGTGGCAGGCCGACAACAAGATCCCGAACTCGAAAGAGGCCTCCATGGGTAAGGCCAAGGCCGCCCGGGTCGGCAGTGACATCACGTTGAAGGCTGTCGAGATGGCCGGCACGGTCGGTTACTCCGAGCAGTCGCTGCTGGAGAAGTGGGCTCGCGATTCGAAGATCCTGGACATCTTCGAGGGCACCCAGCAGATCCAGCAACTGGTGGTCGCCCGCCGTCTGCTGGGGCTGTCCTCTGCCGAGTTGAAGTAGTCCGTCGGGCAAATATGAGTAGCGCACTACTCTAAGTGGCGGCCTCCAGGTCCCGCAGACTTCGAGTATGGCGATCGTGGGCGAGCGGGCGGTGGTGCTGGGAGGGAGCATCGCCGGCCTGCTCGCCGCGCGGGTCCTCGCCGAGCACTACCGGAGCGTCACCATCGTCGAACGCGATGACCTGACCGAGGACCCGGACGCCCGGCGCGGCGTATCGCATTTCCGCTACGGCCGGGTCTTGCCGCCCGCCGCCACCGTGCTTCTCGCCCAACTGTTTCCGGGGTTCGAGGACGATCTCGCCGCCGAGGGGGTTCCCTCGTTGCGCGGCGACACCCTCACCCGGCTACACATCCGCGTGGGCGGGCACCGGCTGGCTCAGGACCGTGATGTCCACCGGCCCGATGCGGCGACGATGCACTTCCCCAGTTCCGGACTGGTCGAACGCACCATCCGCCGGCGGGTCCAAGCCATGGGGAACGTCACGATCCTCGACGACCGCCTCGCCGTCGGACTGGTAAGCACCGCCGACGGGTCCGCCGTCACCGGTGTCGAGGTGGCGCACGGGCAGACAACGTCCGTGCTGGACGCCGATCTCGTCGTCGATGCGACCGGCCGGGCGTCACGCACGCCCGTGCTGCTCGAACGACTGGGCTACAGTCGGCCCCCCGAGGACGATGTCGTCGTCAAACTGGCCTACGCCAGCCAGCGCCTGCAGATGCCTCCCGGCTCCCTGCCCGAGCAGGTGGTGGCCTATCTGCCGGAACCCGAGCGACCGTCGATGTGGTCACTGGTCGGTCATGAGAAGAACACCTGGACGCTCACCATCGGTTCGTTGGCCGGTCACCCACCGCCGGCCAATCGCCCGGAGATGCTCGCCGTCGGCGACGGCCTGGTACCCGATCGGGTGCTGGCTGCAGTGCGTGCCGCGACACCTGTCGGCGAGGCGGTGCATTTCCGGGTGCCATCGAACCGGTGGCGTCGTTACGACAAGCTCAAGCGTCTCCCGCGGGGCCTGCTGGTGGTCGGCGACGCGATCTGCAGTGTCAACCCGGTGTACGGCCAGGGTCTGACCTTGTCGGCCATCGAGGCGACCATCCTGCGGGACTGCCTGCGCCACGGCGACGCAAATCTGGGCCGGCGGTTCTTCCGCGCGTGCACCCCGAGGCTGCGGAGCGCATGGCGTATCGCGGTCGGTTCGGACCTGGCGCTGCCGGAGGTCGAGGGGCACCGCCGGCTCTGGGTGCGGGTGACGCAGCCCTGCCTGGCTGCGGTCACGGCAGCCGCCGAAACCGATCCGCACGTCGCCGTGGACCTGATCAAGGTGACCGGATTGCTGGATTCACCCACCCAACTCATGCGGCCGGCGTTCGTGCGCCGAGTCGTACGCGCCAACCAGACTCGGGGGGGGGGGGGGGGGGGGGGGGGGGGGGGGCCCCCCCCCCCCCCCCCCC